>JAFTYM010000034.1 GCA_017461585.1 Oscillospiraceae bacterium | reverse complement strand
TGTTGTCACATATCTTCAGGATCTTATTCTGTATGATGAGAACTGTGACATGCTTGGCAGCGATGATCTCGTATTTGCCCGAGAATTTGCAAAAGCATTTATATTCGACATCCAATATAAAACCGTCACAAAACTGCGTTCACTGGTGACAAGCGACAGTTTTACCGTTTCGGATATTGATACAACAAAAGCCTGAAGACTAAAGGGTGTACCCGACAAGAAAACATAAGCTTAAAAAGAAATCCTTTGCCCGTAAACATCGTTATCAAAGCTTGTAAGACATACAGTATTACTGCGCTTTTCTGCCTCGTTTACGAACAAAATCTATCTTTTTAAGTGCAAGCAGTTTTGCCAAAATATATTCGAGATAGAATCAATTTACAAAAATCCGCCAATACTGGTATGTATTGGCGGATTTTTTAAGTTGTATTATAGCCGGATAGACAAAGGCAAAACCTTATGTTTTCTTATCGGGTACACCCTAGCATCTTCAGGCTTTTAAAACTATTTAGAAACTTTACATTCAATACCGAAGGACTTGATGATCTCGACGATTCTGTTCTCTCTCTCCTGAGAAAGGGGCTCAAGCTCTTCCAGCTCATATTCCTTGCCCAGCATCTTATATTTGCTTGCGCCGTACTTGTGGTAAGGCAGCAGGTTTATGGGTGCGTGGGGGATTATCTCCTTGACCGTCTTGGCAAGTGCTGTGATATTCTCGTCAGAGTCATTATATCCGGGGATAACAGGAACGCGGATAACTGTGGGAATACCGCTTTCTGCAACGACTTTTAGGTTTTCAAGAATGACCTTATTGTCAACACCTGTTCCCTTTTCGTGCTCCACAGGATCCATGTGCTTTAAGTCGTAATAGAACATATCTGCATATTTCATTATTTTCTCAAGAGCCTCACGGCTGCCGAGACCACAGGTGTCCGCATTCGTATGGATGCCATTTTCGCGGCACATCCGGAAAATGCCTGCGACAAAATCGGGCTGCATAAGTATCTCACCGCCGGAGCAGGTGCAGCCTCCGCCGCCCTGATCGTAATAGTCCTTGTCACGGCGGACCGTCTTGAACGCTTTTTCAACAGTTATCTTCTCACCCGCAAAGGTAAGCGCCTCAAGAAGGCACTTTTTAACACAGGTACCGCAGAGCTGACACTTTTCACGGTCGATGATAACTCCGTCCTCGCCCATTGTGATAGCACCGTTTGGACATACCTTAACGCAGGTGCCGCACTTTTTGCAGGATGTGAAGCGGTAACGGAGCTGCTTCTCCATACTCTGGGACTCGGGATTTGAGCACCATTTGCACTTTAAGGGGCAGCCCTTTACAAAAACAGTTGTACGCACACCGGGACCGTCGTCAATGCTGTAGCGCTGTATATTGAAAATGGTTCCTTCAATTTTTGTGTAATCCATTTAAAAATTCCTTCCGCGAAATTACAGTAACTTACGAGCCCCACGAATTACCGCAGGGCTCGTAAAAGTTTTCTTACATAACTTCGTGCATTGTACGGTTTACGATCTCAGCCTGAAGCTCAGGGGGAAGATCGATGAAGTAAGCACTGTAGCCGCCTACGCGAACCAACAGGTTCTTGTAGTTTTCGGGGTGCTCAAGAGCTGCCTGAAGCTCTTCTGCGCTGTGGATGTTGAACTGTACGTGCCAGCCGTTGCGCTTTACGAATGTTCTTACCAGATCGCCCAGCTTATCAAGCTTCTCATCGTTGTTGAGGAGGGATTTGGAGAACTTCATGTTAAGTGCATAACCGCAGTACTCACGAGCGTAATCGTCGTTTGTTGCGGAGTTCATTGTGCATGTGGGGCCGTTAACGTCCATACCGGGCATTGCAGAGCAGGCTGCGTCGTTTGTGGGATCGCCTGCGTTTCTGCCGTTGGGCAGAGCGCCGATTGCCTTACCGATGGAGATGTGACCTGCAGCAGCACCGATGAAGAGCATAGGCTTCTTACCTGTGATGGGGTCGATGCGGGACTGCATGATCTCAACAACCTTCTTGCAGAGACCGTCATAGATCTCGTCAACGTACTCGTCGTCGTTACCGTACTTGGGAGCATTAAGGCAAGCCTGGTGGAGTGCCTCGTAGCCTTCCCAGTTCTTCTCACAAGCGTCAAGCATCTCAGCCATTGTGACCTGTTCCTTATCGAAAACGATCTTCTTAATAGCTGCTACGCTGTCTGCGATGTCAACAAGACCACGGCTGCCGAACCAGGATGTCCAGCCTTCGGGATATCTTGCGCCGCCTTCTTTGGGTGTAAGACCCTCGCGGATGCAGTCTTCATACTGCATTGCGCAACGAAGACCGCTCATGGGGCCGTCTGTGATCTCTGTAGCGAGACCCAGCATCTTGATCTTGTGGAGGATGGGTACGAAGTAGTCAAGCTGCTTGTAGTAAGCATCAAGAACATCTTCGATACAGGTGAACTTGGAAGCATCACCTGTGTGGAGACCCAGCTGCTTGCCTGTTCTGCGGTCGAAACCGTCGTTAAGAGCAAGCTCGAATACCTTTGTCTGGTTGATGTTGTGGCCGCCGCCAAGGTGCTCCATGCAGCCCAGGTGATAGCCGAGGCAGCCGGATGCGTTCCAGTCGCAAGCGTCCTCGAGGGGAACGCCGCGGTCGAGGTAACGCTGTGTACCCAGAGCGTCGTTGAGGAATGCAGGGTTGCCGCCGCCGAAGCGAACGTTGCAGTCGAGAGCGTGACGGAGGAACTCGTCAGGCATCTTGTCGCTTACGCGAACGTAAACAGCAGGCTCGGACAGCTTGATCTGTGCCATAGCCTCAAGTACCAGCCAGGAGATCTCGTTTGTAAGCTCTTCGCCCTTCTCATTTACGCCGCAGAGGGTGATGTTGGGAAGGAGAGAACCGGGAGCTGCACGCTGCTCACGGGGGATTGTAACGAGGTTTTCACACTCACGGATCTTGAGCCAGAGAGCGCCAAGAAGCTCTGCTGCGTCCTGAGCGTTGATCTTGCCCTCTTCCTTGTCCTTCTTGTAGTAGGGGTAGAGAAGCTGGTCGATACGTCCGATGGGAACTTCGGGACGGTCGGAGCTTTCCTTCCAGCATACGAGGTGGTACATTCTTACGCACTGTACTGCCTCATAGAAGGATCTGGGGGGCTCAGCAGGGCATCTCTCACAAGCTTCTGCCATGCGGATGAGCTCTGCCTTTCTTGCTTCGTCTGTGCACTCGGCAGCCTGTCTGCGAGCTTCGTCTGCATGACGCTTTGCGTATGCGATAAATGCCTCGCAGGAGATGATGCATGCCTTGAGCAGCCAGTACTTACGGAGGAACTGAGCAGATCCGTGGGAGTTTGCTACGTCGACTTCGTTGAACATACGCTCGCGCTCTTTCTTACAGAGGTCGATAACGTAGTTAAGACCATTGTCAATGCACTTCTGGCTTACCTGTGCAACACCGCCGCCGTATGCGGAGTAGTTCTGGAACAGACCGCGGTCCATCTTTTCACGAACGCCGCGTCCTTCGAATACCATACCGTGATCGAAGAGAAGGTCAAATACTTCTGTGCCCATCTCTTCCTCGTAAGCCTTGTTAACTGTGCTTACCTTGGGCATATGGTCGATCCAGTAGAGAGCATCCTGCTTCAAAGCTTCCAGATCTTCGGGAGTGATGTTTGTGGACTCTGTATCACTTGTCTTACGTGCGAACTTACCTGTCTCGCACATCTTAAGGATCTCATGGGGCTTCATAGCACAAAGTGTGCCGTTGCCGCGGATAAACTTTGTCAGGGAGCCTGCAAGGATCTCGCCCTCACGGATGAGAATGGGGCACTCAAGCAGTCTCTTCTCCAGAGCTCTTGCCCAGCGGATATCTACGGGCAGACCCTCTGTCTCTTTCCAGGACTCTGTGAAGAGGAGTGTATCGTCTACATATACCTGAGGCTCAGCAGCTTCCCACTCTGCCTTGAGCTTTTCAAGGCGGGGAGTAAGGACTTTAACGCTTCTGATCTCTTCTGCGTTTACAATGTTGCTCATTGTTGAAAATTCCTCTCTTTCTAAGATATGTAAATATTATTAGTTTTCGTTATATGCGCGTGTGATGATGTCTGCAATGAGTTCCTTTGTTACGGGAACGGGAGGAGGTGCAATGCCGCCGAATGCCTTGATCTCCATGTCAACCTGCATAACAACTTCGTCGGGAACTACTGCGAGAAGATCCTCAAGCTTGAAGCCGAGCTGCTTTAAGCTGGGCAGCTTGACCTTCATAACGAGGTCATGTGTTGCCTTGTAAACAAGCTCGCCTACCTGCTCGGGAGTTGCATCGTCGGGAACGGGAACGCCAAGGCACTCTGCGATGTACTTACACTCTTCTGTCTTTACAGGAGCGATTACCTGCATTGCCTGAGGAAGAGTTGCAGCACAGCCGTTTCCGTGAGGAACGTGGAACTTAGCGCCGAGGCTTCTGCCGATGTCATGGGGCAGGTGGCAGAAAGGACCGGACATTGCGATGCCGCCAAGAGTTGCAGCAAGGGACATACCCTCGCGTGCTTCAAGGTCGTTTCCGTCTTCGCATGCTCTTACAAGGTACTTACCGACAAGGCGGATACCTTCCATGCCTACAACACGGGAAAAGCTGTTAGCCATAGCGGATGTAAAGGACTCAACACTGTGGCAGAGAGCATCCAGACCTGTGGAAGCTGTAACAGAGGGGGGCAGACCGATTGTGAGCTCAGGGTCTACGATGGACAGAGTTACCTGACAGCCGATACCGGAGATGTTTGTCTTGATGTTGTTCTCTGTATCTGTGATCGTACCGCCGGGAGTTGTCTCACTGCCTGTACCTGCTGTTGTAGGGATAACGATAAGGGGGACACTGGGCTTTGTAACAACGCCTACACGGCCGAAATACTGACGGAGCGGAGGAGGATTTGCGATAAGGAGCTTTGCGCCCTTGGCTGTGTCCATAGAGGAGCCGCCGCCAACGCCGACAACGCCGTCTACCTTCTCGTTTGCGCCGAGAATACCTGCTTCTTCAACAGACCAGATGGGAGGGTCTGCCTGTACGTTGTCGTAAACAACTGTCTCGATGCCTGCTTCGTTGATGATGTTTATGATCTTATCAGCAACGCCGACCTTCTTGATACCCTGGTCAAATACTACCAGAACCTTTGTACAGCCGAATTCCTTCAGTTTCTCGCCAGTCTGCTTGGATGTACCCATGCCGAACAGTATGGGATTGGGGCTATTGAAAATGCTTTCCATAATAAACTATCTCCTTTCTTAGTTTCTCAGGTCCCAGGACTTGGAGAGGATGTCTGTAACATCGCCTTCAGTTACGGGACGGGAGGAGAAGAAGAAGTTCTGTGTCTCCATGATCTTGGGAACGGAAGCAAGAAGGTCTTCTTTTGTCTTTATAAACTTGCTGAGAGGAGGCATATTGACCTCGTTCATAAGGTTCAGAACAGCCTTGGAGAGCTTATCGCCGATCTCTGCATCGGAAACATCTTCAATACCGAATGCCTTTGCTACGATGCGCAGCTTCTCAGGGCATGCGGGAGCGATGAACTTGATGATCTCAGGCAGGCAGGCAGAAACTGCGATGCCGTGGGGGATGTTGTGGTCCATGCAGATAACAGCGCCTATATCGTGGGGGATGTTGCAGTAGGGACCGAGGATGGACATGGAAGCCATTGTAGCTGCCAGATGAAGGCCCTCACGTGCCTCAAGGTCAGAGCCGTCCTTGCATGCTCTTGCAAGATACTTTGCAACAAGGCTCAGAGCCTTGCCGCCGTACAGGTTGGAGAAGGGGTTGGGGTCGTTGGATGTAACCGCCTCAAATGCGTGGCAGAAAGCGTCCATACCGGTGGTAGCTGTGACGGATGCGGGCAGACCAAGTGTCAGCTCGGGGTCGATGATACCAAGGGAGATGGGGCAGACAAAGTTTTCCTTTGTGTTGTGCTCTGTATCTGCAACTGCGCCGCCGGGTGTAACTTCACTGCCTGTACCTGCTGTTGTGGGCAGAAGGATGAGAGGCTTGAGGTTTGAAATATCACCTGCAGGGGGCTTGGAGGGCTGAGCAAAATACTGCTGGATGGGAGGCTCGTTGGAGAGAAGGATGCAAACACCCTTACCTGTGTCAAGAGAAGAACCGCCGCCGACAGCAACAACGCCGTCTACGTTTTCCTTTCTTGCCAGAGCGCCTGCCTCGTTGATTGTGTAATCGGGAGCGTCAGACAGGCAATCACCGTATTTTACGATTTCGATACCTGCTTCTTCAATGTAGCCGAGGATTTTTGCTACGATACCTGCAGCTTCAATGCCCTTGTCGTAAACTACGATGACCTTCTTACAGCCGAACTTAACCAGCTGCTGACCAACAGTCTTGGAGGAGCCTGTTCCGTAGAGTACTTTGTTGGGACTGTTCCATGAACTCATGTTGAATACACCTCATTTCAAAATTTTGCATAGGTTAAACATTTGGAACTTTCTCCGACAGAGAAAATCCCCATATTTACGGATTATTTACATCGAACGGTTTACAATCTGCCTAACTTAGTATAAAATTACATAGGCAAATCCAATCGTTCACATCTATTATACATAATAAATCCCTGCCTGTAACACGGGGAAATAGATGAAAAACAAAACTTCTTTTTGTAGGATTCTACAAACAACTTTTCAAGGAGCGTGAGCACAAATGAATACAGAACGACAAAATGATATAAGCTTTGCTCAAAAGCTCCTTTCCGCCCTGGCAAAGGCCCGCGGACTGCAAAGCGTTGCAGACGTAGGCAGCCGTATGATGGGAAACCCCGTTGTCATTTCCGACAAGAGCTGGAGCGTACTTGCTCTCGCACCCGATGAGGATATTGAAACCGACCGCGAATGGCAGGAATTCCGCAAAGACGGCATGCTGTCCATAACCACCGTTTCCCGCGATGTCCAGAGCGGACTTTCCATAAAGCTTACAGACAGCGACGCCCCCTTTATATGGGAAAACGAGGGCGGAAACCGACGTCTGTTTTCCAGCGTTATCGTGGGCGGACGAAACAGCGCCACCATCTCGGTTTTAGAGCTCAACCGCCCTTTTACGGAAGAGGATATGGAAAACATCACCATGCTCCGCGACGCTGTATCTGCAGAGATGCAGAAGGACAAGTTTTTAAACTATACACGCGGCATGCTCCACGAGGAGCTTATTGAAAACCTTCTTGAGGGCAAGGCCGGAACGCCAATCTTAGCAGAGTTTGAAATGAGCCGCACAAAGTTCGGCTTCAAGAAAAACCTGCGTGTACACGTTTTGGATATCCGCGGCTTTGACGTGGAAAACTATTCCGTACCCTACATCAGAAACTACCTCGAAAAGCTTATTTCCGACAGCCGCGCCGTAATCTACGGAGACAACATCGTCCTCGTCTCAAGCTTTGACAAAACATCGGAGCATATCGGCAACGCACTTACTGATTTTGCAAAAAGTCACAACATAAAAGCAGGCGTCAGCCGCGTATTTACCGACCTTTCCGACCTTCGTTTCCACTATAACGAGGCTCTTGCCGCCCTTTCCGTAGGTATGCACATGGATTCGGAAAAAAATATTTACAGCTATGACGAATACGCCATTTTCCACATCGCACAGCTGTGCAGCGACAACAGCGAAATGTTTATCCACCCCAAGCTGACTCAGCTGTTCAGGCTGGACCGCGAACATGACTCTTCCTTTGCAGACAGTCTTTACGCATATTTAAAATGCAACCGCAACATCACAAACACGGCAAATGCGCTGCACATCCACCGCAACACGCTGATTTACCACTTAAAGCGCATTGAAGACATGCTGGACATCTCCATTGACGATGTGGATCTTCTGCTCCACTTTGAAATGTCCTTCAGGATAATGGAGTACAACAAGACCTTTGCAAGAAAAAATCTAACTACGAAAGGCAAAGAAAATGCTTAATGTTTTAACGCCTCTTGAGGCACACGAGACTATATCAAAAGCTTTCGCAGACTCTAAAACGGAAGCCGAAACGGTGCATTGGTCCCACGCACTTGGCAGAAGCGTTTTTGAAGATATAACAGCCGACGAATATGTTCCTTCCTTTGACCGTTCAACCGTAGACGGCTATGCCGTAAAGTCGAGAGACACCTTCGGCTGCTCAGAGTCCATCCCTGCCCTGCTTACTCTGGCAGGCGAGGTATTAATGGGCGGAGAGTATACAAAAACTCTCACACAGGACACCTGCGTTGCGGTTCCCACAGGAGGACACATCCCCGAGGGGGCAGACGCCGTTGTCATGATCGAATACACCGAAAATTACGGTGACGGAACGATAGGTATTCTGAAGCCCTGCGCTCCCGGCGACAACATGATATACAAGGGAGACGATGTCTATCCCGGAAAGGTGCTCATCCCCAAGGGAACCGTCATCCGCTCTCACGATATTGGTGCTCTCGCCTCTATAGGAAAAGAATATGTAACCGTTCACAAAAAGCCTGTAGTCGGCATCATCTCCACAGGAGATGAGCTTGTACCAATAAGCGAAACACCGAAACCAGGGCAGGTACGCGATGTAAACACAGCCATGCTGGCTTCTGCTGTCCGGGATGCCGGAGCAACTCCCGTTATACTGGGCGCTGTTATAGATGACCGCGAAACGCTGAGAGAATATGTGGGCAAAGCCCTTGAGAGCTGCGATATGGTGCTCATATCAGGCGGCAGCTCCGTCGGCATGAAAGATGCGACAGCGGATATAATCAGCGAGTACGGCGAAGTCCTGTTCCACGGCATCGCCATAAAGCCGGGCAAACCCACGATTTTGGGCAAAGCTGGAAACAAGGCTATCTTCGGTCTGCCGGGACATCCCGTTGCCGCTCACTTTATAACACGCATTTTTGTAAGACCGCTTATCCGCAGTATGTGCGGAAGCGTGGAGACACCTGTGACGGTCGAGGCAAAGATAAAGGAAGCCATATCCTCAAACCACGGCAGAGCAGAGTGTATGGGCATCTTCCTTGAAGCCGGAGAGGACGGACTTTACGCACATCCCATCCACGGAAAATCGGGACTTATAACAACAATTGCCTGCTCGGACGGCTACTTTATCATCCCCCGCGACTGTGAGGGACTTCCCCGCGGTGCAACCGTCCCCGTAACACTTTACCGATAAGATTGGAGAATTTACTATGGGTTTTGAATATTTGACCACAGTACCTCTGGAGAAAGCGAAAAAAGACTACATGGACCTGCTTCTCTCCAATGGCATGTGCCATAAAACAGAGAAAATAAGCGTTATGGAAGCCTGCGGCAGAGTAACCGCTCATGCAGTATATGCTCACATCTGCGCGCCTCACTATCACGCCAGCGCTATGGACGGCATAGCCTTAGATGCCAAAATCACCTTCGGTGCCGGTGAGACAACTCCCGTAACGCTCACTCCCGATATGTTCACAGTTGTGGACACAGGCGATCCCCTGCCAAGTGGCTGTGATGCCGTTGTCATGATAGAAGATGTTATCTACAATGAAGACGGCAGCGCAAAGCTCTACAAGGCGGCAGCACCTTGGCAGCATATCCGTCAGATCGGTGAGGATATCTGCGCAGGCGAGATGATCCTCCCCTCTTTCACAGAAATTTCCCCCTCCGCCATCGGCGCTATGATAGCAGGCGGCGTTCTGGAAGTCGAAGTAGTCAAAAAGCCCATTATCGGCATCATTCCCACAGGCGACGAGATCGTCCCTCCCTGTACAGACCCCAAAGAGGGTGACATTCTGGAGTTTAACTCCTCTATTTTCTCCGCCATGCTGAAAAACTGGGGTGCCGAGACCATAACCTTCCCCATCGTCAAAGACAAGCTGGAGCTTATTAAAGCAACACTTGCCGAGGCTGTGGAAAAGTGCGACGCGGTTATCCTAAACGCAGGCTCTTCTGCAGGACGTGAGGACTACAGTCGTCAGGCAATTTCCGAGATCGGACAGGTTCTGCTCCACGGCATTGCCATAAAGCCCGGTAAACCTGCAATTTTAGGCTGCAAGGGCGAAAAGCCCATTTTAGGCGTTCCCGGCTATCCCGTATCGGGCATCATTGTAATCGAGCAGCTTTTAAAGCCTATCGTTCAGCATCTGTGCTGCACAGATGCTGAAAAGAGCGAATACGAAACCGCAACACTTTCCAAGTCCGTTGTCTCCACACTTAAATATCAGGAATTCGTCCGCGTTCGCATGGGTTATGTAAACAGCAAGCTCATCGCATCTCCCTTAAGCCGCGGCAGCGGTGTTGTCTCCTCTTTCATGAAGGCAGACGGTATTCTGGAAGTTCCTCAGGGAACAGAAGGCTATGATGCAGGCGAGCAGGTAACGGTAAAGCTTCTTCGCCCCAAGGCAGAGCTTCAGAACACACTCGTTGCTATCGGCAGCCACGACCCCCTGCTTGACGAGGTTTCCGACCTTTTAAAGCGCACTTTCCCCGATGTTTACATGAGTTCTTCCCACGTTGGCAGTATGGGCGGCATTATGGCTGTCCGCCGCGGCGAAACTCACGCAGCAGGTGTACATCTTTTAGACGAGGCAACAGGCACATACAATACTGCATTTATTAAAAAATATTTCCCCAATGGCGGCGTTCGCCTTGTCGAATGTGTTCAGCGCTCACAGGGTCTTATGCTCCCCAAGGGCAATCCCAAGGGTATCCACACCATCGAAGACTTAGCAAAAGATGGTGTTAGTTATGTCAACCGTCAAAAGGGTTCCGGCACACGCATCCTCTGCGACTATCTCTGCAAAAAAGCAGGACTTGACACCTCTAAAATCTACGGCTACGACCGCGAAGAGTTTACACACACATCTGTTGCAACATTGATTGCAGCAGGCAGCGCAGACGCAGGCATGGGCATTTACTCTGCCGCAAAGCTGTATGACCTCGATTTTGTACACATCTGCGACGAGCAGTATGACCTGCTCATTCCCGACTCTGCGTGGGAGCTGGACGCTGTCCAGAAGCTGCTGGAAGTTTTGAAAAGTGATGCTTTCAAAAGCAAGCTTCTTGAGCTTGGCGGCTATGGCGTACACAATCCCGGCACGGTAAGAGAACATTTTTAAGGAGGACAAAATATGAAAAAAATCTCCGTTGAAGAACTCAGCTTAAATCCCATGACACTTATTGCAAATGAATGGATGCTCATTACAGCAGGCGACGAAAAGGGTTACAACACCATGACCGCCTCATGGGGACATCTCGGCTCTATCTGGGGCAAGCACTCTTTCGGTATGCCCACCTCTGTGTGCTACGTCCGTCCCCAGAGATACACAAAGCAGTTTATCGACCGTGAGACGCTTTACACCCTCACCTTCTTCCCCAAAGAATTTCACGATAAGCTGATGTACTTGGGCAGCCACTCAGGCCGCGATGAGGACAAGGTCGCAAAAATGGAGCTTACTCCCGTTTTTGGTGATGGCTACACATATTTTGAAGAGGCAAGCCTCACCCTTGTCTGCCGTAAGGTCTATCAGGCTCCCCTTATTGAAGAGGGGTTTGTGGACAAGAGTATCGTTGAATCTCACTATAAGACAAAGGATTTCCACGATATGTACATCGGCGAGATCGTCGAGGTTTTTGTAAAAGAGTAAACAAAAAAGCACCATCCGATATAGGGTGTACCCGACAAGAAAACATAAGGTTTTGCCTTTATCTATTCGGCTATAATGCAACTTAAAAAATCCGCCAATACATACCAGTATTGGCGGATTTTTATAAGCTGTTTCTATCTCGAATAGCTTTTGGCAAAACTGCAAGCACTTAAAAAGATAGTTTTTGTTTGTAAACGAGGCAGAAAAGCGCTGTAATACTGTGTGTATTACGAGCTTTGATAACGATGTTTACGGGCAAAGGATTTCTTTTTAAGCTTATGTTTTCTTATCGGGTACACCCTTTCGGATGGTGCTTTTTATTTATTAAAATCCCATTATTTTGAAAATTATCAGGAACAATCCCCCTGCAACCACAGTAGATATAAGTCCGAACAGGGGCACCAGAAGTATCGATGCACTATCATCATCGCCCCCTGCGTTTGCAATAATACGGCTTTTCGCCACTTTCAAGCCATAACCCATAACAACAGTCAGAACAAGTATGATCGTCCGCGTACGCCCTGTGAGATCTACGCTCAGTATGGCTGCAGCAATATTTGCGCTCATCATGGTAACAAAAACATCTGAACTGAGCATATCGCTGATTACATAGTATATGTAAATAAATACCAGCAGTCCGAGAATGATGAAGCGAACAAAACCAAATTCCAGCTTTATGCCGTTCAGAAACTCCAGCTGCATACGTGGGAGGCTGTCACCCATAAACATTACTATGACGTTTGCTGACAGCACCGTAAGAAAATCGGGGATAAAGGAGATAAAACCATAATACGGCTCATCATCCGAGTGGCAAATAAGCGACTTAACAGTATCAATAATCTCGGTAATTATAAACAGCGGGAAAAACGAGATAAAGGTCAATATAAATTGATTCCAGCCCGCAGAAATGGCGTTGCTCATAACATACTGATTTGTATCGCCGAAGAGATCCCGCGTTATCTCATCGAAGCTGCCCACAGGGGTAATGGAATCCAGAATTTCGCCAAACGGCAGCTTGATTTTAATGCACAGAACTATGGCAATAATCACCACTATACCGCGCAAAACAAGATCTGTTAAAGATCTGTTTATGTATATAGGTATGGCTCTGCCGATGCCTCTGACGAATCCTTTAATCAGCACACCGAGAAAACCGCCGATAGCAAACGCTATCAGGAGGAAAACGATTCCGATTATCCAAAACGCAAGATTTGATGCCTTATCGAAAAACTCGTAAATATGGTCAAACATATCCTCCCCCCATTTCTCCTCTACATTTTAGCTGATTTTCGGCAGATTTCAACATAAATCAAAGGAAAAATGAAATCTTGAGATGCGCCTTTGCGGACATTTGGGGACGGGTGTCCATATACATCCGCCCGCAAAAAACACACAACTCAAAAACAAAAAGCAGAGGTAAAGGGTGTACCCGATACCTCTGCTTTTTATTTCGTTAAATCCAACGGGATATCTTCAAATTCCGATGTTTTCAGGTCAAACTCCAACATTCTGCCGTGAAGAATTTCCCCTCTTCCAATGAGTACTTTCACAGCCTCGGCTGCCTGAACTGACGCGCAGCAAGCTGCGGTAAATCCGAGATTCCCGCGCATTGTACCGGCAGGACCAAGCCACAGGTAGTCGGGAATTTCATCCTCAGGCATAAGAACAAATACTCTGCCTGCCCAACCTGAAATTCCGCCCGAAACCATGGGTATCCCCTGCTTTTTGGCTTCCTTTGCCAAAATATGACGGGCATTTCCGTTATCAAGGGCATCAATCACAAGGTCATGGCCTGATATAAGCTCCGCTGCGTTTTCCTCTGTGATAAAGCACTCACGCGCACTCACCTCTACCTCCGGGTTAACATCCGCTGCTCGCATTGCCGCGGTTTTTGCCTTGGAAACGCCAAGAAGCGGCACCGCGGAAAGCAGCTGACGGTTGAGGTTGGAGGGCGCAAAAGTGTCTCCGTCACAGGCGGTTATGTGTCCAACGCCTATGCGAACAAGGAACTCAAGAATGTATCCGCCAAGACCGCCGCAGCCTGCCACGAAAACACGGCTTTTTTGGAGCTTTTCCTGCTCATTTTCGGAGATTGCAGGATGGTTTCTCTCGTATCTGCCCATATCAGCCACCAAGTATCTTATACAGCACGCGCATAAATGCACCCTCTGTCAGAAGGGTATCCTCCTGAGCAGGTTTGCCGTTTACCATATAAACCATACTGTCAAAATTCTCTGCAGGGATTATCTCCCCTGCCTGCTGCTGGAGAAAATCCATAAAGTCTTTGACTGTAGAGCCTTCGGGAATATCATATTCACCGTTTTGGAGGCTTCCGACTATCTCTTTACAATGGAATTTTACTTTAGCCAACATTTTTCAAATCATCCTTCCGGGTAAAGATCAGAAATTACGCAGTCAAGTACACCGCACATCTCAAGAAATTCCTTGGAGGGAACAGCTGTCTTCACATCCCAGCCAAGGTACTCGTAGAAGTTATCTGCAAGCTTTTCGTTGTCGAGAGTGATATCTGTAAGAGGACCGTTTTTAAGAGGCGGCTTGCCGACAGCACGTCCGTCTATCTTAAAGTCTTTTCTTCTGAAGCCCTCGCGGAGGTTGAATGCGTGACGCAGAGTGAAGGAGCGGTAAGCAAAAATATTCCACTCTTCGTCTGTGCGCTCGATACCTGTGATAGCAGCAACAAATTCCTTTGCTATCCACGGAGCGAGAAGGAAGTTACCGAAGCCGCAGACACCGGAGCAGTTGGAAAGCTCCCACTCAAGAAGACCTGCTGCATCTTCTGCACCTGTGCCCTCGTAAGCATACTTGACCTCGGGAGGTCTGTGTCCATAGGGAACTCCGCGCCCGCCCTTGATGTGGCGTCCGGGTGTGGGGTCATACTGGAAAATTCTTGAAAGACCTGCATTAAAACGTGCGCCATGCATGGGCAGCTCGATTCCGCTGGCTGTTACACAGCACTCATAGCCCTTATCCAGAGCGCGGGCTGCACCGCGGGAAGCAAGGTTCAGCTCAACACCGATACCCTCATAGTCGCAGATCTTCTTTGTTATGGCAATGATCGCATCTGTATCGCCCCACTTGAGCTCAATTCCGCCCAGTTCCTCTTTTGTGAGGATGCCCTTTTCGTAGCACTCCATCGCCCATGCGATAGTGCCGCCGAAGGACAGGGTGTCATAGCCGTACTCGTTGCAGTACCAGTTGCACATGACCGCTGTTGCAGGGTCACCGTTTAACAGCATGCTGCCGAATGCGCCAAGAGATTCATATTCAGGACGTGTAGCATGGGGATTGTTGTATTTCTCTGTGATGACCTTGTACTTGGCGCCGCAGCGGATATAGCAGCTGTTGCAGCCGAGAGAGCCCTCTTTGAAGAGGGGATCCATGTACATACCTGTGAGGGCGTACATCTCATCATCGGTCATCTCATCGGGATAACCAGCCCAGTTTTTAAGGGGTGCGTCTGCCTGCAGAACGCAGGAGTCATATTCGAAGGATGTTGCAGTGTCCTTAAACTGCGCAACAACGCCTGCACCCATTCCGCCGGGTTTGCCGTGCTCAATGCACTTTTTGTTGGCCTCTACAAGTCTTGCATCGTCGTAAGGCTCAACTACGCCTGTGCCGTAGCATACAATACCCTTGAGGTTCTTGCTGCCCATAACGCCGCCGGGGCCGCCGCGGCCTGCAGCACGGTGTGTGTCAACGATGACACATGCCATGTAGGAAAGGTGCTCGCCGCCGGGACCGATAAGTGCTGTGCTTACCTTGTCGTTGCCCACCTCTTCCTTTATCTTTGCGTCAGCCTCGCTTGTCACGAGACCCCAAAGATGGGAAGCGTCTTTAAACTCAACGACACCGTCGTTTATGTATACGTATGCAGGCTTTTCGGATTTGCCCACGACAAAAATCGCATCAAAGCCCGCTTTTCTCATACTGGGACCGAAGTTTCCGCCTACGCTGGAGTCGTTCCAGCCGAGAGTTACGGGAGATTTGTGGACAACTGTGCATCTTGCGCCAAGAAGTGCCTTTGAGCCGTTTGTAGGACCCGTTACGAAGCCGAGAACGCTTTCGGGTGCGTAAACGGGAGTTTTTGCGGGCATCATCTCATAGAGGTATCTTGCACCGAGAGAAGCTCCGCCGATAAAATCTCTTGCCCACTCTTCATTGAGAGGTTCAACAGTATAGGTATGGTCAGTCATGTTCAGCATGAGGACCTTGCCGTTATAACCGTACATCTGAGTTCACTGCCTTTCTTTGTATTTCCCTGAAAATACTTCATAAAATCATACCATAAATCCGTAATATTATCAATAATCAACATTAAATTTTGCGCAAATAATCTCACTCCCCTTTAATATTTGCAAAACTATTCTTAAAATGCTATAATAAGATGTTAAATTATCGTCATTTACCTCTTACGAAAGAAGGTCAATATAAATGAAACGCTCACTCAGATTTCACGCTGCACACCTTGTTGCAAAATCGGCAATGTGTGTGCAGAAGCTGCTTAGAATGAACGCGAGCTATTTTCCCGGAAAGCTCGCATTAAAGCTCTGCCCCGATTTCGGTCAGCAGATAGGCAAACCGGAAAAGATAATCGCCGTCACAGGTACAAACGGAAAGACCACCAGCTGCAACCTTGCGCTGAGCATTTTGGAGGACAACGGATACACCGTTCTGAGCAACCGCTTGGGCTCCAATGTTAACGCAGGCATCGCGACCGCCCTCATCTCCGGCAGCACAATCACAGGCAGCATAAAGAAAAAGTACGATCTGGCTCTGTTTGAAGTGGACGAGCGCAGCTCAAAGCTTATTTACAGTTACGCAAAGCCTGATTTTCTTCTCTGCACAAATCTCTTCCGCGACTCCATAAAGCGCAATGCTCACACCGAGTACATTTTTAATTTCATTGATTCTGCCGTACCCGAAAAGACTCATATGATATTAAATGCGGATGACATCATAAGCGGCAGACTTGCAGAAAACAACAGCCGATCTTATTTCTCCATCCTCCCCATGGAGACTGACCACAAAAAATGTGAAAACATCATAAACGACATGTCCATCTGCCCCAAGTGCCATGCAAATCTGGAGTTTTCAAACGTCCGCTACCACCATATCGGAACGGCAAAATGCCCTGCATGCGGCTTTGCAATGCCCAAGGCTGACTACATTGCCGAGGCTGACACATGGGATATGAAGCTCATGGTAGCAGAGGCAGACGGCAAGCACACATACAAGCTCGTCAACGACAGCATTTTCAATATTTACAACCAGCTGGGCGTTGTCGCCCTTCTCCGTGAATTCGGTCTCACACAGGATCAGATAAGCCGCTCTCTTATGAAGGCGCAGATCGTCGGCACACGTCACACCAGCGATGAGGTAAACGGAGTCAAGATAGTAACAAACCTTGCAAAGAGCTTAAACCCCGTTGCATGCTCCTGCGTGTTTGACTATGTAGGCCGCGAACCGGGCACAAAGGAAGTCATCCTTATCTTAAACGGTGCTGCGGGCACAAGAGAGTCCTCCGAGAATATCACATGGATATTCGATACCGATTTCCAGTTCCTCAACACTCCCGATGTAAAGCGCATAATCATCGGCGGTATCCGTGCCGAGGACGAGAAGCTTCGTCTGCTCATCGCAGGATATCCCGAGGAGAACATCATCTGCACAGAGGGCGAGCTTGACACTCCCAAATATCTGCAGCTTGACTGCGACAGCGTTTTCATTCTCCACGACCTCAACTTCAGCGGCTACGGAGCTGAGATAAAAGAAACTGTTATCAACATGCTGAAAAATAAGGAGGCGAAATAAGTGAAAATTGAAATTCTCTTCCCCGCCTTCGCAAATCTCCACGGCGAAAAGGCTGCTGTTCAGTATCTCACCCAATGCCTTCCCGAGGCAGAGTTTATCAGCACAGAGCTGACAGATGAGCCCGCATTTGCAACCGAAAAGGTAGACATGATTTTTATCGGCTCCATGACAGAGTCTCAGCAGGAACTGTGCATTGAAAAGCTGCTGCCTTACAAGAAGAAAATCGAAGAGCTTATTTTGGAGGGCACGGTTTTTCTGTCTGTGGGCAACTCCCTTGAGGTATTCTGCAGCAGCATTGAAGACGGCGACAGATCTATCCCTGCTCTGGGCATCTTTGACTACACCGCAAAGCGTGACTTTAACCGCCGCTACAACTCCCTCATCTTAGGCGAGATGGAGGGCATGAAGATCGTAGGTTTTAAGTCACAGTTTTCACATCTCTACGGAGACAACAAAAATGAGTATCTTTACAAGGTTGTAAGAGGAGACGGAATCTGCCCCGGCTCCAAGTACGAGGGCATCCGCAGAAACAACTTTATGGGCACATACACATTAGGCCCTCTGCTCATACTCAACCCCGACTTCACAAAGTATATTTTCAGCCTTTTGGGCTGTGAAAATGCCGAGCTCAAATTTGAAGAGTCTATCCGCCGCGCATACATGATACGTCTCAAGGAATTTGAAGATCCCGACAGAAAAATGGATTAAATTTTAAAGAAAGGCGGTAATTCAATGAATTTCTCACAGATAAAATGTTTTCTTGCTGCGGCAGACTGTTTAAGCTTCACCAAGGCCGCCGAAAGACTTTACCTCTCCCAGCCTGTCCTCAGCCGCCAGATAGCTGCCATGGAGGACGAACTGGGTATCACCCTTTTTGTTCGTGAAAAGAAATCTGTGCGTCTTACCCCTGCAGGCGAAGTGATGGCCGAAGGCATGAAGGATCTGGCTGAGGATTATCAGATACTCGTTGAAAAAGCAGCAGCTCTGCACAAGGGCTTTGCAGGCAGCATAAACATCGGTATGATAGACGGTCAGCTGCTCTGCCCACCCTATTCAGACGGGCTTACGGCATTTCACGATGCACACCCCGATGTGCGCGTAAATCTTTCACGCCACACTATCGCAGGACTGCGCAGAGCTTTGGAAGACGGAGATGTTGACATTGGCTTTGCCGCAAGCTTCAACGTTGATGATATGGACGATCTGGACTATATCACCGTCGGCACGGCAAAGACATATCTTGTCGTACCCAAATCCCATCCCCTTGCAGATGCAGAAAATCTTACGCTGGACGATTTCAAGGACGACATTTTCCTCACTCTCCCGGCTGAGGAAAGCCCCGTAATAAACCGCAACACAGGCAGCTGGGGCAAGGTAAGAACGCTGGAAGCTCCCAACATTGCCGCTCTCGCCCTCTGGCTTGAGGCAGGCTACGGCATCTTCCCTCTGAATGTCAACCACCAGCTTCGCAACAACCCCAACCTTATTTTCAAGGACATTCCCGGTCTCGGAGCATCTACTGAAATCATCGCATGGAAAAAAGACAGCAAAAATCCTCTTATCAAGCTGTTTATCGAACAGTTTTGATTTAATCGTTTGTTATACGGTTTTTACATAACACGATGAAAAATATGTACTTTACTTTCTCGGCGCAATCTATTATTATGATAGTATAAAATCTATAAAATCTTACATACGGAGAGATGTTTATTATGGAAAAGAAAGAATTAACCGGTAAGTTTTATGACATGCAGGGCTTCTCTGTTCACGATGGTCCCGGCATCCGTCTTACCCTGTTCTTAAAGGGATGTCCCTTAAGATGCCCCTGGTGCCACAGTCCTGAGTCTCAGGAATTCCCCACAGAGCTCAACTGGATGAGCATGAAATGCGTCGGCGTTGACAAGTGCGGTAACTGCCTTAACGTCTGCCCCAACGATGCTATCTCCCTTGGTGCAAAGAAGATGTCTGCCACAGGTGACGAAGAGATTCAGCTTGTTACAGTAGACCGTTCCAAGTGCGACAACTGCGGCAAGTGTGCTGAGGCATGTACATCCAAGGCTCTTTACATGTGCGGTACAGACTACACAGTAGACGAAGTTATGGAGCGCATCCGTCGTGACGTTCCCTTCTACAACCGCTCAGGCGGCGGCGTAACGATCTCCGGTGGTGAGTGTCTCTGCCAGCCCGAGTTCCTTCTTGAGGTTCTCAAGCGCTGCAAGGCTGAAGGCATCCACACAGCTGTTGATACAACAGGTTTCGCTCCCTGGTCTTCCATCGAGCCTATCCTTCCTTACACAGATCTGTTCCTGTATGACCTCAAGCAGATGGATCCCGACCTCCACAAGCAGGTTATCGGCGTTCCCAACCCCCTGATCCTCGAGAACGCAAGAAAGATCGCTGCTGCAGGCGGCAAGTTCCAGATCAGAATCCCCATCATTCCCATGTTCAACGACTCCAAGAAGTCCTTTGACGAAGTTGGTAAGTTCATCTGCGAGCTTGGCGACGCTGTTGAGATCGTTCAGCTCCTGCCCTACCACAAGCTTGGTACAGTTAAGTGGGAAAGACTTCAGAGAAATCATCCCATCTTAGAGGCTGAGCCTCCCAAGGATGAGCTGGTTCAGGCAAGAAAAGAACAGCTTGAGGCTATGGGCCTTAAGGTCATGATCCACTAAAAAGCATTAAAAAAACGTCGACGTTATAAAGGGTGTACCCGAAAAGAAAACATAAGCTTAAAAAGAAATCCTTTGCCCGTAAACATCGTTATCAAAGCTCGTAAGACATACAGTATTACAGCGCTTTTCTGCCTCGTTTACGAACAAAAACTATCTTTTTAAGTGCA
>JAFTYM010000033.1 GCA_017461585.1 Oscillospiraceae bacterium | reverse complement strand
TATCTATTCGGCTATAATGCAACTTAAAAAATCCGCCAATACATACCAGTATTGGCGGATTTTTATAAATTGATTCTATCTCGAATAGTTTGTGGCAAAACTGCAAGCACTTAAAAAGATAGATTTTGTTCGTAAACGAGGCAGAAAAGTGCTGTAATACTTTGTGTCTTACGAGCTTTGATAACGATGTTTACGGGCAAAGGATTTCTTTTTAAGCTTATGTTTTCTTATCGAGTACACCCTTTTCTGTGCAGCTTTTTGCGTCTCAAAAAAATTAACATTTGAAATATTGACATGGAGAGAAGTCGGTGATAAAGTATTTTTAGCACTCAAATGGGTTGAGTGCTAAAAATACGTTTAAAAATAAATTTATATATTTGGAGGCTTTAATAAAAATGGCAAAGAAACAGTTTAAAGCTGAGTCCAAGAGACTTCTGGACCTGATGGTAAACTCCATCTACACACACCGTGAGATTTTCCTTCGTGAGATAATCTCCAACGCGTCCGATGCGATTGACAAGCTGTGCTACATCTCCCTTACAGACGATAAGGTAGGACTTAACCGCGATGATTTCCGCATTGATGTAAAAGTGGACAAGGATGCACGTACAATTACCGTTTCCGATAACGGCGTAGGTATGACAGCTGCCGATATGGAGCAGAATCTGGGTGTTATCGCAAAGAGCGGCTCTTTCCAGTTTAAGAAGGACAATGACGTTGCTTCTCAGGAGAATATCGACATCATCGGTCAGTTCGGTGTTGGCTTCTACTCCGCGTTCATGGTAGCATCCAAGGTTACCGTTATCTCCAAGGCATACGGCAGCGAGGAGGCAAATGTATGGGAATCTGCAGGTGCTGACGGCTACACCATCAAAGCGGGTGAGCGCAGCACATGGGGCACCGATATCATTATGGAGATAAAGGAAGATACAGACGAAGCAGAGTACTCTGAGTATCTTGATGAAAATGTTCTCAATGGTATCGTCAAGAAGTATTCCGACTATGTCCGCTGGCCCATCTATATGGATGTAACACGCAGCGAATATGTTGAGACCGACGAAGTTACAGAGACAGGTGCAAAGAAAAAGGAATGGCGCGACTATACAGTTAATGAAATTGTAAACAGCCGTATTCCCATCTGGCAGCGCCCCAGAAGTGAAGTCTCCGAAGAAGAGTGCATTAATTTCTATAAAGAGACATTTTACGATGTGGACGACCCTGCTGCAGTTATAAGAGTAAGCGCAGAGGGTACCGTAAGCTACAAGGCTCTGCTGTTTATCCCTGCAAAGGCTCCTAATGACTACTACTCCAAGGATTTTCAGGCAGGACTTCAGCTTTACTCTTCCAGCGTTATGATCATGGATCATTGCGATGCCCTTCTGCCTGACCACTTCCGCTTTGTACGCGGTGTTGTAGAGTCTCCCGACCTTTCTCTCAACATCTCCCGTGAGCTTCTGCAGCATGACAGACAGCTTAAGATTATCGCAACAAATATTGAGAAGAAAATTAAGGCAGAGCTTATCCGCCTTGTGGAAAAGGACAGAGAGAAGTACGAAAAGTTCTACAGCGCATTCGGTCTGCAGCTTAAGTACGGCATTCTTAACACATACGGGGCTAACAAGGATCAGCTTCAGGACCTCCTGATGTACTACTCCGCAGCAAAGGAAAAGTTTATCACACTTAAAGACTATGTTGAGGCTATGCCCGAGGAGCAGAAGTACATCTATTTTGCGGCAGGCGAGAGCTTAGCTGCTCTTCGTGACCTGCCTCAGATAGAGCCTGTCAGAGCAAAGAATTACGATATTCTGTTTATGACAGACGATATCGACGATTTCCTTGTGAGAATGCTTCAGGTATACAATGAAAAGTCCTTCTGCTCTGTAAGTGCCGATGATCTTGGACTTGAAACAGAGGATGAAAAGAAGAAGGCGGAGGACACAGAGGAGATTAACCGCGATCTGCTTGACTTTGTGAAGGAAGCCCTTGAGGGAAAAATCGCAGTCTGCAAGATCTCCCACAAGCTGGTTTCCCGTCCTGTCTGCCTTACAACTCAGGGTGCTGTAAGCCTTGAGATGGAGCGCTATTTCGCATCTCTGCCCGAGGCAATTTCCGGCGGACAGACAGTAAAGGCAGAGCGCGTTCTTGAGCTCAACAGCAATCACAGCGCATTTGCCGCACTGCAGAAGGCTTATGCGACCGATAAGGAAAAGTGTGCAAAGTATGCAAAGATACTTTACGGACAGTCTCTCCTTGCTGCAGGTCTCGGCCTTGACGATACTGCAGAGTTCACAGAGCTTGTCTGCGGCCTTATGGATTAATAATAAAATCCCCGATACGAAGGCTTAATAGGGATAAGCAACTATTTAAGTTGCCTTTGAGCCGTAAAAATGTTTAAAACGAAGAACCGCTGCAACTTCTACCCCACATAGGGAGGAAAATTGCAGCGGTTCATTTTGTAGTTTTGATCTATCGAATATTAACCACGACTTTCACCATGGGCATAGAAT
>JAFTYM010000032.1 GCA_017461585.1 Oscillospiraceae bacterium | reverse complement strand
GTTTTGCCTTTATCTATTCGGCTATAATGCAACTTAAAAAATCCGCCAATACATACCAGTATTGGCGGATTTTTGTAAATTGATTCTATCACGAATTTATATTGGCAAAACTGCAAGCACTTAAAAAGATAGATTTTGTTCATAAACGAGGCAGAAAAGCGCTGTAATACTGTATGTCTTACGAGCTTTGATAACGATGTTTACGGGCAAAGGATTTCTTTTTAAGCTTATGTTTTCTTATCGGGTACACCCTTTTGAGTATCGGAGTTATATTTTGTATTTTGCCATATGCCGTCTCTGACGGCATGGCATGTTTTAAAATTAAAGCGCATCGTCTTAATAGACGATGCGCTTATATAAATAACAATTTATTGTTATTTTAGCCGTTGATAGCTGCCTTGGCTGTCTCACAGAGAGCTGTGAAAGCTGCAGGCTCGTGGATAGCCATCTCGGAGAGCATCTTGCGGTTCATTGTGATACCGGAGAGCTTAAGACCGTGCATGAAACGGCTGTAGTTCATGCCGTTTGCCTTGCATGCTGCGTTGATACGAGCGATCCAGAGCTGACGGAACTCTCTCTTCTTCTGCTTACGTCCGATGTATGCATACTTGAGGGACTTCATAACAGCCTGGTTGGCCATCTTGTAGTGTGTGGACTTGCTGCCCCAGTAGCCCTTAGCCTGCTTGAGGATCTTGTTTCTTCTCTTGCGAGTCATCATCGCGCCTTTAATTCTAGCCATTGTTCAAAACCCCCTTCTTATTTGTACAGGATCATGCGCTTTACAGCTGCTTCATTTGTTACGTCAGCGTAAGCACCCTTACGGAGGTTTCTTTTACGCTTTGTGGACTTCTTGTTGAGAATGTGGCTCTTATAAGCGTGAGCGCGCTTTACGCGGCCGGACTTTGTGAGAGAGAATCTCTTCTTTGCGCCGCTGTGTGTCTTAATTTTAGGCATAGCTTGTGTACTCCTTCCAAATATTAGTGCGTTAGCTGGATTACATTACTTGTTTGTCTTGGGGGACAGGAACATTGCCATGTGACGTCCCTCAAGCTTCGGGTTCTTATCTAAGGTTGCAACTTCGCTGCACTCTGCAGCAAACTTGTGCAGCAGCTCTTCACCGATGTTTGTGTGAGCCATTTCACGGCCCTTGAAACGGACTGTGACTTTGACGCGGTCGCCGTCTGCGATGAACTTCTGTGCAGCGCGGAGCTTTACGTTGAAGTCTGCGATACCGATGCCGGGAGACATACGGATCTCTTTGATTTCAACTACACGCTGGTTCTTCTTTGCATCCTTCTCGCGCTTAGCCTGCTCAAAGCGGAACTTACCGTAGTCCATGACTCTGCAGACAGGGGGAGTGGAGTTGGGAGCGATTTTAACCAGATCGAGCTCCTGCTCAATAGCGATGTTAAGAGCCTCCTGAGAGGACATGATACCGAGCTGAGCGCCGTCTTCACCTATGAGACGAACTTCTTTGTCGCGAATCTCTTCGTTGATTTCGTAAGTGTTGTTAGCGATGTGAAAGCACCTCCAAAAAATTACCCGAAAAACAAAAACACGGATGCAAAACAGCATCCGCACATCAAGACACGAAGACACATAGCCTTCGATAAAAAACGATGTTAACCACGGCTCAAACATATTGGCCGGGTGAGGACGGAATACCGCTCTGCTTTGTTTTCCAATAGAGTTTAACAGACGTAAAGTCTATTGTCAATAAAAACTTTTAAAAATTTTTGCAAAAAAGCATATATTTTTCACCATCGGTAAAAATAAGGCGGAAATCAAGTGGAGTGGTGTGAAAAGTATGACCAAATTCTACAAGTATATGCTTATTTTTGCCTTTGGTGCAGCAGGTTACGGTGCCATTGAGCTTGCTTTCAGGGGGAGGACCCATTGGACGATGCTCATAACCGGCGGCGCCTGCTTTGTGCTTATTTATATGATATCACTCAGCAGAAAAATACACAAGTGGCTGAAGTGGATATTGGGCGGTTTGGTCATAACTGTTGTGGAGTTTATAGTCGGTTCTGTTGTAAATATCGGTCTTGGCTGGAAGGTCTGGAGCTACGCCAATATGCCGTATAATCTTTTTGGGCAGATTTGCCCCACGTTCAGTATTATGTGGTGCCTTCTGTGCATACCCATAATGTGGCTTTGCAACAGAGTGGAGCGTGAGATCCAGCGATGATAAAAACTGTAAAGGTTTTTGAAACGGGCTCTGTGACGGCGGATATTATTCTTGAAAATACTCCGCAAAATGTTGTCATCGGCACAGAACACGCAGATGTGGGGATCGTAATGCCGTCTTTTGGCGGTACGGTGCAGGGGAATCACGAGCTTTTGCTGGTGCCGCAGAATTTTGCCCACAAATATAATGCCGCAGGTGTGGTAACATACGGCATGTCACCACAGAGTATGATAACGCTGTCGTCGGTTGGCGAGGATAGGTGCGTTATGACGGTGCAGAGGGAGATAACGGATATTTGGGGAAAGACCATAGAACCGCAGGATATTGTCATTTCAAGAATGCACCTTGAGCCTGACGCTGCTCTAGCCACCGCGGCAGCACTTCTCATAACGTGCGCTGAAAATGATTTTTGGGGAATATAACGGATGTCTCTCACATATATTTCTTAAACAGATAATATATGGAGGGATGTTCAAATGGAAGATTTCTGCAACGCAGTAAACTTATGCGGCACTCTTGCAGGAAGACCCGTATTTTCCCACAACAGCAAAAATGAGGAGTTTTACACCTTTCCTCTTGAGATAGTACGGCTGTCGGGAAATGCAGATGTTATAAATATCATTGCAGACAAAAAGCTTCTGGAGTCTGCCGAGATAGGTGACGGAGATTTTGTCGAGGTCAGCGGTGAGGTGCGGTCATATAACAACAAGAGCGGAGAGGGAAGGAAACTTATAATCTCCGTTCTTGCCAAAAGACTTGCGGTCACATGCGGTGAGGACGAAAATTCCGTTGTACTGCAGGGGGCGCTCTGTAAGCCGCCTGTGCTTCGGCGCACACCAATGGGCAGGCAGATATGCGATATGATGCTGGCTGTCAACCGCAGATACGGAAAGTCTGACTATATCCCGTGCATCGCATGGGGACAGACGGCCGTGGATGCATCGGAGCTCATAGTGGGCGATAAGATAAAGTTGGAAGGCAGACTGCAGAGCAGAAAGTACATAAAAACCGAAAACGGTGAGACAAGTGAGCGCACGGCATACGAGGTTTCTGCGGTAAGTATTGAAAAATTTTAAACAATATCAAAAAAGTTGCACGTTTTCGTGCAACTTTTTGCTTTTTCGGATCATATATGCAGGGTTAAATTTTTAAACGAAACGGAGGATAAAATGGCTTCAAATCTTACACCATTTTACGGTCTTTCCCTTTGGCAGGGAACAGACAATTTTTCAAGAGAGGATTTTAACAGTGATAACTCAAAGATAGACACAGCGCTGGCAAATCTGTATTTCAAGCTGGATGCCATGCCATGGGAGCTTGCGGCATATTACCAGCCCAATGCCGAGCGCACGTCCATGTCCCTCTCTTTGGAGGGCGTGGATCTGTCAAAGTATCTGCAGCTTATGCTGATCGTGGATCTCAAGGCTGATGCAAATGCAGACAGCAGCTTTTATCTGCGCCTTAACAACATTTCTACAGGAACTTATCACAAGGCCGGCGACGCAAATCCGAAAAACTATTTTATGCGTACCGACACTAAAAGCGGCTATACAGGCAAGCGTGTGATTTACTTTATGCCCTACGAAGAGGGAACATACGTATGCGGTAATTTTGACAGCGTCGCAGGTGATGATGCCGGCGCAAACTGTGTAACAGCCGAAGGCGTTACATGGGAAAAACTTACGTCTGTAGACTATTCTGCGGCAAGCATAACGGTGTCCGCAAAAGCAGGCACCGGTCTGTATCTTTTCGGTATAAAAAAGCCCTAAACGCCTTCAAGGTCGAAAGGAGGGATATACTCTTCTTTGGCAGAGGACAGCTCCTGAAAGAATCCATCTTCGATATCAGAGTCTGCAAGATAGTCATAGCACATGTCATATTCGTCCTGCGTAAGTCTGCGCTGAAGTTCAGGATAATTAGTCAGATCTCCCGCGGGAGTGAACTGGCTCATAAGGCTGAACAGCACCTGACCGGGTGAGAATGTTTTTTCAACCCAGTCGATGACGCGGAAGGTGTTTTCAAGGTTATTTGGCAAAATGAGATGGCGGATAATAACGCCGCGGCGCATTATTCCGTCGTCGTCTATTTCATAGCTTCCCGTCTGGCGGAACATTTCCTTTATTGCCGCTTTTGCGGCTTCGGGATAGTCTGCAGCCTTGGAATATTTTGCAGCGATATCACCGCTTGCGTATTTCATATCGGGCAGGTAGATACTTATCTTCCCCTCGAACAGGCGCAGGGTATCCACGCTGTCATATCCGCCTGTGTTATACACAACAGGGACAGGCAGCGGCTCTTTGAGGGCTTCCAGAATGGGGGCTGCCCAATGGGTGGGATTTACGAGGTTAATATTATGTGCGCCTTTTTCGATAAGCTCGAAAAATATTTCACGAAGTCTCTCGGCTGTTACGGTCTTGCCGAAATTGCCGTGGCTGATATCGGTGTTCTGACAGAACACACATTTTAAGCTGCAGCCTGAAAAGAAAACAGTACCGCTGCCGCGATTTCCGCTGATAACGGGTTCTTCCCAATGGTGAAGCGCGGCACGGGCGATTTTCGGAAGTGAGCCGCTTTGACAGACTCCTGTTTGTATACTGCGGTCAACACCGCATCCTCTCGGACAGAGAGTGCAAAAATTCATATAAAACAATTCCTCATTAAGTAATGCCCCTGACGTTTGTCAGGGGCATTTTTATGCTTTTAGTCTTCCTCGTCTGCGAGGATCATTTCTGCAGCAATACGTGTTGCAACGTATACAACATCGCCGCACTTGATCTCATGACCTTCAAGGTTCATGAATTCTTCTTCCTGAACGGGGTCTGTGAGTACATAGGAACGTCCGAAGACTTTTTTATGTACTTCGGGACACAGGATGGTGCCCATTTCAGCCAAGAAACGGTCACGGTATTCGCTGAACTTTACAGCGCCGATCTCCTGAAGGGCAGGGTTCTTCAGTTCTTCAGCAAGAGGTGCGTTGAACTTAAGACCAACGCCCAAAAGTCCGCAGCAGTAAGCACCGCAGGATCCGGAACCACCGCCGCCGCCACCGGCAAGGGACATGGAAGCTGTGATCATCTCTTCGGGGATATCCATGATCTCTCTGAGACCAACAAGAACGCTTCTTGCACAGATGTCATCTCTTATCTGAGCATCACGGGCTGTTTCTGCCGCAAGCTTGATTTTTTCAGCTTTTGTCATTTTACTTTTCCTCCATCTTACTTATTAATGGTGATACTATAATAACATAGACTTATTACGGTTTCAATATTTACTGTTTTGATAAATTCTGCTATAATAATTCAAATAGACTAAATTCTAAAATTTGTTTACGGAGGAATTAAAATATGAGCCGTGAAAACCTTATAAGCATTGACAGCGCAAGACTTTCAGAGGATGAAAAGTCTGTCGTAATTATCGACCAGAGCCTGCTTCCGAATGAGACTGTTTACCTCACTTTAGACAAGGCGGAGGACCTTTGGGAGGCTATTTACACGCTTCGTGTTCGCGGCGCTCCCTCTATCGGTATTTTTGCAGGTTATGCCATCTATGTTCTGTCTGCGCAGACTAAAGAGACAGAGTTTGATGCATTTTATGAGGAGTTTAAGAAGAACAAGGAATACCTTGATTCCTCCCGTCCCACAGCTGTAAATCTTGGCAAGATGTTAAATAGAATGGAAGCAAAAGTTCTCGAAAATAAGGACAAGTCTGTTCCTGAAATAATCGAAATTTTAAAGGCAGAATCCATTCAGATCCACCGCGACGAAGAGGACATGTGCAATATCATATCCGAATACGGTCTTTCCTTGGTTGAGGATGGCTTTGGTATCCTCACTCATTGCAACGCAGGACCTCTTGCAGGTTCTCCCGGCTTCGGAACTATTCTCTACGGTCATGCAAAGGGATATAAGTTCTACGCATGGGTAGATGAGACAAGACCCCT
The DNA here is from genome assembly GCA_017461585.1 of Oscillospiraceae bacterium. Classification (GTDB taxonomy): domain Bacteria; phylum Bacillota; class Clostridia; order Oscillospirales; family Oscillospiraceae; genus Alloscillospira. The sequence goes on along the minus strand of JAFTYM010000032.1, from coordinate 9,931 downwards.
TCTGCAGGGCGCGCGCCTTACATCTTACGAGCTGCACAAGGCAGGTGTTGATGTAACGCTCATCTGCGATAATATGGCAAGCATCGTAATGAAAGAGGGCAAGGTACAGGCCTGCTTCGTCGGATGCGACAGAGTTGCCGCAAACGGTGATACGGCAAATAAGATAGGCACAAGCGGCGTTGCCATCCTTGCAAAGCATTACGGTATTCCCATGTATGTTTTCTGCCCCTCTTCCACAATTGACTTCAACTGCAAGACAGGTGCAGACATCAAAATCGAACTTCGCAAGCCCGAGGAGATAAAGACCAAGTTCTATGAAAAGCCTATGGCTTTAGATGAGATCCAGTGCTACAACCCTGCGTTTGACGTAACGGATGCAGAGCTTATCACAGCAATCGTAACAGAGCGCGGTATTGCAAGATACCCCTACACCGAGAGCTTTAAGGAGCTTTTCGGGGAGGAGGCATAAATGGCATATTTAAGCGAAATGCAGGCGATAGAGGAGATCCTTGAAGTCGGCAGAAGAATGTATCAGCGCGGATTTGCCAATGCCAACGACGGCAATATCAGCGCAAGAATCGGTGAAAACGAAGTTATCACAACACCTTCGGGTGTTTCAAAAGGCTTTATGACAGAGGATATGCTTGTAAAGGTAGACCTTGACGGCAACATTCTCGCAGGAACGATGAAGCCGTCTTCTGAGGTGAAGATGCACCTGCGCCTTTATAAGGAGATGCCGGATATCGGCGGCGTCTGTCATGCGCATCCGCCGATTTCCACAACCTTTGCAGCGGCAGGAATTCCGCTGGATCAGGCATATCTGCAGGAAGCTGTAGTCCTTTTGGGAGTTGTGCCTGTTGCGCCTTACGCTATGCCCGGCTCTGTAGATTTGGCTGAGAGCGTAGTGCCTTTCTGCGGAAAGTATAACGGACTTTTATTGGAGCATCATGGCGCAGTCGCCTGGGCTGCAGACCCCATACATGCATTTTACCGCCTTGAGAGCATAGAGTATAACGCGACCATTGCCATGTACTCACGTCTCATGGGCATTGAGCGTCCTCTTACAAAATCACAGGTGAATGAACTGCTTACCCTGCGTCCTGCATGGGGTGTAACCGCAGGCGGAGTTCCCGAAGGCAGGGATGACGAATGAAGCTTTGCAGCTATTATGAAGACGAAAAAATCGTATCCGCAGCTGTAACGGATGGCGGTCTTATACCGCTTAACGCTCTTGGCATAAATATGTCTGTTACAGAGCTGATAAAAGCGGGTGAGAGTGCACTTTTAAAGATCTCGTCTGCGCTTGCAAAGTGCGACGTGAGTCCCATAGACTCCGAAAGTGTCAGATATGCAAATGTGACAGAGGCTGGAAAGCTTCTGTGCGTAGGCTTAAACTATAACAGCCATGCCGTTGAAACAGGCGGCGAAGCACCGAAATATCCCGTGTATTTCAGTAAGTTCAACGATGCGCTGTGTCCGACGGGACATGACGTGTATCTTCCGGAGTGGCAGCGGTGCTATGACTATGAGGCGGAGCTTGTAATAGTTATCGGTAAGACCGCATGGCACATATCGGAGGATGAGGCGGAAGAATATATCTTCGGCTATACTGTGGGAAATGACCTGTCAGCACGTGATTGTCAGTTTTTGTCAAATCAATGGCTCTCGGGCAAATCCATGCCTGACTTTGCACCCACAGGTCCATATATCATCACAAAAGACAGTTTTGCCCCCGAGAAACCTAACCGCATAATCTGCCGCGTAAACGGAGAAACCGTGCAGGACGGGGATACTTCGGATATGATATTCAACTGCAAAAAAATAGTCGCCAACGCATCAAAATATTTTAAGCTGAACCCCGGTGACCTTATTTATACAGGTACTCCCGCAGGGGTTATTCTCGGAAAACCAAAGGGAACGAGAGTGTGGCTTAAAAAAGGCGACATTGTGGAAGTAAATATTGAGGGTATCTGTACTCTCTTGAATAAGCTTGTTTAACGGAAAGGAGCAAACACCATGATTGACGAAAAATACATCAATAACGGTCCCGATGCACCTCTTGCCATAGAGCCCTATGACAGAGTTTGGGGTGTGGGTATTTCGGGCCTTACTGTAAATCCTTCACCCTTCCCCAGAATCAACAAGATGCTGGATTGGCTGAAAAACCTTGACAGCACCGCAGATTCTCAGCGCGCTATGATCGTAACAGAGTGCGACAAGAAGTATGCAATGTATCCCCAGAATATCAAGTGGGCACTAACTCTCCGTGAGCTTTATGAGAGAGTTAAAATCAATATATGGGATGATGAGCTTATCGTCGGTGAGCTTGTTGCTCCTCCCAACTCTGCGCCCATTTATCCCGAGTTTTCTATCGACTGGCTGGTAGAGGAGTTTCGTGAGCGTCCCATGGACCAGAGAAAGAACGACAGATACGTCGTTTCTCAGGACGTAATTGACGATGTTTACAGCATTCAGGACTACTGGAAGGGAAAGACAGTTTCCGAGGCTGCTATCGCATCCTACACAGAGGAAGAGCTTAAGGGCAGCCATCTTGGAAAGTGCATCGCTCTTGAGAGCCTGTTTATGTACGCAGGTGTAGGTCATGTTACCGCAAACTACGAGCGCCTTCTCTCAATAGGCTTTGGCGGTATAAGAGAGCAGGTTTTGGAGCAGATGGCAAAGCTTGACCACACAAATCCCGATGATAATCTGAAGGAAGAGTTTTACAAGGCAGAGCTCATCATGATCGAGGGTGCTTCCACATATATCCGCCGCTACGGTCTTCTTGCAAGAGAAAAGGCCGATATTGAAAAAGACCCCGTCAGAAAGGCAGAGCTTGAGAGAGTTTCCGCAAACTGCCTGCAGGTAGCGGAAGGCCCCGCAAGAGACTTCTGGGAAGCTATCCAGCTTTGGCATATTGCCACAAACATGATAATCGTCGAGACAAACGGTCACTCCGTAACATACGGCCGTTTTGATAAGATTTTCTACCCCTACTACAAAAAAGATGTTGAGACAGGCAACCTTACCCGTGAATTCATGCAGGAGCTTATCGAGCACTCCTTCTGCAAGATGCACCAGCTGAGAAAGATCCGCGACACGGCGGCTATCACATTCTCATCAGGTACTATCATGGGCGGTACTGCACTTGACGTCGGCGGCGTTGACGAAAACGGCGACGATATCACAAATGATGTCAGCTACATGGTGCTTGACGCTCACGCACATACAAGAATCCCCAACCCCTGGATGGGTGTAAGACTTCATGAGAATTCTCCAAAAGAGTTCAAAATCAAGACATTTAACGTAATCCGAATCGGCACAGGCGAGCCTAAAATCTTCAACGATAAGCCTATGATCGAGTCCCTTATGAGAAACGGCAAGACTCTTGAAGAGGCAAGAGGCTATGTCGGCGTTGGCTGTGTTGAACCCTCTATTCCCGGTAAGACTTACGGCTGGCACGACTCAGGTTCCTTCAATCTTGCAAAGACAGTTCAGCTCTCCCTTAACCACGGCAGATGTATCGATTGCTCCGAAAGTTGTGAGAGATACTCCAAGTGTGCAGGCGCAGGACTCTCTCTCGGCCCTGATTCAGGCGGACTTGACACCTTCGAGAGCTTTGAGGATGTAAAGAAGTCCTTCGAAATTCAGATGGAATACTGGTGCGGTCAGATGATCGCCATGATCAACAAGATCGACATTGCCCAGCAGAGACTTAAGCCCCTGCCTTATCTGTCTCTCCTCATTGACGGCTGTATCGAAAAGGGTATGGACGTTACACGCGGCGGCGCTCTTTACAACCACTCAGGTCCTCAGGGCGTTGGTATCGGCACAGCTGCAGACAGCCTTACCGCTGTAAAGCAGGTAGTGTTTGACGAAAAGAGAGTAACAGGCGCTGAGCTGCTTGACGCACTTAAGAAAAACTGGGAAGGCTATGAGCCCCTTTACGCTTACGTAAACTCTGACAGAGTGCACCACTACGGCAACGACGATGACTACGCAGACGAAATAGCCCATTACGTTATGGCTACATACTGCAAGAATATCGAAAACCGTCCCACACCTCACGGCGGCACATATATGCCCGGTGTATTCTCCGTTACAAACAACGTTATGCATGGAACTGTTACAGCGGCAACACCTGACGGACGCAAGGCTTACGAGCCTGTTTCCGACTGCTTAGGTCCCGTACATACACAGTGCTGCTCTCACGATACATGCGGTCCTACAGCTGTTGCGCTTTCCGCAGCCAAGCTTGACCACTCCCGCATCGGAAACGGCATTATCTTAAACTGGAAGTTCTCTCCCACAGCAGTTTCAGGCGACACGGGCAGAGACAACCTTATCGGTCTCATGGACACATATTTTGAGCACGACGGCATGCAGAGCCAGTTCTCCATTGTCGGCCGTGAGATGATGCTGGCTGCACAGAAAGAGCCTGAAAAGTATAAGGATCTGCTGGTTCGCATAGCAGGCTACTCCGCATATTTTGTAGAGCTGTCCACAGAGCTGCAGAACGACCTTATCGGCAGAACGGAGCTTTCCTTCGACTAATAAGGAGGACTTATGGAAAACATCACAAAACTTACAAGCGATGAAAATGTGGCGCGCAACCGCGACACATACATAAATGCGCACCTTATAGACACAGCCCCTCAGGCTATTGAGCCTTGGGATAAGGAGTGGGGCGTTGCCATTTCGGGCAACACCCCCAATCCGTCGCCCTTTGAGCGTATCAATAAAATTCTGTCCATCACCAAAAAATCCACAAACGGATTTGTAGCTCCTGACAGAGCAGAGCTTGTGACTGAGAGCTATAAGGCGCACTCAGGTGAACCGCAGATTTTAAAATGCGCTTACGGTATTGCAAACACCCTTGACAATACGCCGATCTACATCTTCCCCCATGAGCTTGTTGTTGGCTGTCTCGGCTGTGATAAAAAGGGCGCTCCCGTACATCCCGAGTTCGGCCTTAACTGGGTAGTGGACGAAATGCGCGACGGTCTTATGGACTACAGCGAAGAGCGTACCCACGACTATTTCTCCTACACAAAGGACACTCAGGACAGACTTGAGGCATTGCGAGATTTCTGGAACGGCAACACCGTTGAGGATATGACAAACGCAATGCTCACAGATAATGAGCTTAAGGGCAGCCACGCAGGAAAGGGCATCTTCTTTGCAGATGCTTACATATTCTGCGGAGCAGGTCATCTTGGACTTGACTATGACCGCCTGTTTAAGCTGGGCTTTGGCGGAATTTCCAAGCTGATAGAAGAGGAGATTGCAAAAATAGACTCTTTTGATCCCGAGGGAATTCAGAAGCGTACATTCTTAAAGGCTGCGTCCATAACCGCTGCCGCGGCAACACGCCATATCATGCGCTACAGCGTGCTGGCGAAAGAGATGGCAGAACAGGAGACGGATGAAAAGCGAAAGAGCGAGCTTACAAAAATGTCTGCTGACTTAAAGCACATTTCAACTGAGCCGCCTAAGACCTTCTGGCAGGCAATACAGCTTGTTAACCTTGCAAACTGCATGATACACATAGAGTGCAACGGACACTCTGTATCCTACGGCAGATTTGATATGTATATGTACCCCTTCTTTAAGCGCGACCTTGAGACAGGGGAGGCTACCCGTGAATTTATGCAGGAGCTTATTGAAAACTTTTTCATAAAAATCTGGGATCTTAACAAGCTTAGAAATCACATTCTCATCAAAACCTTCGGTAACGGAGGCATCGGCGGTCCTGCTCTTACTGTCGGAGGTATTGACGAGCACGGTTTTGATTCCACAAATGAGCTGACATTTATGGTGCTGGATGCCCATGTCCACACAAGACTTCCTTGCCCCTGGCTTGCTGTGCGTATGCACTCAGGCACACCGTGGGAGCTGAAGGTCAAGGTTGCAAACGTTATCCGTATGGGTACCGGTGAGCCGAAGATATTCAATGATGATGTTGCAATTCCAAGTATGCTCACGTCTCACATTGAGCTGAAGGACGCGAGAAACTATCAGGTCGTCGGCTGTGTTGAGCCCGATGTTTCGGGTAAATCATACGGCTGGAAGGACTGCGGACACATGAATATTGCCCGCGTACTTGAACTCGCCATAAATGACGGACGCTGCTTTAACTGCGGCGAAGGCTGCCCCAGATGGGAAATCTGCGGAAAAGTCGGCTCTCAGCTTGGTCTTAAGACGGGAAGTCTTGAGAATATGACCTCCTTTGACGAGGTTTTGGAGGCTTACGACAAGCAGATGGAATACTGGTGCGACAGACAGGTAGCAGTTCTAAACGCTGTTGATATTGCGCATCAGCTTGTTCGTCCTCTGCCGTTTTTGTCCATTCTCATGGATAAGTGTATCGAAAACGGAAAAGACGTAACAATGGGCGGCACAAAGTACAACTTTACAGGTCCTCAGGGCGTCGGTATCGGCACAGCAGGTGACGGACTTTCCACAATAAAGCAGCTTGTGTTCGACGAAAAACGCATAACGGGCAAAGAACTTTTGGATGCCGTAAAGGCAAACTGGGAAGGCTATGAGGCACTTTATGCCTACGTAAACTCTGATAGAGTGCACCACTACGGCAACGACGATGACTATGCCGATATGCTGGCTAAATTCGCCATGGATACATGGTGCAAGCACATTGAGCACAGACCCAATGCCCACGGCGGCTTCTTCCAGCCTGGTGCTTATTCCGTAACAGTAAACGTAGCTCACGGACAGAACCAGTGGGCATCTGTTGAAGGCAGAAAGGCCTTTGAGCCTGTTTCGGACTGTATGGGCGCTGTTCATACAAAGTGCTGCTCACACGATGTGTGTGGACCCAGCGCTATCTGCAAATCCGTTACAAAGATTGACCACGCAAGAGCCACAAACGGAACACTTTTAAACTGGAAGTTCTCGCCCAATACCCTTGTGGGAGAGACGGGAAGAGACAACTTCATTGCCCTGATGGACGAATATATCCAGCGCAAGGGCATGCACAGCCAGTTTACCGTTGCAAATCAGGAGACGCTGATCGCAGCCCAGAAAAATCCCGAGAACTACCGCGACCTTCTGGTGCGAGTTGCAGGCTACAGCGCATACTTTGTAGAGCTGAACCGCGCTCTGCAGGATGATATTATCGGAAGAACCTCACTTTCCTTCGATTAAGGTGACATTATGCTTCATAAAAATGCTGCCGGTGAACCGGTAGGTCTTATCACAAATATTCAGCGTTACACCATCCACGACGGACCGGGCATACGCACGGAGATATTTTTCAAAGGCTGCACAATGCATTGTCTCTGGTGCTCAAATCCCGAGACAATAAGCCCCAAAAGAGAACTGGGAATTTACCCCTCCAAGTGTATGACGGAGGGTAAGTGCTCATGGTGCGTCAGGGCTTGTCCGAGGGGCAAAGAGCTTATAAAGTTTGATGCAGAAGGACTTGTCAGCTTTATTGAAAAGGATGGCGGCTGCGCAGATTGCATGAAGTGTGCAGATGAGTGTCCCAACCATGCGATAAAAAGCTGGGGCGAGGAGAAAACGCTGAAAGAGCTGATGCGTGTCATCAAAAGTGACGAGAGCTTTTACCGCAGAACAGGCGGCGGAGTGACCTTGAACGGCGGTGAAGTACTGCTTCAATGGGAATTTGCCCGAGAGCTTTTAAAGGCATGCAAAGAGGCCGGCATAAACACATGTGTTGAGACGGCGCTTTGCGTTCCAAGTGAGCACATGGAAGCGGTTTATGAGTTTACCGACCTTGTTATAACCGATATAAAGCACATGGACCCCGAGACGCACAAAAAGCTCACCGGAAGATCCAATGAGCTTATACTGGAAAATATCAGGAGAACTGCGGAGCTTGGCAAAAAGCTGGTAATCAGAACTCCAGTAATTCACGGATATAACAATGATGAGGAAAACATCCGCAAAACAGGCGAGTTTTTAAGAAATGAGTTGGGCGGAAATATTGTGGCGTATCAGCTTCTTCCTTACCGGAGAATGGGCACGGAGAAGTATGAATCACTCAGAACTCCGTATCCCTTTGAAGATTATAAGGCTCCCGAACGGGAAGTGTGGGAGAAGGATCTTTTAAAACTTGCGGATATACTTCGTACAGAGTTTGATCTGCCTGCTGTGGCGGGCTCTTCGGGTAAGCTGGACGTTGAACTTTAAAACAAAAAACGGTATGTATCATTTGGATACATACCGTTTTTGTTTGTTATTTTACAGAAACTTTGCGTATGCAGTTGTCATGATGGGATCAAAGCCCTTGCCGAATACACAGCCGAAAGCCATGCAGCGGTCATAGTCCTGAACCATGATGACGTGATCTGTGAAGAAGGGAGCGCATACATCCTTAAGGATATCACTCTTCATGTCAACGAGGTAGTAGGGACCGCCGATCTTAACTGCTCGGTATGCGTTTTCTGCGATCTTCTCATCCTTGGGAGACCATGCAGCCTTGATTATATTCTCGCTTACAAATTCCTGATTGAGGTAACGGTCACAGCCGTAAACCCAGCGAACCTTTGTGCCGACCATTTCATCGCCGGGGCATGTGTGAGCTGCAGCACCCTCTGCACCCTTGATAGTGCCGCATACGATGTCGCCCTCTACGATAAGGGTAACTGCGTTTCTCTCAAGGTCTACAACAGCAACGTCAAAGCCGATACGTACAAAGTAAAGCTGGGGAGCACACTTGATGCACTCGTAAGCTGTTACTTTACCGTTAAGTGCAGCATTCTTCTTGCAAAGGAATTCGATCTTATATTCCTTGTCAGCTTCTACAACGATAGTCTGACCTGCAAGTTCATAGTTAAGGGGGTAGCGGTACTGACCAATGCCGTGATGCTCTGCATTATTAGCCTTGGACTTAATAAATACGCCGCCGTCTACATAAGTATAGTTTCTCATATTATGTATCTCCTTTCTCTCGCCAAATCAGACTGTGTATGCATTTTCTGCATACAGGACGGAATCGGGAAGCTTAATGGGGTTGCCGAAGGAACCGAAGAGAGTACGGATGGGGAAAATCTCACCTTCAGGTGTCTGACCGCTGCCGAATGTACGGCCTGCGTGGTACATACGGTCGTAGTTCTGGAGGAAGATCATGTTGTTGCAGCGGAATACGGGACCCTGCAGAACTCTTTCCATAAATTCCTCTGTGAGGCAGAAGAGATACATTGTATCCTTGATTTTGATGACCTTTGTAACGTCATCGTGAGAGGGAAGCATCTCGAAAGGACCACCAAGATTCTGAACAGCCTTGCTGTCATCGGGCCATGTGAGTGTGTAGAAATCGGAATCATAGTACTTGTGGTGTGTCCACATCTCGAAGTTCCAATGCCATTCAACAGTTGTACCGATGAGCTCTGAGGAGAAGCAATGACGGATAAAGGGAGTTTCCTTGCCTTCCATAACGATAGCACCGAAATCATACTCCATCTTGATGAGGTAGGGGAAACGTGCGTTATAGCCTGTGTGGCATGTTACGCGTGTTACAAGGCGCTGATCAAGGTCGATAACAAAAAGCTCGTTATAACGCTTTGCTGTGCCGAGTGTTTCAACAATGTCGAAGTCTACAAGGTAGGTGTTTTCGTCACCCTTGACGCACTCGAAAACAGCCTCTGTGGGTTCATCGTCATTGATTGCCCATGTGAGAGTGTTGTCTCCTGTGAAGTTCAGCTTGTAGTCATAGCCGCCATCCATGTAGAAGAAGAAGCTCTGACCCTTCAGTTCACTGCAATGTGCCTGACAAAACTGATTGATTGCATAAAAAGGACGAGGATAATCTCTGAGATTCATAACTTGTTCATCTCCGTTTATTAAGATTTTGTCAAATTGACATAAATTTTGATATGAATATTTAACCATAAAAAATTAGAAAATCAAATTACAATAATCAGAAAAATGTAGATTATTATACATATAT
>JAFTYM010000006.1 GCA_017461585.1 Oscillospiraceae bacterium | reverse complement strand
GTAAGACATACAGTATTACAGCGCTTTTCTGCCTCGTTTACGAACAAAATCTATCTTTTTAAGTGCTTGCAGTTTTGCCACAAGCTATTCGAGATAGAACAACTGCATTAGCAGTTGTTCTATCGCATATCGTCACTTTGTGACGATGCGAAATTTTAATATCGCCGTGTCGTCAGAGACGACACATGGCAATATATCATAATGAATTATGATATATTCAGCTAACAAAAATCCGCCAATACTGGTATGTATTGGCGGATTTTTTAGTCCGTTTATAGCCGAATAGATAAAGGCAAAACCTTATGTTTTCTTGTCGGGTACACCCTATAGGTTCCCTGTTTTTTGCTGTAATTATAAAATTAGTTTTCCATAGCAGATTTAAGCATAGCCTTTTCTCTTCTGTTGGCGCTGACATAGTCAATGATAAGTGCAAGGAGCAACAAAACGCCCTGTGCAAAAACAACCCAATAGCTGCCAACACCAAGAACACCGAGCATGTTCTCAAAAACATTTATGAGAACCAATGCGATCAGCGGACCAACAAGATTTCCTGCACCGCCTGTAAACGCAACACCTCCGAGTATAGCAGCAGATGTAGCCGTCATATTAGGCGCAGATGTAACAAGGTTCGTAGGGCTTGCAAGGCACAGCTGAGAAGCATATAAGATACCGCCAAGTACTGAGAGGACACTATTGACAATAAACATTATCATTCTCATTCTGTTGGAATTAAGTCCGCAAAGTCTTGCTGCGGTCGGGTTTCCGCCTGCCATAAACAAGCTTCTGCCAAATGTTGTTTTAGTGAGAACAAATTGGAAAACAACAAGAACAATAATTGCCATTACAAATGTCAGCGGCAACACACCAAAGTATACTGTTTTACCAATTTGCAAAAAGCTTTCACGTGCGATCTGAATGTTGTTACCACCTGTAATAACATTACAGAGACCGCTGTAAATAGACGATGCGCCGATAGTTGCAATAAATGCGGGGAAACGAAGATAGTTTACCATTACGGTGTTGATCAAACCGAAAACAACAGCAACAACCATTGTAATCAAAAATGCTATTCCCCAAGGAAGCGCTGTGTCCGCACAGATTTTTGCAAAAATCAAGCTGCCAAGCATCGCCTGACCGGCAATGGAAAGATCGATATTACCGCTTATAAGGATGCACGAGAGACCTACAAGCATAAATATCTGAATAACAAGATTGTAGAAGTTCGAGAGGATATTGACTCGTGCCATAAATCCTTCTGTGAACATTGCAGAAATAGGTGCTCCATCAAGTACTCCACTGCTCATTACCATAGTGAACAGCATGAGTACAATCAAAATAACCAATAGAGGAGTGGCTTTATCCCTAAGCAATCTCTTTAATGTGGATTTCATTTATTTACCCTCCTTGCTTGCGCGCTTATTGGTTTTTCCCTTGCCCTGCATCTGCAGAAAATCAACCGCAAGAGCTACAAGGAGCAGAACGCCGGAAAATACAGATACCCAGAAGGGATTGATACCAACAACGTTCATACCAACTTGGAAAGTATTCAAAATCAACAGACCTAAGAATGCGCCGCCCATTCCACCAATACCGCCACCGAACGAAATACCACCAAGAATCGCTGCAGTCATTCCGGTAAACTGATTAGTCGCAAGCGCCGACAGAGATCCTTGACCTAAGCGTGCACCGTTGAAAATACCGGCAACACCGGAAAGTACAGCAGCATTGATAAACATTACGATCATGGTTCTGGACGAATTCAAGCCTGCTAAATTTGCAGCTAAGGGATTGCCGCCAATGAGCTTAAGTTTCATACCAAATCTCGTCTTTGTTATAAGGATACCATAAATCACAAAGAACAATATCAGAAAATATACGCCAACAGGTATTGTAAGTATTTTTCCTCGTCCCAACCAGCCAAGTACAGGAACATTATAATTGATATTCGCTGCAACTCCGTCATTGCCCATGGCACTAAAGAGATATGTAAGACCTTTAACAACAGATGTCATACCAAGAGTTGCAATAAACGCAGGGAATCTGAGTTTACTTACCAGAATACCGTTAACAAAGCCAAACACTGCGCAAAGTGCGAAGCATGCCAAAATGCATATATACCACGGCATGCCATTCTTAGCACAAACCGCAACAACCATACCGCCGAAACAGCCTATGGTTGATGTAGATAAGTCTACGTTTCCGCTGATAAGCAGACAAGCAGAGCCGAGACAAAGAAAGCCTGTTACTACGATCGACTGGAAAATATTTATAAACGTTGAGGTAGAAAAGAACTTTTTACCAACTATACCGGACCATACTGAGAACAGGATCACAAGTACTAAAAGAAAACACACCAAAGTGAAGGCTTTCTGATGTACTAAAGGAAGTATATGCTTCCGTACAAAATTATCTTTTTTCATTATCCCGCCTCCTTAGTTAAGCATGGCCAACGCAAGGACACTTTCTTCTGTTGCCTCTGCGCCAGCAAGAGTACCGGTAACGCGACCATTACGCATAACAACAATATTATCGGCAAGGTTGATAACTTCTGTAAGTTCGCTGGAAATCAGAATAACCGCAATACCGCTGTTTGCAAGATCACAAATCAGCTGATATATTTCAGCCTTTGTGCCAACATCGATACCCTTGGTGGGTTCATCCAAAATCAGTACTTTTGTATCAACCTGATCATTTATCCAGCGGCCAAGAATTACTTTCTGCTGGTTGCCTCCGGACAGTTCACTGACCATTTTATTTACTGTGGGTGTTTTGATGGAAAAATCTTCAACTGCTTTATCTGCCAGTGCAGATACTGCCTTCTGATCTACAAATATAAACTTGGAAAGCTTGTCAATAGAAGGCATAGCAATGTTATCCTTAATGGAACGCCACATAACGAGGCCTTGTTCTTTTCTGTCTTCAGGACAAAGAAGAACACCGTTGCTTATCGCATCCTTAGGTGCCTTAAACTGAACAGCTTTGCCGTTAAGAAATATTTCTCCGCCCAAAACTGCATCAGCACCAAATATTGCTCTTACAGTTTCTGTACGGCCCGCTCCTACAAGTCCTGCAAAACCAAGGATTTCACCAGCATGAAGTTTAAAGCTGACATCCTTAATTGCAGCTGTCTTTAAATTCTTGACTTCAAGAACAACATCTCCGATATTTTTGTTGCGAGAAAGTCCGGAATAAGTATCACCGATATCACGGCCTACCATTGCCTTGATAAGCTCTGGCTCAGATGTTTCAGCAGTTGCGTATGTACCAACAAATTTTCCGTCTTTAAGTACTACTATCTCATCTGAAATTTCAAATATCTCATTCATACGATGAGAAACGTACAGAATTACCTTTCCTTCTTTCTTTAACTCCTGAATGAGATTAAAAAGAACTTTGATTTCAATATCAGTAAGAGGTGCTGTAGGTTCGTCAAAAGCAATTACATCAGAGTTTCTTCTGTATGCTTTCATAATCTCAACCATTTGCTGGTATGCAACATTGAGCATACCGACCTTTTCCTGCGGATCAATATTCAATCCGAATTTAGCAATAAGTTCTTTTGTGTCATTATATAACTTTTTCTTATCATAGAGGCCAAGCTTTGTCTTCGGCAATTCTCCACTAAAAATATTTTCCATAACAGAAAGTGAGGGGAACAGCTGGCGTTCCTGATAAATAACACTTATGCCCGCTTTAATAGCAGCATGAGGATCCGAAAGACGGAGTTCCTCTCCGTTAAGCATCAGCTGACCTTCATCAGCTTTGAGGTCACCGCTTGTTATTTTAAGCAACGTACTCTTACCGGCACCATTCTCGCCAAGAAGCGCTAATACCTTACCGCCTTCAGCTTTAAAGCTAATATCGTCAAGAGCTCGGACGCCGGGGAAAAACTTGCTTATTCCTCTATACTCCAAAATTTTTTGCATATAGTTTTCACCTGCCAATATAAAAGATACAGTCGCTTATTTAAGAATAGGCGTCATGTTAATGACGCCTATTCAAGTCTACATTATTTTAATTTATGTACTTTCTGTAATAAACCGTGATTAATCTGTCCATCCTGCAGGTACTTCAACGAAGGGACTGTAATCATCAAGAGAAACCTCTACATCATATCCGTAATATGTAGCGCCGGAGTAGAGATCTGTCCAAGCATAGAAGTGCTGATAGTTGGAAGCATCGATCCACCAGCTGGGAAGCAGGAGGTTGCCGTAAGCATGGCCTTCGCCACCGTGGTCACTATTCTTTACCCAAGAGGGCCAAAGTGTATCAGGTGTTGCCATACCTGTCTTGAATGCATAGAGCGCACCAAGGATGGGCTCTGCATAGAGGAGGTTAGGTGTTGCATAAGCATAACGGAATGCTGTGTGCTGGCCTGCATCAAGCTGTGTCTGGAGACCGGGACCGCCGATAGCGTTGATGCAGCACTGGTCTGTAATACCCATCTGCTCAACTACTGCTGCTGCACCCATTGCCAGGTCATCAATAAGGCCGAAGATCAGCCAATACTTATACTGTGTGTTTGTGGTAAGAACAGGTGTCGCACCATCAATAGCACCCTGCATTGTAAGACCGTAAGAAGCAACGTCTACTTCAAAATACTGTTCTTCGCTTACGCCGTCAATTTCCATGAATGCGCGCTGAGCACCGATGGCTCTCTGATAAAGAGGAGGAGATACGGACAGTGTGAAGGACATAAAGCCAACCTCAGACCAATCAACATCGGGGAGATTCTCATTCTTCCACTCAATAAGCTTTTCAGCACAGAGATATCCGGCACCTTCATAGTCAAAGCCTACAAAGGGAGCAAGCATCTCGCCATAAGGCATTGTGTCTGTTGCGATGTAGTCACGTGCTGTACCCATCTGAGACATCCATACAACGCCTTCATAGTTGCTTATAACATCAACGATTGCAGGGAAAATAGTAATGTCGGGGTCAAGAACAAACATATCTACGCCCTGGTCAAGATAGGTCGTAAGGCTTGTCATGAACATTTCCGAATCGTTATTAGCACTTACAAAGCCTGCCCATTCAAGGTTGAACTTTGAGCACCAATGTTCATAAGCATCTGCAGACTGCTGATAGAGAATATCAGCATTCCATGCCATGTAGCAGAATGAATACTTCTCGTTCTGCGTATAATCATAATTGGGATCATAGTGAGCGATTCTGTCATAGTTCGGTGTGCCGTCTTCATTCATGTTGGGAGTTGCACCGGTGTAAGTGCTGCCACCGGAGCCGGACTCATCTTTGTCTTTGTCTCCGCCTCCGCCGCAGGCTGCTAATGAAACTACCATCAACAGTGCCAAAATCAGTGCCAATAACTTTTTCATTTTATTCTTCCTTTCCTTGTTGATTTTAAATTCCACATAAGCGAATCTCTATAAGCATGTATAATAACACTATTCCACTCTGTAAAATTTATTACCTATATAATATCAAAAGTTACCGCACCTTCGTAAGATGTCCATTTACGATTTGTATATTTCTATAATTGTTTTGTTAAAATTAACATTTTTCGAAGCTTATATTCAGATATTTTGACGTACATTTATCTGCGACGCGAACATTTTCTTCGTCAAATTGCACAAATACATCATATATATCGCATCCTTTTTTATTGTTTCTGTTTACATTTCGTCCGATTTGATTGATATTTACATTTTTCATTCTGCATAACCGACATACCCTCAGCTCCCCGACATCGCCTCACAAAAGCCAAGACCTCGATCATCCGTTCCGATGACCGAGGTCTTTGAAATCAGCTATTTGTGCAGCAGATAATACTACTCTGTTACTGACATTAATGTAACTTATTCAGCCACGCTGTAAAGTGTGGTCTTTCCGTTTTCGTTTCTCCAAAGCGCTGTCATAGCATAAAGAGCCTGTTCCGTTGCCATGGGATTGGACTCTTCCTCACCAATATTGTGGCAGAAGCCTCCGTCCGCCATGTAAAACTCAAACATTCTGTCAAGCACCGTATGTCCGTCTTTTACAAATCTTGCATCGTCAAGAGGAATTCCAAGCTCCGCAAAAGCGACGATGACCTGAGCAAGCGTCTCGCAGCTCTCCATGTCATTTTCCGCAAATCCACCGTGGGTAAGCTGTGCACCCGAAATAAAGGCAAGTCCCCGGTCAACTGCAGCCTTGACATCTTCCCTGTGGGTATACTTCGCCAGAGCCTGCAGCACCATGGCTGTCATATCCACCTCGGCAGCTCCGCCGGCAAAGGTCCAGCCGCCCCCGGGACACTCGAGACTTAAAATATAGTCCACATACATATCACGCGTTGCCTGTGTACCCTCTGCGGTCACAGGTATCTCATAACCGCCGCAGTCCAACGACAAAAGCGCATAGACAGCGCCGTTTATTCCCTGGAAAATGGTGCGCTCATAATGCGCCAAGGGCAAAGTCAGGTCATATCCCGCAACATTTCGGGCATCCTTGCCTATTGCTGTAACTGCAATTATAACTCGGGAGAATTCAGAGTATTTGCGGTCACTTAAAACTCCGCCGCAGGATGTCACATACTCCTCAAGGCCGGCATAGTAGCTGTCAAAATACCCGTCGGGCACCTCGACCTCAGCCCTTGCAAGCCCGAACACCAGCCACTCTCCGCCTACAGAGCCTGTTACAGGTGTCTCATTGATACTCAAAAGGTAATCGGAAACCGAGGAAACACTCGGTCCCTCAGCTTCTTTCCCTCCGCATGCGCAGAGAGAAAGAAGCATCATTATCGCCAGTAAAAAAGACAGAACTTTTTTCATATTCATCACCAAATTTTACGCTTCTGCGGGAAACTTATCAAACTTGCCGTCGGCAAACTGCAGGATAAGTACAGCATCGTTGCTGTCAATATTTCCGTCACCGCTGACATCTGCTGCCGCTTTCACAGGGAGGGAAGTTCTGACCTGTGCCTCGTAGTCCAGTATCAGCTGCGCATCCTCACGGTTTACATCGCCATCGCCGTTGACATCGCCCAACGTTAATGTACCGTCTGTTATCACAAGGTCAATGGTGGTATAAGGTGTTGTGGATACAACGCCTGCCTTCATGGATGTTCCGTCCTCCTGATTGTGATACAAGACGTACTCAAAAGTAACGGTAAACTCCGCGTCCTCAGCTGTCAGAGCCTCTGTGCTGTAGGTGACGTAGTTTGTAATATCGCGTGTTTTGCCGTTTGTATAAGTCGCAGTTACAACCATACCGGCAGGATCAAATTTCTCACCGGGCATGTATGTGGTCTTGTCAGGCAGTGCTGTCACCTCGATTTTTTCAATGGCGCTGCCGAAAGCCATAAGGTGAGCAGAGTCGTTTTTGAAATATACTGTTCCGTATTCGTCAACAATTGGGCTGCAGATAGCATATTCCGCCTGATCTCCCGTGGGGGTGAACAGAGCGTAAGCTGTGGTGTAGCTGCCCTCTGTTGTGACATAGTCGGGCGCTGTCTGACCAGCCTTGTCGCGGATAACGCGAAGCTTACCGGGGGTCATATTATCGAAGAAATAGACGTATACATAACCGCTTTCATCTTCATAAGCCGTTGTGAGAAGTCCGCTGGTCTGGGGATAGCCGTGAGTTTCGACCTGATAGGCAATCGCACGCTTATTAAGGTCAATAACTGTAATATTATGACCCGAATATGCGGAAAACTGACCCACACCGGAGACACCGATATATGCTCTGCCGTTATAGACAGAGGGTGAGCTTGTACTCATGGGAGTACCACCCTTGCCGTTTGTAAGCTCAACTGTCCATTTGTTTACAAATTTCAGGTTTTCCACCTGTACGCAGTAGAAAGTACCGCCCTTGGAGGTAAAGTAATATGCGTCTGTGACCTCATCGTATACGACCGTGCATCTGATATCGGCATCAAGACCTGTCCAGGAGTCGAGGAGCTTACCCGTAAGAGGCTCGATCATCAGAAGCTGAGAGGTCTGACTTGAATAGCCTGCCTTTCCGTCGTCTGTTCCCACGATTACAAAATCATCGGACACATAGGCTCCTGCCCAGTAAAAGCCGCCGACCTGGCTGTAGTACCATGTCTCGCACTTTGCCTCTTTTTCCTGTGTGGGGTCTTCATCGGTTACGGAAATACAGATAAAGTTTGCCTTCTGAGTTTCCTGATTCCAAAAGCCTGTGTAGAGATATCCGTTTTTAACTGTCAGAGGGCAGTTAGGCTGACCGCCGAGAGCATCTGTGTAAACCCACAGAGACTCAAGAGTTGCAGCGTTGAATGCCTGTACAGCTCCGTTTGAAAGGGCAACGAATACCATTCCCTCGTAATATACGGGAGGTGTGATTGCAAAGCTGGACTTGTGATCCATCTCGCCTGTTGCCAGAACCTCACCACTGACAGCGTCAACGCGGTAAATCATGTTGCCCGCATAGGTGATAATGTCACCGTCAACGATGATGGGGCTGCCGACAGCGTTGGAGTCATAGCCCTCGCCCAGCTGATTTGCCCAGTAAAGCGTTCCCTCTTCCGCGCTTATGGGAATAGGTGCATCAGTTACTGCGTTATTGTTATGACCGCCGCGGAAGTCTGACCACTCGGACTTTATGGTTGTGTCGATGCTGCTGTTTTCCGCAGCCTTTTCAAGTGCCCAGTCAATAGTTACAGCGCCGCCCTGTCCCTTTTCCTCAACGGCATATTCTGTGCCATCCAGAATGAGAACAAGTGCATTTTCAGCGTTTCGTGTAACCTCGATAGTTCCGCGCTGACCTACATAGCCGTATTTTGTCAGAGTATAGCTGTAGGTAAAGCCCTCGCAGATCATATATGTGCCGTCATTTTTCCATACTCTGCTGTCGGACACTACCTCTGTAAGGCTGAGGATAGCATCCTCGGGAGAGAAATTGAATGTAACTTCCACAGGGGGAGACTTGAGAATGTCGATAATGTAAGTTTCGCTTAAATTCGGAACATTATCGTTTGTGACCTCAATTGTCACGGTCTGTGTGTTGATGGTTCCGTCCAGCTCAATAACAGCTTCTCCCGCTTCTGTTACGTCAACACCGTCCACCTTTGCGCGGTAGCCAGTCTCCGCATCACCATAGCAGGTGTTGTAGCTGCCGCCCGAGGCCTCTCTGATATAGCTTACAGGATAGAGCGTCAGGCTGTCTGCCGCCATGGGAACGGTGATCTCATACTTTCTCACAGAAGGTACATATCCGTCCGTTCCATCCTCATGCATAAGCACGGCAACGCTGCCGCCGCACTGGGCAGTAAGGTTTTTTAGTGAAAGACGTCTTTCAACGACCAACTCGTAATCCTGATAGTATGTCATACCTCCGTCCTGCTTTGAAAGGCGGATTGTCACTGTGTTTCCGTAGGGGTTTTCCGCAAGCAGAACTCTTGTGAGCTGCTTTCCAGTCTTGCTGCCTGCAGTAAGCGCTATGGTCTTTTCCACATTGTGGTAAAGGCTTGAGCCGTGAATCTGTGTGTAAATTGCCTCCACAGTATAGTCTGCACCGGCATTTACCCACAGGTATATCTTTGACTCAGTGTCCTCCATGACCACATTGTAGCTGTGATCACCGGATGCAAACTCGCTGTCCATGGCGATGCTGCCCTTTTTATTTGCCTGCTGACCTGTACCGAGAGCCATTTCAGTAAGCCAATCTTCTCTGGACACATCCACCTTGATAGTGCTGTTTGCAACCTCTTCAAGTGTGAACTCATCCTTTACGTGGTAGTACTCGCCTGCTGTTGCAACGTAGCTGTAAACCTCACCGGGCACCAGAGTGTACTGATAGCGGTTGCCGGATGTTCCCTCCTTAAACTTTTCATAGGGCATTACAACGCCGTTGCTGTTTTCAACGTGTATTTCCACATCGGCGCTGGCTGTGATGAAGGACAGACCCTTGCCCTCACCCTTCAGAATGTTAAGAGTATATACTGTCTCATAGCCGTTTGCGCTGACGGAGACTTCAATTGTCGTATTCTCCGCAACAGCAACAGTTACACCGCTGCCGATGTCCTCTCCGTTGACCTTTATATCGTAGCTGTCCTCCAGCCCCTCAGCGCTTACGGTAACCTCTGTAACTGTGTCCAGAACCTTGTAATCGTAAGCTGTGACCTTGCTGTCAAAAGCTATCGTGGCAGCCTGGTCTACGCCTCTCTGGTCAACAACAGTTACAGACTTCAGGCTGGGCTTGCGCTCAAGGACAACCGTGTAATCCTGAGAATATGTGTATCCGTCAGAGCCTTCGCTGCTAACTCTGTAAATAACGGTGTTGCCGTTTGCTCCGCGGCTCAATACATTTACAGGACCTGTGGTGAGAGAGTCAAATGTGCAGGTAAATTCCTTCTTCTCTCCTGCCGTTGTTGTGTACAGGGCAACGATTTCAGGAACCTCGGACAGAAGTTCGGAATTATACTGCGTGTTTGTGTAGACAGTACCCGTGAATGTATCGGGAACAACGGCTGTAACATATCTGCCGTTCCATGTGCCGACTTTAAATTCATCGTCGCTGAAGTGGCTGACAGTATCATCATCGCTCTCGGCGCCGTAGCTGCCTGAAAGTCTGAAGCTGTCTGTAAGCAGCCAGTTTTCCGCGGGAAGGGCGGCTGTCACGGTCGCATTCTCTGTTAAGGCGAAGCTTCCCTCGATGTGCAGACCGTTGTGGACGATCGCAAAATCATAGTTGTCCGCTGTCAGCTCAACGACGCCGTCGCCGTCATCTGTCCAGCTCTTTCCGTATGCGTTATTAACGGTTATGCTGATGCCTTCATAGCGCTCTGCTGTATAAAGATCCGTTCCGTCAGAAAAACTTACGGCAAACTTTTCGCCGTCCTGTCCTGCCTTGTATGCAGAAACAGCATCTGTCAGATCCTTTGCCAGAACCTTTGCGCTGTCGCTTGTGATTCCGACAAAGTTGTTGTACGCGGCATCATAGGCGCTCTTCGCCGCAGCCTGTACATCGGCAGGCTCCAGAAGATAATCTGCCATGGCTGTCATAAGCAACACAAGACCTTCGGAAGGCTGACTTGAACCTGTGTCCTCGCTGAAGCGATAGTGAGTGACGTCCTGTGCAGGGGTCGCCAGGTCATAGCTGCCGTTCTGGTCGCTGCGTGTATAGTTTCCCGCTGCTCCGTCAATGGCATATACCTGCCCATCTTCAATTCCCTCGAAGCTGTGGCTGCTGTTCATCAGCGCTTCACCGATATTTGCGCCTTCCGCATAGGTTACATACTCAGGTGCAATTACCAATTTTCCGTCTGACTCTGCAACCAGCACAAAGCTGCTCTCAGGTGCAGCCAGAACGGATGCAGGTATCACGCAGGCAAGCATGATAAGCGCGAGAACAAAGCTTATAGCCTTTTTTCCGTATCTCATTTTCATAAGATGCTCTCCTTCCTCAGTACAGACAGCGGACACCGCGTGTCCACAGCCGTCTGACAGGTTTTTCGTTTTCTTTCAGCAATTCCGCTGTTGTGTTTCTGAAATCCATTGCAGATTCTCTCTGCGCTTCATCCATTGTCTCCGCAGAGAAAAGGGCCTTTTCGCTAAGCTCATAGCTTTGCTTCAGCTGTTCGCCAAAGTCATCGCCAAAGCGCTCTGCAGCCGTTCCGTAAAGGGCAGTTACAGAACCGCCTTCACGGTCAAGACCTATTGCATCAAGCAGCACGGCTGCATCTGCAAATATCCAGCCAACCGCATCGTTTACGTTTTCATCTGCAAATCTTTCAAATCTGCGTTTCATTATCAGCTTTCGCCTTACGATCAGTAAAACTATCAGCAGAATGATTGCCGCAATGATTATGATAAGCGACCACATGATCGCCTTTTTAAGCGTTACCAGAGAGCCTCCGTCAGGCTGCGGATCGTTTTCCTCTGTCTGCGGCTCTTCCTCCAGTTCCTCACCCTCTTCGATCTTCGGTGCGGTGCTGTTCTGGTTCTGTGTCGTGCCGCTCTGCTGTTCCTCGGTCATCTCACCGAGACCGGGAGTAAACGCAAGGGGCAGCCAGCCTGCTCCGTCCTGATATACCTCGATCCAGCTTGAAGCACAGGAGCTGTCCACGGTGATGGACTCATTGCTGTCCGCTCTGCCTGCAAGCTCGGCGGATATAATGTAGCCTTCCGCATATCTGGCGGGAACTCCGAAATATCTGAACACCAGCGTGCCCACGGTTGTATGCTGCCAATTCGTGCCGCGTGCATCATTTAAGGGAAGCTCAAGTTCATCAGCTTTACCGCCTTCTTCGAAGCACAGGCTCAGGAATTTCAGCGCACTTTCCTGCTTTTCCTCAGCCGTCAGCTCTTCGCCATAGGCAATTCCCAGCTCATCAAAAGCATTCTCCAAAAGCTTCGCATCCTCTTCGGAGATTGTCATATAGTTTTCATGTACAAACTGCCTGTAGGCGCTCTCGGCACGGCGGTATTCAAGAACCGCCTCGTCATCGGAAGCCTGCAGCATCTCAACCGCTGCGGTTACAGCTTCACCGCCGCCTGAAACAACAGAGTATGCGTAAGTTCTGCTTCCGCCGCCAAAAACAGAGTCTGTGTGTAAATTCTCAGGGACAAAATACTCGCCAAAGCCCTGCACGCTCACAGAAAACGGCACATAAACGACTTCGCTGCAGGCACCAATATTCTGAACGGTAACAAGAGAGGTCTCAGCACCTTCTCCTACAGCAGCTTCAAACTGGGCTGCAGGATTAAACTCCTGAGAGTTCAGCCAATACAGAAGCTCGCTGTTTTCAGCCAAAACTGCATTTGAAACAGGCTGCCACACTCCGTTTTCATAAGTACAGCCCACGAATCCGCGAAAATACATCTCTTCGGGATTTTCCATGGTCACAACCAGCGCAGGAACAGTTTCGCTCTCTTCTTCGGGGAGAGCTGTCAGATCTCCCTCGGGAAGAGTTGTATATTCTGTCTCATATTTTTTGATGTGATTATCATTGTGGATATTTTCCGATGTTTTCTCCGCCCATGCTTTGACCTGCGGCAATGCAGATACCGCCAAAAGGGCAACTGCGAGGACAATGCAAACCGCAGCTGAGCACGCAGCCTTCACAGGTTGCACATTCTTTCCGCCGCAGGCAGTTACGACAATCCCGGCGGTCAAGGCAAGGATAATGCAGAAAAAGGTGGGCATTACCTTTGTCAGCGCTGAGCACGCAAGGAGCACAACTGGTAAAACCGCAGCAGCCGCAGGGATGTATTTTACCGTCACAGCACATCCTGCGTACAAAACAACCGCTAAGAATACCGCAAACACCGCGCTTCCCCCATCGGAAGACGCTGTCTGCAGTTTCTGCAGAACTGTTCCGTTATTTACAAGATATGTATCACAGAAACTGTTATAAACTATCCGCGCTCCGTCCAGAATCTTACCTCTGAATACGATAACAAGCACCAGAAGGAGCAGCAGGCTTCCTATATAAAACAGTTTCTCTTTATTAAGCGCTCCTAAAACCGCAGCAGCTGCTGTCAGCAGAACACCCGCTATGGCTGCCACCGTGTAAAACGAGCTCTTTTCAACACCGCAGAATTCCGCTATCACCACGACAACTGCAAAGTACAGCAGCAGAGCAAAAAGGCTCTGAGCTGCCATGCCGCCTTTTGCAGCTGTTTCGGAAAAACCGAGGCGAAGACCTTTATTAACTTTTGTTTTCAAGGCTTTCGCCTCCTTTAGATATCGATTTGTGCCAGCTGCTCTTCATAATTTACGGCGTCAAAAGCGATTCCCTCTCCGTCTCCGCAATGCAGCATGGTTATGCTTGCACTCTGAGAAAACTCCAGGATCTCACTTTGAGGTGTTTTTGCAACATAGATTATGTGTGCAGGTATTTCACGCAGGATGGTATTCAGAAGATAAGCACCGCTCACCCCATCTTTCGCGCCTGTCGCTCTGAGAATTCTCGGGATAAAGCCAATAAGCTCATCCATGTCGTGTATCTCCTGCAGAATGCACAGGTTTCTGTCCGTGTCGTTCCAGCCAACGGTAAACTGCACCGACTGCTCAAGAAGATTCTTGCACACAGAGACCACAACCTCTGCCTGAGCATCGGTAAGGCTCAATTCTCCGTCATCGCCCGTTCTCTCCCAAAACACAAGGACAGAGCGGATAATGGGCATGGATGGATCTCTGACTATCATTCGGTCAAATTTGCTCGTCAGCTTCCAATGTATCTGTCGCGGGCTGTCGCCTTCTACATATTCTCTTATCTGAAATGTCTCAGAAAGGTCGCTTCCCGGCCTGTCGGGCGCGTAGATTTCGCTGTCGGAAGCGGAATGGGGATTGGGAATTATATTTATCTGCTGGTCAAATGTATCGGGCAGAACCGTCATGTGAGCCACAGCATCTGTTTTAACTCCAACTCCCGCAAGTCCGAAGCAATCATACAGCTTCAGCCTGAAAACGCTGACCCTTATTCTTCCGCAGTAGTCGTCAGCCGCCTCAAGCGTCATCGTTTTGCTGCTCTTGGGCATCACAAAACCTGTAAGGGCGCATCGGGAAGTCACTCTGTTCAGCTGGTTTTCCACCAGAACGCCGACTCTGATACTAAGAAGAGGAAATATTGTGGGATTTGTAAGCTTTACGCTGATTTTCCCCGTGTTTCCCTTGCGCACAGAGCCTGCAGTTCTGATCTCCGCTGTCACCCTTTTTGCCGCATACAGATGAGCAGACAGAAAAACAAGGGGAATGACAACGGCTGCTGCAGCGCCGCCAAGAGCCGCAGCACTTCCCGTGTGCAGGAAAAGGCACACAAGAGCCAATACCAAAACCAGCCAGCCAATTTTTTTAACTATCATAAAAAGCACCCGTTTCCGTTACTTTTTAAGGACAGGCATTTCCACCGCTTTCAGAATAGATGCGATAACGCTCTCTGCCTTTTCTTCCATCATTCGTGCCTTTGTGCCCAGCACAAGTCTGTGTGCACAGACATCTGTAAATACAGCTGCCACATCCTCGGGGATGACATAGCCGCGGCCCTCAAGATACGCCTTTGCCTTTGCCATGCGGCATACAGCCAGCGCACCACGGGGGCTGACGCCAAGCTGAACAAGCTCGTGGTCACGTGTCGCCTGAGTAAGTCTTGTGACATACTCGTAAACACTGTCTGCAACGTGGACGGCGGCCGCCTCTTTTATAAGCTCCTGCAGCTCATCCGTTCCCAGAACAGGCTTTACCTTTTCTATGGGGTCTTCAATGTGTCTTTCGCGCAGGATGTTTACCTGGCTTTCAAAATCGGGATAGCCGATGCTGATCTTTATCATAAATCTGTCCATCTGTGCGCTGGGCAGCATCTGTGTTCCAGCAGAGCCTACAGGGTTCTGTGTGGCAAGAACTACGAAAGGACGGGGCAGGGCGTAAGTTACGCCGTCTACCGTTACATTCAGCTCTTCCATAGCCTCCAAAAGTGCAGACTGGGTCTTGCTGGAGGTTCTGTTTATCTCGTCTGCCAGCAGCAGATTTGTCATAACAGCACCGGGCTTGAACACAAAGCTCTCTGTGTTCTTGTCGTATACAGAGTATCCGAGGATATCTGAAGGAACCGTATCGGATGTAAACTGGACACGGCGTGTATCAAGTCCCAAAACCTTGGCAAATGTTCTTGCCGTTGTGGTCTTACCTGTTCCGGGTACGTCCTCCATAAGAACATGACCGCCTGCAAGTACTGCCATCAGTATTTTCTCAACTATCTCATTCTTACCTACAATAACTTTTTCGATCTCACAAAGTATCTCAGCAGTTTTCTGATTCATTATGTATTTCCTCCAAAACGGTTTCTTTTTATTCACCCTCGGTGCCTGTGTCCGGCTCAGGTTCAGGAGTTGGTTCAGGAGCCGGCTCAGGTTCAGGTTCGGGTTCAGGCTCTGCAGGCGGCACGTAATTGGGATCTGCAGCACCGCAGGTTGTGCAGACGCCTTCTGTATATATGTGATATTCATCAAACGTTCCGCTCTTATGCATGCCAAGACCGCACAAAGAGCAGTAATAATCTATTCTCTGACAGGTGCTTGATGTAATCGAGAGTCCGCCGCTTCCGCAGTAGTCCCAATCATGTCCCGCACCGCAGTAGGTACATATAAAGTCGTCCCACTCAGCGCTGTAAACGTAAGTGTGATTTCTCTTGCTCTCCGCTGCCTCTTGGCGGCAGACCTGACACATCTGCCAATGAGAAGTCGCATTGTGATACCACGTATTGTCCAGCGCATGTCCCTTGGGCGGAGCCTCCTGCTGTACTGTTTTGCCGCAGTCAGAGCACGTCATTGTTCTTGTGCCGCTTTCGGTACAGGTGGCGGTATTTGTGTTCTCCACCTCACGGAGATTGTGTGCCTCCGCAAGAGCGCAAACTGTGCAGACATGGTTTGTGTCGTCACCTTCACCCCATGTGTGGACATCGGGGTCGGAGACATTTGTCTTGCAATCGTTGCAGAACTGAACGTGAGTACCGTCGCCCAAATCTTTAAACTCTGTGTTCTCGTGGGCACAGTCCTCTTTAAGGCCGCAGCAGCGGCAGACATACTGTACAGAGCCGTCGCTGTTTGTGATCTGCTCCATCTGATGATTTATTCTGAAGCTGCCGTTCGTTGCGGAAACACAGTAGCCGACCGTGTGTCCGTAGCCCGATGTGCCTCCGCCGATATCCCAGCCGTATGCGATGGTGAAGCGAAGTGTCAGCACATCACCGTCCTGCAGGAAGTATTCAGACATGGATTTTCCGGGGTAATATACACCGTTTAAGGAGTAAACCCAGCCGGAACCGCTGGTGTAGTCATGCTCACCGATGGACGAAGAGCTTCCCTCGGCAATATTCAGGCCGTTTCTGTAAATACATCTCCAAAGAGTTGCAAGGCCGCTGCCTTTGCCGAAGCGGTTGTCGATGTACTGTAAAATCTCCTCTTCTGTAGAGCCGAAGTCATTCCAGCTCCATCCGCCCAAAGCATTTGCGCCGACTCCGCCGCCCATGTTGAGACGTCTCAGATAGAAGCCAGTATCCAGCGTACCGCCTATATTTGCGCTTGCCCAGCCGAAGGTGTTCTCCGCCTTGCCGTATGGGTCTCCTGCGTCGTATCCCCAGACAGCCTTTGCTATGGAGTAGGACACGGGCTCATCAGCCAGAACCTTGTATGACAGAGGTCCCTGAACGCCAAGTCCCAAAACAGTAAGGTCAATATACATGGTCGCCGTACCCTTGTCCTGTCCTGCCTGGCTGCGCTGTCCCTTAAGATTTATGGTCACTTCGCCGTAGTTTCCGAACTGGTCTTCCGCGTAAATGTAAACCGTGTGATTATTGGTATCACCCGTCTCGGGATTCTTGGGAATAAGATTATATTCCTGTGCCGTACCCGACGTGGTGGCGTATTTTATCTCCTCACCGTCTAATTTGACTATGAGCTTCGTCTCCGTACCTGTTGCAAGGATATTGTAAATATTTCCGTTTGCATCCTCGCTCCATGCCTTGACGCTCATGTTTGTAACGGTGTCGTTGGTTACGATCATACCGTTTGTCAGGTTTGTGACGATATTTACAGAAGCCTCGCCTCTGTGCTTATAGGGGATATTTATGGTGAACTCATAAACCTTGCCCGCTGTGTCCGCTGCAGTCACATAGAAGGTATTTTCACCTGTTTTGCCGCCCTTTAACAGCAGTTCAATCTCGCCCTGGGCATTGATTTTTACTGTTTTTCCGCTGCCTGAGCGGTAGCAGCTGACATCCGTAATGGTCACGCCGCCTGCATCTCCGCCTGTAACAGACATCTTGTAGGAGAGCATTCCCCCGTCCAGCTGATCGTCATAAATTATCTCCGCTGTGGCGCTCTTTCCGTTTTCGCACATTACCGAGCGGTCTCCTTCAGAGACGGAAAAGACCATCTGCAGGCTTATGTCGTTTGAATAACGGAGAATTACCTTGTATGTTATGCGCTGCGTACCCACAAGGGCGGTAACGGTTATGTAGTATGTGTTGTTTGCAGCTCCATCTGCCAAAACCATTGGCAGAGAGCCGCTGCTCTGCAGGCTTCCGCTCATGCCGCTGTCAGACTCGTAATGGACAGAAAGTATTCTGCTGTCTGCAGAGTCGCTTCCCTCAAGGCTCATCTCATACTTGACGGCACCTGCGGAGAGCTGATTGTTCTTTACCGAGGCAGAAACGCTGTCACCTGCCGTGCAAGTAACTGTTATGGGTGTCACTCCGCGCTCGAACCACTTGAAATTCAGCTTTACATCCAGAACATCTCTGTAGATGATGGTGTATGTGAAAATAACCGTCTTCTCCAAAGGATCGCCGTCGGCATCTGTTGTTTTTACCTGTGCCGTAAAGGTCAGATAATATGTCTCCTTATCGCTGCCTATAGCGTTGGCAAATGCCATTGAGCCGCCGTTGATATTAAGATTTCCGCTCTGTCCCGACTCTGATCTGTACTCGCCGGAAACAAGGACCGTATCCTCAGCCGCCGTGCCTGTGAGATACGGCTTGTAGGAGAACACATTCTCCGTCAGATCTCCGCTTTCAACCGTTCTTGCCGCATTTTTGTCTGCAGCGCAGGAAATTCGCGAAGAGGATCCGTCAGCTTTTGTCCACTCAAGCTCAAGATCAAGGTCTATGGAGTTGTCTATCCTGATGATGTAAGTGAAGTTGACCTCCTGCTCATCGCCTGCAGCCGTAACCTTAAAGGTGTAGTTTCTGTAGTTAAAGCCTTCGGGCACTTCAACATATATCCTGCCTTCTTTTTCAGCAGGTTTATACACACCGTCGCCCACGGCAAGCTGAACATCGGTTATCGTAAGCCCCTTGGCATCCTCACCGTAAAGGGAGAACTTATACTCAAGCTCGCTGTTTCTCAGCTGCGCCGTGTTGATTCCTTTTGAGACGATAACAGACGGACCGCAGACAATGGTCTTTGCCTGACTTCCGTACTTATACCATGTCATGACAGCAGAAATATCAGGTTCGGCTTCCTCTCCGCCTTCTTCACCCATATTTCCGTCCTCCTGACCCTCATCGCCCTCTCCATCGGACATGTTTTCATCGTCCGTTTCGTCAGGCTCTGTCTCGTTTGGCTCAGCTTCCTGCTCTTCAGGCGGCTGGGGAGCCTTATCTGTCTCCAAGGGCTCATTTTCCGTATCCTCGGGAGTGTCCGGCTGAGAATCAGCCTCATCCTCACCTGTTCCTCCGGGCGTGATGATGGTCTCAATGTTTTCAACACCCTCACCTGCCGTAAGGACAGTAATGTCTGAGACCTCGCCGCTCAAGGGGTCGTGGATGTGTGCGTGACTCATATCAACTCCCGGCAGCAGCAGGGCAAGTATTATTCCGATTATGATAAGCAGGCACGCAGCTGTGTAAAAACCGCGGCTGTGGAGAATTTTCTTGATATCCATTGTTACATACCTCTCGTAGCTTCCTTATGACCTTTGCGCCCATCCATTAATGCCAATGCACACGCGCAACCGCCCAAGGCAGGTATTCCCCGCCCGCTGATTTCAGCGGGCAGGGTTTTTGTTTAACTGCATCAGTTCTCGGCCGGGAAAGTGTCAAGCTTGTTGTTGACATACTTATAAATCAGCGCAGCATCAACCGCATTTACCTTGCCGTCGCCATTAACATCTGCTGCCAGAAGCTGCTCTTCTGTAAGCGCAGTCTTATTGTTGACATACTTGTATGTAAGAGCTGCGTCAACCGCATTAATCTTGCCATCGCCGTTAACATCACCTATGCGTACCGTGATTTCAGCTTTTTCAACGTTCACGCTGCCTGCATGTACATTTGCCGTTATCTCCTCAAACACTGAGAACACCGCGGCATTGTTTCGGATGTAGCTGATAGAGGGAGTTACACTTGCAGTACCTGAAAATCCGCTTTTTACATTAAAAGTTGCGGTAAAGAGTATGCCGTCTTCTGAACACTTTTCGCTCAGTGCGCAGGTGATATAGCCGAAAGTCTCTCCTTCGCCATTTTCCCATACAGTATTTACACTTACCAGCTCACCACAGAGGTAACTCTCCTCGCCGCTTGCGGTGTTTATGCTGACAAGCTCAAGCGCAGTCCTGTCATAATCGAGGATAACAGCAAAGTTTGTAAAGCCGGTATTGTCTGCAATACGCACAGGCACGGTGACCTGCTGCCCTGCGGTCGCCGTTACTGTATCTGCAGAGACCGAGCAGGTTGCGGAAGCATAGGCAGTTGCGCCCAGCACAATAATCAAAGCTATACTCAAAACTGTAATGATGATCTTCTTCATATTTAAAATCTCCTTTATCGGGAATTTACAGCTGCAGTTTTAATGCAAAACGGCACCTGTAAGTCCTCGTTAAATACGTGTCTGACAAGGCACGTTTACCTCCCTCGCATTTTTGCGAGGGAGGTTTTGCATATACGCGCATTTAATTATTTGCTAAGCTGTCTTTTTCTAATGGAAAGGATCGCAATGCCGATAAGGCAGATAGCCAGAGCAACTACGCAACCGAAAATTCTGCTGTTATCGCCTGTATCAGGAGTTGCAGACTCGCCACCTGCAGGAGGTGTTGTTGTGCCTTCGTCACCCTCGTCCTCAGCAGGAGGTGTCAGCTTGTCGACAGGCTCAACCTTTGTCTCGTCACAAACAGAGCATGTGTAGATCTTTTCGCCTTCAGCATCTGTTGTAGGCTCTGTTGTTACAACGCCTTCGTCCCATGTGTGACCTGTTGCTTCT
>JAFTYM010000031.1 GCA_017461585.1 Oscillospiraceae bacterium | reverse complement strand
GTGCTGAGGATGAAAAAGTCCTCAACGATTAGTTTTTTGTCAATTACGATATTCTTTGTGCCTGCATCATACTTTGCAGTCATAAGTACATCGAGCGCAGACTGTGCGTCTGTAAATACCTTTTCATCGCTGTTTATTACAGCACATACTATGTTGTTTTGTTTAACTGTTTGGATGGTCAATTGTCTTACCTCGTCAAATTCAAGTTTGTCTAACTGTTTTGTTTATCCTAACATATAGCTGTAGGATATAAGAACATTCCCGGTAGATAATCCTACCGGGAGTGCAACTGTTTTACGAGCACCCGCCATTCAAGGGAGGTTTTTATTATTATTCGATACCTGTCATGTCAAATTCAGAGAGCCACTTGTTTGCAGCTTCGCATACGCCCTTAAGGCAGCTTTCCTCGAAGGGAGAGTCAAGCTTTGCATTTTTCAGAAGATCTGTAAATGTGCAGCTGCCGCCCTGTACCGTGTAAGCCATGTACTTGTCCCATGCTTCCTTTGTATCCTTCTGGATAAGTGCCCAGAACTGGAGAGAAACTGTCTGCGCAAGGCAGTAGTCGATGTAGTAGAAGGGGCTGGAGTAGATGTGCATCTGTCTCTGCCAGCCCTGACCTTCTGCGTAGAAGGGGATGTCGCCGTCCAGCTTCATCCAGGGCATATATGTGCCGAGAAGCTCTTTCCATACGCCGTGGCGCTCAGCCGGTGTCATCTCGGGCTTTTCGTAAACAACGTGCTGGAAGTGGTCTACCATTGTGCCGTAGGGGATGAATGTGAGAGCGCTGGCTAAGTGGCTGTAATAGAACTTTCTTGTGTCCTTTCCGAAGAAGCCTTCTGCCCAGGGCCATGCGAAAAATTCCATGGACATGGAGTGTACTTCACAGGCCTCCAAACTGGGCCATGCGTACTCACCGGGGATTCTCTTGCGGTTCATGTAACCTGCAAAAGCGTGTCCTGCCTCGTGAGTTACGACCTCAACGTCACCCTGTGTACCGTTGAAGTTAGCAAAGATAAAGGGAACTTCGTAGTCGCCGATAGATGTGCAGTAACCGCCGCCGCGCTTGCCCTCTTTAGAGAGAACATCAAGAAGCTCATTTTCAAGCATAACGCCAAAGAACTCACTTGTCTCGGGGGAGAGTTCATCATAGAAAACCTTGCCGTGAGCGAGGATCGCATCAGCATCGCCGCAGGGTCTGGGGTTGCCGCTACGGAACTCAAGAGCGTTGTCTGCAAAGCTCATGGGATATTCCTTGCCGAGGCGCTTTGCCTGCTTGCGGTAAATTTCATCAGCCACAGGAACGAGGTATTTTACAACTGCGGCTCTGAACTTTTCAACATCTTCCTTTGTGTAGCAGTTGCGGCTCATGCGGTAATAACCGAGAGTTGTATAGCCGTCGTAGCCAAGCTTTCTGCCCATTGCATCACGAAGCTTTACAAGCTTGTCGTAGATCTCATCCAGCGCAGGCTGATTTTCCTTGTACCATGCGCCCTCTGCCTTCCAGGCAGCCAGACGAAGCTCGTCGTCAGCTTCGCTCTTGAAGGGAGTCATCTGGGAAATTGTGCGGTTTTTGCCCTCAAAGGGGATCTGTGCGGAAGCGAGAAGCTTCTCATATTCCTGAACAAGGTCGTTCTCCTGCTGCATTTCGGGGATGATCTCAGGAGAGAAGGACTTAAGGGCGATTTCTGCGTTTACGAACATAAGGTCGCCGTATTCTGCAGCAAAATTCTCTCTGAAGGGAGACTCCATCATAGCGAGAGTCCACATTTGACCGTACTCCTCGATCTCGGGAGAAGCGGAGTTCCAGAATGTCTCCTCTGCGTTGTAAAACTCATCGCGAGTGTCGATGCTGTGGCGGATAGAAGCCAGTGTTCCGTAGGTGGAGATGTGCTTTTCGTACTTCTCCTTCTCGAGGAATACTGCCTTTGCCTCTTCATAGGAAGCGGCTTTTTTCAGCTTTTCAACTAAAGCTGCAAGGTCTTTCTTAACCTCTTCAAGGTTGGGTCTTTCATAGGGCATCTGTGAAAACTTCATATTGTTTCTCACTTTCATTAAAAATTTTTCCGCAGTTATTATATAACAGTTGCGCTCGGTTTTCAACATGAAAACACCCCTGCAAATTGCAAGGGTGTTTTTGCGTTATTCCTTCGTCTGCAGAAGTTCAAGGACATTTTTGCGGGAAGCGGCAATGGATGCAACGATGCACGCAGCTAAAACTGCGGCAAAATACAATCCGCAGACGAACAGCACATCTGCTATGACAGCATTTGCTGCCTTGCGTATGACAAGAACCGCAATCGCCACAACAATGCCCACAAGGCACATGGCTGCGTGCTCAACTATCATGATAAGGCGCACTCTGCGCTTTGATGTTCCAAGCACACGCATAATCGCAATATCCTTTGAGGTCTGAACAATAAGCAGACCACACAGGAACGCGCCAATAACAAGAATTGCCGCGACGATTATGGGGTAAAGGGTCTCCATAAGCTTTACGTTGTTTTTGACATTTTCAAGCTTTGATGTGTCCATAATAAAGGCAATCTCGCCTGTTCCGTTTTCCGCAGCAAGAGCTTCGCCGAATTCACGCATCTCTTCGTCCCGCCAGTTGTCTTTAAGATATGCTTCTGTGACTTCGAGAGTGCATATTCTGCCGAAATAGGGATTTAAATCCATACTGCCGGGAAGTACAACGGCACCACTAAGCACACCTGCGTTTTCTGTGATAACACCACCCACGACAAACTTTGTAGTTTCATTTAAAAATTCCCGTTTTATTTCATCGGCATAGTATTCGTGCGTTTCTGCTTGCCACACATACCATTCATCGCTGAATTGTATATACGGACATCCAAACTCGCCCTCATAATTCTTTTCATATTTCCATTCTATATTACTCAACACACCGTTTTTTGACAGATATACTGTGCCGCCAAGTTCCGTTCCGTAAGTCTCACTCATATATTCCATAAGGTCAGCACCCAACAGCACCACATAGCACGGCTCATCAAAAATGCTCATATCATATCCGTCGGCAAAGGTTATACCAATATCTTTGCCTCTGTATTTTGCAGGGTTGTTTGTAATTACAAAAACTGAACTTTCTCCGTTGATTTCAAGGAACTTATCTGAGCAGTAATATCCGTCTTTAATATATTCCGAATTCTGCAGTTTCAAATATGTATTCAAATTGGTATGCCCCGCAAAGTTTATGGGTATATCGGTGTTTTCTATTATCTCATGATAAGAGTTATTCATAATGCTCAGCTGTCCCACAACGCTTATGAGCATGGCTGTTACCAAAATGAGAAGCGCAACCTTTCCCATAGTTCTGCGTATATGGCGGAAAATATACCGCGCTGAGAAGCTGAGTTTTCGTTTTTTGCCGTCATGCTCGGCTTTGCCCAAGGATACCCATTCACCGAGGACAACAGGCTGATTTGCTTCCTCTGCAAACTTTTTCTTTATCTTCTTGCGCTTTGCCGTTGAATTCTGAATAAGAGCAAGGGGTGAATTAAGACCAAGAACGCCAAGCATTACTGCCGCAATAAACAGAGCAAGAATTATCTCTCCCGCGATACATACGGCAACGAGCCATTTTGGTATGCTCATATCAAGAACAAGTGTGGGGTCAAAAGACGCAACAGCGGCAAGTGCATCGCTGGTATCAATAGTGCTTTGTGTGTACACATAAGCTGTCATTGCACCGACAACCGCCGCAACTGCGGCAAGGACAAACAGAGGCAGAAGCAGCGCACCGCCCGATTTCCCCTTACTTGTTCCCAAAACACGCATTATGGCGTAGTCTTTTCTCTTGCCGACTATGTAAAGAAAAGCAACAAACACGGTAGCCATAAGCACCGCAGCAGCCAGTACAGACAGCTTTATAAGAGACAACCTCTCATTTTCCTCATAGCCCTTTACCATCTCAGGCCAGTTATCGTTGTCAAAGACCACCGTGTAGCCAAGCTCTTCAGGCTTGGGCAGTATATCTTCTGCAAAGCTTTCAATATTCCATGCATTGTCTACAACAACGCTGACTTCGCCGGGAGCAAAGGTGTGGTTTTCAAGTTCCGTTTCGTCCACATTCAGAAGATGCGCAGGCACAAACACGGTATTTGACGAGTATGACCAATGAGGGTCGCCTGCCTGTAATTTTTCACTTCTGCTGTCTTTGTAAATACCAACTATTTCAAGCGTGACCTCTGTTGTTTCTGTGGATATCATCTCGGGAGCGGCAGCTATAGCACCGTTTGAAATATATTGCTCAAAAAGCTTGTTGCCAAGCTCTAAAGTTATGGTGTCTCCAAGCTCAAGTTCGTGTTCATGGGCAAAATCATGGCTAACAAGACACACATTATTTTGGTTTTCCGTATCCTCAAGGGTGAGACCGCGCCCCTGTGAGATACCAATGGTATCATCGGCAAAATAGCGTATGCTGTGGGTATTTTTGGTATAGACAACATCCAACGCATTAAGGTTCATGTCTATCATCTGAATGTATGTTTTTAAAGGGGCAAACTCTTCTGTTTCAAGATAGTTTTCACCTGCGCCATCAAGCGCCCACACGCCGTCGCACCATGAACCTATATACGGGTCTGTCAGGTGATATTCAAGAGGGTAGCGCAGATCCATATACCAATCTTCATATCTGAGGATAAAGGCATATCTTTTACCTATTTCGAGAACTCCTGTTTCTTCTATCGCAGGAACTGTATACTTGCCGTCATTGTTTCTGAGAGATGTAACACGGGTTACATCCTCTGCCCAGAAAAAGCTGGCTATACCTGTATCTGCAGCCATCATTTGTTCTGTAAAAATTCTGATAGCTGCCTTATCAACAGGATACTGTGGTCTGCCGCCCAAAAGCTCAAGATCATCAACAACGATAAGTGTATCATCGATATTTACTATAGTTGCAACAATAACACACTGGTTTAAGTGATTGTAAAAATATATTCCGTCATCTACTCTGGGATATTCCTTACAAAAGCCTGCGGTCATATATCGTGTATCAACGTAATCCACATAGTCAAGCTCTGAAATCTCAGAAATCTGCTCCTGCGTAAAGCTTTCATAGTCTATACCAAATATAGTTGTTCTCATATTTTTAGAGAGGTGTTCATCACCGACCCTATCGTCGGTGAACATGTACAAAGGCGTTGTTCCCGCATTTACCATTTCGCGGCTCTGCGGAGATATCTCCGCAGTTGCAATTCCCTCATAGCGCTCTGCAGCCTTGTTCATCTCTCGTTTTGCAATAGTGAATTCCATTACCTGCGAAAAAAGTGCAAAGGTAACGGCCGCAAGGAGAATGAAGGTAAGTACCGTCCTTACGGGGCTTCGGTATAGAGTTTTCAGCGACAGTTTCGGTCTCATACATATCCCTCCGCAAAAATAGTCTATACTTATTTATGTCGCGAGAACAGCAAAAAGTGACACAAATTTTCAAAATTTTTCACATTTGTATGTTTAACTAAATTTGATTGTGCAATTTTGTTGGATGTGCATATAAAACGGAACGGATAAATCAGTTCCCTACGACCACACTGCGACATTGTGCGAATTTGTACAACGGGAGGGCACGAAGGCCCTCCCCTACGATATGCCAACATAAAAATCATCGCCGCAGGGACGCCGTCCTCGGGTGTCCTCTGTTATCCTCTCCGTCATCGCTCCGCGATGCCACCTCTCCCAAGACGAGGGGCAAGGATGGTGCAAAGGCAAAAACACCCCGACGGTTTCGTCGGGGTGTTATGGGTTATTCTTTTGTCTGCAGCAGTTCGAGTACATTTTTGCGGGAAGCAGCAATGGATGCAACGATAGATGCCAACAGGATTACAATCACAAATACGCCGAGCACCCACAACATTTGCGCGAGCGCACCGCGGAGTGTGAGGATAATTCCTGAAATTATAACACCAATTATACACAGTATCATCTGCTCAAGCACGAGAATGCCCCGC
The DNA here is from genome assembly GCA_017461585.1 of Oscillospiraceae bacterium. Lineage (GTDB taxonomy): Bacteria > Bacillota > Clostridia > Oscillospirales > Oscillospiraceae > Alloscillospira. The sequence goes on along the minus strand of JAFTYM010000031.1, from coordinate 98,634 downwards.
GTTCTCTTTTTGGTTGTTCCAAGGACTCTCATTATTGCTATTTCTTTTGATGACTGCGTAATGAGAATGCTACAGATAAACACCCCTATTACCATGACCGATACCGAGATTATGGGCAGCAGTGTATCTATAAGCTCAACATTGTTTTTAAGATGCTTAGCTTTTGCTGTCTCGTCCAAAAGAAAAGCTACTTCTTCCGGCAAAATACCGTTTGCAAGTGCTGTTCCAAACTCGCGATACTCCTCAGACAAATCATTATCCGCCAGATATGCCTCAACAGGCTGAACAATAGCGTACCTGCCGAAATCTATCGACTTGTCAAGAGAGCCCGGCATATACATATAGTAGTCCGCCTCGTGTGATTCTGATGTTACACTACCGACAATGGTAAATTCGAACGTTCTCTCCCTGTACAGTTCATCTATTGCCGCCGTCATTCCCTCTTCTGTAAACAGATAGTCGACTTTAAAATATATTTCAGCTATTTCGGGCACGGCATAGCTGCAATATGCGAAATATCCGCGGCGTGAAAGCTCCACAGTGTCACCAAGCTCATAGCCGCGCTCCTTCATCAGCTCGCTGCCCGTTATTATGTGGTTTCCAAGAGATGACATAACCGTGTTATCGTATCCTTCAAGATATGTTACCTCTATCTCATCATCAACTGTATACGCAATGTCAGATGTAATATATGTAACGGTAGCAGTTTTGTCAATGTCAAGTATCAGCTCTTTACAATAGTAGACATAGTCAACATATCCGCTGTTATACAGCTTGTCCATGCTGTACAGGTTAAGACCACCTGCAAACTGAGAAAACAGCTTTGTGTTGTTATACATATCAAAGTACATATCTCCCATAATAGACAGTTGACCTGCAACGTTGAGAAGAAGCACTATTACAACTATGCATAGGACAGATTTTTTTGCAGTTCTTATGATATGCCGTCTAATATAGCGCCACGAAAAACCGAATACACGCTTTTTCCCGTCGTGTTCAGGCTTTGGGAGAGACACCCAACTAACAGGAAGCTCAGGCAGGGTATCTTTGATTATCTCTTTCATTTTAGTTCGCCTTGCGTTACCCTGCAAAAGCGCAAGGGGCGGCATCCTGCCGATAAAAGTCAGCATTACTGCCGCAGCGGCGACACAAAGAACAAATACTCCCAAAACACACAATATAACAACTTCGGCAGGAATGCTTGTGTTTATGGTGTTGCTCTCCAAAAGAGCAAGGGTTTCACTGCCGCTTATGGTTTTACGGGTATAGACAAGCGCTGAAACACATCCCAACACCACGGCAATTGATGCGATCACTCCCAGCGGAAGCACCAGCGAATACGAGGCACGCCGTTTGGACGTACCAAGTGCACGCATAATTGCAAAATCCTTTCTCTTCGCCACGATGTACAGGTAAGAAACATAAACAACAGAAATCATAGCAGCGGCCGTAAGAATATAAATCTTGATAAGAGAAATTCTCAAGGCTTCTTTAAAACTCTGGATTTTTTCAGGCCAGCCGCCATCGTTGAAAACCAATTCCAACCCCATGTCCTCAACCATCGGCGCCGCCTCTTCCGCAAAGGCGGGGATGTCCCACGCGTTGCCCACAACAAAGCTGAATTCTCCGGGGGCAAAGGAATGATTTTCAAGCTGGCTTTCATCAACACGGAGCAGTGATTTCGGAACAAAAATCGTGTTATATGAGTAGGTCATATTGGAATCGCCCTGTTGAATTTCATCTTTTCGCGCATCCTTAAATGTGCCTACTATTTTCAATGTAACCTCTGTATATTCTGTCGAAAGTCTTTCGGGAACAACCGCTACGGCACCTGTGGCTTTGTTTTGTTCAAACAGAACATTTCCAAGGTCAATGGTTATGGTATCTCCAAGCTTCAGATCGTACTCAGCAGCGATGTTGTGGTGTATCAAACATACCTGTGCGTTATTTTCTGTATCTTCGGGTGTAAGATGCCGACCTGCAGAGAGTCCCATTGTCCTGTCTGCAAAGTATCCGATACTGTTTGTATTGCTGCTGTAAACCACATCAAATGTATAGTGGTCTGTATTTATAAGCTCGCAATACTGTTTAAGCGGTGCAAACTCATCCGTGTAGAGATAATTTGCAGGTGCATCGGTTATATCCCACACAGCATCACACCAGTTATATATAAACGGATCGGTCAGGTAATATGAAAACACCTCGGGACGTATGGCATAATAAGTCTCGTATCTGAGAACAAACGCATACCGCTTACCCAATTCAAAGTTTTCGATATATTCGTCAGTATATATGCTTTTGGGCGTGGTAAACGATACCGCACGCGGAGCACCGCCGTAAGCCGCCACATAACCATCCTCGTAATCCTCAGGAACTGACGTTCCTGTGAACACGAAAATGTATTCATTTGTCTTAAAAGGTTCTATTCCGTGTCCTGCAACAAGCTTGAGATCATCAACTTTCAATCTGCCGTTTGGGTGTACATCAGTTACAGTACCCTCTGCAACACAGGTGTTTACGTAGTTGTAGAAAAGATCTCCGTCATCAAGTCTCCTGTATTCCTCAGAAACACCTGCCGTCATATATCGGGTATCGGAATACGTAACGTACGGCAGTTTTTCTATCGCCGCTATTTGTTCCTTTGTAACAGGCTCATACTTGTAGCTTCTGTAAAGCTCTGCATTCTCATCAGTGAGATAGTCCGTGCTGACACGCGGGTCTGTATAGATATATATAGGTCTGTCAACTCTGCGGGCATTCGGATGCAAAACAGTATTTTCTACATTTCCTGCTCCGAAATATGTTGATATCGCTTTGTCCAGCTCTCTTTGTGTCACCGCATGCTCCAGCACCTGCGAAAACAGGGCAAAGTTCACCGCCGCAAGGAGAATAAAGGTCAGCACCGTTTTTACGGGGCTGCGGTATAGGGCTTTAAGCGAAATCTTTGTTTTCATTGCATTTTCCCTCCTGAATTACAGAATAAAAAACGACATAATTTCCCTTTTGGCCCCTATATGTCACGAGCCCCCAAAAAGGTGACATTGATTTTTGAAAAATTTCACATTTGGATGTGTGCATAAATTACGATGTGTATTTTTGTGTGATTTGCATATAACAAAAAGCTCCGATGCATTTTGCATCGGAGCTTTAAGCTTTCTTATTTCACAAGACCGAATTCTTCCTTCATGATTTTTCTCATCATTTCGTCGTTTTCGATCTTTGTTTCTGTGACCTCACCGTTGTGGTGTACACGGTAAATATCTCCGTTTATCGCCTTGCTTCCTGTATCTGTTGTCAGGTTAAGCATGGGCATCATCTGGAAAAATGAACCGGGCGCCATGGCAACGTTGAAGTTGAGGGGGATAAAGTCGATAGGCTCAAAGAAGCTGTCAACGTATGTAATAAGAAGCTCTTCGCCATCTTCTGTTTTGCGCATGATCTGTGTATCCCGACCGACGACCTTTACGAAGAAGCCGCCGTCTACTGTCTCGTTATAGGGTACGGCGCAATGTGCGGAAGGACCGCCGAAGCCGACGTCGCAGAAATGCTTTACACCGTCGATAACAACGATAGTTGCGCGGTGTGACAGGGGCATAAACAGACCGTGTCCCCAAAGGATACGGCACGCTACGGGGTATGCCTCATAACCCAACGCCTGCAGAAGTGCATACAGGGCTGCGTTGAGCTCAAAGCAGTAGCCGCCGCGGTTACGCACTACGATCTTGTCAAAAAGATCGGGAATATTCAGACTGGGACATGCTTTGTCCATACACTCATCAAGGTTTTCAAAGGGAACGTGGGTAATGTGCGCATAGATGATCTTGTCCAGATTTTCCCTTGTAGGCTCTAAAATCTCGTCGATGCCTATTCTCTTCAAATACTGCGCCGCATCGGGAAGGGGCGCGTAAATATCTTTATACAATGTCAGAACTCCTTTGTGTTTTACGGATTCTGTGCTCTCTCGGCAAGGTCTGCAAGGATGCCTTCGAACTCTGCGTAGTACTTCTCCTTGCTCTCGTGACCTTCAAGGTGGAAGGGCATTTCAGAAAGTCCCTTGATGATAGCAGGGATCCAGCGGTAAGGAATACCGATGAGAAGTGTGTCGGAATCGTAAAGCTCTCTGCCGTGAGGACCGTGTACCAGAGCGGGAACGATGAAGTTAACTTCCTGTGTCTTATAGGGCTTTAAAAGCAGCCATGCACAGCCCATAACAGGTGTACATTCAGACTTATAGTGCTCACCTGTGGACCATGTCATAGCGCGCATTACGATCTCAGCCTGAGGTGCCTTTGCAGCTACAACCAGAACGTCAGGCTCTTCTGTCAGCTGGCTTACAGGCATAAAGGAAACGTAGTTTGTGATGCCGCGGTCAAGCTTGGGAACGAACTGGTAGAAGTGCTGGTTGCATCTTGCATCGTTGAAAACACCGAGACGTTTGCCGATGTTGCCGCTTTCTGCGAAGGGAGCCATGTCTTCCATACCGAGCAGGATCTTACCTACACAGGTCTCCTTGTGATCCTTGGAGAAGTAGAAAGCTCTCTTTTCCTTCTGAGAAAGGCGCAGCATCTCGCAAAGACTCATTGCAGCATCCTCTTCAAGAGCGGGAACGCCTTCGGGACGGAAAAAGCTGAATTTAACGCCGATAGGCTCATCAGCCAATCCGAGCTTCTCAAATACTGAGTAGTCATTGTAAAGTTCTGCCATTTTTGTTTTCCTCCTGTATTTCCATTTTAAAAATTTATTTTACCGCTAACGGGCGTTTTTTCCAGCTGCCCGATATGAAGTATATGCTGCCTATGAGAGTGTAGACATATCCGGCTAAGACATTACCCAGCCAGAAGCCCATAACACCCATGCCGAAAACCTTTCCGAGAAGTATGGAGAGACCTATTCTCGCAACTACGCTGTCCGCAATTCCCATAAACAAACTAAGTCCTGCAAAGCCCTGTCCGTTTATAAGGGAGAGGAAGGGAGCGCGTGTTGCAAAGCCGAAGAAGCTTATAACGGCAACCACGGTATATGTGCCTGCCATCGCAACAGTCTCAGGCGAATTGTCGAAAATTGCAAATACCTGTTCGGGGAAGAATACCATGATCACCGACAGCACAAGGGCGAAAGCACAGCTGTAAAGGGCGACGGTGCCCATGATCTTCACTACTCGTTTCTGCTTGCCCGCAGCGTAGTTCTGACCTACCATGGATGCACCTGCGGTATGTACGCCTGTTGTAACTATAGTCGCAAGGCTGTTTATCTTGTTGCCCACGCCTGTTACTGCGCTGGCGACAAGTCCGTAATCATTGATAAAGGAGTTTACAACAAGACCTGTAAGGTTTATGGCACAGGTCTGCAGAGACATGGGAACACCGAGACGGACAAGAATTTTAAGTATCTTCTTATCGGGAATGAAGCTCGTCAACTTAAAGTCAAAGCCGAAGCTTTCTCGGCGTTTGTAGAGATAACAGACCGCGCTTACAAAGGCAACGCCCTGTCCGAATACGGTTGCGGCGGCAGCGCCCATGGCACCTGCGTTGAAGTATTTTACAAGTATGTAGTCCAGAATCAGGTTTACGACCGTTGCAATGCCTACGAAGATAAGGGGCGTTTTGGAGTTTCCCATTCCTCGCAGAACAGAGGACACGATGTTATAGCCAAAGACAAAGATAAGTCCTGCGTAGCTGACCACAGTATACTCATAAGCCTGCTTATATGCCTCCTGGGGAACATTCATCCAATCCAGAAACAGATTTTTACACAGAAGTCCGATTATTGTGCACACGACCGCCAGTCCCATCATCAAGGTCGTAAATGTTCCGATGGCGCGGTTAAGATTTGAATATTCTTTCTTTCCAACGTACTGGGAGATTATTATCTGTCCCGCAGAGCACATGCCCACACTTAAGAATACGAAGATGTTGAGAAGGTCGCCGCCGACGGATACGGCAGAAAGTCCTGCCTGTCCGCAGAAACGGCCGACCACTATCATATCCACAAGGTTATAGCAGGTCTGCAGCAGATTTGCCAGAATGAAGGGAACAGCAAACTTCAGAAGTCTTTTGCTGACCTTTCCTTCTGTCAGGTCGTTTATCATGGTTTTACCGCTCATTGATTATCGCCTCAAGTTACTTTTTTGTTAATTATATTATTTTTCACAGATTTTAACAAGTCACTTGACCCAAATTTGTCTGCACCTGATTTTTCTTCGTCAATTTGTATCATAAATCGCCAAAATTTTCGCCTTTCTTTATTCCTCCGTCTTAATTGACATTGGGTATACTTTATTTTATAATTAAGTGGTAAAATTTATCGGATTTCTGCTACTGACGGAAGTGGATCACCACATGGGAACAGAAACCGTAAAAGCCGACCGTCTGGGCATGCCAATCCGCTTTGTATTGGTGTGTCTTTTTTTGTTTCGGCAAAAATTCAAGCTAAAAATAAGGACAGATTGGAGAGCAACATGAAAAAAGTCGGTATCATCATGGGCAGTGACAGCGACCTGCCCGTAGTTGAAAAAGCCTTCGCTGTACTTCGTGAATACAACGTCCCCTTTGAAGCACACGTTTACTCTGCACACAGAACTCCTGCCGAGGCTAAATCCTTCGCGGAGAATGCACGGGCAAACGGCTTCGGTGTTATTATCGCCGCTGCAGGCATGGCAGCTCACCTCGCCGGTGCACTCGCCGCCTCCACCACCATCCCCGTCATCGGAATCCCCATCAGCTCCAAGGCATTCGGCGGTCTGGACGCACTTTTGTCTACAGTTCAGATGCCCTCAGGCATCCCCGTTGCAACCGTTGCAGCTGACGGCGCAGCCAACGCTGCATGGCTCGCAATGCAGATCATCGCAGTAAGTGACGACGGGCTGGCTGCAAAGCTTGATGACGCAAGAGTTAAAAACGCAGAAAAAGTATTGGCAAAGGACAAGGCTCTGGGTGAGAGACTTGCCGCTGAATAAGAAAGGATGTTTAGCAAATGAATGAATCCCGTTCACAAAGCTACGCCGATGCCGGTGTAGACATCACCGCCGGCTACAAGGCCGTTGAACTCATGAAGGCACACGTTGCCCGTACAATGACAGCAGGCTCTGTTACAGATATCGGCGGCTTTGGCGGACTTTTCGCCCTTGACTTAAACGGTATCACAAATCCCATCCTCGTCTCCGGTACAGACGGTGTTGGTACAAAGCTGAAAATCGCACTTTTAATGGATAAGCACGACACCATCGGTATCGACTGCGTTGCCATGTGTGTAAACGATATTATCTGCTGCGGCGCAAAGCCCCTCTTCTTCTTGGACTACATCGCCTGCGGCAAGAACATCCCCGAGAGAATCGCCGAGATCGTATCAGGTGTTGCTGAGGGCTGCGTTCAGTCCGACTGCGCTCTCGTCGGCGGCGAGACAGCAGAACACCCCGGTATGATGCCTGAGCTGGACTACGACCTTGCAGGCTTCTCCGTCGGTGTTGTTGACAGAAGCAAGGTTTTAAATAAGGCAAACGTAAAGCCCGGCGACGTTCTCATTGCTCTGGCTTCCTCCGGTGTACACTCCAACGGCTTCTCCCTTGTGCGAAAGGTATTCGACGTTGAAAACGCAGACCTTAACGTCTATGTAAACGAGCTTGGCGGAACCCTTGGCGAGACACTTCTCACACCCACGAAAATTTACGTCAAGTCCATTCTCCAGCTTCTTGAAAAGGTAAACGTAAAGGCTGTTTCCCACATCACAGGCGGCGGTTTTTACGAGAACCTGCCCCGTGTTCTTCCCGATAACTGCGGCGTAAAAATTGAGAAGAAGGATGTCCGCGTTCTCCCCATCTTCGACCTTCTCATGAAGACCGGAAATATCCCCGAAAGAGATATGTACAACACCTACAACATGGGCGTCGGTATGGCTGTTATCGTGGATGAGCAGTCCGTTGACACAGCTCTTGAAACACTTAAAGCTGCCGGCGAAGATGCTTATGTTCTGGGCCGTGTAGTAAGCGGTCAGGGGGTAGAGCTGTGCTGAAAGCTAAGATAGCAGTTTTGGTATCAGGCGGCGGCACAAATCTTCAGGCGCTTATTGATGCACAGGGTAAGGTATTAAACAGCGGTGAGATAACTCTCGTTATCTCCAACAAGGAAGGGGCCTTCGCCCTTACAAGAGCGGCAAACGCAGGTATAAAAACCGCTGTTGTTAAAAAAGCCGACGGTAACTTTGAAGAGCGCATCGCAGCTTTAATCGACGAAAACAACATTGATTTTATCATTCTTGCAGGCTTTATGAGCATTCTCACAGAGAAGTTTACAAACCGCTATGCAAACAGAATAATCAATGTTCATCCCAGCCTTATCCCCTCTTTTTGCGGAGAGGGCTATTACGGGCTGAGGGTACATAAAGAAGCACTTGCCTACGGCGTAAAAGTAACAGGCGCCACCGTACACTTTGTAAACGAAATACCCGACGGCGGAGAGATAATCTTCCAGAAGGCAGTTGAAATTCTGGATGACGACACTCCCGAAACACTTCAGAAACGAGTAATGGAACAGGCAGAGTGGATAATTCTCCCTCTCGCCGCAGAAAAAGTAGCAAATTCTATTGTCAGGAGCAGAGAAAATGACTGAAAACATCTTTAACTTACTGGAAAACAACTCTTACCCCGGCCGCGGTATCCTCATCGGTAAAAGTGAGGACGGCACAAAGAACTACATTGTATACTTCATCATGGGCAGAAGCGAAAACAGCAGAAACCGCATCTTCTCTTACACAGAAGACGGTATCCGCACAGAAGCTCACGACCCCGCCAAGCTGTCCGACCCCAGCCTTATCATCTATCATCCCGTTCGTTTCACCTGTAAAAAGGCTGTCGTAACAAACGGCGACCAGACAGACACGATACGCGACAGCATCGAGGCAGGTCACTGCATCCGTCACGCACTTTCCCAGCGCGAGTTCGAGCCCGACTGCCCCAACTACACACCCCGTATTTCCGGTGTTGTAAACGAGGACGGCTCTTACACAATGTCCATCCTCAAGAGCACAGACGGCGATCCCTCCTGCTGCTGCCGTTACTACTTCGACTATGACAAGCCCATATCCGGCACAGGTCACTTCATCAGCACCTACGTTGGCGACGGAAATCCCCTCCCCTCATTTAGGGGCGAGCCTATCCGCGTTGATGTAATGGGTACTATCGAGGAGTACGCAAACAAGGTCTGGAAAGCACTGAACAACGACAATAAAGTATCACTTTACGCTTGTGAGATAGACATCGCAACAGGCGAGCACAAGCAGCTCATTCTGAATAAAAACAAGGGAGAGTAATTAAAATGACTGAATTTGAACTGAAGTACGGCTGTAACCCCAATCAGAAGCCCGCAAAAATCTACATGCACGACGGCACAGAGCTGCCTATCACAATTCTCAACGGCCGTCCCGGCTTTATCAACTTCCTGGATGCGCTGAACTCCTGGCAGCTGGTTAAAGAGCTGAAAGAAGCTACAGGCATGGCTTCCGTAACATCCTTCAAGCACGTTTCTCCCACATCTGCTGCTGTAGGCAAGGTTCTCCCCGAGGATCTTAAAAAGGCCTGCTTTGTAGACGATGTTGAAGGTCTTGATGAAAATCCCCTCGCATGCGCTTACGCAAGAGCTCGCGGTGCTGACCGTCTCTGCTCTTTCGGCGACTGGGTAGCTCTCTCCGAGGTTTGCGATGCTCTCACAGCATCTCTCATCGCACGCGAGGTTTCCGACGGCGTTATCGCTCCCGGCTACACAGATGAAGCTCTTGCAATTTTAAAGACAAAGCGCAAGGGCGGCTACAACGTAGTTGCTATCGACCCCGACTTTGTTCCCGCTGAGCAGGAGACAAAGCAGGTATTCGGTATCACATTCCAGCAGGGCCGCAATAACTTTGAAATCGGTGAGCACCTTCTCCAGAACATCGTTACAGAGACTAAGGACATCCCCGAGGATGCAAAGATCGACCTTATCATCTCCCTTATCACTCTCAAATACACACAGTCCAACTCCGTCTGCTTCGCTTATGACGGACAGGCTATCGGCGTAGGCGCAGGTCAGCAGTCCCGTGTACACTGTGTACGTCTTGCAGGCGGCAAGGCTGACACATGGTTCCTGCGTCAGCATCCCAAGACACTTGCTCTCCCCTTCCGTGAGGATCTGGGCAGACCCGGTCGCGACAACGTTATTGACGGCTACATCAACGGCAACGAAGAAGATGTATGCGCAGAAGGCATCTGGCAGAACTACTTCACAACACGTCCCGAGCCCCTCACCAATGAGGAAAAGCGTGCATGGCTGGACAGCCGCGACGCTGTTTCTCTGGGAAGCGACGCATTCTTCCCCGTCCCCGACTCCGTTAAGCGCGGCGTAGCTTCCGGCGTTAAGTACATCGCTCAGCCCGGCGGTTCTATCCGTGACGATCTGGTCATCGAAGAGTGCAACAAGAACGGCATCGCAATGGCCTTCACAGGAATGAGACTGTTCCACCATTAAAACTGCTCATCCCAAGTTTTTTGAAGGGAGAAAAACACTATGAAAGTAATGGTCATAGGAAGCGGCGGCAGAGAGCACACAATTATCAAGTCTCTCAAAAAGAGTCCCGAGATAACTGAGCTCTACGCCCTTCCCGGAAACGGCGGCATCGCGCGTGACGCCGTATGCGTAAATATAAAGGCAACTGACCTTGAAGGCGCAGTAAAATTTGCGAAATCGAGCGGCATTGACTATGCCGTTGTCGCTCCCGATGATCCGCTGGTACTGGGCATGGTAGATGCGCTGAACGCAGAAGGTATCCCCTGCTTCGGCCCCAATAAAAACGCAGCCATCATCGAGGGCAGCAAGGTTTTCTCCAAAAACCTTATGAAAAAGTACGGCATCCCCACAGCCAGCTATGAGACATTTTCCGACAAGGAAGAAGCTCTTTCTTATCTCGACACAGCCGCAATCCCCACCGTTGTAAAGGCTGACGGTCTTGCTCTGGGTAAGGGCGTTATCATCGCCAATACACGCGAAGAGGCAAAAGCTGCAGTTGTCTCCATGATGGAAGACAAGATGTTCGGTGAATCAGGCAGCAACATCGTCATTGAGGAATTTCTGACGGGTCCCGAGGTCTCCGTTCTGTCCTTTACAGACGGTAAGGCAGTTGTTCCCATGATCTCCTCCATGGACCACAAGAGAGCCCTTGACGGCGACAACGGTCTTAACACAGGCGGCATGGGCACTATCGCCCCCAATCCCTATTACACAGAGGACATTGCAAAGCAGTGCATGGAAGAGATTTTTCTGCCCACTATTAACGCGATGAACGCAGAGGGCCGCACCTTTAAAGGCTGCCTCTACTTCGGTCTTATGCTGACTCCCAACGGCCCCAAGGTCATCGAGTACAACTGCCGTTTCGGCGACCCCGAAACACAGGTAGTTCTGCCCCTTCTGGAAACTGACCTTTTCGAGATCATGCGCGCTGTTACCGAAGAGCGCCTTTCTGAAATTGAGGTCAAATTCTCCGAAAAGAGCGCCTGCTGCGTTATTATGGCTTCTCACGGCTATCCCCAGAAGTACGAAACAGGCTTTGAAATCACAATTCCCGAAGGGCTTGATGCCGAAGTTTTCGTCGCAGGTGGAAAGCTCTCTGACGAGGGCAAGCTTCTCACATCAGGCGGCCGTGTTCTGGGCATAACCGCAGTCGGTGACGGACTTCCCAACGCAATCGAAAAGTCCTACGCTGCAGTTAGACAGATCCACTTTGAAAACGCTTATTCCAGAAGCGATATCGGCGCTAAAGCTCTGGCAGCATTAAAGCAGGAGGCGTAAGCAAATGGTATACCGCGTATACGTTGAAAAGAAAAAAGAGCTTGCCCACGAGGCAAACTCTCTTGCAGAGGACATCCGCGGTCTTCTGCAGATAGACGGACTCCGCGATGTCCGCCTTCTTAACCGATACGATGTTGAAAACATCGACAAAGAGCTCTTTGACTACTGTGTCGGCACAGTTTTCTCCGAGCCTCAGCTTGACATCGTCACCTTTGAGCCCGATTGGGACGGCTACACAGTTTTCGCTGTTGAATATCTGCCCGGTCAGTTTGACCAGCGAGCAGACTCAGCCGCGCAGTGTGTGCAGATCATCTCCCAGGGCGACAGGCCGAGCGTGCGTACAGCGAGAGTATATCTTCTCGCAGGCGACCTTACAGAAACTGACATTGAGAAGATAAAGAGCCACGTAATAAACCCCGTTGAAAGCCGCCTTGCTTCTCTCGACACATTTGAAACTCTGGCAACAACTTACGATATTCCCGAGTCCGTTGCAGTTTTAGACGGCTTCATCGATATGGACGAAGCTGCTCTCGAGAGCTTTGTGGCCGACTACGGTCTTGCCATGGACGTTGACGATATCCGTTTCTGCCGCGACTACTTTGTAAAAGAGGGCAGAAACCCCACAATCACAGAGATCCGCATGATCGACACATACTGGTCAGATCATTGTCGTCACACAACCTTTAACACAATTATCGACAGCGTAGAGTTTGAAGATGAACTCCTTGAGAGCGCATACAATGACTATCTCGCTGCCCGTGCTGACCTTAACCGCACAAAGCCCATCTGCCTTATGGACCTCGGCACACTTGCTGCCAAGTGCCTCAAAAAGGCAGGCAAACTGGACGGTCTTGATGAGTCCGAAGAGATCAACGCCTGCACAGTTAAAATTAAAGTTACTGTAGACGGGCAGGAGCAGGATTGGCTGTTGCTGTTTAAGAACGAAACTCACAACCACCCCACAGAGATTGAGCCCTTTGGCGGCGCTGCAACATGTATAGGCGGTGCTATCCGCGATCCTCTGTCAGGACGCAGCTATGTTTACGCCGCTATGCGCGTAACAGGTGCAGCAGATCCCACAGTTCCCATTTCCGAGACTATGGCAGGCAAGCTGCCCCAGAGAACAATCGTCACATCCGCTGCCGCAGGCTACAGCTCTTACGGCAACCAGATTGGTCTTGCAACAGGTCAGGTAGAGGAGATCTACCACCCCGGCTACGCTGCAAAGCGTATGGAAGTCGGCGCAGTTGTTGCAGGTGCTCCTGCTGAAAACGTACGCCGTGAGCGTCCTGCCCCCTCCGATGTTGTCATCCTCCTCGGCGGCAGAACAGGTCGCGACGGCTGTGGCGGTGCTACAGGCTCTTCCAAATCTCACACAGTAGAGTCTCTTGAGTCCTGCGGTGCTGAAGTTCAGAAGGGCAACGCACCTGAGGAGAGAAAGCTCCAGCGTCTGTTCAGAAATCCCGAAGCATCCCGTCTTATTAAGCGCTGCAACGACTTTGGCGCAGGCGGTGTTTCCGTTGCTATCGGCGAGCTGGCAGACGGTCTGAAAATTGACCTCAACGCAGTTCCCAAGAAGTACGACGGTCTTGACGGCACAGAGCTTGCTATCTCCGAATCTCAGGAGCGTATGGCTGTTGTAGTTGCTGCTGCCGATGCACCTCGCTTTATGGAGCTTGCAGCTTCCGAAAACCTTGAAGCTACACAGGTCGCCGTTGTAACAGAAGAGCCCAGACTCTCTCTCACATGGAACGGTGTACAGATTGTTGACATTTCCCGCGAATTCCTTGACACAAACGGCGCTGAAAAGCACATCACCGTCAAGGCTCTCGCTCCCGAAGAATTCAGTCGCAACATTCCCGCAAGCTTTGCAGCAGGTATCGAAGCTCTGGCTTCCGACCTGAACGTCTGCTCTCAGCGCGGACTTGCTGAGCGTTTTGACTCCACAATCGGCACAGGCACAGTTCTCATGCCCTTCGGCGGCAAGAACCAGCTGACACCTATTCAGGCTATGGTAAACAAGGTGTCCGTTGAAGTGGGTCACACAGACACCTGCTCTGTAATGTCCTACGGCTATAACCCCTATATCTCCGAAAAGAGCCCCTATCACGGCGCTTACCTTGCAGTTGTTGAATCCGCCGCAAAGCTTGTTGCCGCAGGTGCGCAGTTTAGCGAAGTTTACCTCAGCTTCCAGGAGTATTTTGAAAAGCTGAAGAAAGAGCCCACACGTTGGGGCAAGCCCATGTCCGCTCTCCTTGGTGCGTTCAAGGCACAGATGGACCTTGAAATCGCAGCTATCGGCGGTAAGGACTCCATGAGCGGTACTTTCGAAACTTTGGACGTACCTCCCACACTTATTTCCTTTGCTGTCACAACTGAGGATGCAGGAAATATCGTATCTCCTGAGTTTAAGGCAGCAGGACACAAGGTCGTACTCCTCGCGCCCGAGTACACAGCTGCAGGTCTGCCCGAGAAGGAATCCCTGAAGGCTGTATTCAATCAGGTCACAGCTCTCATGCGTGAGGGCAAGGTAGCTGCGGCTTACACTCCCACTTACGGCGGCATTGCAGAAGCTGTTATGAAAATGTGCTTCGGTAACGGCATCGGCTTTGAGTTTAACGATGTTGACCTTGAGACAATCTTCGGCTACAACTACGGTGCATTTATCCTTGAGCTCACCGATGATACAGATATCGGCATCGTTCTCGGTAAGACAACCGATGCATGCGAGATAGTTTGCGGAAACGAAAAGGCTTGCCTTGCAAAACTTCTTGAAATTTACGAAGGCAAGCTTGAGGGCATCTACCCTGCTTACACAGACAAGGATACATCTGCCCTTCCCGCATTCTCCTATGAGTGCGACACAGTTTTCCACGCTAAGGATAGCTTCGCAAAGCCTCGCGTTCTCATCCCCGTATTCCCCGGCACAAACTGCGAATATGACACAGCCAAGGCATTCCGCGATGCAGGAGCTGAGCCTGAGATCTTTGTTATCAAAAACCTCTCCGCTGCCGCAATTCGTGAGTCTGCCGAGAGCTTTACAAAGAAGATCTGCGAGTCTCAGATCGTATTTATCCCCGGTGGTTTCTCGGGCGGTGACGAGCCCGACGGTTCCGGTAAGTTTATCACCGCATTCTTCAGAAGCGGCATGGTAAAGGACGCTGTTCACGAGCTGCTGAAAAACCGCGACGGTCTTATGGGCGGTATCTGCAATGGCTTCCAGGCTCTTATCAAGCTGGGTCTTGTGCCTTACGGCGAGATCATCGATACCGATGAAAACTGCCCCACTCTGACCTTCAACAAGATTGGCCGTCACCAGTCCAGACTAGTTCGAACAAGAATCGCTTCCAACAAGTCTCCCTGGCTGATGAACACAAAGGTCGGCGATGTTTACACAGTTGCAATCTCCCACGGTGAGGGAAGATTCTTAGCAAGCGAGGAACTTGCTCTTAAACTTGCCGAAAACGGCTGCGTTGCAACTCAGTACGTTGACTTAAACGGTGTTCCCACAAATGATATTCTGTTTAACCCCAACGGCTCTACCTTTGCAATCGAGGGTATCACATCTCCCGACGGACGCGTCATCGGTAAGATGGGTCACTCCGAGCGTATCGGCACCAACCTCTATAAGAATGTCCCCGGTGACTTCAACATCGGCATGTTCGACTCCGCAGTTAAGTATTTTAAGTAAGATACTTATGAAAAACCTCCGAATCGTTTGATTCGGAGGTTTTTTGTTTGCAGTACGTAATATACTCGCGAATCGCCTGCACAGCATAAAGTCTCGTACAACATTGCGGCGTGTTCGTAGGGGACGATGCCCTCATCGTCCCGTTATACCACGGCACAAACAATCGCTCTGTTTTGTCTCCGACGGCATACTTTCTTACTTGTCTAAGAAAGTATGCAAAGAATGACACACAGGGGACCCCCCTATGTACCCCTGCGGCTCAGACATGATGTGATCGGGTGTTCCGATCACATAACTCGCCGCATTCCTAACGTTTGCAAATATCAATGACCGCAAGGTTGTTATTTTCAAAAATCCAACATACACGCATTGTAGGGACACCCGTCCTCGGGTGTCCGATTACACAACATCTGGGGGTGATTCATGAATCGCCCCTACTTGGCTCTCCCGCGGGGTGTGCTGTCACCGCGAGCTGACTCAGAGGGAGGCTTTGCTCTCATTCAATTGATACGGCCATTGATAATTCCACACAGCCGTGATACAATTGTTCAACAAATTATTGTTTGACGAGGGATATTTATGGCAAAGATAATAGCAATTTGCGGAAAAATATGCAGTGGAAAAACATACTACGCCAATCAAATAAAAGAAAAAAATAACGCCATTATCTTGTCATGTGATGAATTAACAAAGGATTTGTTTGATAATGACTTGGGCGAAAAACACGACGAAATGGCATTCCGAATTTGGAACTATTTTAAGAGAAAAGCGGTTGAGCTGGTAAACATAGGTTGTACTGTAATTTTAGATTGGGGATTTTGGAGTTCAGATGACCGAAGAAGTTTAACTGAGTTTTGTCATTCTAAAAACGTTCATTGTGAATGGCATTACATTGATGTTGATGAACAGACATGGCAAAAAAACATTAAAGACAGAAACAGTATGGTATTGAACAGTAACGAAGGTTTCGATTATTATCTGGATGAAGGTCTTATGAAAAAATTATTGTCTATGTGGGAAGCACCTTCAAAGGATGAAATAGATGTTTGGTACACATTAGAAAGAAAAGAGAATAACTAGATAAAGAACATTAAATACCATTTTACCTAACAATGGACCGCAGCGCTTTTATGCGCTGCGGTTGTTTTCCCTTGACAACGCACAGCTATAGTCTTATACTTACAAAAAATCTTCAAAGGAGAAACGGCAATGTTTAACCGCAATTATAACATGGTCAATATGCAGTCCGTGATGTATTATTCATCATCGGGCTTACATTGCTGTACACTTTTTTAGGTTTTTGCCTAAAGATGCATCAATGCAGGCTCATAAAAGAGCCTGCATTTTTTATTTTAAGGAGTGATAAAAATGCTTACACACAAGGGCACACAGACGATCAAAACCGAAAGACTTACACTCAGGCGTTATCGCGTCACAGATGCCAAGACAATGTACGAAACATGGGCGCGTGATGAACGCGTCACCAAGTTTCTCACTTGGCAGCCGCACGCGTCTGCGGATTTAACAAAAGCACTTCTTGAAATTTGGTGCGCAGACTATGAAAAAGATAACAACTACAACTGGGTAATTGAATTTGAGGGAAAAATAATCGGCTCAATCACCGTTGTTCGACAAAGCGAGCGGGATGAGCTTGCAGAACTCGGCTATTGCTTAGGACACGGCTACTGGGAAAAAGGCATTATGACGGAAGCAGCAAAAGCTGTTATTGATTTTCTCTTTGGCGAGGTTGGTTTCAACCGCATTTCCATAGAGCACGCAGTTAAAAATCCCGGCAGCGGAAAGGTTGCCAAAAAATGTGGCATGACACTCGAGGGCACAAAGCGCGAGTATTTTAAAGCAGCAAGCGGTGAGTTTCTGGATATTAATGAGTACAGCATTTTAAGACGTGAGTGGAAAATAACAAAAGGCTCCCTCTGACGAGGGAGCTGTCAGCCGAAGGCTGACTGATGAGGTGTAGCTGCCCGACGGCAGCTTTATCCATTAAATCAAGTTTCAACAAACACCTCATCCACCGCTAAAGCGGTCCCCCTTCCTTATCTGGGGAAGGCTTATAAACAAAAAAGACCGTGTCACTTTCGTGACACGGTCTTTAATCGTATTAAGCTAACTTATACTCTTTCCAGGTATGTCTCAGCGACATAGTGGTCAGCGTCTGTGAAAGCTTCGTAGCTTACGGGCTTGAAGCCGTCAGCTGTGATCTCGATTGTGAACTTCTTGTTCTTGGGCAGATCCTCGAACTCCCAGTCACCGGCCCAGTTTGTATCCATCTCGTATACTGTGCCGCACTCGCAAGTTGCCTTTACGTGTGCGCCGATGCATACTTCCTCTTCCTCTGCGGGAAGGAATACAGTACCTGCCAGGAATGCTGTGGGAACGTTCAGGTGAACAACGCTGGAGCCCATGTTGCCAAGAGCCTCGAGCTGTGTAACCTTATTAGCAGCGATAACCTTGTTGATTTCGCTGTTGGGATCGTCCAGATCACCGAATACGAGAGCCTGGTTGGGGCAAGCCTCAACACATCTGGGCTCCTTGCCGGGATAGTCGGGATCGTCTAAGAGCTCTGCACACATTGTACATTTCTGGGGAAGCTGAAGCTCCTCGTTCCAGTATACAGCGTGGATGGGGCATGCATCTACGATTTCCTTCTGACCGACAGCCTTCTCGGGGTCGATGATAACGACACCGTCAGGTCTCTTATAAACTGCACCGTTCTTAGCTGCCTTCATGCAAGCGGGATCGTCACAGTGAGAGCAGGGTGTGGGGACTGTAGCTGTCTTGATACGACGCTCGTTGTCACCGCGTTCCCACTCAACAATGTTCATCCAGAACTGACCCATGTGAGGCTGGGGAGCGGAAAGGGCGCTGCCCCAACCACAGTGCTCATCCTTACATGCCATGAAGCATGCGTAGCAAGCCATGCAGCGTGCAGAGTTTACAGCAATACCATATCTCATGTTATTTTGCCTCCTTTTCGCCGAAAATGATGTCTGCCTCGATAGAGGTGTTCATAGGACGCTGAGTAGCTTCCTGCTGCTTGTCAACAGCTTCGAGCATGTACTCCCAGCCCTGTCCGGGGTTAGGATCTGCTTCAGCCTTAACAACGTCGATGTTGCAGGAGTTGGGAACCATAGCGGGGATGTAGTCGCCCATCAGACGGCCGGGAGTAAGAACGTTGATGGAACCACCCTTTTCAACTGCGCCGGCCTTGCCCAGCTCTACGGGGTTGTAGATACCGGAGGATGTGTATACGTGGATGGTTTCGGGATTTACTCGGCGTGTGATGTGTGCTACGCAGAGAGCCTGGCCACGGTCGTTAAAGAGCTTAACAACGTCGCCTTCACAAATGCCCTTCTCTTCAGCAACTTTGGGGTTGATGCGGCAGATGAGGTAGGGGTTACCGTTGATAACCTTACGGTTCTCGGGGATCTCCCACAGCCACTTGGAGTGCTGCTGATAATGAGTATGATAGTCGAAACGAGGATGGGGAGAGATCATGCCGTACGGGAACTTGTCAGCAGACAGGCTCTTGTGGCCTTCCCAGCTATCCTTGTAACGTGCGATAGGTGTACGGATCTCGTCGTCGGGAGCCCAGTAAAGCATGGACTCGGAAACGAACTCGAACTTACCTGTGAGAGTACCGAGGAGGCCCTCTTCCTGGAAGTCCTTATGGTTGGGTGTGTTACAGGGCTTCTCTTCAGCAAACCACTGGAAGCCGGGGTAACGATCCCAGTTCTCGATGAGACCTGTCTTGGGGTCTACGTTCTCTTCCTTGAAGGATACGGGAACGATGTAGTAGCCCTTCTCCTTGAACTGCTCCCAGGACATAACCTTGGGCAGATCACTAAACTGCCAGAATCTCTTTGCCCACTCTTCTTCAGAGCGGCCTTCTGTAAATGCTTCGCCCCAGCCAAGGCGTGCAGCAACCTGAGAGAAGATCCAGAAGTCAGATCTGGAATCCCACAGGGGCTCGATAGCCTTATCCTGGTATACGATAACCTGCCAGGAGTTACCTGTCTGAGAGTGAGAGCAGTAACCGCCGTTACCGGAGTTACCAACTTCACCGATGTCAACACGCTCGAGGTTGGAGCATGCGGGCAGGATAACGTCAGCATGACGTGTTTCAGGTGTGAAGTAGATGTCCTGGTTGATTACGAACTCAAGCTCGGAGCTCTGGTACATCTTTGTCCACTTGTTTGTGTCAAGCATTGTACCGTAGAAGGAGCCGCCGTAACGCCAGAATGCGTGAACCTTGTTGCATCCGGGTGCAGGATATACGTGACGTGTGAACTCGAAGTCAAGACCGCCGCCGCAGAAGCCTTCGCCGTACCACTCATAGTGGCCGTCGAGAATTGCATCGGGCAGGTTTGTACGGTAAAGAACCTGAGATACTGTGTTAGCAGCGGGAACGTCACAAACAGGAGCCTTTGCAATGGAAGCAAGAGGATCGGAGTATCCGCCGAACCAGAAGTTGTAGTTCATAGGACCGCCGCATGTACCTGTCCACATGTTCTGACCGGGCTTACCCATACCCTGCATAGCAAGGAGGGAAACAAGAAGACGAGCGTAGTCAGTACCGCCGACTGTACGGCAAGCACCACCGAATCCGCCACGCATACCGGAACCACCTGTTGTAACAGTGGAAGCCCAGCGGCGAGCGATAGCCTTGATGTCTGCAGCCTTAACGCCGGACAGCTCTTCAGCCCACTTGGGTGTCTTTGCTGTGCCGTCTACACCGAGACCGAGAATGTGCTGTGCCCACTCATCGAAACGGTGACCGTGCTTTGCAATGTATTCCTTGTCGTATGTACCTTCTGTGATCCATACATAAGCGATAGCTTCAAGGATAGCAGCGTCAGTACCCATACGGGGACCGATCCACTTGTCAGCATGCTTAACAGAGGAGAAGTTGTTGAAGGGATCAACGTAGATGAACTGGATGCCCATCTCCTTCATCCACCAACGCCAGAGAGCGGACTCCTGAGCGGAGTAACCGCCACGGGTTGTATCGGGGTCGTGGGACCACATGATCATGGTCTCTACGTTCTTCATAGCGTCCTCGAGCATATCGAAGGGTTCGGGACCGCCAAGACGCCAGTAGTAACCGTATGTGTGGGGTGCGCCCCAGTGGAAGCCTTCCCAAGAGTCGGGGTTATCCATAACTCTTGTGTAGCCCATCATGTTGAAGAAACGGTTGAACAGGGAGATTTTGTAGCCTACAAGACCCCAGCTGTGGTGGGAGGATGTAATAGCTGTAAGAGTCTCCTTGCCGTATGTTGCGTGGAGACGCTTGATCTCACGGGCAACAAGGCTGAGAGCCTCATCCCAGGAAGCACGGCGGTAGCCGGACTTACCACGGTTTTCTGTGTTTCTGTTCTGACCGTCGGGAGTTTCGATAAAGTCCTCACGGATCATGGGATACTTGATACGGTCGTATGCGTAAGTCTTATCCTTTTCGCAGTAACCGAGGAGAGAAAGTGTTGTCTTTCTCTGGGGTGTGTACTCCTTGCCGCGAGCCTTGATTACCCAGCCCTGAGCATCGTCATCTGTGAGAACGATAGGACGGATACGACGGATAACGCCATCCTTTACATGGATAGTCATAGGACCGCCAACGCATATAGAATGAGTGATTTTTTCCTTAGCCATTTCCGTACCTCCTCAGACCTGAACTTCGACCATCTGCTGAGCATACTCAGACATGGGGTCGATTTCTACCATAGTGCCGATGTACTTGCCATCTTTCCACTCGAAAGCACGCATATCAAAGATCTCCATAACGGGAATCCAGAAGATTCTTCCGTCAGGACCCTGATAGTGCTTACCCTGGTGGAAGCGATGCAGGATCATAGGTACACCGTTTGCTTCCTTGGCAGCGTTTGCGTAGTCGGGGTTCTTGAAGCTGGGCTTGATTACGCCAAACTTCTCCCAACGCATTGCGCCGACGTCGGTCCAACCGGCAGCGGCAATTGCCTCGTTCATGATGTTTACTACCTCTGTGGAAGGTCTGCCGCAGCCTTCGAAGCCCTCATACCATACGCGGTACACACATGTGAACTCGCTGGGACATGTCTTCAGGACTTCTGCTACCTTAGCGGAGATCTCCTCTTTGGTAAGAAACAAGTTCCCTTCGGGGACATGGACAAGATATTTCATGCTGTTCCTCCTTTTAGGAAAATGTATTTGAGTTTCGTCTCCCCTTTTGAGAAAGACGTAATATTACTGACGGGTTTACTGCTTGGGGTTCTGATTTGCAAGACTGTCCTGGGCTGCTTCCATGAAGTCGACATCCTGTCCGGGGAGCTGACCGAGAGTGTTCAGGAAGTTTACGATTCCCTGCTCCGCACCCACCATAACGCCCATAAAGTCCATTTCCTTGCCGAACTTTATTTCAAAAAGCTGATCAGCTGCGCTGTCCAGATTCTTGAGCATTGCGCGGTTGCGCTCGTTTATCTCCCAGGCTTTGTGTCTGCCTTCTTCACTGCCTATGGGGTGGATAAAGGTCTGATACATATTGCGGTAGATGAAGGTATACATTATCTCGTTTCCCGATAAAACGGCGATCATGTTGCCTGCTTCAACAGACTTCATCATCTTTTCTCCGTCTTTACCCAGGGGACCGAGCTCTATCTTCTCTTCCCGCTCTTTTCTCATCTTTTTCTCATCCATAAGCTTACTCCTCAAGGCTTTGCAAATACATAGTTTTTCAACCTTAAACATTGTAAACCTTGGAACCATTCCAAAGTCAACAGATATATGTCTAAAGTTGAGGAAAATAGGCATTATCTGTACATTCCCGCCAGAAATGCACACACAATTACGCTATTATACTTAATAATTTAACCATATATAAATTCAAGTGTCAATAGAAACCCTGTCCATAAACTCCGAATAAAAATAAAGAGCAGGTCGCCCTGCTCTTTAATATAATCATCATTTAACTGATATGCTGCTTGCCCACAGGCAAAAATCATCCTCTAATTTCTCAGCATATTCTGTCATGCACATAAAAGTTGTCATCCAGAACGCATCCGTGCTCTTGTTAAAAAATGCATAATAAGATACATCCGCTCCGCTGATATTCTCTACGTAAGCGATATACACATTTCCGTATCCGTCGGTTTTTACCTCACTGTCCAGACCATAAGCCGCTATAACCAGCTTTGCGTACTCACTTTCTGTCATATCGTCGGTATACCCCACCTCTGCCAGAGCCTCAAAGGTATCCTTACCAAAGCGCACGTTTGCAATCTCTCCCTGATAGCAGCCAAGCACTCCATCTATTTCTGTCTCGGAAAAGCCTTTTTCCATGTAAAGCGATATGCCCACAGGGTGCTCGTAGAGCACAAGCCCTTTATAAGGGTCGTCTTCGCCGCCGCAGCCTGTCATAAGACTTACGCATATCGTTAATACCAGCAAAAATACTGCAATATTTTTCAGTTTCATAGCAAAACCTCCAAGAAGAATTTGCTGTATTATATCAAAAGCTCCGCAACGTTTTTCCCCTGAATTGGTGGAAAAATATTGCGGAGCAGAAGTTATTATTATTCTTCGCCTGAATTATAAAGCGACGGACATCCTTCCTTTTGCAAAAGTTCATTTACCGTGTCAATATCAAAAATTTTCCGTCCCAGCGCCGTAATAAGTAAGGCGTCGCGTTTTACTTTTGGATACAGTTCACTGAGTCCGTACAGCCTCAGCGCCCGCTGCGTCTCTTTCAGTGTGAGCTCCATGGAAAAGCAAAGGCGAATTATTTTATCCCTGTCCGTGGTATGGGCTTCTCCCGAAAGAAGCTTATAGCCGTATTTCTGCGAAAAGTTTGCTCTTATTATAACGTCCTGCCGTTTAAGCTCCTTTTCCTTCAAAATTCCGTCAATATATTTATAAAAATCAGGCTCACCGCCTGAAAAGTTTTCCTCAAAAAATCCACCCAGTTCAGAGATATCCATCTTCTTAAGCGTATTTATCAGCTCTTCTGTTTGTCTTTCCATAAGCTCCATAGTCTTGCCTCCGTTGAAAAACTTCTGCCATTATTGTATCATATATTATCACCAAAAGGAACTTGATCTTATGAACACTCCCATTTCTCCGTCTACATACCGTGAAGTCTCCCCGCTGGATGAATCGGGGTGTGTCGTCCTTGTCCAAAAAGAGGACAGCGGTGAGCTTTTTGTCAAAAAGACCGTCAGCATCAGAAATGAATCCGTATATAAGAGCCTTATGGACGTGGGAATTGAAGGCATCCCGAAAATTTGTGAAATATGCAGCACCAATAACTGTCTGACAGTATTTGAGGAATACATATCCGGCGCTGCCCTTTCCGAGGTTTTGTCAACACGTATCTTTTACGAACATGAAGTAATTGACATCACCCTTAAGCTGTGCCGCATACTTTCTGCGCTGCACAGACGCGGCATTGTACACCGCGATATAAAACCGTCAAATATTATCATAGACACAGGCGGTAAAGTAACTCTTATAGACCTTGATGCATCAAAAATCTATACAGAAGGCTCCTCTCAGGACACCGTGCTGTTGGGAACATCAGGCTTTGCCGCTCCCGAACAGTACGGCTTCTCATCATCCTCACCTCAAACAGACATCTATGCACTCGGCGTTCTTATGAATGTTATGCTCTGTCGCAAGCTTCCGGGTGAGTATACTCACCGCGGAAAGCTGAGACACATAATAAACAGATGTCTAAAGCTGAATCCCAAAGACAGATACACAGATGTACACGAGCTATATCACGCTCTTAAGCGAGCAAAAATCGTAAAGGCAGAGTGGCTGCCTCCCGGTTTTCGCACAATGC
Organism: Oscillospiraceae bacterium; assembly: GCA_017461585.1. GTDB lineage: Bacteria > Bacillota > Clostridia > Oscillospirales > Oscillospiraceae > Alloscillospira. The sequence goes on along the minus strand of JAFTYM010000031.1, from coordinate 74,303 downwards.
GCTTTTATAAAATTCTTATCGCAGTTCCATACTATATTTTTGTGATTCTTGTTGCCGCCTGTATCGACAAAGGACCAAATGAAAGCACAGCACAATGGAACGTAATACGGCTTATGTTCTTTATGCTGGGTATTTTTCCCGTCCTTTTCTATTTTAACTATATGGATATTCGACGATATTTCCCCTTTATGCGCTCAAAAAGCAAAAAGCTTCGTGTTTTAGGATACATTCTATCCACATTTATCATTGTCATTATTGTACTTTCCATAGCAGTAGCCTTACTTCTTCTTTTAATGATATAAAAATCCGGTACCTGCTCGGCACCGGATTTTTTATGCATATATTATCCGCAGTGCTCCTGCAGCACTGCCTGTAAAGCTGTAGCGGAGGAAGAGTGAACTCTTGCAATGGCTGTTCCCGTGCGTTTTGCCTCCTGCACGGCACTTATTGCCATTTTATGAGACACCGTAGAGGTAAACAGGATAAGCAGATCAGCATTTCCCATCTTCTTTTTCATTGAACCGTTTTCCTTCGGATACACTTTCGTCTTACATCCGAAGTTTCTGCATACCTCTTCATACTGGCTCGTCATGCGCTCATGACCGCCCACGATTACAACGCTCATACGTCATCTCCTTTGCTGCAATTATTTTGTTAGGTAACACTAACAAAATAACATGACTTTCCTGTTTTGTCAATATAAAACGAAAAAACTATTTAAATTTTCTCATGCAGCACTTATAATCTAAATATACAAACTTGGAGGTTTTAAAAATGTTCGGTTTTCCCAATGACACTCCCGAAAAGATGCGGGAGACAATAGAAGGCTATTTAAAATATATAACAGAAGAGCGTCCCGATCTGCCCAGCGCAGTTTTCCGTCCCTCTGTTGTTCGTTGTGACCCCGAAACGCCGTCTCTTACGGTAGCTTACCCCATAAGAGAGGGCATGCTGAACACATCAGGAATCGCCCACGGCGCAATAATCTCCATGGCGTACGACATAACTATGGGCATTATGGCGCGCTGGCATCAAGGCGGCGTCATGTCCCCTACCCTGACCATGAATTTTGAGTTTTTGAAAGCCGTACCCTGTGGCAGCACCTTTGTTGTAGAGGCAACTGCCGTGGCCTCCGCCCGTCATACTGTGGATTTTATATGTAAAGGCTGGATAGAGGGCGATGAGGACACTATCGTCAACCGTGCCGAAGGGCGATATTTCATCTATAAAGCCATGGAAGAATAATTTTTCAAAAATTTTCAAATAATGCGGAACATTTTTCACCCGATTACGTCTATAAGAACATAAGGCATAAATTTAATGGAGGGATAAAAATGAAAAAGAGATTATCGCTTATTCTGGCAGTTATTTTGATAATGGTATGTCTCACAGGCTGCGGCGGTGCAGCAAAAGACTCAGCGGCATACGACAACGGCACTTCCAGCGGATCCTACGGCGGTTCCCCCGAAGCTTCCGAGGAGTCTTTTGACATGGAAGCGGACTATTCCTACACAACGGATACCCTTACAGGCGAGCCCGGCTCTGCTATCATCTCCGGTGTGCAGGTGGATATGTCCGAAAAGATCATCTACACCGCCCATGCAGACATCGAGACCATTGATTTTGACGGCAGCGTTGAAAAAGTCTACGGACTTTTGGAGCAGTACAACGCATTCATCGAAAACTCCTACGTCACAGGCAAATCCTACTCCACAGAGTTTTACGGACATCAAAGCTACCGCGTGGCAGAGTTCACCATCCGCGTTCCCCGTGAGTATTACTCCGCACTTACATCAAGCCTCGACGTTCTCGGAAATGTGATCAGCATCAACTCCAGCGTTGACAACATCACAACTCAGTATATTGACACCCAGTCACGTCTTGATACTTACCGTATCGAGGAAGACCGTCTTCTTGCCATGCTCGAAAAGGCAACAAGCGTTGAAGAGATGATCGCCATTGAGGAGCGTCTTTCCGAGGTGCGCTACAATATCGAGAGCCTTACATCTCAGCTCAAGAACTGGGACAACAAGGTGAACTACAGCACAGTTACACTCTATATCAGCGAGGTCAAGGAGCTGACGGTTCAAGTACCTGTCCAGCGCACCTACTGGCAGGAGATCGGTGACGGCCTGAAGAACACATTCGACAATATCGGCCGTTTCTTCAAGAACCTATTCAAGTTCATCGTCGTCAACTTCCCCGTTATCATCATTCTCGCAGTAGTAATCGCTGTTGTAATCCTCATCTTCCGCAAAGCAACGAAAAAAGACCGCCAGCGTGTCCGTGAGATAATGGCTGAAAACGAAGCTAAAAAAGAAGAATCTAACGAATAAATAATCAAGCAGGCATATCACATGATATGCCTGCTTTTTATTTGTCATTATCTGCCCAGAATTCCAGTATTTCCCGCTGATATCCTGCGGTGTCTGTCATATAGCTCATGCCGTGGCTTGCCCCGGGAACTATAAACAGCCGTTTTTCAGATGCACACGCCTTATAGTTTTCATAGGTCATTTCAACGGGAACGAATTTATCGTCAGATCCGTGGATAAACAGCACGGGGATCTTACATTTTTCGAGAGCCTGCATGCAGGAGTAGTCATCTGAGCCATGCTGTATCTTTTTTCTGCACTCCTCATCAACGCCCGAGCTGTAAAGCCCGTAGGGCAGATGCAGATTATTCTCCACCACGTGCTTCCATATTGCCTTGGGCGAGGTATATCCGCAGTCTGCTATGATTCCGCGGATATTTTCAGGAAGCTCAAAGCCTGATGTCATCATAACCGTGGCTGCCCCCATGGAAACGCCTGCAAGATATACGGGAAGGTCAGTTTTATCGCAGACCCACTTTATCCACTCAAGGCAGTCATACCTCTCCAAAAGACCGAAGCCTATATACTCGCCGTCGCTGCTTCCCTGCCCGCGCTGCTCTGCATAGAGGACGGCGCAACCGTTCTCATGCCAAAACCGCGATATAACACCGAAATCGCTGCACCACGACGATCTCCAGCCGTGCATTGCCACTATCACCCGCTTTGGGTTTTCGCCTGCATACCAATGCCCTACCAGCTTCAGTCCGTCGAAGCTTGTTATTTCAACTGTCTCACAGCCGCAGTTTTCAAGATATTCCCTTCCCTCTATAACCTCAGGATGGGTTTTAAAAGACAGTTCTTCACCTGCAACCGGAGATTTGTCCCCGTTTTTGGTCACTATTTTTGGTATCTCGCGACCGATAGCGATTTTCACAAGATTATTCAGCGTAAAATTATGGATCAATCCGAAAACCGCAGCACCAACTGCAGCAGTTCCCGCTCCCAGTATTATTCTCTTTGTGCGTTTTTCCACTTTACACGCTCCTTTATCAATCTATAACCGCAGTATATGATGTGACATTCAAAACTGTTTCTCCGTCTATCTGCACAGACGCAAGTCTGTCAAACTCCACGGTAATCTCTTTTCCCGTAAGTATCTCCACATAGTCTTTATACTTCACATGAGTACCTTTGAAGATTTTCGGAAATATCATAAGTGTTTTTAATTTTCCGCTTCCATGCATTATCATTACAGAGAGCGTCCTGTCATTTGACTTCCTGTTCTGATTGGGCGTCGGCATCATTCCGCCTCCGTAAAATCTGCCGAACATGGTGGGTGCAAGCCACACATTTTTGAATTCATGCCGCACTCCGTCTACTGTAACAGCGGCATTCACAGGATTAAATCCATTTAAAAGCCCTTTTACTGCAATTGCGGTATAATCGGCTTTTTTCCCGTTTTCGCGGTATTTGTCGCCTGCCTCACAGCAATAACCGTCTATACCGAATCCTACATTGTTAAGAAACAGGCACTCTTTTCCGTTGACGGTTACTCGCGGCAAATTTTTCAAATATCCGTTTATACGAAAATTCGGAGCATCTCCGAAGCCGTGTCCCAAATCCCGTGCAAAATCATTTCCGCTGCCCACGGGATAAAGATAAAGATCATTTTTGATTTCAAGTCCGCATATATCGTTTGCAAAGCGGTTCAACGTTCCGTCACCGCCGCAGAGGATGATGTCATCCGTTTCGTCAAGCTCTGCAAAAAACTGCTCATAGCTTACAATACGTGTAATATCGTAATAATCGACCTCATCATAAGCAGCCCATAGAACATCTATCTCATCACAGCACTTATTATTTCCCGCTTTCGGATTAAACAGTACACATTTTCTGTTCATTTTTTATCCTTCCCCAAAGCTTTCATATTACGCCTAAAATACATAACTGCCGAAAATATCATCATACATGAACTCAGAACTATCAGAACACATGATACTGCTGAAGGAATGCCTATCCAAATCACATGCAGTACCATTACCGCGTATAAAATCACGGTATTGAGTTTTCCGTGCCACACTGCCCCCTCAACTTTTCCGCTCTTTTTCACAGCCGCAAGACTCATAACTCCTGTGACGAGCTCTTTTACTGCGATTATCGCAACAGGAATTATCATAAGGTGAAACCGCGATACCAGACATACCATAACCGCCAGCTGTGTCAGCTTATCGGCAACAGGATCAAGGGCTTTTCCCAGATCACTTACCATATTGAATTCTCTGGCGATTATTCCGTCCACCACGTCCGTAAGTCCCGATGCGGCAATGGCAATCGCGGCACCGACGTAGTCTCTGTCTATACAGTAAAGTTTCAGGATAACCGGAATAAGGCAGATACGGAAAAATGTAATTATGTTCGGAATAGTCAGTATTTTTCTGTTTTTCAATTTGTACTGCAACTCCCTTTTTTTCTTAAGCATAGCTTGCAAAAATTAACAAATCCTCAACTCAGCGTCAATTTTTGTTGAAAAAAAGACACCGCATCAAAAAAAATGCGATGTCTTAATACTATGCTTTCAATGTTACGATAAATCTGCAGCCGCCGTTCTGAATATTCTCAGCGAAAATCTCTCCGCCTGCTATCGCGAGAATACGCTTTACCAGAGCAAGTCCCAAACCGTTGCCCTCTTCTTTATGGGAGCTGTCACCCTGATAGAACTTATCGAAAATATGCTTTGTGGCTTCATCGGAAATTCCGGGACCGCTGTCCTCTATGGTGAACACTATCCTGTCATCCTGCTGCTCAAGCATAATGCGCACAAAACCGCCCACAGGATTAAACTTGATGGCGTTGCTGATGAGATTATCCCAGACATGGCGCATAAGCCCTTCGTTGCCTGTATACTCGATATTCTCCATATCAACATCAAACTCAATTTCCTTCTCGCTCCACTCAGGCTCCAGCGCAACGATCGACTGGCGTATCTGCTCGTCAAGGCGGTATTTCGTCTGATTCGTCTGAATCGTCTGATTTTCGATTTTTGACAGCAGCAGGATATTTCCCACAAGGTCTGAAAGCCGCTTTGTGTTGAAAAGGATTTTTTCAACATACTGCTGCTGATCTTCGTCCAGTCCCTCTCCACCCTGAAGGAGCATTGTATATCCTTCTATGGCGTTTATAGGCGTTTTAAACTCGTGGGAGACATTTGAAACAAAGTCCGTCTGCAGAACCTCCGTCGCATTGAGCTCATGGGTCATAAGATTAAAACCCGAATATATCTCCTGAATCTCCTTTGACGAGGACTTTGTCTCTATCTGCACGGTAAAATCACCGTCGGCAACCTTTTCCATAGCATCGCCCAGCTTTTTTATTGGGTCGAAAAACAGCTTGGACATAAAGGTCGTTATAAGACTTCCTATGAGGAGGCTGAACACAACGAGCTCTAAAATCAGAGGTATCCTTACCGTATCCGGCAGCAGAACCTCCAAAAGCCATGCAACACCTACAGCCAAAAGAACGCTGCCGACGACCTCCGCAGCAACAAGGACAACAAGTCTTGCACGCAGGCTGAATACATTGTTTTTATTTCGTATATGCTCAAACGCCTCACGCAGTTTTGCAGCCTGCTTCATACCTTGACCACCTTATAACCAACTCCGCGGATGGTTACTATTTTAAAATCTTTGCTGTCACGGAATCTCTCACGAAGTCTGCCGATGTGTACATCAACCGTATGGGTATCGCTGTCTGAGTCGTAGCCCCATATATCATCCATAAGCTGCTGGCGTGTAAAAATGCGCCCGGGGAAGGATGCCATTTTATACAGGAGCATGAACTCTTTCTGGGGAAGAATCATGCTGTTTCCGTCTACGATCACAGTAAGGGAGTCACACTCCAAAACCGTTTCGCCGATGACCTGACGTCTGTCATTTATCATCTGGGCCCTTCTCAAAAGAGCACCCACACGCAAAACCATTTCATTGACGTTTATGGGCTTTACCATGTAGTCGTCCGTGCCGGAAAGAAATCCCATGCGCATATCGTCAAAGGCATCCTTTGCGGTAATCATAAGAACAGGCGTTGTATTGCCTGACTCCCGGAGCTGGCTTACAAATTCGTAACCGTCCATAACGGGCATCATAATATCAGAGATTATGACATCGTAATAGTCATTATCCAGCGCGGACAGCGCCTCTTTGCCGTCAGAAACGCCCTTTACCGTATACCCGTTTTTTGTAAGCACATGAGAAAACAGCTGACGAAGCTCGCGGTCGTCCTCTGCAATAAGTATCTTAAGCATTCAAAGCTCCCCTTTGGTGAGATTATCTTATTTTAACATATTATCGGCTAAGTATAAAGGATGTGTTTCAAGCAAAGTTCAACTGAAATTCAATTTTTGTTGAAGTTTTGTAAATCCATGTCCTACAAACTCACATCAACAAAACCCGACCTGTGGCAGGTCGGGTTTTAAGTTTATTTACTTCAAAAATGTCTTATAATCCGCAAGGTTCTTTCTCAGAAGCTCGGGAGTGTTAAGTCCGTAAGGACATTTGGAAAGGCACTTTCCGCAGTCTACGCAGTCCTCGATCTTCATCATCTTTGCCTGCCACTCTGGAGTGAGGTGAGCCTCGGTAGGAGCGCGTCTTAAAAGAAGACTCATTCTTGCGCAGTTGTTGATCTCGATGCCAACTGTGCAGGGCATGCAGTAGCCGCAGCTTCTGCAGAAATCGCCTGAGAGCATCTCCTTATCCTTTGCAATCTGTGCAAGTCTCTCCTCGGTTAGTGCAGGGGGATTTTCGTTGTAGGAAAGAAACTCGTCCAGCTCGCTCTCGCGCTGTACACCCCAGATAGGTACAACGTGATCAAACTGCTCCTGTGCAAGGTATGCGTAAGCCAGCGCGGAGTCTGTGATAAGTCCGCCGGAGAGAGCCTTCATAGCGATAAAGCCCATGTTCGCCTTCTTTGTCAGCTCCACGATTTCAAGATCCTTCTCCGTTGCCAGATAGCAGAAGGGGAACTGGAGAGTTGCGTAAAGTCCGGACTCGATAGCTTCCTTTGCAACTGCAAGGCGGTGGTTTGTAATGCTGATGAAGCGGATCTTGCCCTGACGCTGAGCTTCAAGCGCTGCATCGTAAAGTCCGTCCTCTCCGCCCGGCTTGGGACAGAAAGAGGGGTTGTGGAACTGGTAAATATCTATGTAGTCTGTCTTCAGATTGCGAAGGCTTGTCTCAAGATCCTTCCAGAAGCCATCTGCATTCTGTGCGCCTGTCTTTGTGCTGATGACAATTCTGTCGCGTGTGTGCTTAAAAGCCTCGCCCAGCTTTACCTCGCTGTCTGTGTATGCTCTTGCTGTGTCAAAATAGTTGATACCGTTGTAAAATGCCTTCTGCAGCAGGTAAACTGCATCCTTTTCGGAGATTCGCTGGATAGGCAGCGCACCGAAACTGTTTTTTGTTACGACTAATCCTGTTTTGCCCAGTGTTACGGTTTTCATATACAGTTTCTCCTTTCAAACTGTTCACGTGAATCCTTATACCAATGTACCCCGCTTAGAACGGCAAGCGGGGTACAAGCTTATACGTTTTTTAGCAAAGCTCTGCGCCTGCAGGGATAGCATCGTCAAGGATAAGAAGATTCAGCTTTCCGTCTTTTTCAGCAGAGATGATCATGCCGTTGCTCTCCTGACCCATCATCTTTCTGGGGGGCAGATTTGTGATGGCAACTATGGTCTTGCCGATAAGCTCTTCGGGCTTATAGAACTTTGCAATACCGGACAGAATCTGTCTGGGTGTTCCGCTGCCGTCGTCAAGAGTGAACTTCAGAAGCTTTTCGCTCTTCTTTACATTTTCACATGTGAGTACCTTGCAGACCTGCATGCGTACCTTTGCAAAATCGTCAATTGAGCAGGCAGGAACTTCGGGAACTGCAGGTGCGGGAGGTGCACTGAGCTTTTCAAGCTCTTCCAGCTCCTTGTTCATGTCGATTCTGGGGAACAGAGTCTCTCCTTTTACTACTGTTACATCAAGAGGCAGCTTTCCGAACTCGGCCGCGTTTTCCCATGTTGCAACGTCACTCGATGCGCCGATCTGGCAGAAAATCTTCTCGCAGCTTCCGGGGATAAAGGGAACAAGGAGTGTTGCAGCGATGCGGATAACGTCCAGCAGGTTGTACATTACAGTTGCAAGACGTGTCTTCTTGCTCTCATCCTTAGCCAGTACCCAGGGTGCGTTTTCGTCGATATACTTGTTAGCTCTGGAGATGAGCTTGAATGTCTCGGAAAGTGCGCTGTGGGGAGCATAAGCATCCATAAATTCTGCATACTTGCCACGAAGCGCTGCTGCCATTGCAACAAGCTCGTCGTCAAGAGGATCAGCTTCGCGCTCTACAGGCAGCTGACCGCCGAAGTATTTGATAACCATTGCAACTGTTCTGGAAACAAGGTTGCCCAGATCGTTTGCAAGGTCTGTGTTGATCGTGGAGATAAGCAGCTCATTTGTGAAGTTGCCGTCAGAGCCGAAGGGGAATGTACGCATGAGGAAGAATCTCAGCGCATCCACGCCGTATCTCTCAGCCAGGAGATAGGGGTCAACCACGTTTCCGCGGGACTTGGACATCTTCTCGCCGTTAAAGTTCAGCCAGCCGTGACCGAAGACCTTCTTAGGCAGGGGCATCTCCATGCTCATGAGCATTGCAGGCCAGATAATGGAGTGGAATCTTACGATCTCCTTACCCACATAGTGGACGTCTGCAGGCCAGTACTTTTCAAAATCGTCGTACTTGTCGTTCATAAAGCCGAGAGCTGTTGTATAGTTGAAAAGCGCGTCTACCCAAACATAGACAACATGACCGGGGTCAAAGTCTACGGGAACGCCCCATGTAAAGCTGGTACGGGATACACACAAATCTTCAAGACCTGCATCGATAAAGTTGTTTACCATCTCGTTTACGCGGCTTTTGGGCTCAAGGAAATCAGTCTGTGTCAGAAGGTCACGTACGGGCTGAGCGTACTTGGAGAGGCGGAAGAAGTATGCTTCCTCTTCTGCAGGGTGTACTTCTCTGCCGCAGTCGGGACACTTGCCGTCCACCAGCTGGCTCTCTGTCCAGAAAGACTCACAGGGTGTGCAGTACATACCCTTGTAAGAGCCCTTGTAGATGTCGCCCTTGTCGTACATCTTCTTGAAGATCTTCTGAATAGCGGCAACGTGGTAATCATCTGTGGTGCGGATAAAACGGTCGTTGGAAATGTTCATCAGCTTCCACAGGTCAAGGATACCGCCCTTGCCCTCTACGATATCGTCAACGAACTGCTGGGGAGTTATGCCCTTTGCCTTGGCCTTCTCCTCAATTTTCTGTCCGTGCTCATCTGTTCCTGTGAGGAAAAGCACATCATAACCGCACATTCGCTTATAACGTGCCATTGCGTCTGTGGCAACAGTACAGTAAGTGTGTCCAATATGCAGTTTGTCCGACGGATAATAGATCGGTGTTGTGATGTAAAATGGCTTCTTGCTCATTTTCCTTCCTCCTTTTATGTTTACAAATAAGTAATATACCACATTCTGTCATTTTTAGCAACGAAATTGAAAATATTATTCCAATATAATGTATACACCGAATTTTTATTGACTTAACGGTTTATAAATTGTAAAATAATTTGAAGTGCTTATTTGCACTTTTAATATAAGAAGCAAAGCATCGGAGAAGCCATGGATCTTTCTGATTTCAAAGCAAAAGACGCATACAAAGCAGTTTTCACCCCTTCCCGTCTGCTCCACTCCTACCTTATCTGCGGAGAAGACGGAGAGGACAAGTCCGCCCTTATAAACACGCTGGCGGCTGCAATGATCTGTGAAAGCGGCGAAAAAGCCCCCTGCGGAGTATGCCGCAGCTGCAAAAAATCTCTGCGCGGTCTTCACCCCGACATTATCCATGTCGCTCCCCCTGAGGGAAAAAGAGAGATCCCCATAGACATGGTCCGCGATGTGCGATCAGAGGCTGTTGTTCTCCCCAACGAGGCAGACAGAAAAGTCTTTATCATCGAGCAGGCAGACCTTATGAAGGAAGCCGCCCAGAACGCCTTCCTCAAAACTTTGGAAGAGCCTCCGCGCCATGCCCGTTTTATCCTGTCCGCGGAAAATCCTGCAGGACTTCTGGACACCGTCCGTTCAAGATGTGCAGAGCTCCGCGTCCGCACGGAAAATCCCGAGACAGACGTTTTTTCAAAAGAACTGGCGCAGAACTTTTTCACCGCTCTGAGACAGGGCGGACTGGTACTTGCAGAGTTCACCTACACCCTTGAAAAGCTGGATCGCGACAAAATGCTTATGTTTATCGCCGCTTCAAAGGAAGAGACATTAAACCGTATGAAAAAGGGCAAGCTCAAATCACAGACCGCAGGAAAAATACTCGCGGTACTGGAAAAATGCTCAGAGCACATGAAGTTCAACGTAAATGTAGGACACATCGCAGGTATGATATGCGCAGAGCTCATCGGCTGACGATGCATCATTCGAAATGAGGATTTATTTTGACAGAAGTAATTAGTGTTAGATTTAAAAACAAAGGCAAGGTCTACTTTTTCGACCCTGCCGGAATAAAAGTCCCCGACAATACAGACGTTATCGTCGAGACAAGCAAGGGACTTGAATATGCCACCTGCACATGGGGCAACCATTGGGTAGACGATACTGCGCTGGTACTCCCCCTTCGCCCCGTCATCCGCATCGCAACGGAAGAGGATGCAAAGCGATGTGCAGAAAACAAGGCAAAAGAGGCAGAGGCTTTTGAAGTCTGCCAGAAAATGATAGTAAAGCACGAGATCGACATGAAGCTGGTCGATGTTGAGTACAACTTTGAGGGCACAAAGATCCTGTTCTTCTTCACCTCTGACGGCAGAGTAGATTTCCGCGAGTTGGTAAAGGACCTCGCTGCGGTATTCCGCACAAGAATCGAACTCCGTCAGATCGGTGTCCGAGACGAGGCAAAGATGCTGGGCGGTCTCGGCATCTGCGGAAAGCCATTCTGCTGCAGCCAGTTTCTGGACGAATTCCACCCCGTCTCCATCAAAATGGCAAAGACACAGGGTCTTTCCTTAAACCCCACAAAAATTTCCGGCACCTGCGGCAGACTTATGTGCTGTCTGAAATATGAGCAGGTAGCTTATGAGGATCTTGTAAAGAAAGCTCCCAAGATGGACGCTTTCGTCGAAACTCCCGGCGGAAAAGGCTCAGTTGTGAGCATCAATCTCCTCCGCGGATACGCCAAGGTAAAGCTTGAGGACACAGGCGACACCACGCTTAAGACCTATACCTTCGATGAGATCGAGGTTTTGGGCGGCAAGGGCAGGCGCGCAGAGTATCTGGCGGCCAAGGCTGAGGGCAAGCTTGAAGAGGCAGGATTTACTCCCTCCAAGATTAGAGAGCCCAAGATAGAGCTCAAGACATCTTTTGCAGAGGCCGAGGAAGAGGCACCCTTCATCTTTGCAGACGGCACTGTGGCAAAAACTTCTGTTGTACAGGAAGAGACCAGAGCTGAGGAGAAGCCTGTACAGAACAAAAGCAAGCGCAGACGTCCCAAGAAAAAACCTCAGGGACAGAAGCCCGAGCAGCAGCCTGCGCAGAAGCAGCAGTCTCCACAGAAGACTCAGCAGCCTAAGGTAAAGCAGGAGCCTAAGACAGAGCAGCCTAAGCCTAAGAAGAAGCCTGTGAAGAAAAAGCCCGCACCTCAGAGTGAAAAACCCGCTCAGGCACAGGCGCCCGCTTCCGAGCCTAAGCAGGAAAAAACCGAAGGCAGCAGCAAAAAGCGCAAGTATTATCACAGCAAAAAACATACGAAGAAGCCTTCCGGAGGCAATCCCGCACAGTAAACATCTCACCCGACTGCATATTTTTTATGTAGTCGGGTAAAATTTTATAAAAAGTGCTTGACATCCATATATTCTTGTGATATTATAATTAAGCTAAATATCGCGGGGTAGAGCAGTCCGGTAGCTCGTCGGGCTCATAACCCGGAGGTCGTCGGTTCAAATCCGGCCCCCGCAACCAAAAACCTTCTCGGACAAAGTTCGGGAAGGTTTTACTTTTTCACTTTTCACTAAATCCGTCCGAGAAGGTTTTTGGAGGTAATAAGTAATAGTGAAGATGTATTTTGCAAGGCGGCGCCTTGCGATTTTTTAAACAAGATATGGTATAGTTTCTTAATAAACAATTTACAAAAATCCGCCAATACTAATATGTATTGGCGGATTTTCCATGTTGTATTATAGACTAATAGAAAAAGCATAACCTTAAGTTTTCTTATCTGGCACACTCTAATGCTCCGCCTTGCTTTTGTTTTTATGAGCATGTTGCACAACTTCTCCAATTCGTATATAATCAACCCATAAAACAAAACGAGGAGTAGATTTTCATGCCACACATTAAGCTGAAAAATACAGATTTAGAAGTTCTCCGCACCGTAGATGAGCGTCTTATGTCCTACAACGTAGAGATGACGGAGGTCACAGGCGGCACCTTCTGGAAAGCATATACCCCCGAGCAAATCGAAGGAACGGAAGAGTTCCCTCCCATCAAGGGACTCCACGAACTGGGCAATCTCATGCAATGGTACGACCCTATCGAGTCCACAAATCCCCGCCTTATCAAACTGGCAAAGGAGTTCGGTCCTGTTTGGGTCCGTGTTTCTGGAACATGGGCGACCAAGACCTATTATGATTTTGATGGCACAGGCGTAACTCCCGAAGGTTACCAGAGCCGCATGACCAGGCAGCAATGGGTAAACCTCATTAATTTTGTTGACTCTGTCGGCGGTAAACTGCTCATAAGCGTAGCAAACTGCGAGGGTCTGCATCACGCAGAGGAGCCCTGGAATCCAAGCGAGGCTGAGAAAATTTTCTCCTTAAGCCGTGAGCTGGGGCATCCCATCGATGCCGTTGAGTTTACCAATGAACCTAATATGTTCGTTGTCACAGGCTTCCCCGCAGGCTATACTGTGGATCATTTCCGCCGCGATCAGGATCTTTTCCACAAGTGGGTAAGAGAAAACTATCCCGACACTATTGTCGTCGGTCCCTGCACTGTAGACACCATATCCATGGGCAGTGACACATCCATGAGCACAGCAGGCATCGGCGCCGCTTTCGGAACAACAGCCTCCACAGATGATCTCATGGAAGGCTGCACCGAAAAGCTGGATGTATTCAGCTATCACTACTACAACGGCATTTCCGAGCGTCTTGCCGCTGTAATGCCCACAGCCCACTGGTCTCCCGAGCAGGCAACAAGTGAAAACTATCTCGCCATGGCAGGTTTTGCTGCCCGCGGTGCTGCTCCCCTGCGCGATAAATTCGTCCCCGGCGGTCAGATGTGGGTTACAGAGTCAGGCGACGCAGGCGGCGGAGGTGACACATGGGCATCCACATACCTTGATGTTTTCCGCACCCTGAATGAGCTTGGTGAGTTCTGCACGATTACAGACGGCATCATCTTCCACAACACCCTTGCCTCTTCCGACTACGGTTTTCTTGACCATCATAACTATATGCCCCGTCCAAACTACTTTGCGGTCCTTCTGTGGACACGCCTAATGGGACAGACAGTATACAACAGCGGCACAGCGCTTCAGGAGGGCGCACACGTATACTGCCACTCCCGTAAAGACGGTGAAGAGGGCTGTGTATATCTGGTCATCAACAACTCCAGAACAGAGACCACAACAGCAGAGCTGCCCAAAGATGCTGTTCGCTACACTCTCGCAGGACGTGACGGAATCCGCAGCAGAGTTATGACCTTAAACGGCAAGGATCTCATCCTCGGCGAAAATGACGAGCTGCCCTGCCTTTGCGGCGAAGCCGTCTCTGCAGGCACAATAGAATTTGCACCTGCCACCTGCACATTTATAGTACTTTAATTGGTAATCAGCCATATCAAAATTCAAAGGAGACAAACAATGAACAAACGCACAATTTCATTTATTGCCATGATCATCAGCGCACTTATGTTCCTCTGCGGTCTGCTGGTTATCTTCGGTGCCTTCGGCGGCAACACAAACAACGCTTCCAGCGCACCTTACAGCTATGACTCCGGTTATGCAACCTTCGGAACTGACTTCTATACATACGTCAGCAACAACGCCGAAGAAGCTGCAAGTGCTTCCCGCACAGCTGCCAACAACCTTGACAAAATCGGTTCCCTTTTAAAGAGCTTCTGCGGCATCATGCTCATGGGCTTCGGTCTTTTAAATCTCTGCCGCAACACAATAGTTTGGCTGGAGACAAAACCTGATGGCACAGCTCCCGCACAGGCTCCCAAGGCATCAGAACCCGCTCCCAACCCCTCCGAGTGTGACATTCCCTATGCAAGTGTCACACCTCCTGCAGAAGAAGACAACGAGCCTACAGTTCTCTTCTGCAGAAACTGCGGCAACACATTAAAGCCCGGTCAGGCTTTCTGCGGCAACTGCGGCACTCCTGTAAGATAAGCAAAACGAAAACCTCCGTACTGTGTACGGAGGTTTTGTTGTTCTGCAATACAGTTTGTGTTATGATAACTATGTAAAAACTCACAGAAAGGAGACCGCTATGACATATCATCTTCAAAGCAGATGGGTTCTCGAGGGCAAAAATCTATATTATTACGGACTTCGTAACAGCAAAAACATGTTTAAAAATACTGTTTATCTGTCAAAAAAGCAGGTCTCCGTAATTTCAAATCTGCCATGCAGCTTATCTGCTGCTGAGAAAAAATATCTTGGCTCTCTTTTGGGTGTACAGGTAGTCACCGAGGATTCATTACGAAGGATTCCCAAAAGCTTTTCCGAGGCTGTTTTCTGCAAAAATTGCTGTGCTAACGACTTTATGATACCCGGTCTTGAATTTGACGAAAACGGACTTTGTCCCATGTGCCAGACAGCAGACGCTGTAAAAGATCTGAAAAGCATTGTCCCCATCGTTCATCATATTCCCCGCTGCGAAACCTCCGACTTTGACATTGCCCTGTTTTATACAGGCGGCAAAGACTCGTCTTTCTTGCTCTATTACCTTTCAAAGATTTTGGGTCTTCGTGTTCTGGCGCTGACATGGGAAATCCCATTTATGTCAAATTCCGCAAAAGAGAGCATTGAAAGAGCAAAAGCTATATTCAAAGATGTTAAATTTATTTCCCGTGCTTTAAACGACGATGATCTGCGAAAAATATACAGAAAGCTGTACTCTCTAAGCGGCAATACCTGCGCCTGTCCTTCCCTTGCATATGTGCTGTTTTACCCCGACCTTATCGAAAACAACGTTCCGTATTTTGCAGCAGGCAACGAGCCTGCGCAAATGCTGGGTCTGTACTATAACCACATCGCGCCGCCTGTTGCATACAGATTTGCAAACAGTAAATTTCTTACGTTTTTGTTCAACACAGGCAGAGTGCTTACTTTCAGGCCACCGCTGAAGCAGGGGCAGTTTCAGACACTTATGACTATGAAACAACTTGCTCACGGTGACAGCATTGTTAAAAAACTCAGCGGCTACGAAAGTGAGCTCGTAACAAATATCACCAACGCCATACACGAAGTACCGCAGTTGCTTTTGCCTTTGAAGCAGAGCATTCGCAGCTCATCACGCACAGGCAAAGTCCCCGCTTTTGTCCATTTCGACTTTGACGAAATCTGTGACGGAAACTATGATTGGGACAAAGTCAAAAACATTTTGATAAACGAGTGCGGTTGGGTCTCACCTGACAACAAAAACAAAGCCCTGCACACAAGCTGCAAAATCGAAAAGTGCAAAGACAACTCCCAGTTTCGCCGCTTTTATTACTGTCAGAGCAAAATGATCCCCTTCAGCGCCCTTGAATTTGCTCTCGCAGGCAAAGTCAGCAGCAGATCAAAAGAAAGTATGATGTACGAAATGGAACAGCTGCTCGGATTTTCACTTGACGAGGTACCCGAGTGCGCCATTATGAAAGAATTTCTGGGTGACAGCATATGACAAGCATCTTTTGTTTTTCAGGCAGCGGACACAGTCTTGCTATCGCAGATTATTTCAGCAGCATGTTGTCTGTCCCGGTAAATACGATATGCCGTGACACCATACCGCATGGCGATACCGCCATTGTCGTGTTTCCCGTGTATTGCCAAAATATCCCTGCGCCCGTCAAAGCTTTTTTAAAAAAGCTAAATGCAGCCAATATTGTACTGATTGCATCCTATGGTCGTATTTCTTACGGACGGGTGCTGTTTGAAGCTCAAAAGCTTGTGCGCGGAAATGTTATAGCAGGAGTATATGTTCCAACCGGCCATACCTTTTTGCAGGGAAATACTGATTTTGATGAAGCTGCCTTTTTACCTGTTTTCGAGCGTATAAAAGCGCCTCGTACTGTTTCAATTCCCAAAACGCCAAAAAGTCTTTACGCAAACATTTTCCCGGGCTGGCGCAGCAGAGCAAGCGTTAAAATCACAAAATCATCCTGTGTAAACTGCGGAATATGCAGAGAATGCTGTCCGGCAAATGATACAACAGGATGCATCAGATGTCTCAGGTGCGTTTCAAGTTGCCCACACAACGCTTTAACCTTCACGGTTTCACCGTTTCTGAAAAAATATTTGACAACACACTACTGCGATGATTTAGTATTATATTTATAACAGCATATATTTCCAAAAAGCTGTTTTAAGGAGAAACGTATGAACGCTTTACTTAACGATATTATAAAAAGCTGCGCACACTACACAGAAGAAGGCGCGGTTGCAAACTATATACCGGAGCTCGCCAAGGCAGATCCGAGTAAATTCGGCATCTATGTGCTGACTCATTTCGGTCAGCAGTTTTCTGCAGGCGACTGCAACGCTGAGTTCACCATGCAGAGCGTTATAAAACCGCTGATCCTCCTTATGGCCCTTTTTGATAGTGGAATACAGGCCGTTCACGACCTTGTTGGAGTTGAGGCAACGGGCAAGCCCTTTGACGCTTTCAACTACAGCGATCAGGCACTTACCAGCGCGAATATAAACCCCATGATAAACACAGGCTCCATCGCCCTGTGCACGCTTATAAAAGGCGATACCTACCGCGACAAATTTGACCGTCTGTTGGAGTTTACACGCAAGATCGCCGCAAATCCCAATATGGATATCGATGAGGCGGTTTACGCATCTGAAAAGGCAACGGGCAACAAAAACCGCGCCCTCGGCTATATGCTGAAAGCTTACGGCATGATAAACGACAACATTGAGGACGTGGTGGATTGCTATTTCCGTGCCTGCTCTGTAAAAGCGACCTGCGCAGACCTTGCCCGCATCGCATCCGTATTCTCAAACAAAGGCAAGGACATTCTGACAGGCGAGCAGCTTTTCGATCCCAAATACTGCAAATATGTAAACGCAATACTCATGACCTGCGGAATGTACGACGGCTCGGGCGAATTTGCTCTAAGGGTCGGCTTCCCCGCTAAAAGCGGCGTAGGCGGCGGCATTATGGGCGTTGTCCCCGGCAAAATGGGCATCGGAGTATTCTCCCCCGCCTTAGACTGCAAGGGCAACAGCCTCGCCGGTGTAAATGCTCTTGAAATTTTAAGCCGCGAGTTGGATTTAAGCGTATTTTTGTAAAAACGAAAAAGGATGATTTGCATGACAGACGAAATCACCGCTGTCGCCCCCAAAGAAGTTTATCGTTTTAAGTACACCCCCCAGGACCTTGCCACCGTAGCACGTGCCGGCTTCTTACCCCAAATAACCACAAAAAGCCTTTGGATTTTAGTCCAAAGGCTTTTTGTTTACCACTTGTAAATCAAGTATCATTTGTTTTTATCGTATTGTGTGGTATACTCTCCATTATAGAGGCGGAGATCCTATGAACTACAATAAACCCAGACTTTTTTACTACCGTACGGCACAGGCTGTATCATGGCTCGTTTCAAAGCTCATGTTCAGACGCAAGATCCTGCGCAATGAGATAAAGGAAGTGGACGGTCCTTTTGTCGTTATCGCAAACCATCAGGCGTCATTGGACTTTGTAAACCTCATCGGTATGACAAAGCGCCCTATGACCTTTGTTATAAGCAATTCATTTTACAGCACCCTGCCCGTAAAAGGTTTTATGGATAAAATGGGTGTTATCCCCAAGCAGCAGTTCCAGACATCTATCAAAGACATGAAGCTTATGAAAGCCGTTACCGATGCAGGTCAGCCTTTGGTAATTTACCCTGCAGGCCTTATGTGTGAGGACGGACTTTCCACACCTATTCCTGCCGCTACATATAAGTTCTTAAAGTGGCTCAAAGCAGATATTTACGTCGCCAGAACGAGCGGTACATACTTTGCCATGCCCAAGTGGACAAAGGGCTTCCGCCCGGGTCGCACTTATATGGACGTTTACAAGCTTTTCACCAAAGAGGAGCTTGCAAATGCCGATATTTCCGAAATTCGCGAAAAAACAGAGAATGCCATCCTGTTTGACGCCTACCGTGAGCAGGAGGAGCTGCGCATAAAATACGCAAATAACTCCGATATACGCGGCTTAGAGCACGTTTTATACATGTGCCCCCATTGCAAATCCGAGTTCACCATTGTCTCCAAAGAGACAAACAAGCTCTGCTGCACAAACTGCGGCTATGAACAGAGCTTTGACGCATACGCATTCATGCACAAAACAGGCTCCGTCGGTCAGGAGATACGCTATGTTTCCGATTGGAGCAAGCTTATTTATACAGAGCTTAAAGATAAGATCAGAGACGGCGTCAGCAATACACTTTCTGCAAGTGCAAAAATCTGCATGATTGACGAGAAAACCAACAAATTCACCGAGGCAGGGCGGGGCATCGTGACACTTTCCCCTGCAGGCTTCAACATAAACGGCACCATGAGAGGAGAAGCTGTCGACCTTGACATTTCCATTGCCAATGTGCCTTCCCTGCCCTTCTCCCCCGGCAAGTATCTTGAAGTACAGAGGGGCAATACAATTTACCGCTGCTACCCTGACGATGGCAAGCTGGTTATGAAATTTATCAACATGATAAAGATCTTTTACGAGCTGGACAGAGAACTCACCAAAAGTGACAAGCTTTCCGAAGCAAACTAAGGAGTTTCCATGGCGAATATCATCGAAATCAAAGACCTTTCCACGCCCGAGCTCGCTGTATTTTCCAAGCTCACAGAGGCACAGCTCCGCAACAAGCTTGAGCCTGAAAAGGGCATATTCATAGCCGAAAGTCCAAAGGTCATAAAGACAGCGCTTGATAATGGTTTTGAACCTCTTTCCCTTCTCATGGAGCGACGACACATCGAGGGGCAGGCAAAGGAGATAATCGAGCGGTGCAATGTGCCTGTTTACACAGCCGCCCGCGATGTGCTGGCATCGCTCACAGGATATGAGCTTACCCGGGGAATTTTATGCGCTATGCGCAGACCGGTTCTTAAAAACGCAGAGGAATTGTGCCGTGGTATGCGCCGCGTGTGCATACTTGAGGGCGTTGTGGACACCACAAATATCGGAGCGATTTTCCGCAGCGCCGCAGCTTTAAATATGGACGCAGTCCTGCTTACTCCCACCTGCTGCGACCCCTTAAACCGCAGAGCTGTCCGAGTAAGCATGGGCACGGTTTTTCAGGTCCCCTGGACGTATATCCCCAAGCTCTCCGAGGGAGGACTTGAAATGCTGCACGCCATGGGCTTTAAAACAGCCGCCATGGCTTTGAGTGATGATTCTGTCAGCATTGACGATGAAAAGCTGCGCAATGAGAATAAACTTGCGATCATCATGGGCACGGAGGGCGACGGACTTTCCCAAAGCACCATAGACGGCTGCAGCTACACCGTAAAAATCCCCATGAGCCACGGTGTGGACTCCTTGAATGTTGCAGCAGCAAGTGCTGTTGCCTTTTGGGAGTTGAGAGTGAGATAGCAAAATACAAAATAAAACGGGAGGGCACAGAGGCCCTCCCCTACAACGCACCTATGTATAATTCTGAAAGCAACGACATGGCGGTCAGCAACATTGATAAACGTTAGGTATGCGGCGAGCCCAGCGACGGGAACACCCCGTCACACCATGTTTGAGCCGCAGGGACACATAGTGGTATCCCCTATGTGTCATTCTTTGCATACTTTCTTAGACAAGTAAGAAAGTATGCCGTCGGAGACATGATAAGATACAAAATTTCTGACATGATAACAATGGGACGATGTTGGCATCGTCCCCTACAGAGCACCAACACATTATGCATCACAGCAAAATGGCCTTCTGCTTTAGGCGCCTAAAGCAGAAGGTCTTTAATTACTTTATATGCTCTTTTTCAACAACGCACTCATTTTTGATTTTTCCAACCAAAAACTGGAGTGCATCCACAACACGGGGACGGATATCACCGCCGATGAGGACATACATTATATCGTCGCCGACCTCAAGCTCTCCCGAATTGAGCCATGTGCGGATATAGTAAATGCCCTCTCTTTTGTAAGTCTCCTGTACGGCTTTTTCAACCTTTTCCTCATCGTACTCAAAGTAAAGCCCCTCTACCTGACCGAGATTCTGTTTTCCCTCGCGCACCTGCGCTTTAGGGCTTTTTCTTACTGTTCCGTTGTGGACTAAGTACATGCCGATCTTCTCGGCAGTCGGGTCTTGCTTTGCCTCTTTCAGCCATGCATCTATTGAAGGGGGTATCTTTTTCACTTAACCCCCTCCTTACTTTGCACAGTCGGCAGAACCGCCGCTGTAAAGCATCTCGATGCCGTGCTTGAGTGCCCCGATAACGGCGTTTAAATTCTCCTTGGCGGCTTTTTCACTTCCCGGAAGGTTAACGATAAGGGTAAGCCCGCGGATGCCTGCAGCGCTGCGCGATAAGCATCCTTTGGGTGTGATACGAAGGCTCTCCGCTCTCATCGCCTCGGGGATGCCCGGTGTGGGGCGCTCTACAATTGCCATTGTTGCCTCGGGTGTTACATCGCGGGGAGAAAAGCCTGTACCGCCTGTTGTAAGAACAAGGGGTATTTTCTTCTCATCTGCGCAGAGCATAAGCTCTGTCTTGATTGTCTCAAAATCGTCGGGGATGATGGTTGTATATACTATCTCCCAGCCGTTGTTTTCAAGCATTTTACAAAGGGCAGGACCGCTTGTGTCCACTCTCTCCCCTTTTGAGCCTTTATCACTTACTGTTATTACAGCCGCTTTAAATTCCATTTTTAATCTTCCTTTCTGCGGAAATCGCCGTGCACTCCGCCTGTCTTGGAAATAAGGCGAATATCACTTATTACAATGTCTTTCTGCACAGCTTTGCACATATCATAAACTGTAAGCGCCGCTGTTGATACAGCTGACAGCGCCTCCATCTCAACCCCCGTCTTTCCGCCGCAGGACACACTTGCCTCTATCTCAACACAGCAAAGCTCCTCGTTGAGCGACAGATTCATATCAATTCCGTTTATCATAACAGGGTGACACATTGGGATTATATCGGGGGTTTTCTTGGCGCCCATGATTCCTGCAACCTGTGCAACGGTGAGAACATCACCTTTTTTCATGCCGCCGCTTTTTATAAGGGCAAAAGTATCGGGGTTTACAAGAACTCGGGCTGCGGCAACGGCTGTGCGGTGGCTTTGGGGCTTTTCGCCCACGTCTACCATCTTTGCTCTGCCCTCTTCATTAAAATGTGTAAAATCACTCATTACCTTCTAACCTCCGATTTGGTTCATATTTCGTCCTGCATGACTTCTCTCTTTTGCCGACAGGGGATCATGGCAGGCAGGTTTACCCAAAATTGCAGTTTCCATCTGCGCCTTCATCCCCTCAAAGTCAAGTCCCTTTACTGAAAACTCAACATCGGAATGGAGACATGGTTTTATTTTGCCATCTGCCGTAAGTCTTATTCTGTTGCAGCTTCCGCAGAAGTGGTTACTTACTGCGCTTATAAGACCGATATTTCCCAAAGCTCCCGGAAGTCTGTAAAGGTCTGCAACGCCGCCGTTTCCGGGAAGCTTTTCCATACTTCCCAGCTCTTCGATAACTGCGTCAACAGGCAGGTAAGCATCCTGCTTGAAATCTCCGCTGTCGTACATGGGCATAAGCTCAATAAAGCGGACATCCACAGGATACTTCCTTGTAAGCTCCGCGAGTGAAACTATCTCGTCATCATTAAATCCGCCGATAAGAACAGCATTAATTTTTATCTTTTCAAAACCCGCTTCAACCGCAGCTCTGATGCCCTCGGCAGCAGCTTCGAAACCGTCTCTTCTGGTTATATGCGCAAATTTCTCAGGATCCAATGTGTCAAGGCTGATATTAAGTCTTGATACTCCCGCTTTTTTAAGCGGCACTGCAAATTCTTTAAGAAGAGTTCCATTGGTGGTAAGACACAGCTCATTTATGCCTTCGATATCGGAGATTCTCTCACAGATAGACAGAATATTCCGCTTTACAAGAGGCTCACCGCCTGTAATTCGTATCTTTGTTATGCCCAGAGCTGCCGCTGCTTTTGCAGCAGTCACCATCTCATCCTCCGTAAGCATATCGGCATGGCTCTTTTTGCACACACCGTCTTCAGGCATACAGTATCGGCATCTTAAATTACACAGTTCCGTAACTGAAAGGCGCAAATAGGTAATTTCGCGTCCAAAATTATCTCTCATGGTGCCCTCACTTATACACATTATTTCAATATAACATTACCACACAAAATCCGAAACCGCAATATTCGTTGACAAAACAAGAGTGGAGTGCTAAAATTTCTTTCCACATTACATATTTCGGAGGGCTATAATTGGGCAGTATAAGTTTTATTTTAACGAGCATGCTCCTTGGCGCAGGTCTCGCCATGGACGCTTTCTCAGTCTCACTCGCAAACGGTCTCAATGAGCCGAAAATGAAAAAGCACAGAATGTGCCTTATCGCAGGAGTATTTGCATTTTTCCAGTTCCTTATGCCCCTTATCGGCTGGGTCTGCGTTCATACCATAGTTCAGTATTTCACCGCTTTTGAAAAGCTTATTCCGTGGATAGCACTCATCCTTCTCTGCTTTATCGGCGGCAAGATGCTTATCGAAGGCATTAAAAACAAGGACGCCGAGAATGAAAGCTGCGCTGTATGCGCTTCTGCTCTTCTTGTGCAGGGCGTTGCAACATCCATAGATGCGCTGTCCGTAGGCTTTACCATTGCGGAATACGACCTTGTTATGGCGCTTTTAAGCTGTCTTATTATCGCGATCGTAACATTTATCATCTGCACGGTTGGTCTGTTCCTCGGTAAAAAGTTCGGAACAAAATTTGCAGGAAAGGCATCTGTTTTCGGCGGCGCCATACTTATTATTATAGGCATTGAAATTTTTATAACAGGTATTTTATAAAAAATAACGCCCTTCACTTTAGGGTGTACCCGATAAGAAAACATAAGGTTTTGCCTTTATCTATTCGGCTATAATGCAACTTAAAAAATCCGCCAATACATACCAGTATTGGCGGATTTTTATAAGCTGTTTCTATCTCGAATAGCTTGTGGCAAAACTGCTTGCACTTAAAAAGATAGTTTTTGTTCGTAAACGAGGCAGAAAAGCGCTGTAATACTGTATGTCTTACGAGCTTTGATAACGATGTTTACGGGCAAAGGGTTTCTTTTTAAGCTTATGTTTTCTTTTCGGGTACACCCTTTTTGTGAAGGGCGTTTGCTGTTTATTGAACAGATAATTCTTTCAATCAGTTTCTGCCATGTATTTAAGCTCAGCCTATTGGCTGAAGTCTCTCGAGCTTCTCTTTTGTAAAGCAGGCTCTGAAATAAATCAAGCACGCAACAGCAGAAGCAAATGATGCCAGCGGCGTGGCCAGTCCGACGTGGAATATAGTTGCATTTTCTATCAGCACCTTAAACAGATATGTTGCAGGTATTCTTACGAGGAAAGCCGATAAGCCCTCCTGAAGCATCGCAAACATTGTCTTTCCGCAGCCATTGAAAAATCCGTTGAAGCAGAAAACAAAGCATACAAACAGACAATCCCATGAAAACGGATAAAGATAGCGCACACTCTCCACTATAACATTCGGGTCGTTATTCAAGATTTTTACCAATGCCTCAGGCCAAATTGCTACTAAGATAATAAACGGAATTGCAAACACAAGGCTTATTAATATTCCGTATTTTAATGTCTTTACAGCTCTTTCAGGCTTTTTCGCACCGATATTCTGCGCTGTAATAGCAGAAATTGAAGAGCTTAAGGACAGCGGAATTACCATGCTCAGACCTGTGATGGTTCCTACTATACTTACCGCTGCAGAAACATAAACTCCCATAGTATTTATAATTGCACTCGAGATCATAAAAGAAAAGTTGTTGAGCAGACTCTGTAATGTAATGGGTACACCAAGCTTCATTACAGCCAGTATCGTGTTCTTCTTTGGAACCATATCACTTACGTGAAATTCAAATGGAAGTCCTTTTCTTTTCAAATAAATCAGCGCAAGAACAAAGCTCAAGCCCTGTGCCATGACAGTTGCAAGAGCAGCACCCTTTGCAGACATATGGTATATTCCGACAAATACATAGTCAAGAATAATATTGGCAATACAGGAGATAAGAACAAATATAAATGGGGCTTTAGAATCGCCCAGACTTCTTAAAACAGAACTTACGACATTATAGCCAAGAACGCAAAAGATTCCGCAAGTACATACAAACAGATAATCCCATGCTTCCCCTACAGCTTCAACAGGAACCTGCATAAGATTTATAATACCCTTACCGAAAGCAAACAGTACTCCCATAGTAATTGCCGCAGCGACGACTGCGATAACAATCAGATTTCCCAATGCTTTGGCTGCATTCTTGTCTTCCTTTGCTCCGACATATTGTCCTAACAGTATCGTACCACCTGATGCCAAACCTATGGCAACTCCGGTTATAACGGCATTTATCATCAAGCCCTGGTAAACACCTGAAACAGCAGCTGCAGAGGCAAATTTTCCAAGAAAGAACACATCAACAGATGAATACGCCATCTGTAAAAAGCCTGACAACAAAAATGGAATAGAGAACCTGATAAGAACTCCCAAAACACTGCCGTCAGACAGAGATCTATAATTATTCTTTGCCATTTATTTTCTCCCTCACTTCAAACTCTTATTGTTGCAGATAGAGCCGCCCGGGGAACGGCGGCTCCATCTGCCAAAAGGCACAATAAGAAAAAATCGAATAATCGTAATTTATTTTTTGCCGTATGCTTTAACCTGGCAGCCAAATCTCTTTCTCATCTCGTCAAAGGCTTCCTTGGTTGCCTCTTCGGGCTTAAACTTCTTAAGGGCTGTGAAGTCCTGAAGAAGAGCATACCAGCGTGTGATGCCGCCTACATCGTACATTGAAGCCTGCTCAAGAACCTCAAAGGAACGAGGTGCATACTTGGGGATCTTAACGAGACAATCCTTTTCTGCTACAAATTCTTCGTCATATACCTTGAACTTGATCTTACCCTCTGTTACATAGAACAGATCCTGTGTTGTGGGGTAGCCGTCCCACTCCGCATAGAAGCCGGGTTCCATCTCAGCAAGCCATATTTCCTTCTTGCCGCCGTTTTCCCAACGTGCTGTGATCATCTTAAGAACTGCGCCGTCGATTTCAAACTTTGCCATGGGGTTCTTGGGGTCTTTTACATTGGGAACCTGCTCTGCGGGAACCTCCTCACAGTCTGCAAGGCCGCGCATGTGAAGGTCGATATTGCTGCACAGGAGGCTGAAGAACTCGGGATCCTTCTTTGCATCGGGATAATGCTTCTCCAGAGTGGAGGTTGCAAGAGAATCATCTGCGCAGTTCCAGTCATGGAATGTTCCGCGGAACTGTACATCGCCGTTGAAGATGAAGCTGTGCGCTTCATAGGGCTGCATGTGGATGATTTTTCCTGCTTCTACAAGAGTCTTCTTGCCGTTGATGTAGAAATACATGGAAGCAGACTCTACAAAGAAAGTCTCATAACCCTGCTGATGCTCGTGGAGACCTACAGGGCCGTCACCATCCAGCTGTGTCTTACGCATTACAGAATCTGTAAAGCAATATCTTCTGTCCATTCCCTCAGGCAGAACAATTGTGCGCTGATCTTCTGAGATAGATCCGTCAGGGTTGTAGCCCTTTGTGGGAAACAGCCAGTTCTCTTCATCAGTAATCTTAATAAGGTAAGGGTTCTTTGCCATTTCATTATCCTCCTTTAATTATATACTTACGTGATGGTTTATTCTTCCTTCATACCCTCAGGAATAACGTGGGAAAGCATGATCATTGTGTTGCATGCACTCCAGCCGGACCAGGGCCAGCCGTCAGAAGGAACGGGAACATCCTCAAAGTCTACAAGGTCTGGTACCTTTTCGCCTGTGAGAGGATAGTAATCATAAGGAGCGAAGCCCAGAATGACGCCCTTTTCCTTAATACGGTCGCAGAAGCGGCGAGCGATTTTTTCCGCTTCCTTCTTCTTGCCTGCAAGGCAAAGACCGAGGGAGAGGAGCATGTTAAGAGGAGCTACGCATCTGCCGAGGATAAATCTGTTTCCGTAGCCGCTTAAGGGGCTCATCATAGACTCACCTGTGATGCCGTAGGGGCTGAGGAACGTCTTTTCATCTGTCAGCTTTTCGGCAACCGTGTCGATAATGTGCTGAGGCAGACGCTTTCCGAGAATAATGGGCTCATAGCAAACAGCACTCATACTCTCAACAGGCTTTCCGTTTACGCGTGTAATAAACTTTTCGCCATCCCAGAACTCGTTTACGAGCGTGTCAAGGAGCTTCTTGCTTCTTGACGCCCACTCTTCGGATGCAGCGTACTGATGGCTGCTCTTTGCAAGCTTGGAAAGAGCTTCCATGCAGAGAATGATGAAGGACATAACGTCCGGGTTTGCTGCGGGGAAGCCATCATTGAAGATGGATGCATCGTCCCAGCCGGACTCATGAGAGGAGAGAATTGCTGTAACATCGTCTCCGCGGCCTGCGCTGCGGTTTGTGAGCCAGAATTCTACCCACTTCTTCACCTTTGGATAGAGCTTAACAGCTTCATCGTATGTGAACAGGTCATCGCCGAACTGGTCAAACAGGAATGCAAAGCCAAGCCCCTGGAACGGGGGCTGAGGTGTGCCGCCCTTTCCGCCGCCGTAGTAGCTGACGCCGAAAGGCAGAGCGCCTGTATCGGGATCCTGATGCTCGAACATGGTTCCAATAAGTCTCTTTGCTTCCTTGGCGTTGTTCAGAGTTGCCATTGCATTGTAGGTCTGCTGCCAGGAAACCGCAATGATCATCCAATGCAGGTGCATGAAGATCATGGGCTCTTTGAAGCCGCCAACTGCCTTGCACTTATGAGACCAGATCTGCCACATGCAGTAATTTGCTGTCTCTTTATATTCATCGGGAACATTTCTGTAATTCTTCTTGAATTCCGCAAAGCATTTTTTGTTGTTTGCAACAACATCGTCGAACGCATCGAATGTGTCGGGCAGCTGCGTAAACTCAGTCATGTCCTCAAATACGGCTGCTTCGTAAACGCCGCCATCCGACTCGAACACAAATGTTACCTCGTCGTACATACCCTTTTCGGAATTCCAGGGAGCAACAACTTTCATGTCGCCTGCCAGCTTTCTCAGGCGGAGCATGCCAAACTTGCCGAAAGCACCTTCCCAATCACCGTTTGCCATCTGATATACACCGCGGCATGCGCTTGTCCCCTCTTCGGGGATAGCAGGACGGAGGCACAGGTGCAGGCTTGCGGTACCTCTGATGCGGAGGTGATCCTCTGCTGTGAGGGCGATCTCTGCATATCCCTTGTCACAGTCAAGTCTGAGGGATCCTTCGTCTGCAAAATATGTATATTCCTGCTCCTGACCGTCTGCAAACAGCTTAAGGTCAAACTGGAATCCGCTTCTGCTTATCATCTCACCTGATTTGTAGCAGGTCAGACGGAGAAGATGGTTATAAAAATCTTCATAGAGGAAAAAGCCCGAACCTTCACGACCGTAAGCAGGTCTCTGAAGATTAAATTTTTCATGAGTTCCAAACATAGACGCAAACCTCCTTTACAGGGTCTTGGATACAGCTGCAAGAACAGCTGCACAGGCAACAGGCTGATAAAGTGCTGCACAGCGCTTTTCGGGTGCTGTCACAGCGGAATATTCCGCATAAAGTCCGTTCTCTGCAATAAATTCCATTACCGCATCCGCAGCAGCCTTTGCTTCAGCTGCAAAGCCTGCATCTGCAAGACCGGAAATAATGAGAGACATTGTGACAGTATCGATATCCTCTTCGCCTGCTTCAACAGTGATGCCCTTTCCGGGAACCAGGAACTTGTTGACAACTGTATCTGCAACTGCCTTTGCTGCGTCTGCGCAAAGTGTCTTGCCGAGCATGATGGGTGCACAGCACATTACGCTGTCGCTTTCATACTCTGTTCCGTCAGCCAGCATGCAGACAAACTTTCCGTCCTTCCACAGCTTTTCCATAAGGAAGCGGTAACGGGCGTCAGCTGTTTCTTTCCAGACTGCTGCCGCACTCTCTGCACCGATTTTTTCAGCGTATGCCGCAAGGGCCTGTGCAAGAAGGATCATTCTTGTCATAAGGTCGGGAGTTATGGCGGGAGTACCCATCTTAATCGTGCTGCTCTTTAAGTTGCCGCACTCAAAGTTGTATGCATAGAAGAAGCTGATTCCGCCGTCGTTTGTGCGGTTATTTGTCCACCATCTGTTAACTGTAGCAAGGAAGTCATAAATCTTGGCGGCATCTTCACCGCTTACATCGCCCTTGTCCAGAAGATCAAGAGCTGCATATCCGTAATCCATGCCCACAGTCTGGAAAAGCTCCATGGATCTCTTTACATACTCGGGAACAAGACCCTGCTTTGTTGTATACTCGCCAAAGTTCGTAATAAGCTCTGCAGCCTTTTTTGTGCACTTAAAGGGAAGGGCCAGAATGGGCTGCTCTTTTGCGATTGGATATACGGCTGTAACCACATTGGAAGGATACATATCTATAGTCTCGCGGAAGGGCTTTTCTGCGATCCAGAGGCCGTAAATCAGAGTTTCCAGTCCGTCAGGAACATCTACAAGAATATCTGCAAACGCATTCAGATCCTCTTCCATAGCAGCAACGCACTCTTCAAATGTGCCGGTCTGCTCCATGCCGGGATCATAGGTTCTGTCATATACGGTAACTTCCAGCTTGCCGTCATCGGGAATAAGCTCGATTACGGGATCTGAATATCTGTACATGAGGAGATCGTAGTGGGAATCTACGGTGATCGTGCCTACCTTGGGAACGATGTTGAACACGCCTGTGTCCATCTCGATCTTTGCTGCAGTACCGTTAAGTGCAGCAACATCGCCGAAGCCCATCTTTGCGGTAAGGCGAATACCGAGTTTATCTGCCTTTATACGCATTCCGCGGTCACGGTCAAATGTAATTTCAATAATGCCCGCATCAGCTTTAATGGTGATTTTGGACATTGTTGCAGAATATGTATATTCAACAGGCTCTGCACCGAGAACAGGAGTGATAAGAAGATAGTTCTTATTACGCAGGAACTGAGCGCCGCCCATAAGCACACTTTCTACATTCTGTGACAGATAAAGTCCGTTATCTGCATCGAGCTGTGCTCCATTTTCTTCACAGAAAATCATGCACCCTGCAGTCCGTCTGCTGAAGGGAACTCGTGTAATATCCAAAGGATAGTCTTTAATCATTCGTATCATCCTTTCTTTTATTTAAATGCAACTGTTTATGCTTCTTTTATTCTGTTTTATCAGAAAATCTGCTGTGTCAAACTGTACTTTTACATATTTTATTGGTATAATTATTTTAAATCAGGCCAACCTTTTCCACAAAGGGCAATAATTTTTCCTTTGTGGAATAAGTAACACTTTTAGGAATAACGTCGAAATATTATAGTAAAAGGGAACAAAAAATGTCTTTTATTGATTATGATTTAATGTCAAAAACGACCGACATACGCATCGTAAAAACACGACGCATTATCCACTCTGCCGTTATAGAACTACTCAAAATCAAACATCTGTCTGACATATCCATAACCGAGCTCTGCCAGACCGCCATGATAAACAGAAAAACCTTTTATATGCATTACAAATCCGTAGAAGATGCCTTCTCAGACATCGAAACACTGACCATAAATGCATATATCGCAAGGCTTGTATCAGCGGGCATACTCAGCAGCAAGGATTTCAAGCCTGCTGAGTTCATTCTTGCAACAAACGCGATGGTTAACGAGAATATCGATAAATTCAATACTGTCTATCCTTATTTTAAAGACGGTGGTTTTATGCGCAAATTTGGAGCAGCGATAGGTACCCTTGCTAAGAAATTTGCCGCAAACCGACCTTTGGAGGCAGACCCCGAGGCATACGCATTTTCATTTATATTCACATCAACCGGTTTGCTCACATCATATTTCGACTGGATAGATTTCGGCAAACAGATCACAATCGAGCACCAGTCCCAAATGGCAGCCAACGCGCTATCCGTTCCTCTTTGCTCCGTACTCTCTTCAAAATAGCGAAAATCCCCCTTACGTCACCGTAAGGGGGATTTTTTTGTTTACAGCTCGCCGCTGCACTTTTTACGGGAGTAAGAATAAAGCTCCTCGGTAAACGCAGGTGTACAGCAATCAAGGGTGTAATGGAAAAACGCCATCTTACCGGGCTGCATATATTTATCTACAAATTCTCTTGCAAGAGCACGCATCTCATCATCTGTCTTGCCTGTGGGGTCGATCTGAGGGTCAACACCGATAATGATCTGATCGCCGTACTCTTCAAATGCCTTCTGGGTATCAACGATTACCTGAGGGAACCAGGAGTCCCAACCGGCCTTGATGTAGTTGGGGATCTGCTTAAAGTTCTGACCGCATGAATGCAGCTCACAGGTCTTACCTCTGGAGTGGAGATAATCTGTCAGGCGGCGCATATAGGGAACGATCATCTCTTCAGCAAGTGCAGGAGAGAAGAATGTCTCTTTCTGAGAGCCCCAGTCATCATGGATGGAGAAGCCGTCCAGCTCGGGATATGCATCAATATAATGACCGAAGATATTTATGTACAGATCTGTAAGCTTATCAAAGAACTGGTGGATAGCTTCTTTCTGGTCCTCATCGTAGAGAGCCATAAGAGCATTCTCAAAGTCCATCATGGAGATGAGACGTTCAAACCAGCCGTTCAGGAATCCGATAAGGTTATAGTTGTTGGGATCCATATATGAGCTGGGATTGTTTACCGCAGCACTATGTTCCCAGTCCCACTCATCGGGGTTGGGCCACTGTACCTTTTCGAGAAGCTCCCATGCATCCTCAGCAAAGGGCTTACCGGGACGGACCATGGATCCGCCTACAGAGGGAACAAACTCCCACTCGATACCGAACATATCGGGAACTGTTCCGTCAACAACAGGCTCATACTTCTCAGCTTCAAAAGCAAATGCACGAGCAAGGTTGTCAGGGTTAACAGCAGGAGTCATCATCTTCATGTTCATGCCGAAGATCATCCAGTAAGGCTCTTTTCTGTATGCTGCCTTGACGGCTTCTTTCATTG
The DNA here is from genome assembly GCA_017461585.1 of Oscillospiraceae bacterium. Taxonomy (GTDB): domain Bacteria; phylum Bacillota; class Clostridia; order Oscillospirales; family Oscillospiraceae; genus Alloscillospira. The sequence continues at coordinate 42,466 of JAFTYM010000031.1, read as the reverse complement.
TGCAGGGATAGTTATAAATGGGCATTTCGGGCATACCAAACTGTGCCGGAACTGTACCTACTATCTCAAGCTCTTTGGGATCAAATTTAGGTGCACTCATAATATTTCCTTTCTGATTTCTTGAAATCTGTTTTGTGTAATGTAAGCTTATTTCTTTCCGTATTCAGCAACCTGACAGCCAAACTTTGCACGAAGCTGATCATAAGCTTCCTTGGTTGCCTCCTCGGGCTTATACTTCTTAAGAGCTGTGAAGTCCTGAAGGAGAGCATACCAGCGTGTGATGCCGCCTACATCGTACATGGAAGCCTGCTCTAATACTTCAAAGCTTCTGGGTGCGTACTTGGGTATCTTTACGAGGCAATCCTTTTCGGCTACAAACTCTTCGTCATATACCTTGAACTTGATCTTACCCTCTGTTACATAGAACAGATCCTGAGTTCCGGGATATGCATCCCAATTTGCATAGAAGCCGGGCTCCATCTCAGCAAGCCAGATCTCCTTCTTGCCGCCGTTTTCCCAACGTGCTGTGATCATCTTAAGAACTGCGCCGTTGATTTCAAACTTTGCCATGGGGTTCTTGGGGTCTTTTACGTTGGGAACCTGCTCTGCGGGAACCTCCTCACAGTCTGCGATACCACGCATATGAAGGTCGATGTTGCTGCACAGGAGGCTGAAGAACTCGGGGTCCTTTTTTGCATCGGGATAATGCTTCTCCAGAGTGGAGGTTGCCAATGAATCGTCTGCGCAGTTCCAGTCATGGAATGTTCCGCGGAACTGTACATCGCCGTTGAAGATGAAGCTGTGTGCTTCATAGGGCTGCATGTGGATGATCTTACCTGCCTCAACGAGAGTCTTCTTACCGTTGATGTAGAAATACATGGAAGCAGACTCTACAAAGAATGTCTCATAGCCCTGCTGATGCTCATGTGTCATCAAAGGTCCATCCGGTGCTTCTGACTTGCGCATTACGGAGTCAGTAAAGCAGTATCTTCTGTCCATTCCTTCAGGCAGAACAATTGTGCGCTGATCTTCGCCTATGCTGCCGTCTTTATTATAGCCTTTTGTGGGGAACAGCCAGTTTTCCTCGTCGGTGATTTTAATTAAATACGGATGCTTCATTGAATTTTCCTCCTTTTTAATTTTTTCTGTTAAAGTTAAATAGAACCGCAGTAATTAATGCGTGAACGAATATATAATTCCTCTCTGTAAGCCTCGGTCATGACCTCATTTCCATATCCGTTGAACATGGAAGGCTTATCAGGATTACAGAATTTATCGCAATAGGCTCTTGCCATCTTGCGCTGTTCTTCAATAGTAAGTTTAGACGGATCAAACAAATCAGGTGTTACCTGCATCATGATTCTGTCACCATACATCTCATAAAGTGTCTGAGTGTCATTCATAAGCTGTCCGCTCCATGTATCCCAGCCGGCATCACAGACATTTCCAATCTGCTTGAAGATATTTCCGCAGCTATGCAGCTCGCAGAACTTTCCTCTTGCATGGATGTGGTCGGTCAGCTTTCTCATACATGGAACAAGTATCTCAGCACCTGTTTCCGGAGAGAAGAAGGGACTCTTCTGGCTTCCCCAGTCATCGTGAACAAAGAAATAGTCAATATCCGGGAAATACTCAATGTACTTATCAACAATTTTTATGTACAGATCGGAGAGCTTGTCGAACATAGCTTTAATAGCATCCTTCTGATCTTCATCGATCAGAGCAAGCAATGCATCTTCTGTGTTCATAAACGAAAGCAGACGTTCAAACCAGCCATTCATAAACCAGCAGCTGTTTGCATATTCCCTCTTTAAGAATACTGTGGCGGTTTTGGCAGTTTCTTCCCATCCCCAGGAATCAACATCAGGCCAAACAACCTTGTCTACCCACTCGTTGGCGTCGTTTAAAAGCGGATTACCGGGACGTACCATACATCCGCCCGCCTGCTCGATATATTCCCATTTTACACCGAACATATCACGACCGTCGCCATTATCACCAAGCCTATGCTCACTTCCGTCCAAAATAAAGCCTCTTGCTACGTTATCGGGATTAGCGCGGGGACAGAACATTTCTGACTCAAGGTCACAAACCTGCCAAAGAGGCTCTCTTTTCATTGCTGCGATAAAGCCCTCTTTAGGTGAAACAGGCAGTGAATATACCGGTACCTCGGGTCCAAATATATGTAAGTTCTTGGTATATGCTACCTTTGTCTCAGCCGGATCAAATTTAATCTTCATGCAAATTCTCCTTTCGGGCTTTATCTAAATTATTAGGATTTATAAATATCTTTTAGGGAAGAGGGCGGCACAATCGCCGTGCCGCCCTCCTAAAAATTTCATTTGCCTGTCAGAGTATTACGAGCTCTGTTTTCGGCCTGTGTTTTCAGTTGTGCGAATTAACCGTATTAATTACCAAGAAAGCTTGCCGTAGTTAATGAAGCCCTGGTTCTGAACTTCATAACCCTTAAGTCCTTCGGGGTATGCTGTTGCAGTTGTAAGGTCGCAGATACCGAACCAAAGGAGCTGCTCGTTGAGAATGTCAAACATCTGCTTGTTCATCTTTGCGCGCTCTTCTTCATCTCTTACGCCCATAACAACAGCTGCGATACCATCGAGAGTATCCTTGCCCTCGAACTCAATTGTTGTGTAGCCGCCGCCCAGGTGGTACAGGTACCAGCAGGAGAGGTTCTGTGCAATTGTGTTGGAAGGTACGCCTGTGAAGTCAACAAGCATATCACCTGCATTGGAAGGATCGAATGCAACTGCCAGCCAAGAACCGGAGTCGTAGTTGTTGATCTCAACGTGGATACCGATAGCTTCGAGGTCTGCCTGGATAAGCTCAGCTGTTACGATAGCATCAGATGTACCGTTTGTGCTGATTGTAAGTGTCTTACCGATAAGGCCTGCCTTTTCAGCAAGAGCCTTTGCTTCTTCGGGGTTGTAGCCTGTTGCATAAACGCCCTGATCATAGTACTCTTCCTTAGTGTCAATGCAGCCTGTAGAGCAGAGCATTCTTGCAGGAGTTGCATAGCCGCTGTATGCGATTGCGCAAACTGCTTCAGCATCAATAGCCATAGCTACAGCCTTACGTGCATCGGGGTTGTTGTAGAAAATGTCGGAGTGCTCTGTTGCGTTGAAGTACAGTGCACGACCGCCGCCGTTGGAAGATTTCTGGAGATCAACTGTGTAGCCGCCTACGCTTTCAATGTACTCGATATCCTGATAGGGAACTCTTGCGATGTCAAGAGCGCCTGTCTGGAGAGCGTTGGTCTTCTGTGCATCTTCTGTGAACATAAGGAAGTTCAGGTACTTGATGGAGGGCATCTCACCCCAGTAGCCGCCGTCTGTACGGAGCTGGAGCTTAATGTGGCTGTTTACAACGTAGTCAGCCAGCTCGTAAGGACCTGTGCCGTTGGGAGTTGTTGCAGCAACTGCAGGGTCAAAGGATTCCTTATCGAAGATGGGGAGATAAGTCATGCTGTAGAGGTAGGAGAAGTCATACTGCTTGAGAACAAACTCTACAGTATAATCGTCAAGAGCCTTTGTGTTCTCCATATCCATGTAAGGAAGGAAAGCGGGCTCGCCTTCTCTGGAGTTAGCAGAGACGAGGGAGTATACTACGTCTTCAGCTGTAAGGGGGTTACCGTTCTGGAACTTAACGCCTTCTCTGATCTTAATGTGCCAAACTGTGTCGGATACGTACTCAATACCTGTTGCAAGAACCCACTCCATCTCACCTGCGGAGTTGATGTCCCACAGCTGCTGGTAAACCTGCAGCATTGCATACATGCTGTCATAGCCGATCATAAACAGGGGGTTGAGAGTACCTCTATCCTGAGAATACGCAATATTGAGGTCGTCTCTTTTTGCTTCGCCGGAGTCTGCAGATGCATCGCCGCCACCGGTCTGTGCGTCGCCGGAGCCGTCAGCTGCACCATCGGAACCTGCATCTTTGTTGCCGCCACAGGCAGCAAATGCAAATACCATGCAAAGAACCAAAAGCAGTGCTACTAATCTTTTCATCATTTTTCCTCCTTGTATAATTATAAAAATGGGGTTTATATATATATAGTTTTACCTATATATTTACTGCACTGACAATTCTCGCCGGGATAAATCTAGTTTGCACAATTTCTTTCAAGCCCCGAAATAATTCGGGGCTCGATATTTAATTACATGAGTTCTGAGTAATCTAATTAGTTAGCCCAGGAAAGCTTTGCATAGTTGATGTTACCCATAACCATGATTTCAAAGCCTTCAAGTCCGCTTGCATAAGCTGTAACTGTTGTAAGGTCGCAGAGGTTATACCAAAGCATTGCGTCGTTAAGGATCACGTTCATTTCACTGTTCATGCCGTCACGAACTGTCTCATCCTTTGTGGACATAACGACTGCTGCGATCTGGTCAAATCTCTCCTTGCCTTCGAAGGGGCATGTTGTGTAGCCGCCGCCGAGGTGGTACAGATACCAGCAAGAGAGGTTCTGAGCAACTGTCTGGGAAGGTGCTGCTGTAAAGTCAACAATCAAATCACCTGCGTTTGCAGGGCTGAAAGCTACGGACAGCCAGGAACCGGTGTCGTAGTTGTTGATCTCAACATGGATACCGATAGCTTCGAGGTCTGCCTGGATAAGCTCAGCTGTTACGATAGCATCAGATGTACCGTTTGTGCTGATTGAAATTGTCTTACCGACTATGCCTGCCTTTTCAGCAAGAGCCTTTGCTTCCTCGGGGTTGTAGCCTGTTCCGTAAACGCCCTGATCAAAGTATTCTTCCTTAGCGTCGATACAGTCAACAGAGCAGCCCATTCTTGCAGGAGTTGCAAAGCCGCTGTATGCGATGTCTGCGATAGCCTGTGTATCAATAGCCATAGCTACTGCCTTACGTGCATCAGGGTTGTTGTAGAAAACGGAAGAGTACTCTGTAGCATTGAAGTACAGTGTACGTGTCATGGCCTGAGAAGCAGCAGACTTGTAAACAGTATATGTGCCAAGTCCTTCAACATACTCAACATCCTGATAAGGAACACCTGTAATATCGAGGTCGCCTGTCATGAGAGCATTTGTCTTCTGTGCATCTTCTGTGTACATGTGGAAGTTAATGTTCTTGATTTTGGGCATCTCACCCCAGTAACCGCCGTCTTCACGAAGTGTGAACTTCATGTGGCTGTTTACAACATAGTCAGCAAGAACATATGCACCTGTACCAATGGGGTTAAGTGCGATTGTCTCTTCGTCATAAGTTTCCTTATCGAAGATGGGAAGAGAAGACATGCTGTAAATGTAAGAGATATCGTACTGTGTAAGAACAAACTCTACAGTATACTCATCAAGAACCTTTGTAGCTGCGCCGTCAAGGTAGGGCAGATATGCGGGCTCGCCTTTTCTATTGTTGGCCTTATCAATAGAGAACACTACGTCTTCAGCTGTCAGGTCACTGCCGTTTGTGAACTTAACGCCTTCTCTGATTTTGATGTGCCATACTGTATCGGATACATACTCAATACCTGTTGCAAGAATCCACTCCTGCTCGCCCTTGGAGTTCCAGTCCCAAAGTGTCTCATAAACGAGACGGAGAGCGTTAAGGGAGTCATAACCGATGTTGTAGCAGGGGTCAAGAGTACCACGGTCCTGAGAATATGCTACGTTTAATGTGTCCTTACCGGGAGCAGCATCGGAACCGGTATCGTTACCGGAATCAGCGCCGCCGCTCTGTGCGTTGTCGCCAGATGTGTCTGTAGTGTTGTCCACATCTTTACCACCGCAGGCTGCCAATGCAAATACCATGCAAAGAACCAGCAGCAGTGCAACCAATCTTTTCATTGTTGTTCCTCCTCGAATAATAAATAGTACGCCAATATTTGCTAAAAGGCTAAGTCTTATAAAGACTTGCACTTACAGCACGAAACAAAGTGATCCGGAGCAATTTCTTCCAGAGTCTGAGGCTGTTCACATTCAGCAGATGCATAGGGGCATCTTGCCATGAAGCGGCAGCCGGGTTTGGGATCGATGGGTGATGTAATTTCACCCTGCATAATAATGCGATTCTTCTTTGCGTGAATATCGGGAACGGGAATAGCTGAGAGAAGAGCCTGTGTATAAGGATGCTTGGGATTTGCGAAAAGCTCATTTGCAGGTGCCTTTTCAACCATTGTGCCCAAATACATAACAAGAATATCGTCTGAAATATACTTAACTACGGACAGGTCGTGGGTTACAAACATGTACGCAAGTCCCTGCTGTTCCTGAAGGTCAAGCATAAGGTTGATGATCTGTGCCTGAATGGAAACGTCCAGAGCGGAAACAGGCTCGTCACATACAATAAACTTGGGTTTTAATGCCAGCGCTCTTGCAATACCGATACGCTGACGGCGGCCGCCGTCCAGCTCATGGGGATATGCGTTTTCAAATCGGGATGCAAGGCCAACTGTTTCCATAAGGCGTCTTGTTTCAAGAATCTGCTCTGACTTTGAGAGCTTACCCTGAATCTTCAAAGGCTCCATAATTGCTTCACTTACAGACATTCTGGGGTCAAGAGAAGCATAGGGATCCTGGAAAATAAACTGCATTTCCTCTCTCATCTCTTTGAGAAGATGCTTTGAGGGCTTGGAAATATCCTTTCCTTCAAAGTAAATCTCACCACTTGTGGGCTCGTGGAGATGAAGGATGGCTCTGCCCAGCGTACTTTTACCGCAGCCGGACTCACCAACAACACCCAGTGTCTTTCCTGCCTCAAGCTTGAAGGATACTCCGTCTACCGCATGGAGATATCTGCCGCCTGTCTTAAAATACTTCTTTAAATTTCTGACTTCAAGTAATGGTGCTGCCACTGGTTATTCCCCCTTTGCCAAAAAACATCTAACAATATGACCCGGTGATACTTCAACTGCTTCAGGCTTCTCCTTTGCACACTGTTCTGTAGCATGGGGACATCTTTCGCAGAAGCTGCATCCCACAGGAACCTGAGACGGGTCAGGCATAAGGCCCTTGATGGGCTTCAGACGAGGCTCATTTGAATCGAGCTTGGGAAGAGATCCGAAAAGACCCTCTGTATAGGGATGTGCAGTACGGTCGAATATGTCTTCTGTTGTTCCGTACTCAACAATATCTCCGGCATAAACAACTGCAACGGAGTTGCAAACCTCTGCGACAACGCCGAGGTCATGTGTGATCATAACAACGGATGTGCCAAGCTTATCCTTCAAAGCCTGCATCATTTCCAGAACCTGAGCCTGAATTGTAACATCAAGAGCTGTGGTAGGTTCGTCAGCCAGAAGCAGCTCGGGGTTGCAGGCAAGAGCCATAGCGATAACAACTCTCTGCTTCATGCCGCCGGAGAACTGATGGGGATATTCTCCATATCTCTCCATAGGAATACCAACCATCTCCAGCATGTCACAAGCTCTCTTTTCAGCATCTGCTTTGGAAATCTTGTTATGGAGGCTGATTGCTTCGGCAATCTGATAACCTACTGTTTCAATGGGGTTCAGCGCAGTCATAGGATCCTGGAAAATCATAGCGATCTGGTCACCACGGATCTTGCGCATGTCATTTTCGGATAATCCAAGCAGGTTTTCACCCTTGAATATAATCTCACCGCTGCACAGCTTTGCAGGAGGTGTCTGCAGAATACGGAGAATAGAACGGGCTATTGTTGTTTTACCTGCACCGGTCTCACCAACAAGTCCGATTGTCTCTCCCTTTTTTACATTGAGGCTGATGCCGTTAACTGCGTGGATGACAGCCTCATCAGTATGGTATTCAACTACCAAATCACGAATTTCAAGAATATTTTCAGACATGATCATCACCTCTAATTCTTAAGCTTGGGATCAAGTGCATCACGGAGACCGTCACCCAGGAGGTTAAATCCGAGAACTGTAATCATAATACAAAGGCCGGGATACAGAGCAAGAGAACCGTTTGCACGGAGGAAGTTTCTCGCATCAGAAATCATTGCACCCCATTCAGCAACAGGAGACTGAACACCAAGACCGATAAAGCTCAGGCCTGCACCGGACATAACAGCGCCGCCAATGCTCATGGTAATATTAACGATCAGGGGAGAAATTGCGTTGGGGATAATGTGAGTGAAAATAATTTTTGCGTTTGATGCGTTGCAGCATCTTGCAGCTTCAATATACTCGTTATCACGAACAGTGAGGATCTGAGCACGCATCATACGTGCAAAGCCGGGAACCATACTGATTCCGATAGCGATAATGGCGTTTCTGAGGTTCGGACCGAGAATAGCTGCAAAGATGATACAGAGAAGCATCATAGGAATACTTTGGTAAATATCAAGTATTCGCATCAGCAGGTTATCGACCCATCCGCCAAAGTAACCTGCAACAGAACCGATGATAATACCGAGAACCGCAGAAATCGCTATAGCAATAATTCCCATCTGAAGAGACTGTCTGGCACCCCATAAAAGTCGGCTGAGAACATCTCGTCCCAAACGGTCAGTACCTAAAAGGTGCTCAGGACTGGAACCTTCAAGAGGATGCTTCTTGTCTGCTTCTTCATATCCGTAAGGAGCCAGGATGGGGGCCAGCAAAGCAACAATAATCATAGCCACAAGAACCACGAGAGAAACCATAGCAATTTTATTCTTTTTTAACTGATGCCAAGTCATGGCAAGTCTGGATTTTTTTCTTGCTTTTTTAACTTTTGTCATTTTTTAAGCCTCCCCTGCTACAAGATTTTCAGAGTTGCTGTCTGCTCCGTCGGAACCTGCATCGTCGCTGCCTGTTCCGTCAGAATCTGTGGATTTCTTTGACTTTTTACCCTTAACATACTGAGAGCGGATACGAGGATCTATGAATGCATAGACAACGTCGATCAAAAGAATAACTACGCTGAAGAGTAAGGACAGCCAAAGAACTGTACCCTTGATAACGGGGTAGTCTCTGTTTGTAAGACCAACCAGTGTATATGTACCTAAGCCGGGAACGGAGAAGATTGTCTCAGCAATCATAGCTCCGCCGAGTGACATACCAAACATGGAACCAACGCTTGTTACAACGGGGATGAGGGAGTTCTTCAGAACGTGTCTGTAAAGAACGCTTCTCTCGGGAACGCCCTTAGCTCTTGCTGTTGTGATATAGTCAGCTCTGATAACTTCCAGAGTACTTGAACGTGTAAGTCTTGCGATACTTGCCATAAATCCAAGCGCCTGAGAAATTACGGGAAGAACCCAGCCCAGCCAGCTGTCAATACCGGAAACGGGGAAGATCTGAATCTTAACAGCGAACCATTGTACCAACATAAGAGCGAACCAGAAGGCCGGCATGGAGCTGCAGATCAGAGAAATAAAAATTGCAATGTAATCCTTCCAAGTATTCTGATTTGTTGCAGCAACAATACCAAGGGGAAGTCCCAGTAAAACTGCCAGAATACAGCTTGCAAAAGCAAGAATAACCGTATAGGGGAAGCGAACCATAATATCATCAAAAACATCTGTTTTTGTGATAAACGACGTTCCGAAATCCAGCTGAACAGCTCCTACAATAAAATCAAAATACTTTTTCAGGAAAGGATCGTCAAGTTTCAAGTCTTCACGTACCTTCAAATATTCCTCTTCAGTAGCTGTTGTTCCCGCTACGATTCTGGCGGGATCACCGGGGGTGATTTCGAGAAGAATCATAACTATAAGAATAATGCACAGCAAAATAGGAATCATCAACAGCAAACGTTTAACAATGTACTTAATCATTTTTTGTTGCACCTTCCTTGCACTAATTTTCACAGACAGCCATACTGTCTATGATTTATTTTCCCGTTCTGCGGCAAGTAAGCCGCAGAACGAAAAATGTTACTTAATATATACCTGATTAATCTCTGCCGTATCTGTCTGCCATGAAGAAGTAGCAGGAAGATGTCCAAGCAGACCAGAACAGACCTCTTTCGCCAAAGGCTGTAAGGCTGCGATCGCCTTTTCCTGTAAGCGCATCGTGAATATGGAAGAAGCCGTTGTCCTTCATTATCTTGCAGTAGTTAACGCCTACTTTCTTTGCAAGATCAAATCTACCGCAGTTTTCAAGTGCCAGACACATAATAAACTCTGCCGGAGTAATTATGCTGCCCTGAGTGAAGCCATGAGCAAATCTGTCACTTGTAAGACCTTCTGTAGCAAGACCGTAAGGTGTGTCAAAGCCGTCAGGTCCGAACATTGTCTCAATGCTCTTTTCCACGATTTCCTTAGGAAGTCTGTCACCAAGGAGAAGTGCTGTATAAAGAGAGATGTTCAGTGTATCGGATTTTGCTCCTGTTTCGGGGTTGAATGCTATCCACTTCTCGCCATCCCAGAACTTTTCTACGATCTTTTCTACAAGTGCAGCCGCTCTGCTGTTGTAGCTGTCGATCTCTTCCTGCGGCATGCCGCACAGTGCGCCAAGCTTTGCAACAGCTTCCATCTGCAGTGCGAGATAAGAGTTAAGGTCAGGGCTTGCACAGGGGAAGCCTACTGTATTGTAGTAGCTTGCATCCTCCCAGCCTGTTTCAAGAGCTGTCTGGAACTCGCAGAGGCCGTCTCCGTCCTTATCGCGGAACTTCACGAAATACTCTGTCCACTTGATAAGACGCTCAAGCAGCCACTTCTTCTCTTCAACAGGTGCATGATCGATCTTTCCGTTGTCGATCAGCCATGACAGCATATATCCGTTTATAGGCGGCTTCAGACCGTCACCGCCGGGCATTGCCTTAAACGCTACACCGTCTACAAGTCTGCCGTTTGCATCCATAAAATCGAAGCTGGAGCGGAATACTTCCCAGGAAAGCTCGGGGCATCTGGAAAGCCATACAGCCTGCATCGGCTGCTGCCATACGAAAGCGGATTCAAAGATGCAATGAATCATCTTTATCATTGTGCGCTTATAGTCAGACTGTCCGTCAGGAAGAACTGTAAGGTTCCATGTCTGCCACAGAGCCTGAAGTCTTGCTTCCTCAAACTCTCCGGGCAGCTCAGGCATTACCTTTTCACAGAACTCTGCAAAATCTGCTCTTACGGATTCTACACACTCTTCGTATGTGGGATACTCTGCAACTGCTCTCTTGACAGGATCGATCAGGAAGTCTTCAAGTGCGACCTTCAGCTCACCGTTTTCATCAGGAGTGATCTCAACATAAGGTCCCATAAATCCTGCACCCTTTGTAAGTGTACCTACAAGAGGTGTGACAAGCATTCTGGAAAGGTTGAAGTCGATAAGCTGACGGTTTTCAGCATCCATCATGTTAATAACACCGGGAGAAAGGAACTTTGCTCTGGGGGTTATTCTCAGTGTAAGACCGTCCTTGCCTACACCCATTACCATGTTTCTCTCGCCTATGCAGAAGCGGAACTCACCGTGACGGGTGACAAGTATTACTTCCTCAGCTGTTGTTTTAAGTGTACAAGGCACCGCAACGCCGTTACGTACTGCCTCAAGCTTTATCTGGCGATAGCCGGAATCATGATCCAGATTTGCCATTGCAAAGCCAACTGTGCGGCAGTTGCAGAGCCAAAGATGAGATCTTCCATACTCATCCTCGCCGAAGTTATCATTTGCAAATGCAATAAATGAACCTCTGCGCGAATACGGCGCATCCAAAAGGTTAACAAACTGTTTTGTTGCCATGTTATACTCCCTTCCTTTTTCCTTGATTTTATTCGCCATCAGGTAAAATGCCTGTAATCATTGTAAGAACGCTGGAGGCTGCCCATGTTGTCCAGGACCATCCGTCAGAAGCTGTGGGGTTGGGCCATGTATCGATGGGAGAGCCGTCTACCTCGGTATCCATAGGAGCGTAGCCGAGGATAATTCCGTTATCATACTGATTCTGGCAGCAGCGTCTGCAAATTTCCTTTGCCACCTCAATCTTGCCGCAGCGGTAGAAGCCGACTGCTGTAAGCATATTACAAGGTGTGATAACGCGGCCCAGTACAAAGTTGTATCCGAAGTGGCACAGCGGGCTTGTAAGGCTTTCTGTTGCAAGACCAATATCTGTCATCCACTCACCGGGAAGCATAATGTCCTCAGCCAGCTTATCGATAATATGCTGGGGCAGACGATCCTTACCGAGTACAAGGGACTGGAACATATCAAGGCTCTTACACTTGATACGCTTGCCTGTCTCTGACATATATCCGACGAACTGCTCGCCGTCCCACAGCTCAGTTACAAGTGTGTCAAGGAGTTTCTTGGATCTTGCGTAATAGTGCTCAGACTCTTCTGTTTTGCCCATTTTCTTTGCCATGCGGCCCAGCGCATCCATCATCATAATGAGATATGAGAAAATGTCCGGTGTTTCAATCGGGAAACCTTCGCTGTAAAGGGAAAGATCGTCCCAACCGGATTCGTGTGCCGAGAAGATATGGCATCTGTCATCGCCATGACCTGCATTTCTGCGGCTCAGCCAGAAGTTCAGCCAGCTTTCAATTTTGGGATACATCTCTTCGCAATCCTCAACCGTCAGCCAATCATCACCGCACTGGCTGAAGATCCAGTCGAGAGCGAGAGCCTGGAACGGAGGCTGCATACCGCCGACGCCGACTCCGTGATAGTTTACGCTTGCGGAAACCTGACCGTTGGGAACCTGATAGTTGAACATAACCTTTATAAGGCGCCATGCCTCTCTGGGGTTATTGAGCATCGGCATCGCATTGTAGCTCTGCTGCCAGGACATTGCGTAGTTAGCCCAGATAAGATGCATAAATACCATGGGTTCTGTGAAGTTGCCGCAAACACCGCATCTGTGAGACCAGACTGTGTATGCCGCATACTGGAACAGGCCCTCCCAACCCTTTGCGGGTTTACGGAGATTAAGTGCAACGAAATCATCAAATGACTTCTGGCTTTCTGCCTTAACTTCCTCAAATGCAGGATATTCTGCATCCTTTGTGCGGAAATCCATATACTCATGGATCGCTGCGTCAAATCCGCCTGTTGCAGCATCGGGAATAAAGTCTATTTCGACCTTATCATATTCGTTCTTTTCAACATTCCAGGGATTTGTAACAGCAAATCCGCCGGAAAGAGGAACTATCAGCATTTTTCCGCTCTTACCCATATCTGCTTCCCATGCATTTTCGGGTGTGGGGTAAATACCGCGGCAGCCGCATGTGCTTCCAAAAGGTTTCTCAGCTCTCAATACAAAACGCAGACCAACGCCCTTGCCCTTGATTCTGAGCTGATCCTTATCATTCATACAGAACTCAACAGTACCGTGCTCTGTATCCATTCTCAGATGGCTGACATCAGCAAAATATGTATACGGTATTATTGTTCCGTTGAAGGTGGGATAAAGTAGAAATGTGTTGCTTCTCTGATCGAGGAATGTACCATCCTTACTTACGGTAATGCCAAGAATGGGCTCTCTGAAATCCTCATAAATCGTCCAGAAGTTTAACTCTCTTGAAAAAGCCGCTCTTCGCAGATTATGTTTTTCATATGTTCCAAACATTTATCTCGCCTCCTTATCCGTTCAGCTTGCCGGCAATATAAATAACTGCCGCACATGCAATAGAGTTGATATAATTACCAGGTCTGCGGCAAGGCTGTTCGCCATCTGCGCTGAGAACATCTCTTGCGCCTACTTCCTTAACATATCCAAGATATGCAAGGCCTGCTTTCTTTACAAGGTCATTTGCTCCGCACTTGGCCAGTCCGCTTATGAGCAGCTGCTGGATCCATGCAACGACTGCGCCGCGGCCTTCGACCGCTGCATCATACAGCGCGCTTTCCTTGCTCTCAGATCTGAAGCCTCTGTCGGAAAGGAACTTATTCTCGTCACCAAGGTCTGCAACAAGCTTTTCGATAATTTCAGCCGGCAAACGGTCACCGAGAACAACGGGGATATAAGCGAGAACGCTGTTTGTCTTATATGTCTTTCCGCTGACAGCAGCTCTGCAGAGGAAGGACTCTCCATCCCACAGCTTTACAAGTTCTTCTACGATCGCTTTCTGCTCTGCAGCCCATTCATCAGCTTTGCCGTCACCGACAATTGCACTCAGCTTTGCGATTGCCTCTGCGTAGAGAGCCATGTAAGCGTAGAGGTCAGGTGTTTCAACAGGGAATTCACAGGCATTTATGGAAACGCCTTCCAGAGCAACTTCGTCTCTGTGGTTATATGAGAAACGACCGGCAGCAAAGCTGTGGCTTGATTTCCACCAACCGTAGTTTTCAGTCATTGCTCCATAAAGTTCTTTTGCAGCCTCTGCATCAATTCCCTTTTCAAGTATCTCAAGAACAGCAGCGCCTACTGTTGCAGGACTTGCCTGATAATGTGTCTTGAATGTGCTTACGGAAGCGGGAAGCATTCCGTTTGCCATGTGCTTGTATGTATCACACAAAAGCTTTACCGCAGCAGCTGTATCGCTCATAGCCATTGCGTGGATAGGCTGCTCGTAAATGTTTGCCCAACCGTTTTTGTAGGTGCCTGTGTAAATGAGATCGCCCTTAACTGTGGGAATAATCTCTCTGTCATTCTTGCCGGAGCGATGCATCCAGATAACATAAGTGCAAAGCTCGCAAAGTTCTGTCCACTCTTCAGCTGCTTCGGGATATGCCTTTGCAAATTCATCAAAATTTGCCTTGACCGCAGCAGCAGCCTCATCAATAGGCAGATAATCGATATAGCCCCACTCATCGGGATTCATAAGGTATGTTGCAATTTCGAATTCACCGTTTTCATCAGGCAGGAACTCAACTTTTGCATCCTCAGGACCGTTCAGCAGAACATTGAATACGGAGTCAACAGTTACCTCACCCTTGAGCGCCTTAAAGAGGAAGCGTCCGCCATCCTGATTTATACTCATAAGGTTGAGATCAGCCAGTCCGCCGGGGAGCATTGTCGCAAGTTCCATTGTCAGGAAAGGAATCTTTGTATAAAGTCTTATACCGACGCCCTGACCGCTGATGCGCATGGTTCTTTCAGTATCGATTACTACTTTAACAGTTCCCTCCGCGCACTTCATAACAAGTGCATCGGGAGTTGCCTCATATGTATAGCTTACAGATTCGCCATTCACAATGGGATCCAGATCTACAAGGCCTTTTCTTCTGAAATCTCCGCCCTGAATTCTCATTGATAAATACAGACCGGGCTTATAGCTTTCACCGTCGCTGTTATTCTCTTCATAGATCATAATTCCGTTGTGGGACCTACCGAATGGGATTTTTGTCAGATCCAGTTTTGTCACCGATTTAGGCATGCTCAATACTCCTCCTTTTGATTACTTTATTTAATTTTATTCTTATTTCAGTTCCAAGCCGCTCAGCATTTTTGGATAAAACGCCGAACCCCCAAAAATCGCAAGATGCACAATCGCAAGATGTACAATTTGTGCATATTGCACAACACTTTTTTGTTGTTTTCGATTTTGCGAGCTTTTTATTCGCATATTTTTTATAATTTTACATTATTTTACATAAATATGCGGGCATGTTGCTCATTTCTTCACAAAATATATGCAGCATTTTTGATAAATATAACTAATTTTATTATTGGTGATATTCTACACCAACGCTAAAAACAAATCAATAACCAATCTTCTTTGTTCTGTTTCTTTTTCAACGTTTTATCCGTTATTTCGCATTTTTAGCAAAAAAAGCACACCTTTTAACAATTTAAAAGGTGTGCTTCACTTATTCTTTTCCGGGCACTAATATTTCGCAAAGAGGACGTGTAATCGTCCGTTCGCATATCTCTGCAAGCTCCGTCACAGGAAACTGTCTTCCAAAGTCAATCCAATCCAAATAGCAGTTCGCAATTCCGCAGATAGTAAAAACAAAAGTAAACGGATAGACTGTTTGTTCAAAACAGCCCGGACGTTCATTCATAATATCAAACGCCAGCTTACCCAGTTCCGTTCCGCACTTGCGAAGGAAGGTGCCTGCCTTGAGAAGGGGGAAAATAATTTCAAATGTTTCTTTGTTCTCATTCACCAGCTCATCCATCAGCATGATCTGCCCATACACATCAAAGCGCTCGCTGGTCATAACGCCTCTTTCGACGAATATGTCTATCAGTCCCTGTACAATGTGAAGTTCAAAATCGTCCAACACATCCATCACAGATTTATAATGAAGATAGAACGTTTTTCTATTGATCCGTGCCACATTGCACAGCTCAGTAATACTTATATCAGCGTATCCTTTTTCTTTCATACACTGAACAACAGCCTCAAAAATGGCCCGCCGTGTTTTTACCTTGCGTGCATCTATTGTTTTAAAAAGCTTATCGTAATTGATTACACCCACTGCAAACCCTTCCGTTTCATAGACAAATAGACAACCAAAATAATGTATTATATTATCATCTTTTGCTCGTCAAATCAACTTCAAATTTCAGACATCAAAAAACTCGGTCTGCGGCAAACGTGCAGCAGACCGAGTTTTTTTGTAAGTGATTATCAGAATGTATGCTCAGCCCGGGAAATGACATCATTCTGCATTGCAGTGGTCATATCCACAAAGTAAGCTGAGAAGCCCGCAATACGGACAACCAGATTATGGTAGTTTTCAGGATGCTCCTGAGCCTTTTTCAGCGTCGCTGCATCAACAATGTTGTACTGAACCTCCATACCTCCCATATCGAAGTATGCCTTTGTCATATCCTCAAGCTTGGTAATTCCCTGCTCGTTGGAAAGTGCCGTCGGGTGTATCTTGAGGTTAAGCGCCATACCGTCCATAAAGTGAGAGTGGTCGTATGTCGTTGCCGAGGTAAACACGCTCGTTGTTCCGGATATGTCTCTGCCCTGAGCAGGAGACGCAGCATCCGCAATAGGCGTTCCCGTCTTGCGTCCGTCCGGTGTAGCCCATGTTATCTCACCCTGAACAACGTGGTCGGAAGCGCCGAAGGTTCCGCACTTATAAACCTTGCAGCGCTCATTGGAAAACGCGCGGCTGATACCGTAATAGAGATCCATCATATACTTCATCTCGCAGTCTGCATAAGGATCTGCATTTCCAAAGTGAGGTACTTCATTGAGAATCTGCTGACGGAGCGGCTCATATCCCTCCCAATCAGCAAGAACAGCCTTAAGCAATTCTTCGCCTGTGACGATCTTCTTATCGTATACCATGTATTTGATAGCCGTCAGGCTGTCTGCCGTAGTAGCAAGACCTGTAGCTGTTCCGCCGTAGGAGTTATACTTTGCTCCGCCCTCAGAGACATCCTTTCCGGATTCCATACAGCCCGTTGTGGAAATGGAGAGATTCGGATACGGGAACAGTCTGGGATATTCATGCTCTGTGTAGTTATTAAGCGTTGCAGACCATGTAAGCATCCATGTGCATACTTTCTCGTAATTCTCACGAAGCTCATCCATAGTCTTCATATCGGACAGATAACCGAAACGAAGCTTTTCAGGCAAACGTGCACCGTTAATGGGGTTCGTACCGTTGTTTATTGTCATAAGCAAGGCAATTGCCCAATAGATACCGCTGTGTGACATGGACGAGCCGTTGGGTGCAGGATAGTCACAGCCGGAGCCTGTGATTTCCTGACAGCCGATAACCGCAAAGTTTCTTGCATCTTCAAGCTCAAATCCCAGTTCACTGATAAGCGCAGGTATTATAACCTCATCGTTCTGCAGCAGCGGCAATCCTCCTACACGCATAGAAGTGACCATTGCACAATCCCAGATCTCCTTCGGGGAGTTCTTGTGAATACGGAGAGAAATGGTCGGTTCGTGGAGTTCAAGACGTGCAACAGCCTCAAGCACCATGAACGAAACGGGGTTTGTTGCATCCTCACCTGTTTCAGGTATAACACCGCCTATTGTAGTGTGCTGTCCGAGATGTCCAATGCCCGCCGTCTGCGTCGGCTTTCCGAATCCGCCGCCATAGAAAGTGTTTATTTTCAGGAAAAATGCATCAACAAGCTCCTGTGCCTTTTCCATGGTGATTCTTCCGTCTTCAAGGTCTTTTTTCAGATACGGCCATGTGTACTGGTCAAATCTGCCCATACTTGTAACTCCCGGGTCATTGTCGACCTTCAGGAACACGTTATACAGCATGACCTGCTGACAAGCCTCACGGAATGTGCGTGCAGGGTACAGCGCAATGTGATCAAGGCTCTCTGCCATCTCTTCAAGCTCTGCCTTACGCTCTGCATTCTTCTCAGCAGCAGCCTTCTCTCTGGCAAGGTCAGCGTAACGGCGTGTAAGCTTAATGGCACCGTCGCAAGCTACCGTTGCAGCCTTGTAAAACAGGAACTTGCCCATATTGTTTCCCTGAACATTTCCTTCATGCTCATCGAGCCAATCCTGCGCCTGCTTGCGTATATCCGCATAGCCTCTTCTCAGAATGTTCTGGAAGCCGGGAGTAAGATGTCCGGGCGGGAGCGTCAGGGGGAAGCCGCCTATTTTACCGTAATCCGAAGCCTGCAGGTCAAAAAATTCCTGTGCTCCGTCAGGTATCCACTCCAGCGGACGTATTTCACCGTAAACCGCCCTCTTCTGAGCTTCAATCTTCCGCAGCTTTTTCAGTTCTTCAGGAGAAATCGCAAGCTTCTGATGGGAGTAAAACGGGTCATCATCAGGTGCATGATGCAATCCGTCCTCCTCGATGGGCCATGTATTCTCAATATCTACCGTAAGCCAAAAGAGGCCGCCTGATGCACCCCAGCCGCGGTTGCCCATATCGCCGACGAAGTATTCATCTTCAACAATGTCAATAGGCATTCTGGATATTACTTCAAGTGATATGTAAGGCTTTTGC
The DNA here is from genome assembly GCA_017461585.1 of Oscillospiraceae bacterium. GTDB lineage: Bacteria > Bacillota > Clostridia > Oscillospirales > Oscillospiraceae > Alloscillospira. The sequence goes on along the minus strand of JAFTYM010000031.1, from coordinate 23,764 downwards.
AGCATAGGCGGATAATCATGGTATCTCTGCGAGGCTTCCATCTTTATCTGCTCTTTTTCAGAATCCGCAACGATCAGTCTGTCACGCACCTTGACGCGCATTCTTTCGATGCGGTCACAAATCGGTCTGAATGTATACATCTGTCCTCTTCCTTTCTTAGTATTAATGTATTCTTACGGGCAAGCCCATAGCCTCAAGCTGCGCTTTGCGCGCATCCATCAGCGCATCTGACGGAGGTTCTGCCGTAAACACCTGCTTATTGGTGAGAAGTCTTGCATATTTTGAAAGTCCCATCTTGTGATACGGCAGCAGCTGCACCATTATCACAGCGTCCTTTATTTCCGACAGGAATTCTCCGTACAGCTTAAAATGCTCCTCTGAATCGTTATACATCGGCATGACCGGTATGCGAATCCAAAGCTTTCCTCCAGCTTCTGCAATGCGTTTTGCATTTTCAAGGATCAGCTCATTCGGCACTCCTATCACCTGCTTATGAAGGTCGCTGTCCATGCATTTCAGGTCATACAGGAACATATCCGTATATGGCATAACGCTTTTTATGACGTCATATTTCACAAAGCCGGTCGTGTCTATGGCAACGTTAATATCCAGTTCTTTACAGCTCTTTATAAGCTCAAGCGTAAACTCAGGCTGAGCAAGGCACTCTCCTCCCGAAACCGTTACACCGCCTCCCGAATCCTCAAAAAACGGCTTGTCGCGCTTTATCCTGTACATAACGTCATCTATGGTCACTTCGTCGCCGCACATATACAGTGCAGTAGCTTTGCAGGCTGCGGCACATTTGCCGCACTCGTCGCAGTTCGTCTTATCCACCTCGGGATATCTTATATCGTCGCCTGCGGCATTTTGCGTAACCTCACCGGCTTTTATGCATCCGTTCGGACACACATCAAGACACATTCCGCAGGTATCAAGACCGATGCAGCGGATGCTCATCCAGTTCAGCTCTCTGTCAAACCGCTGAGACTCCGGGCTGTGACACCACGGGCAGCGAAGAGGGCAGCCTTTGAGAAATACCGTTGTTCTGACGCCGGGTCCATCCTGTACAGAAAAGCCCTGTATATCGTATATAAGCGCAGTAATATTATTCTTCTGCATAACACAACACTCCAGTTATATCACATGCTCTGCTCGGTACGGGTGATAAAGTCTTCCTGCAGATTCTCCCTGAGGGTGACGAAATATGTGGAGAATCCGGCAATACGGACCACCAGATCCTTGTACTCAAGAGGATTCTTCTGCGCTTCACGAAGCTGGGCTGTTGACACAACATTGAACTGGACCTGCATGCCGCCAAGTCTGAAATATGTGTATATCAGGTTCTTCAGCTTCTGCGCACCCTCATCACCGCTCACAGAGGACGGTGTGAATCGAATATTCAGCGCATCACCGTTTGAAAGCTTGTAATGCGGCAGGCAGAGTGCACTTCTGAGATATGCGGTAGGACCTTTTTTATCAAATCCCTGACGGGGAGATATAGCATCCGCAATAGGCTCTCCTGCCTTGCGTCCATCAGGTGTTGCACCTAAAATCGAGCCGAAATACAGATGTGCCGTTACTGTGAATGTTCCTGCCGAGTAATATCCTCTGCGGCCGCGCTTTGTGTGTATAAGGTCAGCAAATGTCTCAAGCGCCCAACCTGCAAGCTCGTCAACCTCGGGTATATCGTTTCCGTAGTGCGGGACCTCGCTGATTATTGTCTGGCGAAGCTGTTCATATCCCACCCAGTTAGCCTGAAGTGCATCATACATTTCTCTGAGCGAAACTGTTTTGTCATCAAAGCAAAGCTTTTTGATCGCCATAAGGCTGTCTGCCACGTTGGCTGTTCCGCAGACCTGTATACCTGTGCGGTTATACTTGGCACCGCCTTCAGTTGCATCCATACCGGACTGCATACAGCCGTCCAGCATAGTCGATGCTACGATGCAGGGATAGAATGTGGAATAAGCCAGCTCAAACATCTCGCAATGGGAAACAGCCCAGTCAAGACCGTAATCCATCTGTCTTACAAACTCTGCCTTGATCTCATCAAAGCTTCCGTATTCATATAGCTTTTTGCAAGGCAATGACATTTTGCCGGAGCGCACATTTAGACCGCCGTTAATTACAAGCATAAGCACTTCAGAAATACTCCATACGGAGTTGCCGCCTGTCGCGCCGGATGCAGACCATTCGTTTCCGTTTCCTCCGGGCTCAACACATCCGACGATGCTGTAATCATACGCATCTTCGATGGAAAAGCCGTCATTTATAAGTGCGGGAATGATGATATCATCGTTCTGGAATTGGGGTAATCCGCCGCTGATCTTGCTCGATTCAATACCGAGGCGCCAGATTTCATCCGGTGTATTCTTATGTACGCGAAGCGCAACCGTCGGGTCTGTGAAGTTCATTCTTCCGTACGTCTGCAGCAGGCAGTACGTAGCCGCATTGGAATCGTCATCACCGTTAGGCTTTGAACCACCGATCGTCAGAACAATTCCTCCGGTAGCGGTCATATCGCTGTATATGGCCATATACGCATTCATTCCGGCTTTGTTAAGCTCAATAACTCTTTCGTTGTTCAGCATACCGCCGTGAACTACAATTATATCGCACAGACGAAGAAGAAATGCATCGGTATATTCCTGAGCAAGCTCCTGTGTTATGCTGCCTTCGGCAAGCTGCTTTTCAAGAAGGTGTCCCACACTTTTGTCAACACGTCCCATTGACTGTCCGTGCTGCTGGTTATCAGTTGAAAGCATGATCTGGTAGAAAATATGGATCTGAAGTGCTTCCCAATATGTTCTGGCAGGATGTTCCATAATCCAGTCAAGAGATTCCGCCATCTGTAAAAGCTCCGCCTTGCGTTCGGCATTGACTTCATTTCCCGCTTTTGCGCGGCAGGACTGTGCATATCTCTTTGAAAGGATTATTGCAGCGTCACATACCCGTACGACACCGGTGTAGAACAGGTGCTTCTTTGCCCAATCGCCCATGATTTTGCCCTTGTGCTTTGCAAGTATATCAAGAGCCTGACGGCGTATCTCTCCGAAGCCTACATTTACGGCAGCCTTAAAGTTTGCAGAATAGTGGCCCTGTGTTCCTGCGAACACACCTGTATAGCCTTCATCAAACTTTCCCTTTCCGAGAATAATGCTGCCGTTGTCGAAACCGTCCCACATATCATCAGTAAGAACGCCTTCAAACATTTTACTGATGCTGCAGTCTTTCCACACATCGTAAGCTTCCGCCAGAATGTCTCTCTGCTCATCACTCATATAGACCGCGCCGCCCGACTGCCACGCCTCTTTAAAAGTTCTCTCGTCAATAATGCCGAGAATAAATTCAGGAGAGCCGTCCACATATATACTCATGCTTCTTTCGTCAGGACCCGGAGTTCCAACGAAAATATCATCGTCGAATACATTGCAGACCTTGTTCTGTGCCCAATACAAAATTGCACCGGAACGCTTTAACAGAGGATGTTCGTTAGGATGCTGCTTGTAATACTCCGTGTAGAGTTTGGTTCGTTCTGTATTTATTGTGATCAGCTTGCCGTTTGTAAAAGCGTCACGCTTTTCACGGATTTTTTTGATTCTGTCAGATACAGGTGCAAATTTAAACATAACATTTCCTCCTTTTTCAAGATTAAAGCCACCGGAATTTAACCTATTTCATTTTCCGTTCTGCGTATCAGATCATTCTGAAGATCAAGAGGGAGTTCCACAAAGTATGCCGAATATCCCGCAATTCTTACAACAAGGTCCCTGTATGCGCCCGGGTCTGCCTGAGCTGCGTGCAGCGTATCTGTTGAAACGATATTGTACTGCACCTCCATGCCGCCCTGTTCAAAGAACGTTCTTGTCATATCGCGGAGAGCGCCCTTTGCAGTTTCCGTATTTACCGCCGCAGGATGTATACGCAGATTGATTGCCATGCCGTCCATATAATGCGTATGATCAAAGCATAATGACGATCTGAGCACCGCTGTAGGTCCGTTTACGGATCTTCCCTGAGCAGGGCTCATCGCATCAGCGATGGGTTCTCCTGTCTTTCTTCCGTCAGGAGTTGCCCATGTGGTATACCCCTGAACAATGTGATCCGCTGCACCGTACATTCCCGATTTGAAAACCTTTGAGCGTTTGCTGTAGCACTCACGGCAGATTTTGTAATATGTATCTACCACCCATGCAAGCTCGCAATCTGCATATGGATCTCCGTTTCCGTAATGAGGAACAGAGTTGAGTATCTCTTCACGAAGAAGTTCATAACCTTCCCAGTTATTCATAACCGCATCATACAGCTCACGGGTCGTACAGCGTTTCTCATCGAAGCACATATATTTGATAGCAGTTATCGAATCCGCAACTGTTGCAAGTCCTGTCGCAGTACCGCCGTAAGAGTTATAGCGGGCTCCGCCGACAGTACAGTCCATACCCTTTTCCATACAGTCTGCAATACCTATGGAAAGACCGGGATGAGGACAATTATAATATGTCAGGTACTCCGTATAATTCTGGATGGATACATGCATTTTTATGATATGACGCATCATCGTTTCCATGGCATTTCGCACTTCTTCGATGGAATTCATCTCATATAAATAGCCTGTTTGCACGGATGCCTGTTTTCCGTTCATCGGATTAATACCGTTATTTATCGCCATGCCAAAAACCACGCTGTAATGAACCGATGCATGCGGTGCGTTGAGACCGTTTCCTGCGGGATAATCAGTACCTGATCCGACTATTTCCTGACAGCCTATCAGGCTGTAATCTCTTGCATCCTCAAGAGAAAAGCCAAGTTCCTGCATAAGGCCTGCTATTATGACCTCATCGTTCTGATACAGCGGCAGGCCGCCTACAAGCTTCGATGTTTCAATAGCACAATCCCACAGCTCCTGCGGTGTATTCGGGTTGATTCTCAAAGATATCGTAGGATCATGCAGCTTCAGTCTTCCGACGGATTCCAGAGTCATATAGGTAACGGGGTTTGTTGCGTCCTCTCCCGTTTCGGGTATGACACCGCCTATAGTCGTATGCATATAAGAGTTTCCGATACCCTGCGTATTAACTCCCTTTCCGCCAAAGGAGCCGTAGAAAGAGTTGATCTTCAGGAAAAACGCATCAACGATCTCCTGCGCCTGCTCCATCGTTATCGTTCCCTTGTCAAGGTCTGCCTTGAGATACGGCCATGTATACTGGTCAAATCTGCCGAACGCACATCCGGGATATCCGCCCTCCATAGAAAGGAATATCTGATACATTATGGCCATTTGACAGGCTTCCCAGAAGGTTCTTACAGGATTTTCTGATATATAGTGCAGGCTGTCTGCCATCATTTCAAGCTCTGCCTTGCGCTTGGGATCCTGTTCCGAAAGCGCCTTTTCCGCAGCACAGTCACCATATCTGTTTATGAGGGTGATCGCAGCTTCACAAGTTATCTCAGCAGCCTTGTAGAACATATATTTGTCCATATCCTCGCCCATGAGAACGCCGCGGTGCTCCGCCATCCAATCAGAAGCCTGCTTTTTTATGGCACCGAAGCCTACGGTCAGTATTTTCTGATAACCCGGTGTCAGATGTCCCGCGGGAATACTCATTATTCCGCTGAGACCTCCGGGATTCATGAAATAGTCCGAGCACGCAAGACCTGCAAGCTCTTCATAAAAATCAGGCTGCCATGCATCTGCAGGCGCACCGGTCGTCTTGCCGTCCCAGTAATTGCGTATCTTACAAAGCGCTTCATAGTCTTCAACGGAGATGCAGGCACGCTCCTGTTCATCATCAGGGTTGTGGTATTTTCCGTCTTCTCTTATGGTCCATCCGTTATTTTCAACTATATTCGGCAAAAATGAGGTTCCGAACCACTCCGGGCTCATGCTTGTTCCAAGCCACTCTCTTCCACGATTGCCGATAATCAGTTCGAAATCCTGAATCGAAATTGATTTCTTTTCACATATTGCCTTTATATACATAGGTCTGAGTATGATTGGAGGAGTACCTGCATGTTTTTTGTGTACCTCTGTCATAATCACGGCCAACTCAGCATCATGTTCCGTCACCCTGTCTCGTATCAGGTTGCGCATATAATTAATTCTATCTGTCACCGGTGAAAAGTTATACAAAAAAGGACACTCCTTTCCGTAACTCGATTTATTCTCTCTCGTATTTTTCTCTGCTGTAATAATACAGTTCGCTTGTGCCGTGCCATAATACCTCAGGATCTCCCGAGAATACGCCGGCATACAGGCCTCCGCCTGCGCCCATATTATCCACAAGTTCACGAACTGCCTGTATCATCTTATCCGCAGTCACATCGCCTTCAGGCATTGCAGAGAGGTCAAATCCGATTTTATCTCCGTATTTAACCTTGTACGCAGCTATATCATTGCAGCGTGTCTGTATCTGCATAAGATCCACGCCCATCTCTATCATATAAGGTATAAATCTGGCAATATGACCGCAGCTGTGAAGCTCAACGCAGACGCCTTTGGACTTGATATGTCCGAAAAGACGCTTAGTAGGCTCAAACACGATTTCCTCCATCATTTTCTCGCTGAAGAACGTATCACGCTCGGTTCCCCAGTCATCGTGGTAGGTTATCATATCAACAGGAACATATTCCAAAACCTTATCTACAACCGTGATCTCCCAGTCAACAAACGCTTCAAGGAATTCACGAACGGTTTCCGGTTCGATCGCCATCGCAAGCATCGCCTCGGTATAACCGCCAAGCAATGATACAAGGCGTTCTGTACAGCCCAGACCAATATTAACAGCGATCACCTTTTCACCGTCATAGGCGTCCATGAACTTTTTGCAGTTTGTTTCCCAATCATACAGGTCAAGATCCGGGAATTTCACACCGGTTTTCCAGTTGGTAATATCATCAAGGAATTGTGTGCCCGGAGTTAACATCGGCCCGCCTGCTTCCGGTACATAAGTCCACTGTGCGCCGAACCAATCTGTCCATCCGTATCTGTCATTACGGGACCAGTCAGCATCGGGCATACCGTTAAGCTGTGCAAGCATTCCAACGTAACCATCAGTAAGTGCATTAGGTACCCAAACAGGGTTTTCACGTTTATATGCTCTTTTAAAGTTTTCTCTGATTGATATCGGTCTGTCAAATACAGGTACCTTCAAAACCGTATCTCCAAAGAAAGCGCTGCCGAATTCTGTTACTTTAATACCCTCAGCCAGGTATTCAGGTCTTTCATATTTCATATAAAACTCCCCTCTAAATAAAGGAAAAGCAATCACAAATATTAATTTATCTGCAAGTGCTTTTCCATAAGCTCTTATAAATCAACTCCCGAGACTATGCTCATAAAAGCTTCCATACGACTTCTCATCATATTAAGTTGTTATGGCATTACGGGAAGTTTAGCAATTTATCATTTCCAAGAGAGCTTCGCGTAGTTGATGCCGCCCATAAGTCCGAGCTCATAGCCTTCAAGATCGGAATTGTATGCCAAAGCAGATGCCTGGTCACAGAGTGAGAACCAAGGAACCGCTTTCGTATGAATATCAATGAGCTTCTCGTATCTGGATGCGAGCTCAGATGTGTCACTTACAGCCATAATTCCGTTTGTAAGGCCAAGATATTCATCTCTGCCCTCCCAAGGATTCTTTACATATACGCCCTGGAATGTGTAAGTTACCCATGCATACATGTTCTGAGCAACCGTCTTGGAAGGAACATTTGTGAAGGAGATAGCCATATCGTACTGAGAGGGATCCTCGTAAACGCTGGCAACAGAGCCTGCATCAAGGTTAAGGATCTCAACAGTTACGCCGATAGCGTCAAGGTCAAACTGGATAAGCTCAGCCATAACTACCATCGCAGAAGATCCGTCCGTGATAAGTGTAATGGTCTGACCTACAATACCTGCTTCTTCAGCAAGCTGCTTTGCAGCCTCAACATTATATCCTGTTCCGTATACGCCCTTATTATAAAGATTTTCCGTAGCGTCAATGTTGCCCTTGGAAATGGGCATTACGCTGGGTGAACCGTATCCGCTGTATGCAATGTCAACAATAGCCTGTGTGTCGATAGCAGCGCAAACTGCCTGACGTGCCTTTTCGTTCTCTGCAAAAGCAGAAGCAGGATCAAGGCTGAAGTAAAGCGCCATGGACTGTGCATTGTCATAAATGTCAACGGTGTAACCGTCCAATGTGGAAATGAATGATATATCCTGGAACGGTGCTGTAGTAATATCAAGTTCGCCTGTCTGCAGAGCATTTGTTTTCTGCATGTCTTCTGTAAAGAGTCTGAAGTTGAGTGTCTTGATTGCAGGAGCAGTTCCCCAATAATCATCGCGGGCAGTAAGTGTCATATGGCTGTTTACAACATAGTCAGTTACTTCGTAAGGACCGGAACCCATAGGTGTCTGTGCTATAGTGTTCTCGTCAAACGATTCCTCATCCATAATGGGAAGGAAGCCGAACGTATATTCATAAGAGAAGTCATACTCAAGATATGCAACTTCAATTGTAGTAGAGTCAATTACTTTTGTGTTTTCCAGGTCAAGCATCGGGAAATATGCGGGCTCACCAACGCGTGTATTTGCACGGTTGATAGAGAATACTACGTCTTCTGCAGTAAGGGGATTGCCGTTTGCAAATTTAACATCATCTCTGATTGTGATGCGCCATCTTGTAGGCTCAACCATCTCGAAGGAAGTTGCGATATTCCATTCCTTCTCACCCTTTATGTTGTATGACCAAAGATTCTCGTAAACCATCTTCAAAGCATCGCCTGCGTCATAACCCATAAGATATATCGGGTCGAGAGTGCCGCGATCCTGTGAATATGCGATGTTGATGTAATCCCTTGTCTCACCGGACTCGGAACCTGCTCCGTCGGAACCGGTATCCCCACCATCGGGAGATCCTGTATCCACTGTGTCGTTTGTGCCTTCATTACCTGTGTTTGTGTCTGTGTCCGCATTCTTGCCGCCACATGCTACGAGTGAAAATACCATGAGAAGCGTAAGAATAAGAGCTAATAATTTTTTCATAAATACCTCCAAAATTCTTCACGGTCATATCCGCATTTGCGAATATAAATTACTTATGCCTCTTTGCTATTTTTCACCATTAAGGTGTTTCGCACTTAATTAACAACTCACTACTTTATTAACTTTTAATTTAATTAATTATCCTCTCCCAGTACTATCTGAAGAATAGTCATTGTGCAGCAAGCACTCCATGCCGCCCATGCCCAGCTGTCAGAAGGCTGCGGCTCAATAATTGTGGGATCAGGCTCTCCTGTGAGGGGGTGTATCTCGTACGGCTTGAAACCAAGTCTTACACCCTTATCCATGACAGTATCGCACCATGCCTCGGCAATTTTTCTTGCCTCTTCCTTCTTTCCTGCCAGCCAAAGGCCAACACTTATGTACATCTGGAAAGGAGCAACAACACGACCGATAACAAAGTGTCCGCCGCGCCATGAGCACATTTCGCTGAACATACTTTCAGAGCACAGTCCCATAGGTGTCATGTATGCACCTTCTTTGAAGATACCCTCAACGCACTTGTCAACAATATCAGCAGGCAGCTTATCGCCATGGAATATAGACTGATATATAGCAAGGCTCTGAGATTCAACCACTTCTCCGTTGTGCTTTGTGACAAACTTTTCGCCGTCCCAGAATTCTTCGATAAGGATTTTAAGAAGTGCATCTGCTCTGCCGGTCCAGGAAGCTGCCTTATCCATATCTCCGGAGATACGGGCAAGTGTTGCACATGAATACATACACTCGATTATCATGGAGATAGTATCCGGGTTGCTTGCAGGGAATCCCTCAGAGAATATGGTTGCATCGTCCCATCCGGATTCATTGGGGTTGTTTATCTGGATAAGATCATCGTCTCTGCCTGCAGTTCTGTATGTAGTCCACCATGCTACCCAGGCTTCAAATTTGGGCAGGAACTTCTTTGCTTCCTCAGCGGAAATAAAGTCCTCACCGCACATCTTGGTCAGGGTGTTGAACGCAAAGCCCTGAAGCGGAGGCTGAACACCGGCATAGCCGATAGCATTGTTGTAAACATTGGAAGGAACAACACCGCTTACGGGATCCTGATACTCAAACATGCTTTCAATAAGAGCAAGACCGTAAGAGGGATTTCCCATCATTGCCATGCCGTTATAGCTCTGCTGCCATGCAAAAGCGCCTGCAATGCAGTTATAGTGGAACATGATCAGAGGAGACTTTATGAATCCGTCTTCCTTCATAAAGTGGCTCCATATTGTATATATGCAGGAGTTTTCAAGAGATGCATATTTTGCGGGGATATTTTTCTTATAATTCTCCGCAAAAGCATTATAGTCTGCAAGATTCTTGCTTACTACCTCGTCAAATGCCGGATATCCTGCTTCGTTTGTAAACTGCTCACGGTAATCGTGTACAACAGCCTCAAACTCGCCTGATTCGTCAGGCGTGAATGTAATTTCAAAGCGGGAGTATCTGTTATTTTCACTATCCCAGGGACAATCTACAGCTACACTTCCTTTAAGCAGCTTAAAGCGGAGATAGCCGAGTCTTCCGAGGTAAAGCTCATAGGAACCGTCCGGCAGTTTTACGGCACTCTTCAGCGCACCTGCAGGAGTGTTAGGTCCTGTGGGGTTCAAAGACAGCTTAAGTCCTGCATTCTTCCTACCTCTGAAGCGCACCTGATTATAGTCGGTAAGTGCAACGCCGATATAGCAATTGGGTGTTGTCAAAGTGAGACTTCCCTCATCGCCGAAATAGTTATATCTTACGGTTTCGCCGTTCTCAAGAACATCCATCCAAAGGGCGTTTTCACCGAAATGCATCATACCGTCCAGATATACCAATATCATCTTCAGCTTGCGCTGAAAATAATCTTCATTTATGTAAAAATAGCTTCCTGCTCTGGCATAAGGAATGCGCTGCAGGTCGAATTTTTCGTTAGTCTGAAACAGCATAGATTAGTCCTCCTCCCTCAGAATTGATTCCGCAAGCAAGCAGGCAACAGCCTGACGTACATCCGCTATAGGACCTTCGCCTGCAGCTGCGGCAGCCTTTGCCACGTCAAGTGTAAGCTCTGTTTTGCCGAGAACTGCCATAAGCTCTGCTTCGTATCCTTCAGCGCCGCAGCCCTCAAGGCCGACAAGCTTCATTGCTGCACCGTTTACACATTCACACTTCTCTGCAGTTCCGAGACTTACGCATACAGCTTTGCCGTCTGCATATAATTTCTCTTTGATGTTTGCAATAATATCATCGGCAAGTGCAGCCCAGTTGTTTTCCTTGCCAAGGCGGTCTGCGATCTTTGCCATAGCACCGATCCACAGCGCCATAAGTGCATTCACGTCAGGTGCAAAGAACGGAGTCATGTCATCAAAAGCCACATTCCGGCGGCTCTCTGTACGGTGGAGACAATAGAACAGTCCGCGCTCTGTGCAGAAGCGGTTGTTTACCCACCAGTTAAGATGCAGTGCCAGTTTCTCATACTGCTCTTCATTTACAGCACCCAGAACATCCTCACGAGCTGTCAGGAGAACACCGAAGAGCGGTGTCTCAACATAATACTCTTTGATATTATTGGATATTTCATAAGGTACAAGACCGTCATTCTTGATGTACTTCAGGAATGAGCACATATACTTTGCAGCTTCTGCAGAATCACGGATCGCCAGAGCATATAAAACACCGTCATTCAAATGAAGTGTACCGCCGCTCTGTCTGCCGTGGATAACAACAGGATCATTGCCCAGATATTCCTTGAAAAGAGTTCTGGGAGGCTGCTGTGCATTCCACAGCTCCCACGCTGCGCGAAGTGCAGTCTGTGTTTCTGCGCTGTAATTGAGGATCTTGCAGTACTCCGCAAACTCATCTGTCATTGCCTTCGCAGCTTCTTCAACTGACAAGCCGGAAACCTCATGATCAACCTCTGTAACATCCGCAAAAATTCTTGCAGCAATATTGCCCTGTTCATCAGGCAGCATGAATACCTTCGGATCAGGATCACACAGAGCATCAAGATCCCAGTAAGATTCAAGATCAATGCTTCCCACTGTTACAAAAGCTCTGATTTTAACACCGGAGATGGAAAACAGCATTCCGCCGCGGGCATCTTTGACGACGTTACCGCCGCCCATAAAAATTCCGGCAGACTTACCATTTGAAATCACAAGTCCGATGCCTTTTCCGTCAACTACAATATCGTTCGAGCAGCCGATCGCAAATTTTGCGTAGCCGGCGTCGCTTTTCAGAAGAACGACATCATCCTCTACTGTGCATGTGTACGGAACTACCGCGCCATCGCACATTGCAGAAATGGCAGCAAGATAATTCTTTCCTTTACTTCCGTCATCAGGGGTATATCCTATATACAACTTCGCCTCTTCTTCATCGTAGCTTAAAAGCACCTGTGAATTGGCTTTACAGTACAGATCTGTCCCCATTTTTATAGGTAATGCCACAAAATCCCTCCTATTGTTTCTTAACTTTTGTGTAAAATCAATAACTTCCTTGAGAACATCATAGCATAATTATATTGGCACTCTTCAATTCGCATTTTACACAAAATTGAATCGGTTTCTTTGGTAAATTCGCTAGGTAAATTTTATTCTTTTTCCTTAAATTCACCTGCTGCAACACCCCCTGAAAGATATGCCCTGTACTCATAGAATCTGCTTTGTTTTCTTCTCAAGCATCCCAATTATTATTTTATTCTGTCTGCCCGCAGACTATACTATGATTATATTCTCATCATAAACGCAAAAAAGCTCACGGATGTCAGGTACGCCCTGACATCCGTGAGCTTTTTACTGTCATTTTATTTCTTATCTATTTTATCCTGTCTCACCATATCAAAATACTCTTTGCAGAGCTTTATGACTACGGGGCTCAGCGCAAGAAGTGCCACAAGGTTTGGCAGAGCCATGAGACCGTTAAGGGTATCTGCCACATTCCATACTATGTCGATCTTGGAAACAGCTCCGAAGATCATGACGATGCAGAAAACTACCATGTAGGGCTTGGATACCTTGCTGCCGAAGAGATATTCAAGGCAGCGGCTGCCGTAAAGTGCCCATGTGAGGATCGTTGAGAACGCAAACAGAGTAAGACAGATAGCGACGATAACGCCGGGAATTTTCGTTCCGAACACAGACATAAATCCGTTGATAGTCAGGTTTGCACCGATATCGTTGCCGTATTCAATGTTCTGAACGCCAACACCAAGAAGAACAACAAGAGCTGTTGTTGTACATACTACGATAGTGTCCATGAAAACTTCAAATACGCCGTAGATACCCTGCTTTACGGGATGGTCAACGTCGGCTGCTGCGTGGGCAATGGGAGCGGAGCCGAGACCTGCTTCGTTGGAGAAAATACCGCGGCCGACACCCTTTGTGATAGCTGTCTTTATACCCACACCTGCAAGACCGCCTGCAACGGCTGCAGGATTAAAAGCACCCTTGAATATAGCACCGAGGGCAGCAGGCAGCTCTGTGATGTTCAGGATAATAACAACAAGAGCCGCAACAACATAGATAACAGCCATAATGGGAACGAGAAGCGCACAGAAGTCACCGATACGCTTGATGCCGCCGATGAGAACCGCAAAAGCGATAATAGCCGCGATACCGCCGATGATAACGGCGATGGTCTTCTGTGTAGCCTCAGAAGTGGGAACAAAATTGGAGATAGCTGTGTTGATGGTAGAAGCGATAGTATTTATCTGGGTCAGGTTGCCTATACCGAAGGATGCCAGAGCGCCGAATGCAGCAAACACACAAGCCAGCCACTTCCATTTTTTGCCGAGGCCGTTCTGTATGTAGTACATAGGTCCGCCAACCCAGTCACCGTTTGCATTACGCTCACGGAACCTTATGGCGAGAGTAACTTCAGCAAACTTGGTGCACATACCCAAAAGGGCAGATACCCACATCCAGAAAACAGCACCGGGTCCGCCGATGGCTATGGCGCCCGAAACACCTGCGATGTTGCCCGTACCGATAGACGCAGCCAAAGCAGTACACATTGCGTTGAAGGGTGATACCGCGCCTTCTTTAGTCTCTGTCTTTTTAAGAGCCTTGCCCGCAGTATTCTTCATGATATGACCGAATTTTAAAAACTGAGGGAACTTACAGCGGATACTGAGGTAGATACCTGTACCCATAATAAGGATCATCGCGGGAATGCCCCATACTATACCGTTTATAGTACGTTCAATTCCACCGGGGCCGAATAACAAATCCATAAAGTTTTGCATATCCTCTCTCCTTTACAGCACTTTTAATCGGTAAATTGTTAAACTCATTATATGCACGCGCCATGGGTTTTGCAAGTATTTTCTTTTGTATTTTCATTTTTCGTGCTATTTTACCTAACAAAGCCATATTTTTGCATCAATTTCATATTAAATATTCAATTTCGACATTCCTTGAGCATTGTGATATACTAAGAAAAACCATTTTTCGGAGGTTGGTACCATGAATGTATCCTACGCACAGTACTCTGCAGAAAAAGCTGCCGAGCTTCTTGCCATAGACAGCCCCTCAGGCTTTACCGAAAAGTGCGCTGTCTGGGTAAAGGAAGAATTTGAAAAAATGGGCTTTGACGCAAAGTTCACCACCAAGGGCGGCATTTTGGTCGACTTCGGCGGTGAAGATGACAACGATGCTCTTATGCTTCAGGCTCATATAGACACTTTAGGCGGCATGGTCGCAGAAGTAAAATCCAACGGACGTCTGCGTATCGCAAAATTAGGCGGTCTGCGCCCTGAGAATGTGGAAGCAGAGAACGTAAAGATTTACACCCGTAACGGTAAAGTATATGAGGGCACGCTCCAGTTATGCAACGCATCTGCCCACGTTAACCTGGCCTACGGCGACACAAAGCGCAGCTTCGACAACACAGAGGTCGTTATTGACGAGGATGTCAAGACCGAAGACGAGGCAAGAGTTCTCGGCATCGAAACAGGTGACTTTGTCTGCTTTGACCCCAAGACAAGATTTACGGAGTCCGGTTACATCAAGAGCCGTTTCCTTGACGACAAGCTGTCTGTGGGCATTGTCTACGGTCTTGGTAAATACATAAAAGACACGGGCATCACCCTTAAAAGACGGGTTTACGTCCACATCACAGTTTACGAAGAGGTAGGTCACGGCGGCTCCGCTTCCGTCCCCGCAGGTGTTACCGAGATCATCAGCATCGACATGGGCTGTGTCGGTGATGGTCTCCGATGCACCGAACGCATGGTTTCCATCTGCGCAAAGGATACACGCGGACCTTACAACTACGCCGTTGTAGGAAAGCTTATTGACGCCGCCAAGAAAGAGGGCGCTTCTTACGCAGTTGACATCTACCCCAACTACGGCTCCGATGTTGAGGCTACACTTTCCGCAGGCAGCGACATCCGCCACGGCCTTATCGGTCCCGGCGTTTACGCAAGCCACGGCTATGAGAGAAGCCACATAGACGGTGTTCTGAGCACCCTTAAGGTTTTAAAAGGTTATCTTGAGATATAACAAAGAGAGCATCCTGCAAAGGCGCGGTGAGATAAGAATACATATGGTTTTGCCACAAGCTATTCGAGATAGAGTCAATTTACAAAAATCCGCCAATACTGGTATGTATTGGCGGATTTTTTAAGTTGCATTATAGCCGAATAGATGAAGGCAAAACCTTATGTTTTCTTATCGGGTACACCCTAAGGATGCTCTCTTTTTTGCCAGCATTTGGCGTATTCTCCAAAGAGTCACTTCATGGTATAATCACCTTGCATATATGCTGAAAAAATCCATATACAAACGAGGTGACGAATGAGTAAGAAATTAATCAGTTTTACTTTATCATTGATACTTATAATCTGTCTGTTCAGTTCTCCCGTTGAAGCTTTGGCTGCAGACTCAGGCTCAAAAGCGGGTGCTGTTACAACGTCAAGCACAAGTCTTAACGTGCGAAAAAGTGCATCGTCCTCTTCCTCTGTCGTGGCAGCGCTTCCAAAGGGCAGCTATGTGACACTCATGTCAAAGACAGGGTCATGGTGGCGCGTTGAATATGCCAAGGGGCAATACGGCTACTGCCACGCAAGCTACATAACCGTTGTGCAGGGAACTCCTGCTACAGTCAATGTAAGCTACGGAAGTCTGAATGTCAGAAGGGGCGCAGGCACAAATTACAGCCGTATCGGCACGCTTTCAAAAGGCGAGACGGTTATTCTCCTGTCATCATCGGGCAGTTGGAGCAGAATTCTGTACAACGGCACAAAAACAGGCTATGTGAGCAGCGTATATCTCAAAACAGCTGCATCGGGCGGCTATTCTGCGATCTCGCTTAATGTTCCAAGCTATAAGCAAACGGATACCAGATGGGCGAATACATATATCGGCTCATCGGGCAAGACTATAGCTCAGATAGGCTGCGCCACAACAGCCATCGCCATGATGGAATCCTACCGCACAGGCACCACGGTCTACCCCAACGCCATGGCAAAAAAGCTGAGTTACACCTCATCGGGAAGCGTTTACTGGCCTGACCACTACACGGTCGTCACAAGCTCGTCAGGCTATCTGGATGTCATTTACAAAAAGCTTTCCGAGGGCAAGCCCGTCCTCTTCGGAGCAAAAAACGCATGGGGCGGTCAGCATTGGGTGGTCATCACAGGCTTCACGGGCGGGAGTCTTACGGCTGCAAACTTTATCATCAACGACCCAGGGTCAAATTCACGCACAACCTTGCAGAGTTTTCTGAACAGTTATCCGACATTTTATAAGTTCTTCTATTATTAACTCACGAAAAATGCAGCAGTTCATTTCGAACTGCTGCATAATTATTTACCATAATTTTTCGGGGTATACACCTGTGTCGTGGAGCTTTTTCAGCTCTTCCGAAACTGTAGGCTTGTCCTCTTTGTATGTAACACCGAACCAGACTGCATCTGTGTCCAAAGCGGAAACCTCCATCTTCCCTGCTTTTATAAAGTCATCCACCATATTAGGGAGGATACACTCTTTTTTAAGCTCATTCGGGGAGAGCCCTCTCAAAAAGTCTGCAAAATACTGCTCCATGTCCTCAAAAACGGAAGGCGCAAATCCCCATGTGTTCATGGAAACCGCACACTCAGGGTCAAGCACAACGCCGTTCGGGTCTGTCTCAGTATCGCGGATAGTTCCGTCGGGGAACACGGTTATCTTATATGTCTCCGTAACCTTTGTGAGCTGTCCCTCTTCAACGCTGCACACACCGCGTGTAACTGCACCGTTTTTACTTACAGTATTTTTAAGTCGGTACGCTATCATAAGTCCCTTCCCCTTTTCGGGAAGGCTTTCAAGAGCATCGTGAAGGGTTTTAAGAGCGGAAAAGCTGTAATAATCGTCGGCATTTATAACGGCAAAAGGCTCTTTTACCGCCTTTTTCGCAGCCAAAACAGCGTGAACGGTGCCCAGAGGCTTGACTCTCTCCGCAGGTGCAACATACCAATTTGGAATAGTTGTTCCATCCTGAAAAACATATTCCACCTCTACAGGCTCTCCGTCTATGCCGACAAGACCTACAAACTTCTCCCCGCAGAGCATTTTGACGGTGTCTACAATATCTTCTTTTATTACAAAGACTATTTTATTAAAACCCGCTTTTATGCCGTCGTAAACGGCATAGTCCATAAGTATTTCATTGTTCGGTCCGAGACCGTCTATCTGCTTATTGCCGCCGTAACGAGAACCAAGGCCTGCAGCCATAAGCACAAGTGCTGTTTTCATATCAAAATTCCTCTATATTATTGTCACCGAATTATTGTGCCACAAAAGCCGGCATAACACAAGTTAATTTTTCTTTAAGGCGCTTCCCTGCTGTACATCGAGTATATCAAACGTGCGGTTTATGGTATTTAACACCCGCTTTTTGTCAGCGCTCCACAGCGGTGCTATGAGGTCACGCTTCGCTCCGTCGCCTGTTAAGCGGTGGATGACCATTCTTTCAGGGATTACTCGTAAGCACTCAACAAGAATATCAATATACTCCTCCATGGTGGGCAGCGTAAACTTCCCAGCCTCGAAATCAGCAGCTAAGTCTGTCCCCCTTAAAACATGGAGCAGCTGGAGCTTTATGCCGTCAGCTCCGCTTGCGCCTATGTAACGCGCAGTTTCGATAGCGTCTTGCCTTGTCTCACCGGGCAGACCGATTATCATGTGGGTTATGACTTCCAGCCCTGCAGCTTTAAGACGCTTTACCGCATCATCATACACAGTAAGAGTATAGCCGCGTCTTATATACTCCGCGGTTTTCTCGTGTATAGTCTGAAGTCCCAGTTCCACCCAGACAGGCTTAGTTTTGTTCAGCTCGGACAAAAGCGCCACCACATCGTCGGGCAGGCAGTCAGGACGGGTTCCTACTGAAAGCGCCACCACCTGAGGGTGCGCCATCGCTTTTTCATACAGCGTGCGCAGCTTGTCTGCGGGAGCATAGGTGGAAGTAAAGTTCTGAAAATACGCAACGAACTTACCGCCCTTATTCTTTTCTGACACCAATGCCATGGCGTATTCCAGCTGCTTTTCTATCTCCTCACCGCCGAAGGCAAAATCGCCCGAGCCGCGGCCTGAGCAGAAAATACATCCGCGTGTATCAAGTGTGCCGTCACGGTTGGGGCAGGTAAATCCGCCGTCCAATGCTATTTTATATACTTTACAGCCGAAACGCCTGACCATTTCCTGATTAAACGTGCGGTAAAACATAACATCCACCTCAAAGAATATCCGAAGCAGAAAACCTGCTTCGGATATATTTTACAGCGTTTTAATTAAATTGTCAGCTATGATATCCAGAAATTCGCCTGAATTTACAGCGCGCACCTCAAAGCCCTCTTCAGCAAGGAGTGTGAGATCCTTTGTCATATAGCCGTCGGCAAGAGTTTTGAAGCAGGCGTTTTCCAGCTTGTCGGCAAAAATCTGAAGCTCTTCGATACCGTCCATCTCGCCGCGCTTACGAAGCGCACCTGTCCACGCAAAAATAGTTGCCATGGGGTTTGTGGAGGTCTCCTCGCCCTTTAAGTACTTGTAATAGTGGCGCGTGACAGTTCCGTGGGCAGCCTCGTACTCGTAATTTCCGTCGGGAGATACGAGGACGCTTGTCATCATGGCAAGGCTTCCGAATGCCGTGCTTACCATGTCGCTCATAACGTCGCCGTCATAGTTTTTGCAAGCCCAGATAAAGCCGCCCTCGGAGCGGATAACACGGGCAACAGCGTCGTCTATCAGAGTATAGAAATATTCAAGACCCAGCTTTTCAAACTCTGCCTTATAGTTTTCAAACTCCTCTTCAAAAATCTCCTTAAATCTGCCGTCGTAGACCTTGGAGATGGTGTCCTTTGTGGAAAACCACAGGCTCTGCTTTGTGTCTATTGCGTACTGGAAGCAGGACTTTGCAAAGCTTCTTATGCTGCTGTCCTTGTTGTGAGCGCCCTGCCATACGGCTCCGCCCTCAACGCGCTGGACAAGGAGTGTTTTTTCGCTGCCGTCGTCTCCCTTAAAGGTCAGCGTTGCCTCACCTGCCACATCCGTGTGCATCTCAACACAGCGGTAAACATCGCCGTAAGCGTGACGGGCAAGAGTGATGGGCTTTTTCCAGTTGCGAACCGCAGGTCTGATGCTGTCTATGAGAATGGGCGCTCTGAAAACCGTACCGTCCATAATTGCGCGGATAGTTCCGTTGGGAGATTTCCACATCTCCGTAAGCTCGGGATACTCCTCCATGCGCTGCTTGTTGGGGGTTATGGTGGCGCACTTAACTGCAACACCGTATTTCTTTGTTGCGTTGGCAGCGTCTACAGTTACCTGATCTTTTGTCTCGTTGCGGTGCAGAAGGCCCAAATCGTAGTACTCTGTCTTAAGCTCAACAAAGGGCTCAATAAGCTTTTCCTTTATCATTCTCCAGAGGATGCGTGTCATTTCGTCGCCGTCCATCTCAACCAAAGGAGTTTTCATTTTGATTTTTTCCATGATCATTCTCCCTTCTTGGATGCGTAATAATTGATAAGGCATCCCTCTGTGAGGATTATCTTCTCCTCTGCGGAAAGCCCCTTACAGTAAAGGGTGATGTCGCTCACTTTTCCGTCTGCGGAAACAACCTTTGCGGCAAATTCCTCTCTGCCCTCCAGTATGCCTGAGCGGATATTGGGGATATATACCCAATCCCCTGCTGCATGGTCAAAGCCTGCAGATTCGTCCATTGTAAAGGGTACGATACCCCAGTTTATGCAGTTGGAGCGGTAGCGCTTCGTGGCATATTCATAGCAGATATTTGCAAAGCCGCCCAGAACCTTCTGGCAGGACGCGGCCTGCTCACGGGCAGAACCGTCGCCGGGTTTGCGTGAAAATACGCAGGAGCCGACGGTGAGGTCATCCTCGGTAATACCAAGAGCAGAAAGTGCTTTACTAAGACTTTCGGGTACGTCACCGGTTCTGTCACGAACCCTTTTGGACTCGGGAACGTATTCCTTGACTCTTCTTGAAAGGGCAAACTCGGACAGGGCGATGGGGTTTGAGCGGTAAGACGAGGTCTCACCCGAGGGGATGAGCTCATCCGTTGTGGTTACGGGGTCGTGGATAACGGCTGTTAAGCGAACCATAAGGTTTTCGCAAAGCTGAGACATCTTGGGCCAATCTGTGATATTGGGACCGAAACGAAGCTCTTCTTCGGGGCAAGGGTGTCCCCAGCCATTGTAGCAGCGGTTTTTGTAAATCTGATCGGTGTAGACATACTCTGTGCGCTCCACCTCGTATTCAATGTCAGTTGCGGCTGTCAGCACACCGCCGTTTATTGCAGTTGCAGCGATGCTGCGCGCATCCATAAGGGCAACTGCTGCTATCTGTCCGTTTGCGGGCTTTGAACCCTCGCGGTTTGCGAAGTTTCGTGTTGCATGGCGGATTGACAGGCTGTTATGGGCAGGAGTATCTCCTGCGCCGAAGCAGGGACCGCAGAAAGCGGACTTTACAAGAACGCCTGCGTCCATAAACTTTTCGGAAATGCCGTTTTTGGTCATCGCCTTTGCAATGGGCGCTGATGCAGGGTAAACGGACATTTCAAAATATCCGTCACCTATGGACTTGCCGTCTATAATGGCAGATGCCTCTTCGATATTCTCATACATACCTCCTGAGCAGCCGACGATAACACCCTGCTCGCAGGTTACTTTTCCGTCTTTGATGCATCGCAGCAGATCCATGGAGACTTGATTTCCCAAAGACTCGTTGCACTCGTCCTGAATCTCGCGGAGAATTCTCTCGGGGTCTGCCTGAAGCTCGTGAATGGTGTATGCCTTTGAGGGGTGGAATGGCAGGGCGATCATAGACTCCATTTTGGAGAGGTCTATTTTCACAACGCTGTCATAATATGCGCCCTCTTCAAGGCCGAGTTTTTTATACTCTTCAGGTCTGCCCACGGACTTGTAATAAGCCTCTACCTTCTCGTCTGTCTCCCAGATGGATGTAAGGCAGCTTGTCTCCGTGGTCATAACATCTATGCCGATACGGAAGTCCATGGAAAGGTTTTTAACACCGGGTCCTGCAAATTCCAGCACTTTGTTTTTAACAAATCCATTGGGGAATGTTGCTCCCACAAGGGCAATGGCAACGTCGTGAGGACCTATGCCGTGGGGCACTTCACCCTCAAGCCATACGAGGACAACCTCGGGAGTTTCAATATCCCATGTGTTTCTTAAAAGCTGCTTTGCAAGCTCGCCTCCGCCCTCGCCAACACCGAGAGTACCGTAGCAGCCGTAGCGTGTGTGGGAGTCTGAGCCAAGTATCATTTTGCCGCAGCCGGCAAGCTGCTCTCTTGCGTACTGGTGGATAACAGCCTGATTTGCGGGAACAAAAATTCCGCCGTATTTCTTGGCTGCGGACAGACCGAATGCGTGGTCGTCCTGATTTATTGTGCCGCCGACAGCGCAAAGGCTGTTGTGGCAGTTTGTCAGAGCATAGGGCAGGGGAAATTCCGTCATGCCGGATGCCCTCGCCGTCTGGATAATGCCGACGTAGGTTATATCGTGAGACACCATTGCGTCAAAGGTGATGTTCATAAGCTTTCCGCCCTTTGAAGCATCGTGTGCTCTCAGAATTTTATACGCCATTGTCTTTTCACGTGCAGAAATGTCTGCCTTGTCTGTAAAAACAGGTACACCGTTATTTATAACGGCGCCTTTCTTAATTGTCTTTATCATAGCTATCTCTCCTTAGAGGTTTCCTGTTGCATACATTACCGCGGTAAGCGCGCAAAGGGGCGCTGTCTCACATCTTAAAATGCGTGTGCCCATGGTGACGCACTTCATGCCCATATCGACAGCCATCGCTGCCTCTTCCTTTTCAAATCCGCCCTCGGGACCTGTGACGATGGACACGGTTTTCATTCTGGGATTTTCTTCAAGGCATGTCTTGATCGACAGCTCTTTTTCATCCTCATAGCAGAAAAGGGGCACATCCGCCCGTACCGCCTGCTCTATGGCAGCTTTATAGGAAGGTGCGGTTATGACGGTGGGTATTTTTCCCCTGCCGCACTGCTTTGCAGCTTCTTCGGCGATTTTGGAATAGCGCGCTGTCTTTTTGATAAGGGCTGCACCCTCAGGCCTCGAAACACAGCGCTTTGAGGGGAACAGAACTATCGAAGACGCACCAAGCTCCACAGCCTTCTGCACAACGTGCTCTATCTTGTCGCCCTTGGCGTATGCCATATATACTGTGCAGTTGACACTTGGCTCACCCTTTGAGGGAGCTTTGTCTAAAATCTGCACCTCCGCCGTATCGCGGTCAACTTTTGAGAGAACGCAGGAATAGTCGGTACCCTCGCCGTCGCACACGGTAAACATCTCACCGTCACGGATGCGAAGCGCCTTGATGTGGTCTAAGTCCTCACCGTTCAAATAGGCTATCCCGCCGAAAATATTGGAAGCAGCAACGAAAAATCTTGCCACAGTATCCCCTCCTTTGTTTATCGCTTTATTGTATCAAACAACGGTCACCTTTTCAACTGTCATTTCATAATATATAAGGCAATGAAAGAGGTGACATTTATGGATAATAACAGCATTTTTCTCACGCAAAGGAAGTTTGATGAAGTTTGGGGTCGTGTAACAGGTTCACCGAGAGCAGATACAGACATACTGAAAACACTTATGAACTACGAATACACCGACTGGAACATTTACAGAACTCTTTCACAGAGATATACAGGCGAAAACAAAATCCGCTTTACAGAGATGGCAAATGATGAGCGTCGGCATTTCCGTATGCTGCACGGTGCGTATTACATATTGACAGGCGAAAAATATGTGCCTGAAAAACCCGAAAAGCTTTCCTCTGGCACTCTCCCGCAGATTTTAAAGGAGCGGTACAAAATTGAACTTGAAGCCGCAGCAGGCTATCTTAAGGCGGCAGAAACAGCGCCATCCGACCTTGCAGACCTTTATCTCTCAAACGCAGAGGACGAAAAGCGCCACGCAAAAACCGCGCTGTATCTTTTGAGCGGCGTTGTAAAATAATAACAGCCTTCCTTACATGAAGGCTGTTATCTTATATTTACCAAGTACGGTTTTCATATAGTCAACTTCGCGCTTTACATCCGTCACATGAAACAGAATATCGTAAAGGGTGAACCCGACAAGAAAACATAAGCTTAAAAAGAAATCCTTTGCCCGTAAACATCGTTATCAAAGCTCGTAAGACATACAGTATTACAGCGCTTTTCTGCCTCGTTTACGAACAAAAACTATCTTTTTAAGTGCTT
>JAFTYM010000030.1 GCA_017461585.1 Oscillospiraceae bacterium | reverse complement strand
CTGGGTCTGATTGTCGGCCAAAACAATACTGTCACTGTGCAGCAGAAGTCCGACAGTACCACTATTCCCTACATCGTTCTGATGGTTACT
The DNA here is from genome assembly GCA_017461585.1 of Oscillospiraceae bacterium. Lineage (GTDB taxonomy): Bacteria > Bacillota > Clostridia > Oscillospirales > Oscillospiraceae > Alloscillospira. Next base: position 60,275 of record JAFTYM010000030.1, on the reverse strand, counting down.
CCGACCGACACGGTGTTTGAGCTGGACGGCACGACCTTCACAGAGGATGTACAGGTTCCAAACAAATACAGTTTCACCTTTATTGAAGATGTGTACAATGATGCTACGATTTACCTGAGTGGTGAAACTGTACCTGTTTTGAAGGTCATTGACCAGGAGGTGGAACTGGACGTGAGTTGGTACAGCGCCGATGCCACCTCGTTCGAACTGGATACTGCCGACGAATTCATCGGCTTCATGTCCCTGCTGAACGGCTCCAACGAGGCTGGCCTGCAGGACGACTTTACCGGCAAGACAGTGACGCTGACCGCTGACATCGACCTCGAAGGCATTACACTTCCCGGCAGCGTTGATTCCCGCTATTTCGGCGGTACCTTTGACGGCAATGGCAAGAAGCTGATCGATCTGGTCATTGACGGCGGCTCCGAAGGTTACGGCGGCTTGTTCTACCAGATCAAATCCACCGGTACCGTGAAGAACCTGACCATTGAGAGCGGCTCCATCAGCGGCCGCTGGATGGGTTCTTTTGCTTATCGAAACGATGGTATTATCGCCAACTGCGTCAACAAGGCCGATCTGAACGGCTACAGCTTTGTTGGCGGTCTCGTGAACAGTAACTACGGCAGTATCGTCAACTGCGCCAACTACGGTGCGATCACCAATACGGTCCGGCAGGGCTGGTCTGCCACCATGGCCGGCATCGCCTCGTATGTGGGCAATGGCGCACTGCTGCTGAACTGCTATAACCTGGGCAGTCTGGACAGCCTGGGTTCCGATGGCTGTGAAATGGGCGGCATTGCCTACACCAACGACGGCCGCATCGTCAACTGCTACAACGGCGGTGCGCTGATCTCCGGCGCGGCAGCCAGCGGCGATTACTATAGCCCCAGGGGCATTGCCAAAACGGAGGGTGAAGGAATCGAAAACAGCTACTTCATCCAGACCGGGACAATCAACGCCGGTATGGTGGCCTATGGAGAGGTGACCAACGGTGCGGTTGCCACGCTGACTGCAGCGCAGTTGGGCGACGCCTATGTTGATGCAGAGGGCCGCCTGCCCATGCTGACCTTTGAGGCCAACGGCGTCTATCCCGAGGTGGAGAGCGCCGACTCCCTGAAAATCGTGGGTGCCCAGGTGACCAACACCTCCATCACGCTTACACTGAATCAGGAATTTACATATCTGCCCATCGATCGATACGGCTTCGAGTTCACGCTCACTGTGGAGGGAGAGGATGCCTTTGTCAACACTAAGGGCATGACGCAGGACGGCGAGGATTTGAAGTTCAGTATGTACAACCTGATCGGTGAGATCTCCGACCAGGCTCAGGACGCAGCCCTTACTGTCACCTATGCCGGCGAGACATATGAGTTCGACTGTACCATCCCTGAACAGTCCGGTTATTTCTATGACACCTTCTACACTGACGAGACCCTGGTGCTGGAGGGTGACAATGGCGCTAATGACTATTACTGGTACAACGGCGAGGACACCGTGTATATCCTGCGCCGCAACCAGGTGATGACTGACAATCAGAATCTTGGCGACGGTACCTATGTGGGCCAGCACTTCGTCTATAAGTACGATGAGAGCTGGATCCTGTACACCCTGGATATGACCCGAGGCCTGGTGTCCGAGCATACCCGCTGGAACACCCAGTACACCCGCACCAACAAGTATGATGAAGCGGTGGAGAATACGGTGGACACCTATTCTGACATTACCGGCGACGGCTTCTTCGGTGTTACCAGCCTGTCTGGCGCCTCCGGTGATGTGCTGTATCTGGCTGCCATGCAGAGGCAGGAGGACGGCTCCGCAGAGCGCACCGTGCTGTGCTATGACGTGGAGAAGAGTACCATAACTGAGCTGGACGGCGGCTATGTAGGTGCTCTGATCGCCAGCAACGGCCAGACCTTCGCCATGACCACCAGCACTGTCCACAAGCTGGTGGACGGCCAGTGGGAGAAACTCGACGTACCTGCCCTGCCTGAGGAAGGCGAGATGGATGACCGCAGCGGTATTCAGACCGTCTGGGGTAATGGTGATGAGATCGCCGTGGTCGCGGCCAAGAAGCTGGACTATGAGAAGTATGGCTTCTATGTCTATACCTCTGACAACAACGGCAAGACCTGGACCGCGCATACGATCCATGACAAGGTGGCGCAGCAGCTGAAGAACGGCACAGTGTACTATCTGTGGCCCACTGACATCGACCTGGAGGGTACTTCTCTGGAGAATCTGCATGTGGCAGGTTTCCGGGTGAAGCACTTTGAATCCGGCTGGTCCTCTACTGGCTACGGTACTGCCAGCTTTGACGGCGAAAGCTGGGATGTGAACTACGTTCAGTTTAACAGCGGTCATGATATTTTCGGCAAGGATGCCGATCACATGATCTACGGCAACAAGGGCTTTTTGGAAGACGGTGGCTACGAGATCCTGGACTACCAGCCCACCGCTGTTCTGACCACTGCCGATGGCAAGATCGTCATTCTGGAAATGGGATACGACAAGGGCCTGAATGTCTACACCGCGAATGTGGAGATTCCTGAGATCACAGAGCCCGCCTATACCCTGACGGTCAAGACCGAGCCTGAGGGTGCCGCCACCGTCACGGCCCGCTACCTCAAGACGGAAAACGGCAAAGACACCTGGCGTCTGAACATTACGGATGTCCTGCAGGGTTACAACTTCAGCAAGTGGAGTAACGGCCTGTCCGAGCCCCAGATTGAAGTCCAGGTGGACTCCAACAATACCGGCGAGGTGGTCTTTACCGCTGCCTGTGTGCCTGTGGAAATCAAGCTGGATGAGACGCTGGAGCTGCGCCCCGTCATCGGCGCTCCCAGCAGCAGCACTGCTACGCAGCTGTCCAATACGATGGAACCCACCAACGGCCAGCCTTTGGGCATCCGTGTCAGCTATCATGTTGCCGCAAACGTCGGCTCGGCTAACCTCACCGTTACTCTGAAATACAAGGACGGTGAGGAGATCGCCTCCTCCACCAACACCTGGGTGAATCAAGGCACTACTCAGGTCGTGGCTGGTATCGACATGGACAAGCTGAAAGCTGCCAATGGAGTCATCGTGGCTACTCTGAGCGGCTCCAAGACAACCGAATTGGGTGCTGAGATCAACTTCAACGACACCAGAGAATACACCGTGGACCTGGACGGCATCGACCAGGCGATGAGCGGGGAAGACCTGAATATCAAGCGTTGGGAGGCTGCCGGCGGCAAACCTGTCACGGATGGCCAGAACGCTGCGGGCGCCCTGATCATGTCTGTGGAAACCATCACCGATGAGGTGACCGGCATCACCACCATCTACACCGCCGGCCCCGGTGGTATCACCAGAAAGACTACTGCTGAAAATCAATTCACTGCAATGAGCGGCGACTTCAACACCGGCGGTGAGTGGGGGCAGTTCAACAATGGCATCTACGCCATCGGCGGCACTGACGAGGACAATATGCTGCTGTTTATGGAGGAAACCGTTGTGGGCGACGCCAACGGCCGCACTGGTATCCACCTGTATACGCTCAATGAGGAAGACCGCTGGGTCGCTGTGGAAGGCGGCGCCATGGCCGAGCGAAACATGAGTACCCAGCAGATGGAATACAACGTGGAAGGTCTGGAAGCTTCCTGGCTCAGCCTGACCGATGGTGTGGTGCTGGGTGATCAAGTGTTTATTCTCTCCAACGCCGGACTGATCCTGTGGAACGGCGAAAAGTGGGCTGTATCTCAGGTTGCAGAGGGCATCACCTTGAACTCCCTGGAGAAGATCGACGATAACACCATCATTGCAGGTTCCAACCAGGGCCTGTGGAAGTACGCCAGCGGCGCCTGGAGCCAGATCACATGGAGCACCAACGAAGGTATCAATGAATCCCTGGATCCCAGCAGCAGGCTGTATGTCCTGTCCGGCGCCCCGAACGGCAATGTCTATGTGGCCGGCGACGCCCGGCAGGATTACTATTCCAAGAGTTATCTGACCAACGGTGACATCTACCGCGTCCGCACTGCACGGACCACCGATATGTATTGTGTTGCCAAGATGCCGGTGGATACCGACCATACCAACGGCAGCTATACCATGGGCGAGGACTTTAACGGTAATATCTACGCAGCTTGCGCCGGCATCTCCTGCCAGAACGGTTGGAACGGCTCCACCGGTGGCTTCCTCTACTCAGTGGATACCGAAAAGGGCGAGTGGAAGCTCATCAACGTGGGCGGCGATATGTATGACTACAGTGCTGGCGGCACTGCCCTGTACGGCACCGCTATCAAGTCCTTCATTACGCCCCAGGATGGACTGACTTTGTTCACCGGCTATTTTGCAACTCTGTATGCCATTGATGAACTGCCCGAGGGTAGTGTCGATATGGACTCCGTTCGGGCCAACGCAAAGGCAGAACTGAAGGAGTACTACGAGAGCTTTGCAGAAGACAACTACACTGAGGAGGAATATGCCGATCTGACGGATGCATACGAAGACGGTGTGGCTGCCATCGAGGCTGCGGAAAACCTGAGCGGGGCTGCCGAAGCCCTTGAGGCTGCAAAGGCTGCCCTGGATGCGGTGAAGCCCTCTCTGCTTGGCAGCAAGACTGTGCGCCTGTCTGTTTCCAAGGACGGAACATACTTCAATGGCTCCGGAACGGTCCTGGCTTCCGTGCCGGTGACTGTGGAATACTTCGATCTTGCGCTGTACGGCCTGGAGGAATTCTACAAGTACGGCGCCGACGGCGAGGTGCTGAAGCAGCCTACTGTACTGCATCTGTTCATTTATGCCACGGAAGTGTTCTACTGTGATGTGGATGCCTCGGATGCAGGCAAGGGTTATCTGTTTAATGAGGGGTTGCTGGGTACCGAAGCGCTGAACATCACCGGCTCCGCGACCTCCCTGTACATGACTAATTTCTGGGGCCATAGCGAAAACTTGACCTATTACCACAACCATGCATATCCCCTGATGTCTGAGGGATGGGGCTCAACTGCCGACTGGATCCTCCTGAACAACGGCGACTTTGTGGAACTGGCCATGTACACCGACTGGAGCTTCTGGCAGAATCCCAATGCTGGCTTTAAGTACGTTGCTTCTGCGGACGGCTCCATCGTTGATGAAATTACCCAGAATTCCGGTACGCTTAGTGTCCGCCGTGCCACTGCCGACGGCCAGGGTGGCCGCTCCGATGTCACGATGCCCAATGTCGATGTTTATTGGATTGCAGCCGATGACGTGAAGAGTAATGTCACCGAATGGCACTATCTGACCAAATCTGATGCAGACGGCAAGTTTACCTATGACTTCTCCGACATGGAGGCTGGTGACTACTACATCGGTGTAGCCGGTGATGGTGTCAGCTCTCCCGGTATGATCATAGTTCACAAGACCGATGACTCCGTCGAGGAAGACCCTGACCTGCTGGGCGATGCAAACAGCGATGGTATTGTCAACAACGTTGACGCAATGCTGATTCTTCAGTATTCCTCCGGTGTTACTACAAACGTCACTCCGAACCTGAGCGTTTGTGATGTTAATGGTGATGGTACAGTCAACAACGTTGACGCAATGCTGGTTCTTCAGTATTCTTCTGGTGTTCTTGAAAAGTTTCCCGTAGAATAATGTCTTGATTTAAATTTTAGGAGCTTATAATTATGAAAAAATTTATTAGTCTTCTGATTGTTGCAGTTCTTTTAGTCTCCTGTATGGCAACCACTGCCCTTGCTGCCGGTGCCACGCTGACTGTGTCTAACGAAACTGCATCCGCAGGAGAAACCGTTACTGTTTCCTTCTCGATTTCTGAGGCAACCTTCGCAACTTATCAGGTTGGCCTTACCTATGACTCTAGTGTACTGACCTTAAAGAGCATTCAGCAGGGTGCTGCAACCCAAGGCCTTTTCAGCGGTGGCTCCAAAGCATCCGCTATGAACATGGCCGATTATACTGCCAACGGCGTTCTCTTTACTGCAACTTTTGATGTTGCTGATACCGCTCCTGTAGGTACTTATACTGTCGGTGCAGCAGTTGAAAATTTCACCATGGCTGATGCGGTAACTACCCTTAGCGTCGGCGTTGCTTCTGGCTCCGTCACCGTTCCTGAAGCTCCCCACGTCCACGACTACACCGCAACTGTCACCGAACCCACCTGTGAAGAAAAGGGCTACACCACTTACACCTGTTCCTGCGGCGACAGCTACAAGGAAGACTCCGTCGACGCTCTGGGCCACAGCTACGACAAGTGGGTTGTCACCAAGGCTGCTACCTGCACCGAAGCTGGTGCAGAGACCAGAACCTGCTCCGCTTGCGGCGATGTCGAAACCGCAGTGATCCCCGCTGCCGGTCACAGCTACACCTACACCGTCAACGAAGACGGCACCCACACCGGCGTCTGCTCCGTCTGCGGCGACAAGGTCACTGCTGCACACGAGTATGAAAACAATGGCTACTGTGTCTGCGGCGATCTGAAGGCCGGCACCGTAACCGAAAAGGACGAAGATCTGGACGATGTTCCCGCTACCGGCGACATCACTCCCATGGTCACCTTCGGCTTTGTTGCTGTCATCTCCATGACCGCTGCTGCAGCTTATGTCCTGAAGCGCAAGACTGCTAAGTAATTTTAGAGTTTTTCGTAAGCGGTGGGTGGGTTCATCCACCGCTTACATCCTTGTTTGGAGGAAATTTCCAGGAATGAAAAAGAAATCAAAACTGATCATCGCGATCGTCTGTATTGCTGTGATTCTGCTGCTCGTAGTTGCCAGCCGGTTCCTGCCTCAAAAGGACGAAGCTGAACTCCCCGAGGAAATCGTCGAAACCACTGAAGAAACGACGGAAGCCGAACCTGAAACGGAAGAAGAACCGGAAGAAACTACAGAACCCGAGGAAACCGGACCGCAGATCCTCGAAGTCCTGCAGGAACCCTACGCAGAGAATTCCGACCTCGCAGGCTGGATCCAGATCCCGGACACCATGATCAATTATCCTGTCATGTATACCCCGGATGACGGCGAAAAATACATCTATGCGGATTTTGAGGGCAACTTCGATGTGGGCGGTCTCCCCTTTATTGAGGATGGCTGTTCTCTGGATCCCGAAAGCGACAACCTGATCATCTACGGCCACAACATGAAGAACGGCTCCATGTTTGCCGATCTGATGAAGTACACCGACAGAAGCTTCTGGGAAGCACATCCCACCATCCACTTCGCAACCCTGTATGAAGCACGCACCTATGAGATCATCGCGGCGTTCTATGACCGCGTTTATTACAAGAGTGAAGACTGCTTCAAGTTCTACCAGTTCATCGATGCGGAAACAGAAGAGGACTTCAACGAAGCGATGACCTATTATCAGGAAAATTCTCTCTATGACACCGGCGTGACGGCGACATACGGCGATAACCTGATCACACTGGTAACTTGCAGCTATCACGTTGAAAATGGAAGATTTGTGGTCGTCGCACGAGAGGCTCCCACAGATGGCTGAGTTTGAAAACGAACTTTGATTGTGATAAGATAACCAGGAACATAACACTTTACGCACGATGGATGTGAGATAAATGACAAATCAGGAAATTTTGAATTTGGCGGAGGATATGGGTTTTCGCACAGCGACACTTTCTCCCGCTGAGATCCCGGTCAATGCGAAGTATCTGACATTCTGCGAGGAGAACCGATGCGGAAACTATGAAGCCAATTTTACCTGCCCGCCTGATTGCGGCACCCAAGAGCAAATGCATCAAAAACTGCTGTCTGCCGATCAGGCGCTGGTGCTTCAGTCACAGTGGGATGTTCCGGGCTATGGAACACCAGAGGTGCTGCCGTCAAAAGCAAGCCACAACGCTTCTATAAGGCGTCTGAGAGATGCTTTGCTTCGGGAAGGAATGAATGTGTTTGCAGTTGGATATGGCGGCTGCACGCTCTGTGAGCCTTGCAAAAGGAAAGAAAACAAGCCTTGCACATTCCCGGAACTTCGAATCAGTTGTATGTCAGCCTACTGTGTGGACGCTGCCAAGTTGGCTGAGAAATGCGGATTACCTTTTGAATGGAATCCGAAGAAACTGCATCTGTTTGGTATGATCCTGTTTCGCTCTTTGCCAAAGGCAGCAAGCGAAAAGTGAACACCCCCCTTGAAAAAATGAACACCCCTTTGACCTTTTGTTAAAAGGTTTACAGGAAAAAACATAACAGGCTCAACGGCGATGGATACTACACCGCCGTTGAGCCTGTTTTCGTTAAAAGATATTCAAAAACCCTTGCTATCAAAGGGTTTGCAAAAAGAAACTGGACACCAATCCTGATACGCATTGTATCAAAATTGGTGTCCAGTTATGAAAAAGGTGACCTACTTTGATACAAAGTGAACACCCCCTTGACCTTTCGTTAAAAGGTGTAGGAATAATTAAAAGGTGTTTATAATGGCGCGGTGTCTAAAGTGGTATGAACGGTTTGAATATTATTGAAACTCCAATTCAAAATGTACTGGTCAAGTATCAAAGCGACTCTTATTCTCCGTAAGGTCGTATCCCTGATAAATGTATTATTGGATATCCACAGTTAATCTTATTTGTTCCATATAAATCTGCACGCATAGCCTTAATCAATTCTGTGAGTATCCTATCATGTTCTGCTCCGCTTAACGGAGGCGCAGAAGGTTTTATCTTATCGTGGAACTGCATCAAAATGCGAACAACATCTGCGCTTCCAACAAGTATAAGATGATTCTGCGCGTCATCCAACTCTACATGATTATCTTTCATCAAAACATTATTGCTCATAGCTTTAACATAGTTTGTGTAATACTCTTCTTTGAGTTTACGCTCCTCGAACTTCAACTGATTTCTTTTGGACAAGTAATTTGTGATAATGGCGGTAAGTATAGTCACAAATGCGCCAACAATTGCAACAACAATCTCAGTGCTCATAAGTATCCTCTCCGTATTTATTACTGTAGATAATATTATTTATAATTGTTCTTGCTTTAAGTATATCAAGAAAATCTGGGAGGGGCAAGGACATGGCAAAACGTTATGAAGAAAGTTTTAAGGAGGAAATTGTAAAGCAGTATCAAAGCGGCAATTCAGCAGTTGAACTATGTGCTAAATTCGGCATTGCTCGCAGCACACTGTTTTTGTGGCTTAAGCAGCGCAGACCGGATAGTAATGGTGGGATACCTCTTGAGAAATATAAAATACAAAAAGAGCTTGAGCGGCTTCGTATTGAAAATCATATCTTTCGTGAAAGCGGGTGCAGTCCAAACTCCCCGTTGGCTGTACGAATAGCAGCGATAAAACGTTTAAAGGATACTTATAGTATCCATGCTTTGTGTCGTGTTCTGCAAGTCAATCGATCAACTTTTTATCATCATGAATTTCGTGCGCCGAAAAAAACGCAACTCGAGTTACAAGACGATATTCTAAGATCGCTCATTAAGGAAATTTTTGAACATAGTTGCCAACGCTTTGGGTGTCGTAGGATTCGTGCCAAATTACGAGAAAGTGGATACATTGTGAGCGAACGACGAATTAGTCGTTTGATGAAGGAAATGAATTTGTCAGCACAAGGTCCAATTCCTAAACTGAATTCTGCAAATGATCGACAATATCAATATTATCCCAACAAACTGAAGAGAAATTTTCAATCAGCAGCTCCTGATGCAATTTGGGTAAGCGACATTACATATGCTCGGGTTGGACATGATTTCATGTATCTTTGCGTGGTTATTGATTTGTACTCCCGTAAAGTAGTTTCATACGGCATATCAGAATATATTGATTCAGCATTGGTGACTCAGACATTCTTGAATGCATTTGAAACAAGAGGAAAACCAGCAGCTCTGATTTTTCACAGTGACCAAGGAACACAGTACACGTCTTTTGAGTTTTGCAGGCTCCTTAAAAAGCTTGGCGTTACGCAATCGTTTTCGGCACCGGGTTCTCCACACGATAATGCTGTTGCCGAGTCGTTTTTCGCATCAATCAAAAAGGAGGATTTTCGTCGTAATTTCTATAAGACAGAAGATGAATTTTGTGAGGCAGTCAAACAGTATATTGAATTTTACAACGATTATCGTCCCCATCAGCGTCTTGGTTTTCTGACACCAAACCAAGCAGAAAAAGAATTTTATGATGCTATCATCAAGTAAAAAGAAAATGTCTACAGTATTTTAACAGTCCGAAAAGAACTGTCTAAAAAACTGTAGACATTTCATTTGGTGGAGCTGGGGGGAATCGAACCCCCGTCCGAAAGCACTTTAACAAGAACTTCTCCGGGCGCAGACGGTTATTTCGGCGTTAAGCCGATTCCCAGCCTCGGACGCAAGCCGTCACGCGTTCCGATTCGGTAGCTTCATTGTGCATGGTACAGGCAAAGCTTACTGTACTCACGTTCACCACTGTGTGACGCCCTGACCCCCGGCCGTGGTACTCCGGGGCAGGACGGGTCAAGCCTTAAGCGGCGACCAGTGTAGTATTGTTGTTGTTCTTTAATTTATAAAGAATGCCCTGTTTAAGGAGGTCGGACACCTCCGCCCGCTATTCCAGCCTCCGCACCCCCGTCGAAACCAGTACAGCCCCATGAGGTAAATTGGAAGCCGACACCTGACGGGAAGATACTACGGCTTCCCGTCAGATTCGGATACTTTTTAAATTTTAGGTTTTTGCCATGTGGACCATTATGCTCTGAGGCAGAATTTTTGCCACCACACGGTAAAATTTGAAAAACGCACCGGGCGTGTATACCGCCTTTCTGCGTACGGCTGCTTTGATAGTGCCCACGGCAACCTTCTCGGGAGAAGTGTGGGGGAGCATATCAAAAGTCTTTGACTTGATGGCGGCTATACCCAAAAATTCCGTGTCCATAGGACCGGGACAGACCGCGGTGACGCTTATGCCGCGCGCTTTCAGCTCAAGACCGAGACCGCGGCTGAAGAAGGAGACGTAAGCCTTTGTACTGCTGTAAACGGTCATTTTTGTGTTAGGACAGAAAGATGCGATAGAGGATGCGTTTACAATGCGTGCGCCGCTCTTCATGTAAGGCAGTACGAGAGAGGTGACGGCGGTAAGACCTGTAACATTGAGGTTTACCATGTTCACCTGTGTCTCAAGGTCAGAGTCTGCAAAATTATCCATTCTGCCGACGCCTGCGCAGTTTATCAAAAGAGCAACGTCGGGATTTTTCTCCGCAAGCTCTGCTTTGAGAACATCCCAGCCTGCGCTGCAGGAGATATCCGCTGCGATGCAGTTTGCTGTTTTGCCGTCAGGCAGGATTGCGGCAAGTTCTTCAAGACGTTCTTTTCTGCGTGCAACAAGCCAGAAACTATCAATTTCGGGCATGTGCTGCAAAATTGCCTTTACAAACTCGACGCCGAGGCCAGCGGATGCACCGGTTATAAGTGCGGTTCTCATGCCTTCTTGGGTTCGGGATATGTTACGCCGAATGTGTCAACTGTGACCTTAGCCATGCGCTGTACATTGAAGGGCTTGTCATAAGGATTTGTCTTTGTGAGAGCGATCTCATCTACAACGTCCATACCCTCGATTACCTTGCCGAATGCAGCGTACTGACCGTCAAGGTGGGGAGCATCGTCGTGCATGATGAAGAACTGGCTGCCGGCAGAGTCAGGGTGCTGGGAGCGAGCCATGGAGAGAACGCCGCGTTTGTGTGCGATGTCGTTCTGCATGAAGCCGTTGGCAGCGAATTCACCGGGGATAGAGTAGCCGGGGCCGCCGTAGCCTTCGCCGAGGGGATCGCCGCCCTGGATCATGAAGCCTGCGATTACACGGTGGAAGATAATGTCATTGTAAAAGCCCTTGTTTACCAGGGATACAAAGTTGTTAACTGTGTTGGGAGCCTTCTCGGGGTAGAGCTCGATTTTGATCTTCTTGCCATTTTCCATCTTAATGGTTACAACAGGATTTGCCATGTTACGAATTCCTTTCTTTTATAGCTTTATTCATTTCGCGGCCTGCGTCTCTTTTTGCTGCCGCGTCTCTTTTATCGTAGAGCTTTTTACCTTTTGCAAGACCAAGCTCTACCTTGACTCTTCGTGAGTCATTAAAGTACAGGGAAAGGGGGATGAGGGTAAGACCCTCCTGTTTTATGCGTCCGTAAAGACGCATTATTTCGCGTTTGTGCATTAAGAGCCTTTTGGGGCGCAGAGGATCACGGTTGAAAATATTGCCCTTTTCGTAAGGACTTATGTGGATGCCGTGGGCAAACATTTCGCCGTCTTTGATGGTGCAGAAGGAATCTTTAAGGTTTACGTTGCCCATGCGGATAGACTTTACCTCTGTGCCGAACAGCTCAATGCCTGCCTCGTATTTCTCGAGGATAAAATAGTCGTGAAATGCCTTGCGGTTGGCGGCGCACTGCATTTTATGAGCGTACTTCTGGGGCATTACGCCACCTCCTTTACGAAAATGTGCTCTCGAATTAAATATTATAACACATGTTTATGCAATTTAAAAGGTGTTTTTTACAAAATTTACCGCATCTGAAGGGATAAGCAGCCTGCCGTGTTCGTTTAAAAACCCATCAAACCCGTAAGGAGCGTCTGCTTTTTGCGCAAATTCATCTAAAACCGTGTCGGGAAGTGAAACAGAAAGTATGTACTCGCCGTCATAATAGTAAAGTGCTGCGTTTTCTGCAGAGCAGTTTTCACAGGCAGCTATTACATCTTCAAAATCTTCAAATATGTAATAAGATGGCGGGATGCGTGCGAAAATAATAATACTGTCCGCTCCGTCAAACAGTTCTATGACCGTGTTTTTCGGCAGCGAATACAGGTGAAGAGCGCTGCACAGAGCGTTTTTTGCGTGCTCTTCCATTATGTAATATGTATCAAATTCACTTCTTTGGGCAGTGAGAACATATACACCGCTTCTGATATATACTATATTCATATGAGATGTCCTCCGTATTGATCGTGTGCACATGATTATACTTCACAAAAGCTTTACAAATCCATGGGAAAATACGGGTCAACATATTTGACGAAACGGATATAGGATGGTATAATACATTGTTAATTTGTATCATGGGAGTAATGTGCTTATGTGGCGTTCCGATAAATGGAAAGACTTTGAAGTTATAGATTGCAGCGACGGAGAGAAGCTGGAGAGATGGGGAAAGTATACCCTTGTCCGACCTGACCCTCAGGCCATCTGGCACACAAAGAGAGAGCATCATGCGTGGAGAAATCCCGATGCCCGTTATTCACGCTCATCTCAGGGCGGCGGCAAGTGGGATAAAAACCGTCTTCCTCAGAACTGGCAGATAAACTACGGTGAGCTTACATTTAATATTAAGCCCATGAACTTCAAGCACACGGGACTTTTCCCCGAGCAGGCGGCAAACTGGGACTATGCCATGAATAAAATAAGAAATGCAGGCAGACCCATAAGTGTTCTTAACCTCTTTGCTTATACGGGCGGTGCTACCGTTGCCTGTGCAAAAGCGGGTGCAACCGTATGCCATGTTGACGCTGCAAAGGGCATGGTGGCATGGGCGAAGGAAAATGCCAAGGCATCAGGTCTTGAAGATGCACCTATCCGCTGGATCATTGACGACTGCTCAAAGTTTGTTGAGCGTGAGATAAGAAGAGGCCGCAAGTATGACGCCATCATCATGGATCCTCCGTCCTACGGCAGAGGTCCTTCAGGCGAGGTTTGGAAGCTGGAAGACAATCTCTTCCCCTTTGTTGACCTCTGTGCAGGCGTTTTAAGCGACGATCCTCTGTTTGTAATAATAAATTCATACACAACGGGACTTTCTCCCTCCACACTTACATATATTGCCGAGACGGTATTTACAAAGCGCTTCGGCGGACACTCTGTAAGTGACGAGCTGGGACTTCCCGTATCTGAAAACGGACTTGCCCTGCCTTGCGGTGCGGCATGCCGTTGGGAGAGATAGATCTTATGAGTAAGATAATCAAAACAGAAAATCTTGTATATTCATATCAGGCGCCTGAGGGAGAGCTGCCCATAAGGGTTCTCGACGGTGTTGATATTGAGATAGAAAGCGGTACCTTTGTGGCTGTTTTAGGTCACAACGGTTCGGGAAAATCAACATTTGCAAAGCATTTAAACGGCATACTTCTGCCTGAGGGCGGAACGGTTTATATTGAAGGCATGAACACTCAGGATGAAAAGCTTATTCTTGAGATCCGCCGCCGAATAGGTATGGTTTTCCAAAACCCCGACAACCAGATAGTTTCCAACATCGTTGAAGAGGACGTTGCGTTTGCTCCCGAAAATCTGGGGTATCCCTCGGACGATATACGCATAAGAGTTGACGAGGCTTTAAAGGTCGTCGGTATGTACGAATACCGTGATCATGCACCCCATCTTCTCTCAGGAGGACAGAAGCAGCGAATTGCCATTGCAGGCGTTCTTGCCATGGCTCCTGCATGCGTCGTCTTTGATGAGCCTACGGCTATGCTTGATCCCAAGGGAAGAGCCGATGTTGTAAACATCATCCACAAAATGCGCGATATGGGAACAACGGTAGTCCTCATAACCCATCACATGGATGAGACTATCGACGCTGACAGACTTGTAGTAATGGCTGACGGCAAAGTGATAATGGACGGAACTCCAGCAGAAGTTTTTTGTCACGTTGAAGAGCTCCGTGAGACACGTCTTGACGTTCCCGAAACTGTTGACATCCTCTACGAACTTAACAAAGAGGGATATGATCTTGATTTAAAGGCGCTTTCCGTGGAGGAATGTGCACAGGAGATATATAATCATTTTAATTAGTCTGAGCAAATCAGGCAGCGGGCGTTATCCCGATGAGCGGGAGATGCACCAATTGTTTTAAGGATGGTCATAAAATTGAATCCTATAATCAGTACAGAAGGGCTGACCCACGTATACAGTGAAGGTACTCCCTTTGAACATGTTGCAATTGAGAATATAGATTTTGCCGCTTACCCCGGAGAGTATCTGGGAATAATCGGCCATACAGGTTCGGGTAAATCCACATTTATCCAGCACCTGAACGGTCTTCTAAAGCCCACAAGCGGCGTTGTAAAGCTGGATGGAGAGGATATACACAGCTCCAAGAAGTTTACACGTCAGGTGCGCTTTCAGGTAGGTCTTGTTTTCCAGTATCCCGAATATCAGCTTTTTGAGGAGACCGTTTACAAAGATATCGCTTTCGGTCCCAAGAACATGAAGCTGTCCGACGCCGAGATAGACAAGCGTGTGCGCACAGCAGCAGAGCTTGTCGGCATTTCTGAGGACATGCTTGAAAAGTCTCCTTTCAATCTTTCGGGAGGACAGAAGCGAAGAGTTGCCATCGCCGGTGTTATGGCGATGCAGCCAAAGGTTCTTATTCTGGACGAGCCTACCGCCGGCCTTGACCCTGAGGGAAGAGAAGAGATCATCGAAAATATCAATAACTACCGCAAGGTAACGGGTACAACGGTTATCATGGTTTCCCACAGCATGGAGGAGATAGCAAAAAGTGTTGACCGCCTGTTTGTCTTCCATGACGGAAATATTGATATGCGCGGAACTCCTTCTGAAGTTTTTTCTCACAGCGAGCGTCTTGAGGAGATAGGACTTACTGTTCCTCAGGTAACAAAGGTTGCCATGAGACTTCGTCAGATGGGACTTGAGCCGCCGCGTGACATCTACACCACCGAGCATCTTAAGGCTGCTCTTTTGAAGCTGAAAGGCGGTGAGGCGGATGCTTAAAGATATCACTATGGGTCAGTTTTTCCCCGGAGATTCTCTCGTACACCGTCTTGACCCCAGGACAAAGCTCATAATGGTAATACTGTACATTGCTGCTCTGTTTACGGCGAAAAGCTATGTATCTTACCTTGTTATGGCTGCATTTCTTATAATTTCCGTAAGAATTTCTACAATTAAGTTTAAGATGCTTTTCAAAGGTCTTAAACCCCTTATAATTGTAATTGCCTTTACGGCCATTCTTAACCTGTTTTTCACAACAGGCGAGCACGTTATTTTTGAAGTATGGCGCATTAAACTCACGTGGGAAGGCGTAAGAACAGCTGCGTTTATGCTCGTTCGTCTTGTAATGCTCATTATGGGCACATTCCTTCTCACATATACAACATCACCCATATCTCTTACGGACGGACTTGAGAGGCTTTTAAATCCCCTTAAGAAAATCAAAGTTCCCGTTCACGAGCTTGCTATGATGATGAGCATTGCAATGCGCTTTATTCCCACTCTTGTTGAAGAGACAGATAAGATAATGAGCGCACAGAAGGCAAGAGGTGCTGACTTTGAAACAGGCAGCATCTTCCAAAGAGCCAAGGCTCTTCTGCCTGTAATGGTGCCGCTGTTTATCAGCGCCTTCAGAAGAGCGGATGAGCTTGCAATCGCCATGGAGAGCCGTTGCTATCACGGCGGTGAGGGCAGAACAAGAATGAATGTTCTGCGTATGGAAAAGAGAGACTGGATAACTTTGCTGGTCGGCGTTTTAGTGCTTGCGCTGGTTATCGTGCTTAATATTTTAGGTCTGTAACAGGAGGCTGTATGGAGAGAAATATTGCGCTTCGTCTTACTTATGACGGAACGAATTTTCACGGCTGGCAGGTACAGAAGGATCAGGTAACGGTTGCGCAGACTTTGGAAGAGGCGCTGACGAGACTTTGCGGACACAGGGTCAAGGTTACAGGCTGCGGCAGAACTGACGCAGGAGTACACGCGCTGAGATACTGCGCCAACTTCAGAACAGACTGCCGTGTTCCGACGGACAGATTTCCTCTTGCTGTGAACACATACCTGCCCGACGATATATCAGTAACTGCAGCATGTGAAGCAGAGCCTGATTTCAACGCTATTCTTTCCTGTGAAAAGAAGGAATATGTATATAGGATATATAACTCCCGTATAAGAGATCCCTTTTTTGCAAACAGGGCATACTTCTATCCCGTTCCCTTAAAGCCCGAACTTATGGCGCAGGCAGCGAAATATTTTGTGGGCACCCATGATTTTGCCGCTGTTCGCTCTGTGGGAACAGAGACAAAAACCACCGTCCGTACCGTACATTGGTACGAGGTGGAGCAAAACGGACCCACATTGGATCTGCGTGTATGTGCAGACGGATTTTTGTACAACATGGCACGAGCCATGGCAGGAACGCTTATCTATGTTTCGGAAGGGAAGATTGCTCCCGAAGATATTCCTGCTCTGCTTGAAAAAGGCGACAGAAGGCTGACAGGTCCTACAGTACCTCCCGGAGGATTGTATCTTAATCGTATCTGGTATGACGGTCCTGTTGGAGAGATGATGGCAGCAGGCGTGGAGATGGAATGTAAATAAGCGCTATAATGGTGTGTTATAATGAGTATCAGACAGGAAAACAGAAAAAAGAATATTCGGGGACTTCTGTTAACCATCGCAGCTGTCATTGTTCTTACTGCTGTGGGTTTTGCTGTTGTGGCAACGCAGAACAGTAACGCCTTCAAAGAACGTGCTGAGAGTTTTTATTACTCTGCAAGTGACGACTCGGTTTTTTCAAAGGTCGGCAGCGGCTTTGCGGTTGCCTCTACATCTGAGCTGCAGGTGTTTGCTTCCGATGGTGTTCAGACCATGCAGGAGACGTATATCATGTCAGATCCTGCTATGTCATGCGGCGGTGACAATGCTGTGCTGTATGATATCGGCGGAAATTCGGTAAAGATATTCAGTACAAACGGCATGATACAGAACATCAAGACAGACGGAAGAGTTATTTCTGCAAAGATGAACTCCAAAGGCTGGACGGCTGTCTGCTGTGAGGAGACAGGATATCAGGGTGCTGTATATGTATACAATTCCGGCGGAAGCCTTGTTTACAAGTGGCTTTCGGGAGACGGCTATGTATTTGCCGCATCCGTATCTCAGGATAATACCTATCTGGCTGTAATCACTCTTGGAGAGAGCGGATCGAGAGTCGTTAAGCTTAAGCTGACGGAAGAATCCTACAAAAAGGAATACACCGCTGAAGGTGAGCTCCTTTTAGATGTTCACTATAACAGCAAGGGTGAGATATTTGCCTTGTCGGATGAAAATCTCTACCTTATAAAAAATGACGATATAAAACTGATTTATAATTTCGGAGAAATGAATCTTACGGACTACTGCTTCGGCGATGAACTTATACTTGCGCTGAATGAACACAAGACAGGCGGCGCGTGTACCGTGGTGAAGGTTTTGCCGAGCGGTGAGACAGAGAATGTGTCCACCCATGAAAACGGCGTGGTATCTCTGGATATGAGCAGAAAATATATCTCGGTCCTTACAGATTCGGGATTATATATATACGATTATAATGATTATGAGCTTACTGCAAATTATGAGGTTTCTGCCTGCCTGAGAGTTCTTATGTATGAAGACGGAGCAGCTGCTGCGGCTTCAAGAAACTCTGCAGGGGTATATTCTGCCAAGGGAAACGAAGCAGATAAAGGAAAGGGGAAATAAACAATGAAGTGGATTCCGACGATCTTAACCGTTATATTTATTGCTATTCCTGTGTTCTGCGCATGGCGCGGATATAAAAACGGCATCATCCGCGGCGCTTGCGGAATTCTTGCGGTTATTCTTGCGCTGTTCTGCGGCAATATTATCGCAAATATGTACAGCTCCGATTTTGACGGCATGCTGTCGCCCTTTGTAAACGGAATGGTAGACGGTGCTGAAAATACTGTTCTGACAAACGATGACAAGGCTGTTATACAGCTTGACGACAGCGAAAAGGATGACGTGTATTCTGTAAGCTATGCAATTTTCCGTCAGCTCGGCGTTGTTGAAAACGCTGCTCAGAAAATGGCTGAAGAAGTGGCGGCAGAGCATGCAAATGTCGATCAGAGCATGTGTGATACTGTAGGTGCAAACTTAAGCGCCAGATTTTCGTATATACTCGTTTTCTGTATTGCCTTTGCGCTTGTCGCAATACTCTTTGCAGTCATAGGAAACGTCATAAATATTTCTTTGCAGATACCGATTTTGGGTGTTGCCGAGCCTATTTTAGGCATAGCACTCGGTGTTATCAAGGGACTTATAATTATGTACGCAGTTGCCATGTTCCTGAGATATTTCGGCATAATCATCCCGGATGAGGCTCTGGAAGGAAACGAGTTTATATTCAAGCTGGTAAATGAAAATCCTGTTGCTGATAAGTTCGGCATATAAATTAGTGTACACTTTTTAATTCGAGGTAAATGTATGAGACCCACTATATGTACAAGATGTAAAAAGAATGTTGCAGTGATCTTTATTACAAAGGTTGAAAACGGCAAGTCTTCCAATGAAGGTCTTTGCCTTAAGTGCGCAAAAGAACTGAAAATAGGACCTGTTGAAGATCTTATGCAGCGCCTTAACTTAACTGATGAGGACCTTGAAAACATAACAGATGAAATGGTCGAGGCAATGAGCGGTATGGAAAGCATGCTGGCAGGCCGTGAAGATATGGACATGGACGAAGAGGATGAGGGCAGAACTGCCACATTCCCGTTCCTCAACAAGCTCTTCGGAAACGGCGGCGGAGACGATTCTCCTGCAGAGCCTCCAGTAAATCCGTGGATCAATCCTCCCATGAGCGGCGACCCCAAAAAGTCCAAGGGCAAGGACAGCAAGAAAAACAAATATCTGGAAAACTACTCTCTGAACCTTACGGACCGCGCAAGAGCAGGTCAGCTTGATAAGCTGGTTGGCCGAGAAAAGGAAATTGAGCGCGTAGTCCAGATACTTAACCGCCGTCAGAAGAATAACCCCTGCCTTATCGGTGAGCCCGGTGTTGGTAAAACCGCTATCGCAGAAGGTCTTGCAAAGCGCATCGTAGACGGCAAGGTGCCCTTTAAGCTTCAGAACAAGGAAGTTCATCTCCTTGACCTCACAGCTCTGGTTGCGGGAACACAGTTCCGCGGTCAGTTTGAGGCGAGAATGAAGGGACTTATTGACGAAGTTAAGAAAAAAGGCAACGTTATTCTCGTTATTGACGAAGTCCATAACCTTGTGGGCGCAGGCGAGTCTGAGGGCGCGATGAATGCTGCAAACATCTTGAAGCCTGCTCTCTCCAGAGGTGAGATACAGGTCATCGGTGCAACTACATTTAACGAGTACCGCAAGAGCATTGAAAAGGACTCCGCTCTTGAAAGAAGATTCCAGCCTGTAACGGTTGTCGAACCCTCCATTGATGACAGCATCAAGATCATCATGGGCATCAAGGAATACTATGAGAACTACCACTCTGTAATCATCCCCGATGAGATCGCAAAGCAGATAGTCATCCTTTCTGAGAGATATATCACAGACCGCTTCCTCCCCGATAAGGCTATTGACCTTATGGACGAGGCATGCTCTGACTTAAACCTCACAAGTCCAGTTATCTCCAAACGCGATGCGCTGATGAAGGAGAGAGATGACGTAACAAAAGAGCGTGAGCTGCTCCTTTCGAAGGCTGTGGACAGCAACGACTATGCACGTCTTGCTGAGCTGAGAAGTGCAGATATGCGTCTTACAGAGCAGATTGCAGAGCTTGACCGCGAGGGTCTGCCCTGCCTTACTACAGATAACCTTGCAAGAGTTATCGAGCTGTGGACACACATCCCTGCAAGCAACATCAAGGAAGACGAATTCAAGCGCTTAAATGAGCTTGACAAGCGCCTTAAGGCTCATATCGTCGGTCAGGATGAGGCTGTAGATGTTGTCTGTGCTGCTATCCGCCGCAACAGAGTTGGCATCTCGCCCAAGCGTAAGCCCGTCTCCTTTATATTTATCGGCTCCACCGGTGTTGGTAAGACAGAGCTTGTAAAGCGCCTTGCTGAGGATATGTTTGACTCTCCGGAATCTCTTATCCGCCTTGATATGTCCGAGTTTATGGAGAAGCACACAGTTTCCCGTCTTGTAGGTTCTCCTCCGGGATATGTGGGCTATGACGAGGCAGGTCAGCTTACGGAGAAGATCCGCCGCAAGCCCTACAGCGTTGTACTCTTCGACGAGATCGAAAAGGCACATCCCGATGTAATGAACATCCTGCTGCAGATCCTTGATGACGGCAGAGTTACAGATGCCCACGGCAGAATCGTAAACTTTGAAAATACCATCATCATCATGACAACAAATGCAGGCAGCAACAGTAAAGAGGCAACAGTGGGCTTTAACCGTACCGTCAACGAGCAGAACAAGGATAAGGCGATGAAGGCTCTTAACAACTTCCTGCGTCCTGAGTTTATTAATCGCATTGACGAGGTTGTTCACTTCAACCACCTGACAGAGGAAAACTTCATGGACATCGCAAAGCTTATGTTAAGTGAGCTGCGTGACTCTATGGCAGATAAGAATATGAACCTTATCTGGAACGACGAGGTTCTTGAGTGGCTTCGCGATAAGGCGTATTCCATCACTTACGGTGCACGTAATCTCCGCCGCACGATCCAGAAGGAGATCGAAGACCGCATCGCTTCCGCTATTATCACAAATTATGAGCAGAAGTTCACACAGATTGGACTTGCAGTTGAAGACGGCGAACTGAAGGTTCTTACAATGTAAAAAAACTCCCCCTATCTTGATAGGGGGAGTTTTTTATACCTCATAGCGCATTATTTCATTTCCGTCAAAGTCTTTCCAGATAAATGTTCCGTCTTCCAATGTCATATATCCATGGTGGCTGCCGTTTTTGGGGATGGATGCAGAGCCGGGGTTTAAGTACATTATCTCGCCGCACTTTTCACAGGCGGGGATATGCGTATGTCCGTGGAGAAGAATGTCACCTGAGCACAGCGCGGGAAGATTGGATGTGTTGAATTTATGACCGTGGGTGATAAAAACTATGTTTTTGCCAAGCTCCAAAATGGCGTACTCAGCCAAAACAGGGAAGTCCAGCACCATCTGGTCCACCTCAGCTTCACAGTTTCCGCGGACGCACAGAAGCTTGTTTTTTAGAGGATTGAGCATTGCGATGACCTCTTTGGGTGCATACTCCGTGGGCAAATCGTTTCTCGGTCCGTGGTAGAGAATATCACCCAGAAGTATCATTCTGTCTGCCTGTTCCTTTTCAAAACACTCAATTGCTCGGCGCGTATAGAGCGCAGAACCGTGTATATCTGAAACTATAAAGTATTTCATAGCCTTGACCTCCAAATATTTATAGGTCAAATATACCCCGAAACGCACAAAATGACAATTATTTTTATAAGTTCAATTGCGTTTTTGGGCTGTTTAAGATAAAATATAGTATTAATATGTGAGTGATGGGAGGAAACATTATGTTTTGTACCAAATGCGGTGCACCTTTAGAGGGGAGCAAGTTCTGCACAATGTGCGGCACACCTGCTCCTGCAACAGAGACTGCGCCTGCTCCTGTGGAAGATATATGTAAAAATTGCGGTGCGCCCTTGGAAGGCCGCAGCTTCTGTGTGATGTGCGGCACACGCGCCGGTGAAATTCCTGAATCTGTTCCCGAAATCGGTCCGATTGCTGAGGCTGAGCCGACAGCAGTCCCCGAACCCGAACCGATTACAGAACCTGAGGCAATTGAAGAGGCTGAACTCGAAGCCGAAATTGAAGAAGTTCTTGCCTCTGTAGAAGAGGTTTTGGACGGCGATGCATGCGCAAACTGCGGTGCGCCATTGGAAGGCCGCAGCTTCTGCGTAATGTGTGGTACACGCGCAGGCGAAGCACCTGCTCCTGCGGTTGAGCCTGAACCTGTGGTAATGCCCGAGCCTGAACCGGAACCGATAGCAGAGGAAGTACCTGCGGAAGTTCCCGTAAGCGGCGATGTATGCGCAAATTGCGGCGCACCTTTGGAAGGCCGCAGCTTCTGCGTAATGTGCGGCACACGTGCAGGTGAGGTACCTGCACCCGCTCCCGTGCCTGCGCCTGCAGTTGAAGACAACTGCTTGAGCTGCGGAGCATCCTTAAACGGGAAACCGTTTTGTGTTGTATGCGGTACACCCAAAAATGGCGTAAAGCCCGCACCTGCTCCTGCTGATAACTGCGTAAATTGCGGTGCTCCTTTAAACGGAAAAGCATTTTGCATCGTCTGCGGAACGGCAAAGAACGGTGTAAATCCCGTACAGAAGCCTGTTCAGACTACATATGTACCGCCTGTACAGCCTGCCTATACACCTGCAGCTGTGGTTTCGCCTCTTAAGAAGGCGTTCGGTTCTACAAAGTTCCTTGTAACCGCAATATTTGTTACGGTTTACCTGCTGATCAACATATTTGCAAGTGCAGGCGGTCTTGGAATTGCAAATATTCCTGCGCAGCTCAGCGCTGCTTTGACGTCAGGTGCTGTCAGCGCAAATATCCTGCCAATTCTTATCGCGGTTGGTCTTTGGATAACCTACGCATCCGCAAAGGGAAACGGAAAAATGTCCTCTGCAGGTCTTTCTATCATCAGCGTAATTATGCTGCTTTGCCTTATTGGTGAGTGGATAGTTGTTGCAGTTGCAGCACTTGCAGGTCTGGTGTTCTTTGTTCCCGGACTTATAATGTTGGTTTCCGGTGACTATGCGGTGTTTGGCGGCTTTATTACAACAGACTACGGTTCCGGCGGTGCAGCCGGTGCGCTGGTCATAGGTATTGGTATTCTTGCCGGTGCAGCTGTTTTACTGCTGTTTGTTCTGCTGTTCTACCGCAGACTGTACAAGTTCTCCAAGTCTGCAGTTCAGTCTGTTAAGAATGATAAGGCAGAGTATGTATTTGCAGGCAAAGTCAAGGCGTGGCTGACATTTATCGGCGTTCTCGGTATCATCTATGCTGTGATCGTAGTTATCGTAGGTCTTGCAGCTCCTGCAAAGGGTGTTATGCTGATAGGTTTAGGAAGCCTGTTTTCTGCTGTCGCAACTCTTATCGGCAGCTCCTGGATCAAGGATAACTGTATAGAAAAATAGAATATTTAAGGAGGGGTTCTTGTGTATTGTAAGAATTGCGGAAATGAAGTAACTGTGGGATATTACTGCTCTGATTGCGGAACATTTGCAGGTGAAGTTGCCGCAATTACAGTAGCGGAGCCCCTTTCTGACGGTCAGCGTCTTAAAAGGGCGCTTACCTCAAGGCTGTTTTTGGCGATTGCAATTTTGACTAGTGTGAGCGTCGGAATTGGGATCCTGACTGCGCTGTTTGGCTTCTCAAGTTTTGGTATTATGTTTAACACGGCGTTTGAAGATATCCCTGTTGAAGTGTATAAAATTATGACAGGTTTTGCCGTTGCATTTCTTCCGATTATCGCGTTTGGCATACTGAATATTGTTAGTTACTGGCTGACATATATCCGCAACAAAAAATCGGAAGCAGCAGATGCTTCCGGTCCGAGAATGATATATATATTAAATAAAATATCAGTTGTGGTTTTATGGATTTTTGCTGTTATATTTATTATTTTCGGTGCTGTTGCAGTTGTAATGGCCATAGTGTCAGGCTCAAGAACGCTTGATTTTGAGTTTGAGGACAGAATAATGATAGGTGTCTTCGGCTTCATATTTGGCTTGGTCGGCATGGTTTATGTGGTTATGCTGCTAATGTATTACAGAAAATTTTTGAAAATGTTCAAGCAAATTATAGAATCTGCAAAAAGCGGCGTCTGGATGATTGACGATGCAAAAGCAGTGTATCTTTGGACATTGGTTTTGGGAATAATCTCCGCTGTAGGAGCGATTACAAGCGGAGGCATTACATTGGTTTCCGCCGCAAGCAGCATTTGTCTTGCGCTTTGGATCAAGGAGAATTTTGTAAACAATGCATGATATTATAAACAAGGCACTTGAAATCGGTTTTACCACCGCAATTGAAATTAAAGCTTTCGATGTTGTTCCTCATGAGAGAATACGCGCTCTGTGTACACCCGAAAAGTGCAGCTCTTACGGCACAAATCATGTATGTCCGCCGGGCTGCGGCAGCTTGGATAAGTGCAGGGAAGTGCTTGGGGAATACGAAAAGGGGCTTTTGCTGCAGATAAAATATGAGAATGTGGATACCTCCTCTATGGAGGTCTGCGAGAGACTTTCTAAAGAGTTTGGACAGCGTGTTATACAGTTGAGGGATACTTTGCTCGCAGAATACCCAAAGACGTTGGCGCTTGCCACAGGCGGCTGCAGAGAGTGCGAGAAATGCACTTATCCCGAAAATCCCTGCCGCAAGCCAAATATCCGCCGAGGATCACTTTCCGCCTTCGGAATTGACGTAGGCGAGCTTTGCAGAAAGTATGATACAGAATTTGCTTTCACCGAAGGAACTCTGTTTTTCACGGCGTGTATGCTGATAAAATAATCAAAAGCGGTTCAGTTTTAAAACTGAACCGCTTTTTTGCTATACGTTGGGTTTTATGGAGAAGTCGATTGCGTCTGCTGCATACTTTACATCTTCCAAAGCGATTGTTGTGCTACTGCTAAAGTTAAATATGGAAATAGTAATAAATGCATCTTCGCGGTCGCAGAATATTCGTGCCCATTCATCTGCAATCATAAGCAGTACTTCTGTTCCGTCTGAAGTTGTATAATTATATTGTTTGGTTTTATCTACATCTACAGAGAAAGCGACTGTGTCGAAATATGCTTTGTCGCAATAGCGCATATCACATGAAAGGGACGTATTATTAGGCGTTTTGATGCTGAAGTTAAATTGAAAGTTTCCACATTCATAAAAATAACCGCTGCGATATGAAACATACTCGTCAAAGTCTTCACGATGAAGCCTGCTAAAGCCGAGTGTATCAAAGAAGATGTCTTTTTCTTCTTTTTGCACCATCGTTATTGCACCTGCGAGTTTTAAGCCGTATTTGTTGGCAATCTCATCGACCTTGTCGATCATTTCCTGTGTGTATACGCCGTAGGCGTGATATGCTTCGGGACGCACAAAGCCGTTGGCATCAGCCTCGTGGAGCAAAGTGAAATCAGGATCATAGCTGTCCTTGAAGTCGCGCCACTCCTGTACTGCTTTAAAGTTAGGAGAATCCTGCACACCCTGCAGTGATATTATGTCTCTTGTCTCATCGGGAATGGTAATTTCATTACCTTCATTGTCTGTATAAGTTTTTCCGGGGAAAAAGCTTTCACCAATTACCAAATCAGACGCGCTCAGCTTAACAATAACCGCACCCATGGTGAGCAGCATAACAATAACAACAGCTGCGATAAGCAGAGGTTTTTTGCCGATTCTTTTCATATTACCATCCTTTCTCTCCGGTGAGATTTCGGATGCTGAGAGAATATTATCGAGCATTCTGTTTGCAGAGTCTTTGCTTAATATTATATTGTCAAAAGCGCTGTAAATCTTTTGCTTTTCCATCAAAAATCACCACCTAATTTATGTCTTAGTGTTTTTCTGGCTCTTGAAAGACGGCTTCGCACCGTTGATGCCGGGCATTTAAGGTAAGCGGCAATATCCTCTGCAGAGTACCCCTCATAGTAGTACATATAAAGAACTGTCTTTTGATTTGCAGGCAGTTCCATAATTGCCTCGAGAACATGGTTGACCTCAAAGGGAGGTGTGCTGAGGTGAAGAGAGGGGCTTTCAATATCATCCGTTTTGCGCCACCACTTTTTAAGCGCATCCTTGCATAAATTGGAAGCCGTGACAATGAGCCATGCTTTTTCGTGTTCCTCTGTTTGAAAAGTCATGCCGCTTCTGATAAGCCGAAGAAAGGTCTCCTGCACCATGTCCTCTGTATCGGCCGTATTTTTCATAAAGGAAAAACAAATTCGGTAGACGGTGTCCACCTGCCGGTTATATATTTCCGTTATTTCTTTGCCCGTACGCTGCAAAGTAGGCATTACCGCCACCTCCTTTCACAACAGATACGTTTGAGAAGCGCAAAGTGTTGCATAGTTTTAGAAATTTAATAAAAAAGCGATGTTCGGGAATACCGAACATCGCTTTTGCGTATGTTTTGCTATTATACAAGATTTTCCAGAGGCACAATATACTGCTCACGGCGGCGCTCATGCTCACGGACATAAGATTTTTCGCCGGAGGAGTGGAGCTCGTTGAGGTACTGATGCTGATTTTTGAGGATAGCATCGTTGTGTCTGCCGATAACAAGCATTGCAATGTTGGAGCACTGGTCAGCGGCACGCTCGTAGTTTGTGAGCATTTCCATAAAGATAAGACCGGAGTTGATATTGCAGATACCCTGACAAAGACGGGTGGTATGACGGTCTTTCAGCATGATTACCATGTCGTCGATAACCTCTTCCAGAGGCTCAATGAGACGTGCTGCCTCGTCGTCCTCTTTTTCCAGAGCATCGATCGTGAGATGGATGATCTCGTGAACAGCATCGGAAAGGATCTCCAATTCCTTGACTGCTGTCTCGGAGAATGTAATGTTTGTGGAGCTTAACTGAAGTGCCAGCTCATCGAAGTTTGTGGCGTAGTCGCCGATACGTTCGATGTTGGGCAGACATTGCATCAGCATGGACAGCTCCCGGTTGTCGCGGTCGGTATCGACATGACGTGACAGCTCAATAAGGTAATGGTCAGCCATATCGGTGAAGTTGTCGATACGTTCTTCCCAGTAGTTGATGTCTTTTGTTCGCTCTTCGCTGTAGTTCTTAAACTGCTCAAGCGCCAGCTCGTAGTTGTCATGTGCTGCTTTTGCCATAACAACAACGGAATCTGCAACTTCCTGAAGCGCGAGGGCGGGAGAAATCATAAGCTTGGTATCCAGACCTGCAAGCTCGGGATACTTGTCCTCCTTGACGGGATCGTCCTTGATGATGACGCATGCAAGCTTAACAAGGAGATTTGTGAAGGGAACAAGAATAATGGCTGTGATGAGGTTGAACAGTGTCTGGAAGTTTGCAATGTCGCCGCTGTTGACGATGCTCTCCCACATTCCGGGGAATGCGCCTGCATTCTCAAGAATGGGCATTACTATAATAAAGATAATTGTGCCGATTGTGTTAAATACAATGTGAACGATACCTGTTCTTTTTGCATCCTTGGAAGAGCCGATGGAGCATACCATAGCTGTTGTAACGCATGTACCGAGGTTGATGCCCATGATGATGGGGTAGACAAGGTTAAAGGTCATAACACCTGTAGAGGACAGAGCCTGCAGAATACCGACCATGGCAGAAGAACTCTGGACGATAACGGTGAGAACAAGACCTGTGATGATGCCGAGGAAGGGCATGTCGCTGAAGCGGGAGAGAATGTTAACAAATGCTTCAGACTCTGCCAAAGGCTCAACAGCATCGGTCATAGACATAAGACCGATAAACAGAACACCAAAGCCCACTAAGATGGTGCCGATGTTCTTGGAGGCGCCCTTCTTGATGAACATAATGAGGATGATACCTGCGATAAGAGCAAGAGGTGCCAATGTGTCGGGCTTGAAGAAGGCAAGGATAGATCCGCCGGAAGAGTCAATATCCATGAGACGGATGATCTGTGCAGTTACCGTAGTACCGATGTTGGCACCCATAACGATGCTGACAGCCTGACGGAGGTTAAGAATACCGGCGCCGATAAGACCAACGGTGAGAACAATTGTAGCGGTGGAACTCTGAATAATGGCTGTTACAAGAGTACCTGTCAGAAGTCCCAGCAGGGGATTGTGTGTAAGCTTGCCCAAAAACTTCTTAAGAGCAGTACCCGAGCTCTGATTGAGGCCGTCGCCCATGATCTCCATACCGTAAAGGAACATGGCAAGACCGCCCAAAAGCTTAATAATCGTAAGAATTGTGTCCATAAGCACTCTCCGTTCGATGGAATTACAATAAAATAATTATAAATGATGCGACAGAGTATGACAAGAAAATTTTTACATAAATTTGACACTAAAAGCAGCCTTCGTATGAAAGCTGCTTTTTTTGTTTATTCTTTTTCCCACTGCTTCCAGATTTCAGGACAGTAGCCGATCGTGGCTTTTTTGCCGTTTCTGACAATAGGAGTTTTTATAAGGGAGGGATCCTCCATAAGCTTTTCTGCACGATCGGAATCATAAGCCAGATACTTTAAAAGGTCATAGTCTTTGGACTTCTCATCTATCATAGCTTCGAGTCCGACGACACTTTTGACACTCTCAAATTCGCGCTTGCTCATGCCGTAGCGGGGCAGGTCAATAAGCTGATATTTGATCTTGCGCTCTTTGAAATAACGCTCTGCTTTCTTTGTGTCAAAGCATTTTGATTTGCCGAATATCTGTATGTTCATTGCCATACCTTACACCTCGTTGATAACAGGGAGGATCATGGGATTGCGCTTTGTGCGCTTATACAGGAAGGTGGAGAGGGCAGACTTTACGGAACCCTTCATAGTGGTCCAGTCTGTGACGTGCTGGAGGTTGCAATCGTAAATTACATCTGCAATGACTTCCTTAAGCTCCGCAATAAGTTCTTCGGATTCTTTGACATAGATAAATCCGCGTGTGATAATATCGGGCGGTGCGATCATGCTGCCGTCCTCTGCGGAGAGGGTGATAAATGTGACCAGCATACCGTCTTTTGCAAGGTGTTTTCTGTCACGCAGAACCATTGCGCCAACATCGCCTACGCCTGTGCCGTCAACGAATACAGCGCCTGAGGGAACTGTGCCGTTTAAGCGGATAGCCTTTGAGGTGAGTTCGATAACGCTGCCGTTTTCTGCGATAATTATTTTCTTGGGGTCGATTCCCATCTGACGGGCGACCTTTGCATGTGTGTGAAGGTGTCTGCACTCACCGTG
Organism: Oscillospiraceae bacterium; assembly: GCA_017461585.1. Classification (GTDB taxonomy): domain Bacteria; phylum Bacillota; class Clostridia; order Oscillospirales; family Oscillospiraceae; genus Alloscillospira. The sequence continues at coordinate 30,655 of JAFTYM010000030.1, read as the reverse complement.
GATGGGGATGAAGAATTTGGGTTTTACAAGGGCAAGCATAAGCTTCAGATCATCCTGACATGCGTGACCTGAGACGTGGATGTTTGCCTTTTTATCGTAAATAACCTCAGCACCGCGGCGGAAGAGCTCATTGATTACGCGTGTAACGGTTTTTTCGTTACCGGGAACTGCAGAGGCAGAGATAATAACTCTGTCTCCTGCCTTGATATCAAGCTGCTTGTGACCTGAAAATGCCATGCGGTAAAGAGCGCTCATAGGCTCGCCCTGGCTGCCTGTTGTCATGACAACGATCTTCTCGGGCGGCAGGCTTTTGATCTGGTTCAGCTCCATTAAAACGCCCTTGGGAGGATCGATGTAACCCAGCTCAATGGCAATTTTCAGATTGTTTTCCATGCTGCGTCCTGTTACGGCGACCTTTCTGCCGTATTTTGCGGCACAGTCGATAACCTGCTTGATGCGGTCAACGTTGGAAGCAAAGGTTGTAATGATGATACGCTGTGTACAGCCGTTGAACAACTCGTCAAAGCGGTTGCCAACCTGACTTTCAGAGGGACAATGACCCGGTGTTTCGACGTTTGTAGAGTCGGACAGAAGGGCAAGGACGCCTTTTTTGCCAAGCTCACCAAAGCGGGTGAGGTCGATCATCTCGCCTGTAACGGGAGTGGGGTCAATCTTAAAGTCGCCTGTGTGAATAATCATACCCACAGGTGTCTTGATGGCAAGGGCAACAGAGTCTGAAATGCTGTGGTTTGTATGGACGAATTCTATCTTAAAACAACCTGCTTTAAAGATGTCGCCTGCTTCAAGCTCAAAGATCTCAGCCTTGTCCAAAAGGTCGTGCTCCGCAAGCTTACCTCTGATAAGACCTGCTGTGAGACGTGTTGCGAAGATGGGGATGTTTACCTCTCTCAGAAGGTAGGGGATAGCACCGATATGGTCTTCGTGACCGTGAGTGATGGCGATGGCGCGCACCTTTGTGATGTTTTTAACAACGTAAGTAAAATCGGGAATAACAAGGTCAACTCCGTACATGTCGTCATCAGGGAAGCCGAGACCACAGTCCGCGATAACGATGTCGTCGCCGTATTCATATACGGTCATATTCTTGCCGACTTCATTCAGGCCTCCGAGAGGAATGATTTTTAATTTTTCTGCCATATTATTTGTTTAACTCCTTTAAAAATGAGAAATATAGTGATTTTTGGGTACAAAAACAACAGTAATACACACAAATACATTTTGACCCTGTTTCGCCAAATGAAGTTTGTACTGATTACATCTCCGCTGTCTATGTACTTAATATATTTAAGTGCCTTTTCGATGCACATAAGTTCAAGTTATAGGGAAATTATACCCACACCTACATGATATATTACAGCACGGGAAAATATTTGTCAAACTTGATGCAAAATGGCTAAATGATCTTCTCCAGAAGGACAAATCTGCCCTTGCGCCAATCTGCATATCCCCTCGTTTTAAATCCAAGATTGCCGTACAGGTTCAAAGCACGCGGATTTTGCGTAAAAGTATCAAGACGGATGGACTCAACAACCCATGATTTTAAAAGTTCTTCAATGTAGAGCATGGTGTTTCTTGCAATGCCGCTGCGCTGAAAATCGGGATCTACACAGAGCCTGTGTATGACGCGGTAGTTTTCGCCTGTGTAACTCCACTCTGCGTCATCATATTCAGGATCACTGATTTTATTTATGACAAAAACAACGGCAATTTTGCTATCTGCAGTGCCCACATAAAGCTGGTCGTTTTCAATATCGGTTTTGAAATCATCGCGTGTAGGATATAACTCGTCCCATTGGTAAATACCGCTTTCAATCATGTTTTCAACGGCCCTGCGGACAAGACCATGTATTGCGTTCAAATCGGACATATTCGCTTTCCTGTAAGTTATGTTCATAACAGCGCCTCGTAATGTTTTTTTGTATATTGTAGCATGATACTGACGCATTTAAAAGAAAAAAGGTACAGATAATAAAATCTGTACCTTTTATAATTATGCTTCGGGTTTTGATGCTGCTTCAAACAGCTCTTCGATTTCGGCTGATGGCTTTGCGCTGCACAGAGAGACGATAACAGCTGCGATAAGGCTTGCGAAGAAGCCGGGGATGATCTCGTATATGCCTGTTCCCTTTAAGAAAACGAGCCACAGAATATCCACAAGTGCACCGACTGCAATACCTGCAACAGCGCCTGAGAAGGTAAAGCGCTTCCAGAAAAGGCTGAGCATGATAGCAGGACCGAAGGCTGCGCCAAATACGCCCCATGCGTTTTCAACAAGTGCCATAATTGTTCCGGAATTGGGGTTGGCGGCGATAATAAGGGCAATAACTGCGATTGCAATGACGACAATGCGGCCTGCCCAGAGCATTTCCTTGTCAGACGCATCCTTGCGGAAGACAGGCTTATAAACATCACTTGCGAATGCAGACGCGGATGCAAGCAGCTGAGAGTCCGCGGTAGACATAGCTGCGGACAAAATGGCGGACAGAAGAATACCTGAGATAAGAGCGGGGAAAATCTTGCGTGTCATGGTGATGAAAACTACAGAAGAGTCTGCGATATCGCCGAGGAAGAGACGTCCGACAATGCCTGACAGTACGGACATGACGAGAATGATAACTGTCCAGGAAATGCCGATAACGCTGGACTTGCGCAGTTCCTTTTCAGATTTGAGGGACATAAAACGGATGATTATGTGGGGCATGCCAAAATAGCCGAGACCCCAGCCGAGACCTGAGATAACATCCTGCCATGATGTCCAGAAGCTAAAATATCCGTCAGGCAGGGGAGCGGATGCACCCATTGAGCCTGTGTTTACCAGCGCGAGAGCGAAAAGAGGCGCGATGAGAAGAGCGGCGAGCATCAGAAGTCCCTGGAAAAAGTCCGTCCAGCAGACAGCGGAGAAACCGCCGAGGAATGTGTAAGCAATTATAATAAACGCCGCTATGTACATGGCGACGTTGGCATCAATGCTCATAACGGTGTTGAACAGAGTGCCGCAGGCTTTTATGGATGATGCTGCGTAAATAGTGTACGCAACAAGGAAAATCACGGCGCACAAGACCTGCAGAAGTTTGCTCTTTGATAAAAATCTGTTGGTAAGATACTGAGGAATAGTTATAGAGTCGTTTGCAACAATTGAAAAACGGCGCAAACGGGGAGCTTCGAAAATCCAGCTTGCGGCATAGCCTAAGCCAAGACCGATAGCGATCCAAGTCTGACCCATGCCGGCTGCGTAAATGGATGCGGGCAGTCCCATAAGCACCCATGCGCTCATATCAGAAGCGCCTGCAGACAGAGCAGAGACCCATGCACCCATCTGACGGCCGCCCAAAAAGTAATCCTTTTCGCCTGAGTCCTTTGAGCGGAAGAAGAAAAAGATTCCGATTCCCAGCATAAACAGGAAATAGACGATAAATACGATAAGTTCTGTGTAATTCATAATATGCCCCTCTCTTGTATGCGAAAAACGCATGATAATATGAAAGAAATGTATATGCGTATATTATAGCCATATCAACTGTGGATTTCAATAAAATAAATTAAAGGTGGTTGTAGAAATCACTATTGCAAAACAGCGGGATTTTTGCTATTATATACAAAAATGAAATGTACACATGAAAAAACCGCATGAAACGAGGCTTTGAAATGAGTATCAAAAAATATGAGGCATTTGTTAAAACCGTACAGATGGGAAGCCTTACCAAGGCAGCAGAGATGCTGGGGTCTACCCAATCAAGAATCAGCCACATTTTAAGTGACCTTGAGGAGGAGTACGGTTTTACACTTATGAATCGCGGCAGAGGCGGAGTAAAGCTGACTGAGGCCGGTGCTCTTCTGTTTCCGAAGATGGAGGAGATTGTTCAGAAAAGCCGCGAGCTCGATGCGCTCATATCGGACATAAACAAGGCAGATGCGGGCACCGTGCGTCTCGGCACGTTCTCCAGCGTTGCGGTACATTGGCTGCCCGGAATTTTACAGGCGTTTCAGGCGCAGCATCCGAGAGTTGAAGTGCGAATTTTGAGCGGAGACTATCACGATATCGACCAATGGATAAACAGCGGAGATATTGATGTGGGTTTTGTAACGCTGCCTGCTCCGAAGGATATGAATACCATACAGCTAGCAAAAGATCCTCTTGTTGCAATTATGCCTGAGGGACATCGGCTTGCAGAGCAGGATGCAGTAGCTATTGAGTCGCTGCGCGATGAGCATTTTATAAGTCTGCTGCAGAGCTCAAACCATGATATACACCGCGCCATGGACAAAGCGGGAGTGCGTCCTCATATCAAGTACTCCACAAAGGATGACTACGCTATGATAGCAATGGTGCAGCAGGGACTTGGTGTTTCCATTGTGCCGAAGCTCCTTATAGACGGACGTCACGAGGGGATTGTTGTGCGTCCTCTTCAGCCTGATGCATACAGAACTATAGCCCTTGCCATGCCGAAACAGCAGCCGCTGCCTGCTGTCAGCGCCTTTGCAGAAACAACAGTAAGCTGGCTTCGTGAAAACGGAATAGCAAAATAAGAAAAAGCCGAACATCGATAAGATGTTCGGCTTTTGTTGATACTTACTAATGGCGCTCTTCAATGACAAAGGCTGCTGCTGTGGAGATTATTGCGCCAATAAAGCACGCAGGCTGCCATCTCATGGCATTCATGACTGGCATAAACGATTCATAATCGTTTATATCATAACCGCGGTGACTTGTGAAAAACAAAACTATCGTGGCTATCCATAAGATTATAGCTAAAACTGGGAAAACGTATTTCCACAGGTTGTCTTTGATATTATTCCATTTCATCGGAAGAAACTCCTTTCGCGTTAGACTATGCTGCAATTATAACTATAACTAAAATAAAAAACAAGCACCCACATAAGTGAGTGCTTGTAAATTTTGAAATAACCGTAATTATCTCTTGGAGAACTGGGGAGCACAAATCGCGCGTGCTTCTGCGGAAGCACGATTATCGGCTTCGCCGACGCGATTTCAAAGGGGAATCAATTCCCCTTTGAGAAACCCCATGCTCTCCGAGGGGACGAGAGTTATAAAGCTCGTCGTACAAAAAACAAGAAGCCCCCGAAGGAGCTTCTTGAAAAAGACAATATACTGATTATCTCTTGGAGAACTGGGGAGCACGACGAGCTGCCTTGAGACCGTACTTTTTACGCTCCTTCATTCTGGGGTCACGTGTGAGGAAACCGGCTGCCTTGAGAGCAGGACGGAAAGACTCATCCATGAGGAGAAGTGCACGTGCGATACCGTGACGGATAGCACCAGCCTGACCTGTAACACCACCACCAGCAACTGTAGCTTCGATGTCTACCTTGCCGAGTGTGTTTGTTGTGTTGAGGGGCTGACGAACGATGAGCTTCAGTGTATCAAGACCGAAGTAATCGTCGATGTCACGACCATTGATTGTGATAGCGCCTGTGCCGTTGGGGATCAGGTGTACTCTTGCTACAGAAGACTTTCTTCTGCCTGTGCCGTAATGATAAGGCTTCTTGCTTGTATACATTGTTCGAGTACCTCCTTATTCCTGTGTCCAAGCTTCGGGCTTCTGAGCCTCGTGCTTGTGCTCTGCACCCTTGTAGATGTGCAGACGTGTAAGTGCGTTGCGGCCAAGTGTGTTCTTTGCCAGCATGCCCTTAACTGCGAGTTCCATAGCAAGCTCGGGGCGGTTAGCCATGAGAGTCTTGTACTGAACTTCCTTCAGACCACCGATCCAGCCTGTGTGGCGACGGTAGTACTTCTGTGTGAGCTTGTTGCCTGTGAGAATTGCCTTCTCAGCGTTGATGATGATTACGAAATCACCGCAGTCTACGTTGGGTGTGTAGTCGGCCTTGTGCTTGCCGCGGAGAAGAACCGCTGCCTGAGCAGCTGTACGTCCGAGGGACTTACCTGCTGCATCGAGCACATACCACTTGCGGGAAACTGTTTCGTTCTTTGCCAGTGTTGTTGACATTGTGCTTCCTCCAAAATTTATAGTAAATATACTTTGACAAATTCCTTTACGTCACATACAATATTTCCAGTGACGTGCTTTAATTTTATATCACAACAAAAATCCTATGTCAACACTTATTTTTAAGATTTTTATTTACATATTTTAAAGCTTCGTTTTTCTTTACTTTTCTCTCGTTTTCTCTCGAATACTCAATTTCAATTTTACAAATTTTTTCTGCATTTGTGCAGTTTTACGGAAGGTTATACAATGTCAGATTTAAACAGATTTACAGGCCTTGTGCGCCGATGCGTTGAAGACTATAAGATGATAGAGGACGGCGACCGTATTGCCGTCGGTGTTTCAGGCGGAAAAGACTCTGTGGCGCTACTCAATGCCCTTGCAAATTTACGCGGTTATTACCCCAAAAAGTTTGAGCTTTTTGCCGTAACGGTCTCTATGGGCTTTGAGGGCATGGACTTTTCGCCCATACAGGAAATGTGCGACAGGCTGGAAGTGCCCTTTATCCTCCGCCAGACGCAGATCAAGCAGATAATCTTCGATGAGCGCAAGGAGAAAAATCCCTGTGCCCTGTGTGCCAAGATGCGCCGCGGAGTTCTGCACGATACAATTTTGGAAAACGGCATCAACAAAATCGCTCTGGGACACCACTTTGACGATGCGGTTGAAACATTTATGATGTCCCTTTTCTATGAAGGACGCATAAGCTGTTTCCAGCCTGTGACCTATATGAGCCGTGCCGGTGTTACGCAGATACGCCCAATGCTCTATGTAGGAGAGGGAACTGTGGAAAACCTTGTAAAGCGCTACGGACTTCCCGTTGTGCAGAACAAATGCGAAATGGACAAGCGCAGTAAGCGCCAGGAGGTCAAGGATCTTATCAAAAGCCTTTCCGTACAGTATCCCGATTTAAAATCCAAGGTTTTCGGTGCAATGCAGCGCCTGCCCCTTGACGGCTGGGAGCCTGAAGAATATACTCGCAGACCGCTGCCATAACTTGTAAATAACATTTTGGAGGTAATTTATATGCTTAGAATGGACCACTTTAATTTTAATGTATTAGACCTTGAAAAGAGCCTTAAGTTCTATGAGGAAGCTCTCGGCTTTACTCCCAAAAGAGAGATGATCGCCGAGGACGGTTCCTTCCACCTCGTATTCATCGGCAACGATGACACTCCCTTCTGCATCGAGCTGACACATCTTCGCGACAGAAAAGAGCCTTATGACTTAGGCGAAGGCGAGATACACATGGGTATCGTTACAGATAAGTATGAGGAGTACCACGCAAAGCACAAGGAGATGGGTATCATCTGCTTTGAAAACGATATGCTGGGTGTATACTTCATCGAAGATCCCGACGGATACTGGCTGGAAATTATCCCCGAAAGATAACTCGCAAAAGTGTAAACTCCGACAGATATTTCTGTCGGAGTTATATTTTTATGCTATCATATATGTGAGATTTTTCATTAAAAGTTGTGTTTAGGGGTGAGGAGGTGATTTTTCGTGGAAGATAAAAAGATAGTTGAGCTCTATTGGCAGAGAAATGAAGCGGCAATAACCGAGACGTCGGTTAAATACGGTAAGTACTGTACTGCAATTGCCATGAACATCTTAGGGATTTACGAAGACGCTGAGGAGTGTGTAAATGACACATACGTCGGTGCGTGGAACTCAATGCCGCCTCATAAGCCCAATGTGTTAAAAACCTTCCTTGGAAGAATCACAAGAAACCTGTCCTTTAACAGGTATAAACACGACCGTGCAGATAAACGCGGCGGCGGTGAGGTTGATGCCGTTCTCAGCGAATTGGAAGATTGTGTATCAGGAAAGACAAGCGTTGAGGAGGAACTGAACCGTCAGGAGATTGCAAAGGCGATAGATGATTTTTTAGACTCTCTTTCAGAGAAAAAACGCAGCATTTTTGTGCTGAGATACTGGTACAGCGAAAGTATCTCTGAAATTTCAAAGCAGTTTAATATGAAAGAGGGCGCTGTGTCCATGACCTTGAACCGATTAAGAGCAGATCTGCGCGGCTACCTTTATGAAAGGGGCTTTGAAATATGAAAAATGACGAGCTTTTTGAAATCATCGGTGATATAAGCGGCAGGCATATAGAAGGTGCAAAGAAACACAAAACTGTGTGGAAAAAGTGGGCAGCGATGGCGGCATGTTTGTGTGTTGTGATAGCAGCTGCGTTTATGATAACCCTGAGAGTACCTGATGGGTATAAAGACGGGGCAGAAGAGCCGGATCATACGCATGAAGATTATATTTCTGAAAACGGACATCTGCTGCAGAATTATAAAACATCCGAAACCTACGGAAGTTTGGAAGAACTGCTATTGCATTTAAGCGGAAATGACTACCACGGACGTGATTTGGACTCTAATGAAGGCGCAAGCATATCATCCGAGGGCAGCGATGTGGTGCTTGGCGCGGAAGCGGCTGCGTTTAACGGATATGTTTATCATATTGCTGACAGCGGCGTTGAAATTCTGAATTTTGACAGCGAGGTCAAAGGCTATATAAACTGCGATGCAACTGAGCTGTTTGTAAGCGGCGATACTCTTATACTGAAAAGCGGACATACTGTCGGGGATGAGCTGAATTATGAGTCATACTCTGCGGTGAGTGTATATAGTCTGGCAGACCCGGTAAATCCTGCCCTGACCTATGAATACGAACAGAAGGGTGAACTTGTAGAGTGCTACATGGCGGGAGATAAGCTGTATCTTCTTACCTCTGACGGCGTATGTGCCTGTGGATATTCAAGGCTTTCCGAGTTGAGCGAGTATGAGCCGACGCTGAAAATCAATGGAGAAGCAGCGTCTTGGAATGACTGGAATGACGATGATATAAGCATCCTGGGAGAGCCTGTCTCCGTAAACTATGTTGCAGCAACTGTTTTTGATATTGACGCCGGAGTAATTACGGACAAGCAGGCATTTTATGGCGACATTGACAATGTATTCTTCGGTGATGGCTGGCTGGCAATGTCTGTTCAAAGTGTAACGGAAGAAGTTCTTACTCAGCCTGATATATATACATTTGACGAGAGCCTGACATATACGGGAAAGCTTGACCTTGCGGGGATAACAGAAGTCGATAAAGAACACAGACTGAATAACGATACTTTGGCAGACGGTGTATATCTTACCCTCACGTCTGTCTCAAAATCTGGTGAGTTCTACCGCGCTGTCGGAACATGGACAAAGATAGAAAATGGAGAGAATGTACAGGAACTCTTTGTTGTCACAGCAAATATCGCAACAGGTGAAGCCAAGCATAATCAGATATATACTGAAAATGATGTTTTCAGCATTGATGATATTTATTGGGAAGACAACATGGCTATAGTCTGCGTATCCGCGTTTGATTTGGAAACCGCGGAATACAGCAACAAATTTGTTATAGCAGAGTTTGACGGCATGGTTATCAACTTATACATGAGAGATTTTTCGACTGACCCGGTAAACGGTGTTGAAAACTATTATGCTTATGGCAGCCCGTACGGAAATATTAAAACGCTCATACCGCTGGAAAACGGAATATACCTGCGATTTAACGGTGTGCCCAACGGATTTGATATTTTTGACTTTTCAGATCCCGAATCATATAAGCTCCTGTATGAATCAGAGGGTGAAATAGCAGAGGATGAACGCTTTGATTTTATATGGCACAGGCTGGCAGACAATGTTTTCGGCGTTATGCACATGAAGATGGGCGAGGGTGAAGAGATAAGAGAAACGGAGTTTTCCTATAGAATATACCGGGCTGATCCGTATCAGGAGGACGCTTTTGTACTGCTGAATGAATACTCCTTCGGTAAAACAGACAGCTTTGCATCTTCGAGTGTGGGATTAACAGTGTTTGAGTATGAGGGTGAGTATTACTTTATGACTCAAAGCTCAAGTGCAGTAACAAAGCTTGAATGGTAAATTAAAAATACTGCATAGCGGTTGCTATGCAGTATTTTTGCTGTTATAATCGTTGCAGAAAAATTTTATACAACAGAAAGGAATCAATCATGAAAGATTATAATGGCAAAGTAGCATTTATCACAGGCGGAGCATCCGGCGTTGGTCTTGGTCAGGCTCAGCTTTTCGGTCAGGCAGGGGCAAAGATCTGCATCGCAGACATCCGTCAGGATCATCTTGACTCAGCTCTTGAAACACTTCGCAGCATGGGTATCGAAGCTCATGGCGTAAAGCTTGACGTAACAGACAGAGAAGGATATGCAGCAGCTGCTGACGAGTGCGAGCGCGTGTTCGGCACACCTCCCCAGCTTCTGTTTCTCACAGCAGGTGTAAATACATTCGGCCCTGCAGAGTGCTCCACTTATGACGACTATGATTGGGTCATTGGTGTAAACCTCGGCGGTGTGGTAAACGGTCTTGTTACATTTGTTCCCCGTATGATTAAGGCAGGTCTTGGCGGACATATAGCCATGACAGCATCCTGGGGCGGCTTTGAAGGCGGCGCTATCACAGCTCCCTATGCTGCTGCAAAGGCTGCTGTAATTAACCTCGGCGATTCTTACTATCAGGCTCTCAAACCCTACGGCATCGGTGTTACTGTTCTCACTCCTGAAAACGTAAAGTCCAACATTTTTGAGTCAAACATGACACGTCCCGAGGGTATGGGCGCAACAGGCTACAACGTTGACGAAAAGACTATCGACTTCCTGCGCAATTTCCACGCACGCGGCATGGAGCCTATCGAGCTTGCAAAGTGGCTCAAAGACGGTATGGAGGCAGGTCAGGTAGTTGTTGTTCCCTATGCAGACGGTGAGGAAAAACTGAAAGAAGTTTACTCCAAGTGGATTAACTACGCATCTCCCGAGGGTATGGCTCGCCTTGAAGAGCTTGAAAAGAAGGTTGAGTCTGAAAAGGACGCAGACCGCTCCGTTGTTCAGGACGACGCATTTGTTAAGTCTGGCTGGGGAAAGGCTAACCCCAATATCGACTGGGTAGACAGCAGCAAGAAAAAGCAGTAAAAATTATAATAAACAAGAGACAGCATGGCAGATCGCCATGCTGTTTTTTTATTCTGTAAAATTAAAAAATTTTCAATTTTAACAAAACTCAAACATTTTATAAAAAACTCAAAAACAATCGGTTTATATAATGAGCCCATAAATCAAGAAAAAGGAGCTCAATTAAAATGTCTAAATTTACAGAAGTTAACGAAAAAATTGCAGAGAAGGTAGTCGAGGGCTATAAGAAAATCGAGGACGGCGTTGTTGATGGTTATAAGAAGCTCGAGACAGGTGTTGTGGACGGATTCAACAAGGTCAATGACAAGATCATTGAAAAGGTATTTTCCAAGGATGGCGAAACCGTAGAGGATACCAAGAAAAGACTTTCAGGTGACGAGTAATAATCAGAAGAGAGTATACAGATGGAAAAAGAATTGACATTCAGCTACAGCTATTCAGCAAAGGTTAATAAAGAAATTCAGGAGATACGCAATAAATATCTGCCCAAAGGTGAGAGCAAACTGGATGAACTGAAGCGTCTTGATAATGCAGTTCAGACCTCGGGAATGTCAGCTGCTCTGTGTGTTGGAATTATAAGCGTCCTTGTTTTCGGCGCAGGTATGTGTCTTGCCATGAACATACTCGGCAACGGTATTTTCTTTGCTGTACTGGGTGTAGTCATCGGTGTTATCGGTATGGTGGGGATGGGTATGGCATACCCCATATACCGCAGAATATTTAACAGAACAAAAGAAAAACTGGCTCCGAGAATTCTGGAACTTGCAGAAGAATTGAGCGGAGAAAATATAAACAATTAATTAAGGAGAATAACAATGGCTAATTTTTTAAAGAAAGCATTTGAAGATATGAAGGAAAACGCAAAGGCTCAGCACGCAGCTGACAAGGCAAATCTTGAGGCTGTAAAGGCTGAATCAAAAGCAAACTTCGAGGAAAACCGCGGTCATAACACTTTTGCAAAGGCAAAGGAAATGGGGAAGCAGAGCTGGGACGATGCCCACATGAGCCCTGCTGAGAGAACTGCAAAGATGCGCGCAGAGCTTGATGAGCAGATTGCAGAGGCAAAGGAAAGAACAGCCGCTGCAAATGAGCGCTACGAGGTAGCGAAGAAGTAAACAAAAAGTTTGAACGGACGGTGCGTATGAAAGTAATCAAAAATGTGTTCAATAAACTTGAACGAAGTCACAAAAATATACAAATTCGCTCATCTGGTTCAACTCCCGGTGCAAAGCTTGAAAAGATACGCTCAGGTCAGTCCTATTTATATCAGAAAAACGGTATGGAAAGTGAAGTGTTTGAGATCACATTCCATAAAAAGATAAGCGGCTCCATGCTCAATCAGGCGTTAACCGAGACGGTCAAGCGCTATCCTTATCTGAACACGAAGCTTGTGGAGCTGGATGGCGATTTTTACATCATCCAAAACGAAATGCATCTGACAGCAAAGAGAACACAAACTCTTGCGAGATTGGGACATATCAGCTGTGGATATCACTTGGTCGATGTCACATATTTTGGAAAATCGGTATATATTTCATGGCATCACGCTTTGTGTGACGGAAAGGGCATCAAACCCTTTGTGGAGACCCTGATATATTATTATTGCAAGCTAAGGTACAGAAGCAAAGCGGATTCAAACGGTATCCGTCTTGCAAATTCACCTCTTTTACCGGATGAAACCACAGAGCCCAACCTTGGCAGCTATACCTTTGACGAAAGCAAAGAGCCTGTGAACGTATCGCGTGATGCATATCAAATTCCTGAAAACATCATCGAGGAGCACGAAACAGACTATCGTTACGATATTCAGATCCCAGCCGCAGCCTTTATGAAGGTGTGCAAAGAAACCGGTGCAACACCGGTAATATTAACGTCACTACTTGTCAGCCGCGGGATTGCAAAGCTATATCCGGATTTTGACAAGTCTATCAATGCCAATATTGCGGTGGATATCCGTGATGCTCTTGACCTTCCCAATACTTTTAAAAACTGTGTTCGCAGTATGCCGCTGCCGTTTGAAAGAGAGTTTCTCAATATGACACTTACGCAGCAGGCGGAAAAGCAACGTGCGTTACTTACTGCGCAGCGTGACAGAGATAGTCTTAGACGGGCTGCCAACGCGTCACTTGGACTGTTTGACAAGCTGGACTCTCAGCCTGACTATAAGGCGAAGCAGGGGATGATGGATTTCTTCAACGGGATGCTTTTGAATACCTATATTATCAGCTACCTCGGTCAGATGAATGTAGGTGATAACGCCCGGTATATTGATACTGTGGGTTTTTATAATTCAGGCGCAGCAGGACTCGGCGTGAATATACTCTCGTGCGGAGATAAGTTTTGCTTCAATTTTAAGCAGAGCTTTGAGTCTGATAAATATGTAAAGGCATTTCTTGCGGAGCTGGATGAATTGGGTGTTGAGTATAAATCCGGTGGTGCGATTCCGTTTTTAACGCCAAATGATGCAATAATCAAGAGAAAATAGAAGGAGCGGCGGTAATGAACGCTATTGAAATAAGAAACTTATCAAAAAGCTTTCGCGGTATGTATGCGGTAGATCATCTGAACATGACCGTTCCTGTGGGAGCTATATACGGCTTTATCGGTGAAAACGGTTCGGGTAAGTCCACCACCGAAAAGCTTATCTGCGGACATCTTGTTCCGGATGGCGGCAGCATAAAGCTCTTCGGAAAGGATTATACCGATGCAGGCGTGAGAGTCAGAGTCGGAGCACTTATCGAGGATCCCGGCTGCTTTCCCGGCTCCAGCGTGTATCAGAATCTGATGATGCAGGCAATAAATCTCGGGATAGAAAACTGCGATGAGGAGATACACCGTGTACTGCGTATTGTGCGCATGGATGAACACGCGCAGCTGAAGTTTAAAAAGTGCAGCCTTGGTATGAAACAGCGCATCGGCATTGCCATGGCGCTTTTGGGAGACCCTGCTCTTCTTATTTTGGACGAGCCTATCAACGGACTTGATACCGACGGTATGCGCATTATGCGTGAGATTCTTGTTGATATCACAAAAAACTACGGCTGTACGGTTCTTATCTCATCCCACATTCTCGGAGAGCTTGAGAAGATAGCCACTCACTACGGTATCATCAGACAGGGAAGGATGATAATGGAACTGTCTGCTGAGGAGATGGACAGCAGAGCACAGGTGTTTACTGTCTTAAGAACACAGGATATGCAGGGAGCAAAAGCTGTGCTTGACGCAAAGTATGCGGATGTCCGTCTTGAGGGTGAATATATACGTGTTTACGATGAAGAAGATACAGCTGCTATTGTTGATTATTTGATGAAAAACGGTCACGTTGTCAGCGAAATCAGAAAAAACAAGATCGGACTTGAAGAATACTATGTGGAACTGATGTCCCGTAAGGAGGAAAAGTAAGATGACACACGAACTCAAATTTAAATCACCGAGCTTTTCCGAGCGCCTTAAGGGTATGCTTGGCGTGGATTTTTACCGTCTGTTCCACACCCCTATGTTTTACATTTTTCTCGTCATTGCGGCTATCATTCCTGCTCTTGTATCAATGCCGAGTCAGGATGGAACAACTGCCGCCTTATATTCCAATGTATGGCAGATTATTGCGGCTTCAAAGCCTCTCTATGTTATTGAAAGTATTGCAGACTATGCCAATATGAACATGGTTTTCATCTTCGGCGGTATCATGGTTTCTGTATTCATCGGTCATGATTATAAAAGCGGATATGTAAAGCAGCTTTTTACCACTCATGCAAAAAAGCAGGACTACATGATGTCCAAGAGCATTGTCTGCGCTTTTGCAATGGCGTGTATGTGCGTGACTTACCTTATCGGCGGCACTGCCAGCGGAATGCTTGCAGGCTACTCTTTAGAGGTAAATGCAGGCTCTCTTATTCTTGCAATTCTGGGCAAGATGGTAATGAGCCTCGGCTGGGCGAGCCTTTATACATTCCTGAATGTTATTTTCAGAAGATACTTCGGTGTTTCCATCGGCTCCAGCTTCTTTTTCGGTACGGGAATTCTTATTATCGGTGTTGCCGCAATAGTGGAAAATCTTGCGCTGCCCACATCTTTTCTCAACATTTTCCTTTACGGGTCATCGGTCAACGCCTGCCTTACAAGCAGCTTTGGAACGCTGATTTCGTGTATTGCTGTATCTGCGGTATGGGCGGTCATCTATAATGTGGCAGGCTCGATAATACTATCCAAAAGCGATGTTTATTGATGGGAGGTCATAGCTGATGAATGCGGTAGAAATAAGAGAGCTTTCAAAAAATTTCGGTTCAAAACAGGCTGTTTCCGGACTTAATATGACCGTACCCATGGGAGCAGTTTACGGTTTTATCGGTGAAAACGGATCCGGTAAGTCAACCACGGAGAAAATGATCTGCGGCCTTATTCCAAAAAGCGGAGGCTCCGTCAAGCTTTACGGAAAGGATCATACCGATGCCGATGTGAGGGCAAAGGTCGGTGTACTTATCGAAGCGCCCGGCTGCTTCCCGAACCTTACAGTTTGGGACAATATGATGCTTCAGGCAGCCAACCTGAATATAAAAAATGCTGAACAGGAAGTTGTGAAGGTCCTGAAAACTGTAAGAATGGAAGGCGCAGCAGGCAACAAATATAAAAACTGCTCACTTGGTATGAAGCAAAGAGTGGGCATTGCCATGGCGCTTTTGGGAGATCCTGTACTTCTTGTGCTGGATGAGCCTCTGAACGGACTTGACGCAGACGGCATGAGGATCATGCGAGAGGTGTTCACGGATATTGTGAAAGACGGCAAGCGCAGTATTATCGTATCTTCACATCTGCTGGGAGAACTGCAGAAAGTTGCCACTCACTACGGAATTATCCGCCACGGACAGATGATAGTTGAAATGACCGCTGAGGAACTGGACGCAAGCTGCCGCACTTATATTGCGCTGCAGACCAAAGATATGAGCAAAACAAAAGCGATTCTCGGATACAAATATTCCCGAGTTGAAGAGGATGAGGCAGGATATCTTCGCGTTTATGATATGACAATGCCCGAGGATGTGGTGGCTTATCTCTATCAAAACGGCATTGCGGTTACTGAAGTTATGACAGATAAGATCGGTCTTGAAGAATACTATATAGATCTTATGAAGGGAGGCAAATAAAGATGGAGAATGCTGTGAAATTTGAAAAGAGCAGCTTCAATAAACGGCTGAAAAGCATGCTGAAGGTCGATTTCCGAAGAATGTGGAGATCAGGGCTGCTTTACATTCTGATTGCCTGTGCCTTTATTATGCCTGTACTTATGACCGTTATGATGACCATGATGGACGGCTCTGTTTCAGTTGATCCTCAGACGGGGGCAGAAACAGTTATACACGGCCCTGAGAATGCATGGCAGAACATCGGCGCACTTCCGGGCGGAGAGACTATGGGCGGCATGGATGTGATGTCTATGTGCAATATCAATATGATATTTATGGCCGTTTGCGTATTTGTCTGCCTGTTTATTTCCGATGATTTCAGAAGCGGATATGCAAAAAACCTCTTCACTGTCCGTCCGAACAAGAGTGATTATGTTGTTTCAAAAACTCTGGCAGGCTTTGTCTGTGGCGGAATGATGCTTATTGCTTATTTTATCGGTGCTGTGATCGGCGGTGCAATTTCGGGACTTTCCTTTGAGCTGCACGGTTTAACTGCGGGAAATATTGTGATGTGCATGACAGCAAAAATCTTCTTGATGCTGGTGTTTGTGTCTATTTTTACACTTATCAGCGTGGCTGCAAAGCAGAAAACATGGCTTGCTGTATGCGCTTCACTGGGTGGTGGCATGCTGCTGTTTATGATGGTGCCGATGATAACTCCCCTGAGTTCTACATTCATGAATGTCATTTTGTGTATTGCAGGAGGCGCAATGTTTGCATTTGGGCTTGGAGCCTGCAGCAAGCGGGTGCTTTTAAAAACGAGTCTTGTATAACAAAAAGCTGTGCAGAAATGCACAGCTTTTTCATTGACCATGTGAAACGCAAACAAAACTTTAACATTTCGCTGTTATACTGTAAAATAAATAACAGTAATAATGCGGAGGTATCACCATGTTTAAGATTTTGGTCGTAGAAGATGATAAGGAGCTGAACAAGACAGTCTGTTCTTTTCTTAACCACAGCGGATATGAGGCTGTAGGCTGTCTTAATGCGAACGATGCGTATGATGCTCTGTATGAGAATATGTTTGACCTTATCGTATCTGACATTATGATGCCCGGTGTGGACGGATTTGAATTTGCAAAAACTGTACGTGAGCAGAATGAGGAGATACCCATACTCTTTATGACAGCCCGTGATGATATTGCCTCCAAACAGAGAGGCTTCCGCATAGGTGTAGACGACTATATGGTAAAGCCTATTGACCTGGACGAACTGTTTTTGCGTATCGGAGCGCTGCTTCGCCGTGCAAAGATTGCATCCAGCCGCAAACTGGAGATAGGCAGCTTTGTTATGGATGCGGATGAACACACAGCGTATCTCGGTGATGAAGAGATAAATCTGACAAACCGTGAGTTTTCTATTTTGTATAAGCTCCTTTCATACCCCAAAAAGACCTTTACAAGAACTCAGCTTATGGACGAATTCTGGGATGCTGATACAGAGACAGCGCCGAGAGCTGTAGATGTGTACATGACAAAGCTCCGCTCAAAACTGGCATCCTGTGAGGATTTTGAAATAAAGACTGTTCACGGACTTGGCTATAAGGCGGTGATCAAGTGAGAAAAGGCTGTCGGACCAAAACGGTTCTGAGGTGGCTCAATCACTATTTTGTTTTTTTCTTGCTTGTTGCCTTTGTTATAACCTGCTGTACAATGCTTTTTGTGTCCACACTTCGTGATACATTGGGTATTACTCTGACAGGTGACAATATCAGCGCTGCGGCAAAGCTGACGTTTTGGAATGTTGCACTTCTGAGTTTTATCTTTACCGTTGTTGACAAAGTCAGAAGAAAAGTGACAGTAGAACGACCTGTAAAGCACATACTTAATGCAGCGGAGAAAATCGTTCAAGGGGATTTCTCTGTTCGTGTTGATACACAGCGTAAGTTAACAACTGACGACAATTTCAATCAGGTAATAGATTGTTTCAACAAAATGGCAGAGGAGCTGAGCAGCGTAGAAACTCTGCGCACAGATTTTATTGCCAATGTGTCCCACGAGATGAAAACACCTCTGGCGGTCATGCAGAATTACGGTACACTTTTGCAGACTCCCGATCTGTCAGAGGAGAAACGGATGGAATATGCCAAGGGTGTGGCAGACGGTTCTCGCCGCATGGCGGAGATGATGACCAATATCTTAAAGCTCAACCGCCTTGAAAATCAGCAGATTTATCCCCAAATCTCTGAATTTGACCTTGGAGAACAG
Organism: Oscillospiraceae bacterium; assembly: GCA_017461585.1. GTDB lineage: Bacteria > Bacillota > Clostridia > Oscillospirales > Oscillospiraceae > Alloscillospira. The sequence goes on along the minus strand of JAFTYM010000030.1, from coordinate 12,279 downwards.
CTGCGCGAGTGCCTTTTGCAGTTTGAAAACGTATGGGAAAAGGCGGAAATCGAAATAGAGACAGACATTGCCGAAGATGTAAAAGTGAAAGCTGATGCAGAGCTTCTGAGTCTTGTATGGAATAATCTTTTTTCCAATGCATTCAAGTTTACCGGGAAAGGCGGAATGGTAAGTGTAAGCCTCAGTACAACGGAGAATCATGCCGTTGTAAAGGTAAAGGACACAGGCTGCGGCATGAGTGCGGAGGTCGGTGCGCATATTTTTGAAAAATTTTATCAGGGAGACACCTCACATTCAGCTCAGGGCAACGGACTCGGACTTGCGCTGGTAAAGCGTGTGGTTGATATTATGCAGGGTGAGATCAGCGTTGAAAGCGCTGTAAATGTCGGTACGGCTTTCACCGTTAAAATACGGAGGATATGATATGAACCTGAAGAAATTCGGAAAGGCGCTGCTGTTTCCGCCGGTTGCGGTAATGATCGTACTGATCCCGATTTCTGCAGTGCTTTTGGTATATTCGCTGATGATGCTGGAATCAGCTTCGGTAACAGCGGTAGTTTCGTATTTGATCGCTTTCTATACCCTCGCCGTCTGGTGTGTTAGAATACCTGATCTTATACGCCTGTTTAAAACCTTTAAGGAAGAAAATAAATACGCAAGGATCTGGCAGGATGACACAAGACTCAGGATAAATGTTTCTCTTTACGGAACCCTTATCTGGAACGCTGCCTATGCAGTTTTTCAGCTGTGGCTGGGATTTTGGCATCAGACATTCTGGTTTATTTCTTTGGCAGGATATTATATTGCGCTGGCAGTCATGCGTTTCTTTTTGGTGCGGCACACACGCCGTCATGCTCCGGGTGAAAACATGTGTGAGGAGCTGAGAAGATACCGCGCCTGCGGCATAGTGTTTCTCATTATGAATCTTGCGCTGGCACTTATCATCTTCTTTATGGTTTATTGGAACAGAACTTTTGTGCACCACGAGATAACTACAATAGCTATGGCTGCGTATACCTTTGTGTCGCTGGCGCTGGCTATAAAAAATGTTATTGAGTACCGCAAATACAACAGCCCTGTGTACTCCGCCTCGAAGGCGATAAGTCTGGCTGCTGCATGTGTTTCAATGCTGACACTTGAGTCCACAATGCTGACGACATTCGGTGACGGCACGCTGGATCTTACCGGGCGCAGAATAATGCTCGGAGCATCAGGAGGCGCGATAGCTGTATTTATTATTGTGATGGCGATTTTTATGATCGTTCAGGGAACAAAAAAGATCAAACTGCTTCGTGCAGCGGAGGAAAAAACAGATGGGAAATAATGAAACATTTAACTATACTTATTCTGCTAAGGAGCAGGATGAGATAAAGGCGATAAGAAAAAAGTATTCTGCGCCTGAAGAAAATGAAGATAAAATGGCTCTGCTGCGCCGATTGGATGCAGGAGTTGCACAAAAAGCAACCGCATATTCGCTTGTGATCGGCATTGTCGGAGCGTTGCTCTTAGGTATTGGAATGAGTCTTACGATGACAGATTTGGGAGAAGTTTTTGACCTTGGCGGCATTATGGCTATGCTTGTGGGAATAATTATCGGCATTGTCGGTATTGTTCTTGTTAGTCTTGCGTATCCTATTTACAATCGTGTCATTAGAAAAGAACGGGAGAGGATCGCTCCTGAGATCATTCGTCTGACAGAAGAACTTATGAAATAAGCAAAAAACAACCCCTGCAAGCAAACGCTTGCAGGGGTTAGTATTTTACGCCCAGATAAGCCAAACAAGAAGATATCCTGTGATAACGGCTGCCATGGTGAAGGGGAAGCCGATTTTCATGAACTGAGAAGGCTTTACTGTGTGACCTTCCTTTTCGAGGATACCCATGGCTGTGATGTTTGCGGATGCACCGATGGGAGTCAGGTTTCCACCGAGAGTTGCACCTGTCAGAAGTCCGAAGTAGAGGATGTAAGGCTCAATTCCCATAAGGGAAGCCATACCTGTTACGACGGGCAGCATGGTTGCAACGTAAGGGATATTGTCGATAAATGCGGAGAATACGACGGAGAACCAGACGATAATGGTGTAGGACAGAAACAGGTTGTTTCCGCAAACATTTACGATTATCTCTGCTACCTTGTCGATAACGCCTGCCTCTGTGATACCGCCGATAATGATGAACAGACCAATGAGGAGCAGAAGTGTCTGATAGTCGATTTCCTTGATGGACTGAATAACGCCCTTATAGTTTTTCTTAAACAGCAGCTCGCGGATGATACAGATTACGAAAATTCCTGTGCAGATGATACCGTTTGTAAGTTCGGGCTTATTGGGGATAAATGATGCTCCGATAAGCAGAGCGACTGTCAGAAGAAGCATCCATGTGGGAAAGAGGTCTGTGACCTTTGTGCGCTCGGAAGGGACTATGGGGTCCTTTTCCTTGCGGAAGAGCCATACGAGAACAAGTGTGGAGATAATCGCGCCGATTTCAACAACGAAGAACATACCCAGCTTACCCTTAAACCAGAAGAAGTCCATAAAGTCCATGCCTGCGTAGCCGCCGAGAAGGATGGATGTGGTGTCACCGACCAGTGTTGCAGCACCCTGAAGATTAGAGGCAACAGAGATGGAGATGAGCATAGGAACAGGGGAAATATTGAGCCTCTTTGCTATGGCAAGTGCAACGGGAGCAAGCATAAGAACAGTTGCGACATTGTCCATAAATGCGGAGATGATTCCTGCGAAGAAGGCGAGGATTACTATTGCCCATTTTACGTTGGGAGTCTTTTCCAGAAGTATGTCGGACATGAGAGCGGGCATTTTTGATTCAATGAAGAAGAATACTGTGCCCATTGTGCCGCCAATCATGAGGATTACGTTCCATTCAACGGCAGCAAAAACACCGTTTAAGGGCATTATTCCGAGGATGATAAAAATAAGAGCGGAGCCGAGCGCTATGTATGAACGATATTTTGTGAATATCATCATACCTGCAAAAGTGATAACAAAAAGAATTACCGCAAGAGTCAAGATTATTCCTCCTTAGCCTGAGCACATAAAAAGACCTTACTGCGCAGGATTTTCGCAATAAGGTCATACTTTGTAATAGTTTCCCTTAATTTGTAGTAGATGATAGCATTAAATAGGAGACTTGTCAATAATTCATAGCAAAGCTGCAGCCGCAATAGTCCTGTCTGTATAGACTGTACTGCTGTGAAAGCTCAATACTGCGCTTATAGCCCTCGCGTTTTTTGAAATCCGAGGGGAGCCATGAAATACCGTGCTTTTCGCTCAGCTCAAAGCCGAGTGCGTTGATAATCTGCGCATTCTTGTGGGGACTTACGGTGAGGGTCGTGGCGAAGTAGTCAAACCCATTCGCTTTTGCCAGCTGCGCTGTTTTTTCAAGGCGCAGCGTAAAACATGTTTGGCATCTTGCTCCGCCCTCGCGGTATTCTTCCTGCCCGCGCACGGCGGAAAGATAAGCATCGGGCTCGTATTCACCCTCTATAAGTGATACGGGATTCTCAAAGGGCATGCTCTCAAGAAGCTGCTTTTGTGTATCAAGCCTTTTAATGTACTCTGCTTCAGGGTAAATATTCGGATTATAGAAAAATACGGTAATGTCAAAATGCTTTGTAAGGTACTCCAGTACATAACTGCTGCAGGGCCCGCAGCAGCTGTGAAGCAGCAGAGAGGGGAGAATGCCGCTGTGAGAGTCTATTACCTTGTCAAGCATGAGCTGATAATTCTGTTTCATATAAAAGTCTCCAAAAAAAGACTGCCACAAATAATTGTGACAGTCTTAAAAGGTTTTTAGAAAAGCTGCTTGATCTCGTCAGATGCCAGTTCAACATCAGCGCTGAGTGTCATTGTGAAGTTTACCTTCTCCTTTTCAGAGAAAGCAACGCACCACTTTACGAACTCTTCTGCGTCTGCATCGTATGCTCTGTCAACGATTTTAAAGAGATTGTCAATGAAGATGTGTGTGATATCGTAGTTGCCTGCGTGCAGACCGGAAACGAAACCTTTGAGTACATCGTAATTAACAAGATTATAGTCTGAAGCTGCAATAAGACGTACGGAATAGGGAATGTCGTAAGTAAGCTGAGGCTTTCTTTCAATGCAAACTACATTACCGTTTTCAGCTGTTTCTGCTTCTTTGATTAACTCGATGAGTTTCTTTGTCTTACCTGAACCCTTAAGGCCCATGATAACTTTAACCAAAATAATGCACCCCTTTATGTTTTCGGTTTACGCTATTTTATCATAATGTACGGTTTATGGCAATAGCAGTAACAAAAAATTTTAAGATTCGGATTTGTATTATATGACAATTAAACCAGTTTGTCTAGTGCCGGGAAGAAATTTTTCTTGTAAGCTTCCACTCCGGGTTGGTTAAACGGGTCAACGCCCAGCATTACGCCTGATGTGGCACAGGAGATGAGGAAAAACTGTACTGCTGCACCGAAGGTAAAAGGCGAGATGCTTTCCGCGTTGAGCTCAATAACAGGTGTGCCGCCGTCTGTATGAGCTTTTTTGATGCCCTCTTTTGATGCTTTGGCAATAAGGTTGTAGTCCATTCCGACAAGGCGGTCATAGCCGTCGTTTATGTCACCGGCAGGGATTATGAGCTTTGCGGCGCTTGTATCAAAGTTTATGAATGTCTCAAAAACCGTGCGTTCGCCTTCCTGCACATACTGACCTACAGAGTGGAGATCTGCGGTCAGCTCCTCAAATACGGGGAAAATGCCCTTAAACTCTTTACCCTCGCTCTCGGCAAAGAGCTGACGCCACCATTCGCCCATGTAGCGGAAGTTTGGCTCAAAACTTGCAAGAAGCTCCAGCTTTTTGCCGCTTCTGTACAGATGCTGTCTTGCAGCTGCGTATGTAAGTGCGTCCTCGGGAGAAGTTTCGGATTTTGCGCCGTTTATGACCTCTGCAATATCGATTCCTGCGACAGCCATGGGCAAAAGACCGACGGCTGTAAGAACGCTGTATCTGCCGCCTATGTTTGAAGGTAGAGGGAAGCTTATGCAGCCATTTTTATCTGCAAACTCGCGAAGTGCGCCTTTCTCGGGATCTGTGATCACATATATGCGCTCGCGGGCTTTTTCTCCGTACTTTGCTTTCATGAGGTTATAGAATATACGGAATGCAACAGATGTCTCGAGAGTTTTGCCCGATTTTGAAACCACAATAAGAGAGAGACTCTGACTTGCGGCAAAGGACATTATCTGCTGTGTATAGGGGGCGGAAAGGTTGTTTCCTGCAAAGAAAATGCGCGGTGAATTTCTTGTGACGATGTTGTATTTATCACTTTTCAGAAAATCAATGGCAGCACGCGCTCCGAGATAGGAGCCGCCGATACCGAGAACAACTACCATCTGCGATTCTGTGCGGATCTTTTCTGCTGTGAGCTTGATTTTTGCAATCTCAGCATCTGATGTGGTTTCGGGCAGCGTGACCCAACCGTTCCAATCCTTAAAGGTTCCGTTGCCGCCTTTAACGCGCGCCCATGCATGACGGGCTTCGTCCAGAAGCTGAGAAGGAATGGACGGAATGCCTGTAATATCTATGTTTATCATAAGTGTCTCCTGAATTTATATGATGCTATTGATTGTAGTTCAAAACGTCGGAAATTACAATGAGTTTTTGTAGACGATGGACAGACATTTCAGGAAAATATCAAAAAACGAGAGCTTTGGTACGTTATCCGCAGCCTCAAGGTTGTAAGTGTATATGACCTCATCTCCGCAATATACTGTCGCGGTGCCAAGCTTATCTCCTGCGCACACAGGAGCGGATATCTCGGTACAGAGATCAATATCACACCTGATGTCACCAGCATCGGATTTTTCTACCAGCAGCTTCCGTGCATCTGCAGCTACAGGCTGAACGGTCTCAGTTTTGCCGAGTATTACGGGAATGGGAGGGAGAATATCCGCAGGGGCGGTGTCTGCCAAAGTGTAGTTTGCAAAGCCGTAGCTGAGCAGGGTTTTTGCATCCTCAAAGCGCTGTGCACTGGTCTCGCCGTGCATGATGACGGCGATGTATTCCACACCGTCACGCTGGGCGGTTGCAGAGAGACAGTACATGCTGCGGTTTGTAAAGCCTGTTTTCAGTCCTGTTGCGCCGATGTAATACCGAATAAGCTTGTTTGTGTTTGAAAGTCCGAACTCGCCGCCGCGGATGGTGTCTGTCCATATTGTGGTGTATTCCTTTATCATGTCGTGAGAGATGAGCTCACGGGACATGATGGCAATATCACGCGCAGTTGTGACGTGCTCGGGGTCATCCATAAGTCCTGTGCAGTTGTTGAAATTTGTATTTGTCATGCCAAGTCCTGATGCGCGGTTATTCATCATAGAGACGAAGCCTGCTTCGCTGCCGCACATGTGCTCTGCAACGGCTACAGCTGCATCGTTTGCGGAGGACACGACTATGGATTTGAGCATATCGTGAAGCGTAAGCTGTTCGCCCTCTTTCAGGTACACCTGAGAGCCGCCCATTGAAGATGCGCGGGCAGAACATGTTATCATCTCGCCCAAAGACAGATCGCCGCGCTCGATTGCCTCAACAATTAAGAGTATGGTCATTACTTTTGTGACGCTTGCAGGCTCCAAAACCATATCTGCTTCTTTTTCATATATTACGGTGCCTGTCTCTTTTTCAATGAGGATCGCAGAAGGAGCAGAAATTTCAAGATTTTCTCCCAATGCGGGAACTGATGTTTCTGCGAAAACTGATAGATCCACATCTTCTGTGTCGGTATAGTCCATTGAACCCGTGCCTGCGGCTAAGGCAGGGGAACTCAGCATAAGTACAAAAAGAACCGCTGCAACAAACTTTTTCATAGTGACCTCCATGTTTATTGGTATATGGAAAGATTATGCGGTCGGTTAAAAATATATGTTTTTTGCGTAAAAACGCTGCAATTATGACCGCTTTTGGCTTCTTTTCGGCTCGGTTTGACGACTTTGAAAAGTCGGGTCTATTATTTTAATTAAGAGCAATCGGGAGAGAAAACCGAGTGCTTTTAGTTTTTTGAAAAGAGGTGTAAAGGATGAAAGAAAATGCTGTGAAGATAACAATTTCGGCAGCCGTAGGAGCAGCGTGTGCGTATCTGGGAGAACTGGCGGTACCCGTCATTGTCCTCTCCTGCGTGATGCTTCTTGATTATTGCAGCGGTATGGTGAAGGCGTGGATAACAGGCAGCGTATCGTCCAGAACAGGTGTTGTGGGAATACTCAAAAAGGTCGGATATCTCACAGTTGTGGCAACGGGAATGGCTGTTGACTGGATCGTAAAATACGGCATTACCGCCATGGGGGCGAAAATCGAAATCGACTTTATTTTTGCGCTGCCTGTCATCATCTGGCTTGTGATAAATGAGTGCATAAGCATACTGGAAAATGTGGCGGAGTGCGGTGCGCCTGTGCCTGAGTTTCTGCTGAAGGCTGTGGGTAAAATAAAGGATAAGGTAGAGGAGAAAAATAATGACAATAATTGAAACTGAATATAAATGGTCTATACCCCTTGTAAAAAGAAGTAAGACAAACGGAGTGGTTCTTCACCATGCGGCAGCTGAAAGCTGCACAGCGGAGGATATCCACGAATGGCATCTTGCAAAAGGCTGGGCAGGTATCGGATATCACTTTTTCGTAAGCAAGGAGGGAAGTGTTTACCGCGGCAGACCTATAGATACTGTGGGAGCTCACACAAACGGCAGAAACTATGACACTATCGGAATTTGCTTTGAGGGTAACTTTGAAGATGAGGAGATGCCGGAAACTCAGGTGAATTCGGGAGTTGAGCTTGTATCCTGGCTTTTGGAGCTTTATCCACAGATAACAAAAATCACTAAGCACATGGAACATAATGCCACATCATGCCCCGGGAAGAATTTTCCCTTTGACAGGATAAAAAACAACGGAAAATCCAAAGAGATAAAGGGTGTGCTGGAGCTTTTTGCAGAGCCATTGTATATTTCCAGTACCGCAGAAAAAAAGTCTGCGGTCATTACAGGTACATATTATCTTTGGAGTGACGAAGTGGTACGTGGCAGAGTTAAGATAACTAACTTACCGGGAAATATCGGCAAAGCAGGACAGGTGACAGGCTGGATAAGTGCCGCAGCTGTAAAGCTGAGCAGTACTATACACCCTGTTTTGTGGGGCGATACTTTAGGCGAAATCGCTAAGAGATACGGCACTACTGTTTCGAAAATCGTGGATGCCAATAAAGCAAAATATCCCAATATCACAGCAGACTATATTGTCGCAGGCTGGACCCTTGTAATTCCCCAATAGACAGAAAACGCAGACGCTACGGTGTCTGCGTTTTTTTACTGGAATTTTCAAGAATTACTGATAGACTTATAAGTGAAATCCCGTCATAAAGGGTGAAGGATCCTTAAATGAGCGAAAGGAGGTATTGCGATGGAAGATAAGCAGATAGTAGAGCTCTATTTTCAGAGAGATAATGATGCGATAAAAGAAACCGATGCGAAATACGGATCATTCTGTTTTACGGTAGCGAACAATATTTTGCATAATGCTGAGGATGCGGAAGAATGTGTAAACGATACGTGGCTTCGCGCGTGGAATGCAATACCGCCCCACAGACCTGTATGGCTTAAGTCATTTCTTGCGAAGATAACCCAAAATCTGGCTCTTGACCGCTATACCGCAAACAATGCGGATAAGCGGGGAGGAAGTGAAATCAACCTTGTTTTGGAGGAGATTTCCGAGTGCATTTCAAGCGGTGAAACACCTGCAAACGCCTACGATGCAAAGGAACTGGAAGAGTGCATCGGGCGTTTTGTTAAAGCGCTTTCCGAGCGGGACGGTAATATTTTTGTGAGAAGATATTTCTTTATGGAAAAGACAGCGGAGACGGCAAAAAAGTACGGAATGAAAGAGAGCAATGTCCTGCTTATCCTAAGCCGTACGAGAAAAAAGCTTAAGGCGCACCTTATAAAGGAGGGCTTTGTAAATGAATAAAACAGAACTTATTCGCGCATTTAACGGTGTGGACGATGAAATAATTGAAAGATGTGAGAAAGCAGCAACACATAAGCTGATACCTTTGAGACGACGTTTGGTTATGGCGATTGCGGCGGTACTGGTTGTCATGGTACTTATGGGCGCTGCTGCGGTTGTGAACTATTGGGATAATGTACAGGCTTGGGTTGCATACAGATGGGAGAGCTTGAATGGAATTAAGCTTAGTGCAGAACAGGCAGATGTAGTTGAAAATCTTACACAGAAAGTCGGCGTAAGTCAGACTGCAAACGGAGTTACAATATCTATTGATGAGGCAGTAGTGCTCGAACAGGAAATCAAAACGATACTGTCGATCACAGGCTTGGAGCTTCCTGCTGATGCAATATTTATTAACAATACTGAAATACTGATAAACTCGCAGTATGCAGGGGGTGGTACATTTGGTCGAGGTTATGAAGACAGTACTATAAAAATACCTGTGAATATAAGCTTCGATGAGCTGAATGGTGCGGAAAACATTGATGTGTCTATCACCATAAATAATATTGAGAATATTTATGGTGACAAGATTTACGCCGAGGGACCATGGAAGTTTGAGTTTACACTTATAGCAACAGAGTTTGAAAAGATACAGCTTCCCGATACAGAAATTATGGCTGAGTACAGCGTTGTTGCCGGTACGTTTGAAGAAATGCCGCAGAAGTTTGATGAAAGCTATACTGCAAATGGAATAACAGTTACCGCAGAGGGCGCAAAAGTGTCGGGCGCCAGATTTAAGCTTCTTGTCAGAGTAGACGGTGTGGAAATACCGGAAGGTGATCGTTACCATATTTACGGGGACAATATTACCTTGTCTGTTGATCCTGATCAGTGTGCAGATTTCAGAAGCGCGATTCAGGGCTTTGCAACAAAAGACGGTGCGTTCTATATGATGATCATTGGTGTTCCCAATGGGTATAAATATGATGAGCCGCTGAATGTGACATTGAATATGTCTGACTTTATGAAGCATGAGCTTACGGGTGAACTCCTTACAGATGGAGAATGGAGTGTTACAGTTGCTCTTGAGAAGGATACTGCAAAGGATACAGTGCCTGAAGAAAGAGTAATGCCCATAACAATTACCAATGTAGAGCTTTCTGCTGCAGGCTTGAGCTTTGAGTACGAATATGAGCATGGCGGTTATTACACAGATAAAGGATTAACCGATTTCATAGAGCCGATGACCTATGATGTTTATGCAGTTTTAGAAGATGGAACAGAGATAAAGATGGACGGTGGTCACGGAAGCGGCAGTATGTATGGTTTAGACCCTGTAGCGCACCAGTCCGTATACTGTGCATGGCCAGCACCCATAGACCTCGACGAAGTTGTTGAAATCCACATAGGAGACACAATCATCCCTGTGAAATAAACAAAGAAAAAACGCAGACACCCTATGGTGTCTGCGTTTTTGTGCTATAATTTTCAAAAAACTGTAAGGTCAGTGCTGAAAAATACGTCTTATAAAGTGAAGGACCTTCATACCAATGAAAGGAGGACAAACCGTGGAGGACAGCAAAATCATAGAAATGTACATGCTGCGTGATGCCGAGGCAATTACAGAATCAAACAACAAATACGGAGATTACTGCTTTGCTGTTGCAGAAAATATTCTGAAAAACCGTGAGGACGCGGAAGAATGCGTGAGTGATACATGGCTTCGTGCGTGGAACTCAATACCACCCAAAAAGCCTGAAAAGCTGCAGATGTTCTTTGCAAAGATCACGCGTAATCTGGCATTTACACGATACCGTGAAAAGACTGCGGAAAAGCGCGGCGGCGGTGAGATACACCTTGTTCTTGACGAGCTTTCACAATGCATTGCGGGTAATGCAGATATTGAAAGTGACTATATGGGCAAAGAACTGGGAAGCTGTATAAGAGATTTTGTGAGAACGCTTCCCGAGAGGGAGTGCAATATCTTTCTGCGGAGATACTTCTTTACGGAATCGGTTGCGGAAATTGCCGGGAAGTACGGGATTCGTGAAAGCAATGTGATGGTAATTTTGAGCCGTACAAGAAAAAAGCTTAAAGCACACCTTATAAAGGAGGGGTATTTTGATGAAAAGTACTGATCTTTATTTCAGCTTTAATGAAGTTGATGACGATATTTTAGAGCGAAGCGAAAGGTCCGCAGCGCATAAAGTAATACCATTAAGACGACGATTGGTTATGGCAGTTGCGGCGGTACTGGTAGTTGTGGTGCTTATGGGCGCTGCGGCGGTTGTAAGCTATTGGGATAATATACAGACATGGTTTGCTTATGAGTTTGAGCTGCGTAATAATCAGGAACTCAGCGAAGGGCATAAAGATTTAATTGAGCATCTTAGTCAGGAAATAGGAATAAGCAAGACATCAAACGATGTAACAATTACGGTTGACTCTGCAGTAGTCGCAGAAGACAGTTTTAAAATAATGCTTGTTGCTGAAGGAATTAAAAATACTGTAGATTATGGGCTGCATGATGATGGCGTGGTACTGACAATAAATGGAGAAAATAAAAATACCACAGTTTCAGGAAATTTTGTTGGTGAGAATACATTTGTAATCATACTTACAGGAGATATAAGGGATTTAGAAGAAAACGTTGAAAATGTAGATGTATCTCTGAGTATGAAGGGATTCTTGAAATACTATTTGGATTATTACCGCACTAACACGGAAACATTAGAAGGAGAATGGTATTTTGAGTTTTCCATGAATTGTGTTGATACTAAAACGAAAGTAATTAAAAATGTTGAGGCTATAGTATACGATGAACAAACCGGAGAATTGACGCATATAACATTGGACAAAGTGGAACTTACAAATATGTATTTATACTTTGAGTACGACGCAGGTGAGGAGTGGCGATACTCTGTGGATACTCTCGGAGAGGACTATTACGGTGTATGTGCAGTGCTTGAAAGTGGTCAGGAAGTAACAATTGATTCAGGGCACGGCTCACCGTTGGGTGATGAGAGCGATACACGTATATGTGAAATATTTTACTGGAAAATACCCATCAATATTGACGAAGTAGTCGAAATCCGCATCGGAGACACAGTTATACCTGTAAAGTAAACAAAAATGAAAACGCAGACACTAAAGGGTGAACCCGAAAAGAAAACATAAGCTTAAAAAGAAATCCTTTGCCCGTAAACATCGTTATCAAAGCTCGTAAGACATACAGTATTACAGCGCTTTTCTGCCTCGTTTACGAACAAAATCTATCTTTTTAAGTGCTTGCAGTTTTG
>JAFTYM010000005.1 GCA_017461585.1 Oscillospiraceae bacterium | reverse complement strand
CCATCTGCTCGAACTCTCTTGTACGGAATGTGAAGTTACCGGGAGTGATCTCGTTTCTGAAGGACTTACCTACCTGGCATACACCGAAGGGCAGCTTGCGGCGTGTTGTACGCTGAATGTTCTTGAACTGAACAAAGATACCCTGTGCTGTCTCGGGACGGAGATAAACTGTGGAAGCGGAGTCCTCAGTTACGCCCTGGAATGTCTTGAACATAAGGTTGAACTTACGGATGTCTGTAAAATCGCTCTTGCCGCAGCCGGGACATGTGATGCCCTTCTCACGGATATATTCCATAAGACCGTCGTTGTCCATAGCTTCAACAACAACATCTGTTACGCCGTTTTCATGGTTCCACTCTTCAACAAGCTTGTCTGCTCTGTGGCGCATCTTACAAGCCTTGCAGTCGATAAGGGGATCGTTGAAGGTTGCAACGTGACCGGAAGCGACCCAAACCTGAGGGTTCATAAGGATAGCTGCGTCCAGACCTACGTTGTAGGGGTTCTCCTGAACGAACTTCTTCCACCAAGCCTTCTTTACGTTGTTCTTGAACTCAACGCCGAGAGGACCGTAATCCCATGTATTTGCAAGTCCGCCGTAGATCTCGCTGCCGGCGAAAATAAATCCTCTGCCTTTACAAAGTGCGACAATTTTGTCCATTGTTTTTTCTGTGTTCTTTAACATGAATGGTCCTCCTGAATAAATAAAGACTCCACCGAACTGGCTGTCCGGCGGGTATAGAAGTACGAATAAAATTATATACCAACGTGCGTTAAAGTCAACAGTAGAAAATCACAAGCTTTACCTAATTTTTTCAATTTTTCTGTAGTCTTTATCAAATTAGGTAAAAAATGAAATATTTTACTGAATTTAGGTATAATAATACACAACAGGTCCGGCAGACTTGTTTTCATCAGTTTAATGTATTAAATTATTTATATTAAAATAATGCAGAAAGGCGTGACAATATGGGATTTCTAACAGGTAAAACAGCAATTATAACAGGCGCGGGCTATTCCGTCCTTGAAGACGGTCGCTGCGGCTCTATCGGATACGGCATCGCCACCGCCTATGCAAAAGAGGGCGCAAACCTTGTAATTACAGGGCGCAACGTATCAAAGCTTGAAAAGGCAAAAGAAGACCTTGAAGGCAAGTAAGGCATCAAGGTGCTTGCCCTGCAGGCAGATATTTCCGCAGGCTCAGACAATGAAGCAGCAGCAAATATGGTAGTATCCAAAACAATTGAAGAATTTGGACGCATTGACGTTCTTATAAATAATGCACAGGCTTCCGCATCGGGCGTTACACTCGCTGACCACACAACAGAGCAGTTTGACCTCGCTGTGTATTCAGGTCTTTACGCAGCGTTTTACTATATGAAAGCCTGCTATCCTCACCTCAAAGAGACAAAGGGCAGCGTTATAAACTTCGCCTCGGGCGCAGGTCTTTTCGGAAACTTCGGTCAATGTGCATACGCTGCCGCCAAAGAGGGCATCCGCGGTCTTTCACGCGTCGCCGCCACCGAGTGGGGTCCTGACGGCATAAACGTAAACGTCATCTGCCCCCTTGCATGGACAGCTCAGCTCGATAACTTTGCAAAGGCATATCCCGAAGCATTCAAGGCAAACGTCAAAATGCCCCCCATGGGTCATTACGGCGACCCCGAAACCGAGATTGGCAGAGTATGTGTACAGCTTGCACATCCCGACTTTAAATACCTCAGCGGCGAGACACTCACCCTTGAGGGCGGCATGGGACTGCGTCCGTAAACCATATTCAATAAAATGCAAAACTCCGAAAGATTATCTCTTTCGGAGTTTTATTTTGCATATTGTTACTTGGCTTATTAAATGCTATAATATAATTCAGATATTAACTTTGGAGGTAAACCCAAATGGCTGATAAAAACACAGAAAATTGCACTCATGACTGCAGCACCTGCTCTTCCGATTGCGGAAGCAATGCAGGACCTCAGAAAGCACCGTTAAATCCTTATGCATCCGTTGATAAGGTTTTTGCTGTTTTAGGCAGTAAGGGCGGCACAGGCAAATCCGCCGTGGCAGCTCTTTTAGCATCCCAGCTGCAGAATTCCGGCACGCAGTGCGCTATTTTAGACGCTGACCTGACAGGTCCCACAATTCCTGCCGCATTCGGCCTCAAGGGCAGAATTTACGCAGACGAGCGCGGTATGTTTCCCGTGGAGTCCGATACCGGTGTACAGATTGCATCTGTAAACAGCCTTATCCCCCGTGCAACCGATCCTGTTCTCGCCCGCGGCAATATCGTTGAGAATACTCTCAAAAAATTCTGGTCTGATATTCTTTGGGAGGATGTCCGTGCCATGTTCATCGATATGCCCTCCGGTACCGGTGAAATACCCATTACTGTTCTGCAGCATCTGCCTATTGACGGTCTCATCGTTGTCACAACACCTCAGGAGATCGCAACAATGCTGGCTCATAAAACTTTGAAAATGGCAAAGGCTCTGAATATCCCCGTTGTGGCTCTTATCGAGAACATGGCAACATATAAATGCCCCGACTGCGGCAATGAGCACCACATTTTCGGTTCAAGCAAGGTAAAGGCGCTGGCAAAGGAGTTTGATATAAACTACACAGCCCAGATACCATTTGATGCTGACATTATCGAATGCATGGACAACGGCACAATTGATACCTGCGATGTACCCATCATGTTCAATATCGCAGCAAGAATCGAAGAGCTTCTGTAACACATTTAAGGAGAAACACTATGAGCGAATTTGAAATCAACAACGAAGTCGAAGAGATCGATGAAACTGAAGAATACGAAGAGGATGTCTATGTAGACGAAGGCTCCGTTGCCGCTTCTGTTCTGGGCGGTCTTGTGGGCATGTTCATTGCGCTTATTCTGTGTACCGCAGTATTCATAATTTTTGACAGCATGCCCTATATTCTGTTCTTCCTCTTCCCCCTTTGCGTATGCTTCATGTCCCTTGTGTTCAAGGGGAGCCTTAACAAAGGCGGTCTTGTATGTGAGATAATCTTCACCGCTTTGGGAATATTCATGCTCCCTGCATTTTTCACAGCATGCCATTATGTCAAAGCAAACGGCACATCATTTTTATCTGTTCCCTTAGTTGCACTTTCTGAGATAGGAAACAGCAACTTCTTCACAAACTTCGGCTTTACAACAAGCACCGTCTTCCCCATTCTGATAGCTGTAATTGGAATTATCATCTCATGGCAGATACTCAGACTTAAAAAAGCAAAGCTTCATGACTAAGCAAAAACTCCCTGTGAAATTCACAGGGAGTTTTCTTATTCGTCCAAAGGCAAACCGTAAAAGGCTGCAAAATTGTTGTAAAGAACGCCTTTAAGTGTCTTTTCGTCAAGGTTGAGAGAGTATAAAATGTCCAACTCGTCCTTGTGATCCCACATTGGGTAGTCACAGCCGTAAAACAGGTGGGAATTATCAAAGGTCTTAAAGCCCTCTATCATCGGCTCAATACCGCCAAAACCGTAAGTGCTGCTGGTGTCATAATACACATTCTCCAAATCAGCAAGACAACGTCTTGCTATATCCCACGTCATCCAGCCGCCGAAGTGTGCGGCGATAATTTTAAGTTTCGGAAACTGCTTTGCAACCTTTGCGATCCTCTCGGGATGAGAGAAAGGGTATCTGGGATCGCCTGCGTGGGTGATGAAGAACATCCCCTTATCCTGCAGGAGTTCATAAGACGGATAAAGTCGTTCATCATCTATATTGAACTTCTGAAAATCGGGATGGAATTTGATTCCCTTTATACCTGCATCGAAAATGCGCTGCAGCTCACCCAGATTGTCCTCATAGTCAATGTGGATAGTGCCCGCGCCGATAAACTCACTTCTGTGGGAAACTGTTTCGATTATAAAGTCGTTTATCTTCTCTACCTGCTGCGGAACAGTTGCCGTGGAGAAAACCAGATAATCGGTCACTCCTGCGTTTCTTCCGCTTTCCAAAAGCGCCTCTTCTGCGCCCTTATGTGCCATATATGGTCTGTCATAAAACTCGCGGATCGCATTAACTGCCTTTGCCTCGATTTTGGGCGGATATATATGGGCATGTACATCTAAAATTCTCATGGTATGACCTTCGTTTACAAAATGATATTCTAAATTTTAACTAAAATGCACCGTTTTTTCAATATGCATGCCCCCTGTTATATTTGCATAACAGGGGGCAATTTTTCGGTAATTTTACCATATTATTTCAGTTTTATCAGCAAATTGCAGATTCCAGCGCTTTTTTGCCCAACTGCTCTGCCTCTTCTTCGGATACAAAGAAAACGATGGCTGCAAGGATAATATTTATCTCCTGCTCAGGCGCTGTCTTTATCATAACATCAACATCGGTAACAGAGAACATCTCAACATTCTTGACCTCGGCAGATGCCTTGATATGACCGATAATGCCGCCCTTTTCCGTAACGGCAGCTGCAAACTCTGTAAGACCGCGGTTAAGACCTGCTCTTACCTTTTCATAGTCGCCGAAAACTGTCAGGCTTCCGGAAACTACCTTTGCGTCGTCGTGAAGTCTTACCTTAGTGTAAGCAACACCGGGAAGCTTTTCTTCCCCATGGTGGTGATGATCGTGGTCATGACAGCCGCAATCACAGTTTTCGTCATGCTCGTGATGGTGGTGTTCGTGATGGTCATGACAGCCGCAGTCGCAATGCTCATCGTGATGATGGTGCTCGTGATGGTCATGGCAGCCGCAGTCGCAATGCTCATCGTGATGATGGTGGATGTGCTCACTCATATTCCCAGAACTCCTTTCCAAACCTCAGCGTTTACAGGGTCGAGGGCAGAAACGCGGAAAATCTGTGTATCTGCGTCATACTCTCTGACATCGCTTGCAACGGTGTCAACAACGGATGCTTCAACAAGGTCTACCTTGTTGATAACAACAGCGTCAGAGCCGTAAATCTGTCCTGCAAAAAGGCCTTCCATGGGGATATGGAGTCTTGCCCAACGGGAAGCGTCGATAAGAACAGCAATTCTGGAGGGTATATTTGCAGCCTCTTTCAGATTCTGCTGTATTTTTGCAGGATATGCAAGACCTGTAGTCTCAATAATAAGCCACTCAGGGTCATATTCCTTGCGGATACGGATAGCCGCAGTTACAAGCTCACCTGATACGGTGCAGCAGGCACAGCCTGCAAAGAGGTTGTCAACGCGGAAACCGCCGCCGCGCAGGAATGCATCGTCTATACCGACTTCGCCGATCTCATTTTCAAGGATCATTACCTTGTTGGGGTTATCACTTACAGAAGTTTCAACAATATATCTTGCCATCTGCATAAGGGCAGTTGTCTTACCTGAGCCTAAAAAGCCGCCGAATATCAATACGTTCACTCAAAAACACCTCACTAATAATTTGCCTTAAATTGAAACTGAACCGTTTCAATGCCAATTTAAAGCCACAGACTTGCTCATAAGAGCAAGTCTGTGAATTGATTCTTATTTGTAGAATGTCTTGCTCAGCTCGTTGAATGTTTCCTTCAGAACCTTGTTCTTGTGTGTGATGATAGGATCGTTAGGATCAACGCCCATGAAGCCGCCGCACCAAGCAAAGCCGCCGCCGGGAGCCAGCATGTTAACTGTGTCGATAACAGACTGACGGATCTCATCATCGGAAACGTCGTCATCAAGAAGTCTTCCACGGGAGTCCCAGCCGCCCATGATAGTCAGCTTGTTGCCGTACTTAGCCTTGATGCCTGCAAGGTCGTTACATGTCTGAGCGGGATCCCAAGCGTTAACGCCGATGCTTACCATGTCATCTACGAAAGCTTCGCACTTACCGCAGTTGTGGAATGTGATGGGCAGACCACGGTCACGGCCGAACTTCGCCTGTCTGTCGTAGTAGGGCAGGAAGAACTCTCTGTACATCTCGTGAGATACGAAGGGAGCGTTCCAGGAAGCTGTATCGTCCATAAGTGTGATAACATCGGGCTTGATGTAGTCGATGATTCTCTCACATACTGTGCAGTAGAAGTCGCACATGTACTCCATAAGAGCCTTTACTTCTTCGGGCTCTTCATAAAGTGCCATAAGGCCTTCCTCAAAGCCCATGAAAGCCATGAGGTTCTGGAAGTAACCAACGTGGAGGTTCAGAGCAAGAACGCTCTCGTCGCGGTTTACTCTTGTCTTGGCAACGCTCTTCTTAGCCATGTCTTCCCAGTCAATACCTTCAAGAGAAGGAGCCTTGATAACATCGCGCCACTTTGTGATGTCGGGAAGGATGTAGTCCCATGTCTTGGGCATGATAGCACCTGCGGACTCCTTGGATGTGATGTACTCAACACCCCAGTGGTCAAGACCGCCGTTGTTGTCACGGTGACCGCAAAGGATGGAGGGCTCAACCATAACGTTAGCGGGATCCTTGTCTTCCCAGGGCATCTTGCCGAATGTGTACTCAGGGATCCACTCAGGAACCTGACCTGTCAGCACTCGCAGATAGTTCTCTTTTTCTGTTAACATTGTTTTCACTCCTGTCAAAATATGTACAATATAATAATTAAATTCTATTAATTTACATAGTGAGTTTATTATATATGATTCTATCTGATTATTCAAGCCGAACTTGTATTTTATAAGATTTTTATTTGAAACTAAAAAGAAGCATGCTTTATATAAAGCATGCTTCTTATATTATTACTTGTTTTTCTTTACAGCACGCTGGATGAGCTTTACGATCTCAACAACGGGAATTACGACAATTGCAAGTGCAATGGCGATACCGTACTCAGCAAGGCCGATAGGTGTAAAGCCAAAGGCATTTGCAAGGAAGGGTACTTCCAGTACAAGTGTTGTAAGGATCAGAGAGCCGATCATAGCAGCCCAGAGAATCTTGTTCTGTCCCTTAAGGGAGAAGATGGACTTTCTCTGTGAGCGCAGGTTGAAGGAGTGGAAAATCTCACACATGGACATTGTAAGGAACGCCATTGTCATACCGTGCTCGGAAACGCCCACAGGCATTGCAAACTTACCGACTTCAAAGCAGTTACCGATAATATAGGAAACGATGGTCAGAACTGTTACCAGAATACCCTGATATGCAATGTCAACAAACAGACCGCCTGCGAAGATACCCTCCTTGGAATCACGGGGAGCACGCTTCATTGTGTCGGGCTCAGCCTTTTCCATACCGAGAGCAAGTGCGGGGAAACAGTCAGTTACAAGGTTGATAAACAGCAGATGTACGGGGTTTAAGAGTGTGAAGCCCATAAGAGTTGAGCAGAACACGCCAAGGACCTCGGACATATTGGATGCCAGCAGAAACTGGATCGCCTTACGGATATTGTCGTAAATGCGGCGTCCCTCACCTACTGCTGAAACGATAGTTGCAAAGTTGTCGTCTGCAAGAACCATGTCTGCGACGTTCTTTGTAACGTCTGTGCCTGTGATGCCCATGCCGACACCGATGTCAGCGGACTTAATGGAAGGAGCATCGTTTACACCGTCACCTGTCATGGCAACGATGGCACCGTTCATCTTCCATGCATTGACGATACGAACCTTATGCTCGGGCTGAACACGTGCATAAACGCCGTACTGCTTTACAAACTCACCGATCTGATCATCGGGGATAGCATCAAGCTCTGCACCTGTGATAGCCTGAGAAGCGTCTGTGATAATGCCAAGCTCCTTTGCGATAGCAACAGCAGTATCCTTATGGTCACCTGTGATCATAACTGCGCGGATACCTGCAGAGCGGCACTCTTCAATAGCAGCCTTAACCTCGGGACGAACCGGGTCGATCATACCTGTAAGGCCGAGGAATACAAGCTCTTTTTCAAGGAATTCAGCTGTGTTGTCAGCAGGCTTTTCTGCCCAATCACGCTTTGCAGCAGCAAGAACACGGAGCGCTCTGTCTGCCATTTCCTTGTTGGCAGCCATGATCTCGTCGCGCTTTGCATCTGTCATGGGCTTAACTTCGCCGTTTTCCAAATAATAAGCGCAGCGAGCCAGAACAACATCGGGACCGCCCTTTGTGTACTGGACGTATTTGCCGCCCAGATCGTGAACTGTGGACATCATCTTTCGACCGGAGTCGAAGGGAGCCTCATCCACACGGGGAGTTGCCTTTTCAAGATCCTGCTTCTTAAGACCTACGGAATATGCAAAGTTTACAAGTGCACACTCTGTAGGCTCACCCTCAGCCTGATTTTCATCGTTGAGGTTTGCGTCGGAGCAAAGCGCCATAGCTGTGGCAACAAGCTCTGTCTCACCGATGTGGTCAACAACGGTCATCTTATTCTGAGTAAGAGTACCTGTCTTGTCGGAGCAGATGACCTGTGTGCAGCCAAGTGTCTCAACGGCAGTAAGTCTGCGGATAACAGCGTTGCGCTGGGACATCTTTGTAACACCGATGGAGAGAACAACTGTAACAACAGTTGCAAGACCTTCGGGGATAGCAGCAACAGCCAGAGAAACTGCGACCATGAATGTCTCAAGGATAACTGTCAGCGTATGACCTTCAACTGCCAGGTCGCCGCGTGCCATAAAGAGGTTGAATGCGAAAATAAATATGCAGATACCGAGAACCAGCTTGGAGAGCAGCTTACCCAGCTCATCCAGCTTACGCTGAAGAGGAGTCTGCTCTTCTGTTGTGGCAGCAAGGGCACCTGCGATCTTGCCCATTTCGGTATCCATACCTGTAGCTGTGATAACAGCCTTGCCGCGTCCGTATACAACGGTGGAGCCCATGTAGCACATGTTCTTACGGTCGCCCAGAGGTACATCGTCCTGTCCCTCAGCAAGTCCAAGAGCTTCCAGAGCCTTGTTTACAGGAACGGACTCACCTGTAAGTGCAGCCTCTTCTATCTTAAGAGAAGCATTTTCGATAATACGTCCGTCAGCGGGAACTGCATCGCCTGCCTCCAGCAGTACCACGTCACCGGGTACAAGCTCATCGGAGTGGAGAACTGTCATCTTTCCGTCGCGCATTACTTTACATGTCGCCGCCGTCATGGTCTGCAGGGCTTCAATAGCAGCCTCAGCCTTGCTCTCCTGAATAACACCAAGGATCGCATTAAGCAGAACAACGGCAAGAATGATAATTACTTCTGCCCACTCTGCCTCACCTGCCAGCATACCTGTCAGCGCACTTACAGCAGCCGCAATGAGAAGGATGATCAGCATAGGATCCTTCAGCTGTGTGAGAAAACGCTGAAGCAATGTCGGTTTTTCGGCTTCCTTGAGCTTGTTGGGACCGTATTTTGCAAGGCGCTCCTGTGCCTGTGCAGAAGAAAGTCCTTCAACGCCCACGCCAAGGTCGTTTAAAACTTCCTCAGCAGACCGTGTATAGGTCTTGTTCATCAATACTCCTCCTATTTATCCGGGGTAGTTTATACTCCCCATAATTTACTTTAAGAATACACACACGCACAAAAAAAGTACGGCAGCGAAGCCGTACTTAAAAAGCATGTATATCCGATGGGCACAGACCCACGCACAGCTTTTTAAGCTTCGCATGAGTCTGGCGATTTAAAGCAAGCCAGACCGATAACGGTCAGGATGTTGACTTGCTACGCAATAAGCTGCGCTCGCTACTCCCTCATCCTTTTATTTATAACATAATTTTCAACTCTTAGTCAATAGACGAAATGTAAACGCAGTCTCAAATTTTGTTGAGAGTTAGCAGTTGAACAATCTGTATCCAACCGTTCTCATCATCAGACGCGAGCCCAGCGCAAGCGGGTCGCAGTTGAAAAGGAGGAGCAGCGGAGTGAGAGCGCTCTGACTTTTGAAAAAAGTCGGAGCAAGCGATGCAAAGCTTGCTCCGACGTGGTGCGCCTGAAGGGACTCGAACCCCCACGTCTCTCGGCACGAGAACCTAAATCTCGCATGTCTACCAATTCCATCACAGGCGCAAATATGAACAGCCAAGTTAGATCCCGGCTGTTATTTTATTACTTATTCTGCATGACTGTGATAATCATATTCCAGTTCTGTCATGCTGAAGCTGAAAGATGCGCTTTCTCCGGCAATTCTCAAAGAAACGTATCCGGTAATATCCTCAAGACGGTAATTCACAAACAATCCCGGCTCCAGAACCGCCACGATCTCATCATTATGGACAACCACCAATTCGAAGTTGCCTCCATATATCTCATACGCGGTCAGATCCACTACAAAATCGGATTTGCCGATAAAGTTGTCGTATAAGATCTCATACACGCCCGTAAACTTCTCCGCCGAAAACTCGACCGTATCGCCCGTGAGCGTACTTCTGGAAATGGTGGGACCGCCGATGGAGCCGGTGCTCATGCCCACGATATCCTGGTTGGTAATCGTTTGCAGGGAGAAATTCTCCGAACCGTTGGTATCCTCGATGTGATCAGTGCCGCCAAGTATGATCCATGCACCCACAACCACAACAAATATGATTGCACCTATCATGGTCAATGTCTTTTTCGTTTTTTCATTCATTTTCATATCATTTCTCCGAAAATCCTACACCAAGGTGACACGACCTAAATCTCGCATGTCTACCAATTCCATCACAGGCGCGCAAGTTTTTAATTGCCAAATTATTTTACTATAATCTCAGATTTAAATCAAGCATATTTTGTCAGCAAAAACGGCTCTGCAAAAGCAGAGCCGTTTAATCATATAAACTTAATTACAAGTTCCGCAAGGAATACTGCAACGCAGGAAAAAGCCGCAACTGTTACAAGACTCTTTCCGAAATATGCCAGTATCACGGCAACCACAAAGCCAATAGCCGCCGAAGCACCGTAGTTCGTCGCATAAAACACAGCAGGAATAGTCATGGCACTAAGCACCGCATAAGGCAGATAGTGAAGAAATGACAGAATAAACCTGTTTGTTATCTTCTTTTTCACCAGCACCAGCGGCACCATGCGGACAAGATATGTGACGCCTGCCATAACGATAAGATATACCCAAAACTTAGTCATTTGCAGCCACCTCCTGTACAGGAATAGGCTTTAATGCCGCCATAAGGGCACTGGATACGGCAGCGCAAATTATAATGACAAATCCGTCGGGCACTGCCTGTAAAAACGGCAGATATTCAAATGCGCAGCTGAGAACAACCGCAATTACCACACAAAGTGCAACGGGTTTTTCTTTCTTCATATCGGGTACGACTATGGCGATAAACATTCCGTAAATCGCAAGTCCCAGCGCGGAAACCACGGATGCAGGCAGGATGTTTCCCGCACCTGCACCGATAAGTGTTCCGATGCTCCAACCAAGATATGGCGTTAAGATAAGACCGTAAAGATATTTTCGTCCAACCGGTCTGTCGCTGCCTGATGCCACCGCAAAAACCTCGTCAGTATTTACAAAGGCTATTACAAATCTGTCCGGCAGGCGCACGCTGTCGCCCAGTTTCTGGGACAGGGATATGGACATAAGGGCATATCGCAGGTTTATAACAAGCTGGGCAATCGCAAGCTCTATAAGCGCTCCGCCCGAAACGATAATGGGCACAGCGGCAAACTGTCCTGCAGATGTGACATTTGTCATGGAAAGGAGCAGCGCTTCAAATATTGTAAGGCCGCTTTGTGTTGCAAAAATACCAAAAGCAAAGGACACTGATAAGTATCCGAAACAGATCGGCAGACCGTCAACTATGCCTTTGGAAAAACTGTTTTTTTCATTCATGGAAACCGCCTCTTTTGTCTTACGCGTTGAGACATTTTACTACATTACATCGATAAAGGCAAGCCCTATTTGCTTATAAACACATCACCGACATCAAAGTTTGCATTTGTGAAATGAGGATAGTATGTAAAGACAGCACTTCCCGTGACCTCTGTCTTTTTCTCAGTAAAGCCATCAATATCCTCCACTACAAAAGGCGCGAACATACGGATTTCCTTGCCTGTTTTTTCGTTGTACAGCGTATCCTTGTCGCGTATCGTACCACGTTCAAGATGTACTTCCGTTTTGTTAAACATGTTGTCCATGGTTCTGTTTGAAACTATCACCATACGCACACCGCTGTTTGCAGAAATTCTTGGCGCTTTATAAGGCTCGGATGTTTTTGTTTTTGTTTCTGTTACCTTTTTCTTCTCTGCGTTATTGCAAGGTTCAGTTTTGCGCCTGCTGACATACGCATTATAAGCATCAACAAGAGCCTGCTTTTCTATGCTGTGCATACCCGCATCCGCTTCTGCTTTAAGCTCATTATATGTCTGAATATCCTTTTCTCTTGCGATATCCTCCATGTCGTGTACATATCCGGCGCTTCTTGCATACTTGTCACTCTTATCCCAGACGCTGAAGGTAAAACGTCTTCCCTTCAGGGCATCTACTGTGTAAAACTGTACAAGATCTTTGTACATATGATATCCAAAGCGTGTAAAGCATCCCGGCTGTCGCTCTGTCTCTACGATATCCCACACGATATCAATTATCTCTTCCATGTGACTCTCAAAAATCTGTACAAAACGCTTGTCCTGAATCCTTTTCGGATTGCCTTCATCATTTTCCCAATATGTAAAGTTCTGCCAGTTTACGCTGCAGTTCAGCATGGTTCCGTCAATAAGCGCATACCAGCCGTTTTTCGGATCATCACGGTGGGCATTATCCCGCTTTTCTCTGTCCTGTTCTGTCACAGGGCAGTTTCTGAGCTTTTGCATAAAACGGTCAAACTCAAACTGTACGATCTCCTCTACGGTACCAAACTCATACACCATACCGCTTTTGACCCAACCGGGATCCTCTGCCCTTCCAGCTTTTACAAGATCATCCGCTTTTTTGATAACCTTTTTGCGTATCTGCTGTTTATTATTATCATCACATTTTTCGTTACCGTAATATACCGCCATTTTCCACAGCTCATTTATGTCTTCGGGCAGGTTCTCCTCACCTCTGTACAGCGGAACATTCATACCCAGAGCGCGAACAGTATTTTCCGGCTGTTTTTTCTTTTTCTTAAATATCGAAAACAATCCCATATCTGCCTCTCCCAAATTTTAAATTGGTTAAAGGTGCACTCAAAAAAAATGAGTGCACCTTCTGTTTATATCATCATTGCAGCGTCAAATGCTGTTGTGTTTGCATTCCAGACGTTGCCGGGCTTTTTAGCATCGCCGACAACATATACATCGTCGCAAATTTCGCTGAACATTGCAGCCAGTTTTGCATCGGGACGGAAACCGAGAGAGAGGACTGCTGTGTCGCACTTAACAGTTGCCTTCTCGCCGTTTTTAAGAATATGTATGCCGCCCTCGTCGATATCCTCAATGCGTGCCTCGCAGATAAATTCTACGCCGCCCTCTTTGAGAAGGTCTTTAAGGCAAATAAGGTTGATGGGAGAGCCGCCTGCGCCAAGCTCATTTTCGGGCAGCAGGTCAACGATCGTTACCTTTTTGCCCATGCGGATCATGGACAGAGCAAACTCCATACCTGTTACACCGCCGCCGCAAACTGCGATGTGCTCACCGAGAGGTACTGTGCCGTCCTCAGCATCTCCGACCCATACAAGCTTGTCTGTTCCCAGAGCTGTAAAGGGAGGCTTAATGGGGTCTGCACCTGCTGCGATGATGATCGCATCGGGATTTTCTGCCTTTACAGCATCTACAGTTGCCTCAACACCCAGCTTTACGGTTACATTTTGGTGCTCGGTTGCTGTGCGGATTGACCAGTCAAGGTACTTCTTCATCTCAGCCTTAAACTCTGCAGCGCAAGCCATACGGAACTTACCGCCCATTACCTCTTCCTTTTCAAAGAGAGTTACGGTGTGTCCACGGTCTGCGCAAATGCGTGCAGCCTCTAAACCTGCAGGGCCGCCGCCGATAATAACGACTTACTTTGCCTTTCTTGCGGGAACATCCATGTTATACCATGTCTCACGGCCGATAAGGGGGTTGACAGCGCATCTTACGGTCTTGAACATGGAGTGTGTACGGGAAATACATGTGTTGCAGCGGATGCAGGGACGGATATCATCATCCTTACCCTTTCGTGCCTTTTCAACACAGCCTGTGTCAGCGTAAATTGTTCTTATCATAGCAGCCATGTCAACGTCGCCGCGCTCTATTGCCTCTTCCGCAAGGTCAAGGTTCATGCTGCCGACTACGTTTACGGGTATATTAAGAATTTCCTTAAACTTCTTTGCGTAAGGAATGTTCGCACCGCGTGGCAGATAAACAGGAGCATTGATAACGGGCAGCAGGCTGTCCTCTTCCAAAAGTCCGCGGGAAACATGGAGCATGTCAATATAGGGCTCGATGACCTTCGCATACTCAAGTGTTTCCTCGAGTGTTGTCATGTCGGGCAGAATCTCTTCTGCGCTGATGCGGTATTCAATAGCGATTTTGCCCTTTGTTGCCTCGCGTACAGCCTTGCACAGCTCGATTCCGAACCGGTTTCTGTCTCCGAAGCGGTCAGTTCTGTGGTTGAACTTTTTATTAAAGAACATAGAGGGAACGTTGCCGTGTCCGCCGTGGATAAGCACCATGTCAAAACCTGCGTTCATGGCGAGTGCAGCAGCTCTTGCAAAGCAGGCAATTACCTCTTCCACCTCTTCTGTTGTGGTCTCGTTAACGACCTTCATGGGGTCAGACAGCATATAGCGGGAGTGCACCATCTCGATGCTTGCCGCTGCGCCGTAGCGCTTGATGCCCTCTGCTATGTCCGCAAGGTAAGAAATCCACATGGGATTTGCAAGTGTAAGCGTACGCCCTCCCGGGCCGGGATCTACAGATGTTACACCGATGGTTACAACACCTGCTCCTGATTTTGCCAGGTTGCAGGTATACTCAAAAAACTCACGGGAAACCGCGCTGTCAGGTCCTGCGAGAAAAGGTGCGGCAGGCGCTACTTCAATTCTGTTTTTAAGTGTAATGGGGCCTACCTTAAGGGGCTGAAAAATAGCTGTTTTTTTCATTTGTATTACCTCCGGGCGATGCCTTATCCCAGCATCTTTTCAAATTCTTCTTCGGAAATAACGGGAACACCCAGTTCATTTGCCTTTGTAAGCTTTGAGCCTGCGTTCTCGCCTGCCAATACCATGGTGGTTTTCTTTGAAACGGAAGAGGAAACCTTTCCGCCCTGTTTTTTTATTATCTCTCCCGCCTGATCACGGGTATATTTTGTAAGAGTACCCGTTAAAACCCATGTCTGACCTGCAAAGAGGTCGCCCTTGGGTTCAGCACGGCTTATCATATTAACACCTGCGTCCTCCAACTTTTTCAGCAGATGCTGCGTCTGAGGAAGCGAGAACCAGTAGACGATGTTTCCTGCGGTTATACCGCCGATGTCCTCCACCTGCGTCAGCTCTTCTGCAGTTGCATTTTTAAGAGCATCCATACTTCCAAAGTGCTCGGCTATTGCCTTTGCCGCGCTCTGTCCCACCTGGGGGATTCCAAGTGCAGAGAGCAGACGGGAAAGGTCGTTTCCCTTTGATTTTTCAATGGCATTTATAAGGTTCTCCGCGCTCTTTTTGCCCATTCTCTCAAGGGAGGCAACAGACTGGGCATCAAGATAGTAAATATCCGCTGCAGATTTTATAAGTCCGTTGTCCAGAAGAGCGGCGGCAACGGATGTGCCGAGTCCTTCAATATCCATGGCTCCTCGGGAAGCGAAGTGGACGATATTTCTCAGAAGCTGTGCAGGACATTCCGCACCGCGGCAGCGCATTGCGGCAGCTCCCTCGTCACGGGTAACAGGGCTTCCGCAAACAGGACAAATCTCGGGTATCTGATACGGTACTGTGCCATCGGGACGTTTGTCCTTTATAACCTCCAAAACTTCAGGGATTATCTCACCCGCTTTTTGGATGAGAACAGTATCGCCGATGCGGATATCCTTATCCGTTATAAAGTCCTGATTATGGAGAGTTGCGTTTGTAACTGTCGTCCCCGCAAGGCGCACAGGCTCTACAACTGCTTTCGGTGTCAGAACACCTGTTCTGCCAACCTGAATTACGATGTCTACAAGCCTTGTCTCCTTCTTTTCAGGGGGATATTTATATGCCACCGCCCAACGGGGTGCTTTGGAAGTGCTTCCCAGAGCCTGTCTTCCCTCAAGGGAATTAAGCTTTATAACAGCACCGTCAATGTCAAAGGGGAATTTTTCTCTGCTCTCCCCTATTTCGGCAATTTTTTCGCTGCACTCTTCAGCAGTTTTGCAAACGGCATATGGAACTGTGGGAAAGCCCATCTCACGCAAGAAATCAAGGGTTTCCGCATGAGTTTTAAACTCTCTTCCCGTCACAGCCTGTACATTGAACACCATGATAGACAGTCTGCGGCTTCTTGCAACCTCGGGGTCAAGCTGGCGCAGAGAACCTGCCGCAGCATTTCGGGGATTTGCCAGAAGCTGCTCGCCGTTTATTTCACGCTGCTCGTTAAGCTCTGCAAAAACGGTTTTGGACATATATACCTCACCGCGGACCGCAAGGTGCTCGGGCGCATTTTCAAGGCGCTTTGGGATGTCTTTAATAGTCAGCAGGTTTGCGGTAACATCCTCACCTGTTACTCCGTCACCTCTCGTTGCACCCTGTACAAAAACGCCGTTTTCATAGTAAAGGGCAACGGAAAGTCCGTCTATCTTCGGCTCTGCAACATACTCGGCATCGGGTACTGCCTCGGAAACCTTTGTTACAAAGCTCTCAGCCTCTTCAACGGAGAATACGTCGTTAAGGCTCTCCAGCGGCACTTCATGGGTAACAGGAGAAAAAGCCGCAGATGCTCTGCCGCCGACTTTTTGGGTTGGAGAGTCCGCCGTCTTAAGCTCGGGATGCTCCGCCTCAAGCTTTTTTAGGCGCTGCATAAGCATATCATACTCATAGTCTGAAACTGTGGGAGCATCCTGCTCGTAATATCTTTTGTTATGTTCGCTGATTTCTGCTCTTAAAGCATTAATCTCTTCAATGGGAGTCATCTTTCTCACTCCAATTTATTTTTTCTGCTTATATGTGGAAAGGAATTCCTCAAGCTTGCCCACAGCTTCCTCGAGAATACGCATTTCGGGTAGGTAAACGACACGGAAATGGTCGGGTTTGTGCCAGTTAAAGCCTGTACCGCAGGTGATGAGAATCTTCTTCTGACGCAGCAGGTCAAGTGCAAACTGCTCATCGTCAAAAATATTGAACTTTTCAACATCCAGCTTGGGGAAGATATAGAACGCTGCCTTGGGCTTTACTGCGGAAATACCGGGAATATCATTAAGTGCCTTGTAGATGTAATCTCTCTGCTCATAAAGTCTTCCGCCGGGTAAAAGCAGCTCATTTGCAGACTGATATCCACCGAGAGCTGTCTGAATTATGCTCTGTGCAGGTACATTGGAGCAAAGGCGCATGGATGACAGAAGGTTAAGGCCCTCAATATATCCCTGAACGTGCTTTTTGTTACCTGCAAGACACATCCAGCCGCTGCGGTAGCCAGCTACACGGTGAGACTTGGAAAGTCCGTTTATGCAAACCGTCAAAAGATCGGGAGCAAGGGATGCAAGAGCGATATGCTCTCCCTCCAAAACAAGTCTGTCGTATATCTCGTCAGCGAAGAGGATGAGCTGATGTTCTCTTGCTATCTCAACTATCCCCTCAAGGATCTCTCTGGGATACAGAGCGCCTGTGGGATTATTGGGGTTGATTACAACTATACCCTTTGTCTTGTCTGTAATCTTGCTTCTCATATCCTCAAGGTCAGGATACCAGTCGCTCTGCTCGTCGCAGATGTAATGCACAGCCGTGCCGCCTGCAAGAGTAACGGAAGCTGTCCACAGAGGATAGTCGGGTGCGGGAACAAGTATCTCGTCGCCGTTATCCAGAAGTCCCTGCATGGACATTGTTATAAGCTCGCTGGCACCGTTGCCTGTATAGATATCATTGATGCCTACATTGGGAATTCCCTTTACCTGACAGTACTGCATGATAGCCTTACGGGCAGAGAAAAGGCCCTTGGAGTCGGAATAACCTTCTGTCTTGCGCAGATTGTAAATCATGTCAACAACTATCTCATCAGGAGCCATAAATCCGAAGGGATAGGGATTACCTATATTCAGCTTGAGAATGTCCATTCCCAAAGCTTCCATGCGTGTTGCTTCGTCTAATACAGGACCTCTGATGTCATAACAAACATTATCAAGTTTGTGTGATTTTCCGTATGTTTTCATTGGTAATTCACTCCTTTATCTTGCCGAAAATTCCGTAAAAGTATTCGGCACATCGCCCACTATAACGGTTTCGGCAACAACAACCGAGGCGTCAATGGATTCTCTCACAGTTCCGCCCGGTATAAGCATATCTATCTCAACTTCAAAATCGATTATTATCCTGTGCCGTGTCTGATTTATCCCTGCCTCTGTAAAGTCATTGGAAAAATCGGTATAGAAATTTGACACGGACAGTATCCTCACAGGTATATCGGGTCCTCTGCCAGACATTATTGTGCCGCCCACAAGATTTCCGAAAGGTATCTTGATGGATGTTTTCATCCGGTCTGACAGCTTTTCCATAACGTATGACGCTATCTCCGTCTGCAGAAGATTTATCCTCGCCATGTTGGACGATATTGCCGCCACATCACCGTTTGAGTCGCGCTCTATGGTTACCAAATCACCGTAACGGAACTCTCCGTCCTTTACCGTTTCGGCAACAGCGTCGTTTAAATACTCCGTCACATCATTGCTTATCATAATTGCCGCCATTTTCTCAAGAGCAGGCTCAAGCTCTGCCATGATAACAGCAAACGCTGCGGTTAAAACAAGCAATACAACAAGCACCTTTGTAAGTATATATTTTCCCTTCGGCATGTGCCGAAATCTTACCTGTAAACGTCTTAAAAACCGATCAAGTTTTCTTTTCCACATAAAGCTCACCTCTTAAGTAAACTTTATGCGTAAAACTCATTATTTATTTTTCAGCCATTAGCTCAGCCGCCAGCATTACGCCCAGCTTGCCTGACTCGAATGTAAGACCTCCCTGAAGGTATGCTGTATAAGGATCTCTCATGGGTCCGTCTGCTGAAAGTTCCATGGTGCTTCCCTGTACAAAAGCACCTGCCGCCATGACCACCTGACAGTCATAGCCCGGCATCTCCCAGGGTTCGGGAGTTACGAAGGAATCTACAGGCGCACCGGACTGTATTCCGCGGCAGAATTTAACCAGCATATCGGGATCTCTGAATGTTACCGTCTGAACAATATCAGAGCGGACAGCATCCCACTTGGGAGAGGATTCATAGCCCATAAGTTCCATCATCTTTGCGCAGAAAACCGCAGTTTTAAGCGCCTGCGCAGTTGTGTGAGGAGCCATAAAAAATCCCTGATACAGAAGCCTATTGTTGCCAAGTGTAGCGCCGCACTCTCCGCCGATTCCGGGAGAAGTAAGGCGGTAGGACGCAGCCTCAATAAGGTCGCGTCTGCCCGCTAAATAACCGCCCGTGGGGGCAAGTCCGCCACCGGGGTTTTTGATGAGAGAGCCTGCCATAAGGTCAGCTCCAACATCTGTAGGCTCAAGTGTTTCGGTAAATTCGCCGTAGCAGTTGTCAACGATGACAGCAGCCTTGGGATTTACTCTATGTACGATATCGCATATCTTGCCGATTTCGGCAACCGTAAACGCATCACGGGAGGAATAACCTCTGGAGCGCTGAACAGTAACGGCAGTTACCTTGGGATCCGCTGCTGCTTTTTCAATAGCCTCATAGTCGGGCTTTCCATCTTCTGTAAGGTCTACCTGTGCGTAGTTTACACCGTAGTATTTAAGAGAGCCGGGATAGTCCCCTGATATGCCAATTGCTGTCTGCAGCGTATCATAGGGTATGCCCGTTGCAGCCAGCATCGTATCTCCGGGTCTGACCGCGGCAAAAAGAGATGCTGTGATAGCATGAGTTCCGTTTACGATGCCGATGCGAACTAAAGCCGCCTCTGTTCCGAAAACCTGTGCGTAGATATTATCCAGCACATCTCTGCCCTTGTCGTCATAGCCATAGCCTGTTGTGCCCGCAAAGCAGCCGTCGGATACTCTGTTTTCACGAAATGCTGCTAAAACCTTCTCGGTGTTGATTTCAGCTATCTCGTCAATTTTCTTAAACTGGGGTTCTATCTCCGCCATGGCTTTTGCAGCCATGGCGCGTATTTCGGGTGAAATGTTTATTCTGCTCATCAGTTCAGCTCCGCCTCGATATTTTCAAGGAACCGCTGTGCAAGAGTGTAAAGTCCCTTTATATCCTCAATGCTTGCTGTGCTTGCGGGCGAATGGATATTGCGGATAGCAGCGGCAATACCTACAGTGCGAACACCGGCTCTGGATCTCTGGACAGCCTGAGCGTCTGTGCCGCCTGCGATCATTGACTTTACCTGCCATTTGATACCGTTATCGTCAGCAAGCTTTGTTACGAATTTGTACAAGTTCTTGTCATAGATAGTACCTCTGTCCATAAAGGGTATGACAACGCCCTTTTTGGGTGCGCAGACTTTCTTAACTCCCTGAACGGAGGGCAGGTCTGCAGCTGTTGTACCCTCAACTACAAGGCATACATCGGGCTTTACTCTGAAAGCAGCACCGAAAGCACCGCGGGTTCCAACCTCTTCCTGTACCGTAAAGGCAAACCAGCAGTCTATGGGCAGTTCTTTCTTAATAAGCTCTACCATAACAGCGCAGCCTACGCGGTCGTCTATAGCTTTTGCCTTCAGCATACCGTTGCCGTACTCATAAACGCTGTTGTCAAATGCGCCTGTGTCACCGAGAGAAACCAGCTTAAGAGCATCTTCCTTTGTGTTTACACCGATATCAATATACATATCGTCAACCTTGGGTATCTTTGTGCGCTCTTCGGGCTTTACAAGGTGGATAGCCTTGTTGCCGATTACGCCGTATACACGGTCATCACCGATAAATACTTCCTTACCGATAAGAACACGTCTGTCAATTCCGCCTGCTGCAGCAAACTTGACATATCCATCATCTGTAACATGAGTTACCATAATGCCGACTTCGTCCATGTGGGCAGCCAGCATAACTGTCTTGCCGATGCTCTTCTTACCCTTTTTGAAAACGATAAGGTTGCCCATCGCGTCGGTGATGATCTCATCTGCATAAGGCTCTACCTGAGCCTTGATGTATTCTCTTACTTTATCTTCATTGCCTGTTACGCCGTCAAGTGCGCACAGAGTTTTAAGTGTACTAAGCATATTCAGAAAACCTCCTTACATGGACTTGGCAACTTCTGCCAGAATCTGAGCTGTGGCTTCCGCATCTTCAAGAGAAATGACCTCAACAGGTGTGTGCATATACTTTAAGGGAAGGCTCAGAAGTGCTGTGCAAACGCCCTCTCTTGTGGTCTGGATAACTGTTGTGTTTGTGCCGCTCTGACCGCCGGGGGCAACTTCCATCTGATATTTCAGACCTTTTTCGTCAGCGACGCCTGTGATCTTCTTTACAAACGCTCTGTTCATGTTGGGGCCGATTGCGATAGCAGCACCGCCGCCGATATCCATAGTGTGCCATGTCTTGCAGTCAGGTGTCTTTGCATGGCAAACGTCAACTGCGATTGCATAGTCGGGATAAACAGAGAAAGCGCCTGTTGTGGCACCACGGAGGCCAACCTCTTCCTGTGTGCTGCCCATGATGTAAAGGTCAACATTCAGCTCTGCATCCTTCAAAAGCTCCGCTGCACGGACTAAACATGCAAAGCATGCTCTGTCGTCCAGAGTTTTGCCGCAGATAAGGTTCTCTCCAAACTCAACTGCTCCTGTCTTATATACACCGGGAGTTCCCAGAGGGACAGCCTTTTCTGCCTCCTCCTGAGAAAGACCGATATCAACATACATATCCTCTATCTTCACAGCCTCTTCCTGCTCTTTGGGAGTGAGAACGTGAGGAGGCATTGTGCCTACGATACCGTAAATGGGAGGCTCTGTCATAAGCATAATTTCACATGCAGGCATCATTCGGGGGTCAACTCCGCCGATAGTTGCGATTTTAAGAAAGCCCTCTTCGATACCTGTTACGATAAAGCCTATTTCATCGATATGCGCATCAAACATCAGCTTGGGTGCGTTTTCCTTGCCGCACTTTTTAACGCCGATGACGTTGCCCATAACGTCAATGCTGACTTCGTCCATGTACTCTTCCAGCATTTCCTTTGCGCGGAGAGCAACGCTGTCTTCAAAGCCTGAAGGACCTGCCATTGAGCAAAGCTCAGTAATAATTTTTGCTGTTTCCATATCTTTACTCCATTTCCAGGACAATCTTTTTAAAAGTATTGCCCCTTTCTTCAAAGTTTTTAAATTTATCAAATGACGTACACGCAGGAGAGAGAATTACAATATCTCCCTCTTCTGCAATCGCCCGTGCTCTCAAAACCGCTTCCTTAAAGTCTTCGATAACGTGTATCTCAGGCTTCCCGTTATACTCGGGAGCATTAACAACCGCATCATGTATCTTTTCCTTGGTATAGCCGGTTACCACAAGCTTTTTAACACGCTTTACTATCTCTCTTCCCAGTTCATCAAAGGGCACGCCCTTATCCTTTCCGCCTGCGATGAGAACAAGCTTCTTGTCAAAAGACTTAAGTCCTGCAATTGTTCTGCTGGGACTTGATGCTATGGAGTCGTTATAATACTTAACCCCGTCCAGTTCTCTTACAAACTCTATTCTGTGGGCAACTCCGCCGAATTCGCGGGCAACCTTTTTGAGAGTTTCGGCACTTACATGATCCATAACCGCAGCATAAGCCGCCATATAGTTTTCAATATTGTGTCGTCCGGGAATTCTGATATCCGCTGTGTCGAGAACGTATTTTTTGACTCCGCTGCGCACCGCATAAATCTTCTCATCCTCACAGAAAACGCCATTTTCCACAGGCTGTTTCATGCTGAAATATCTTATCTTACCGCTTGAGATACCTGCAAAGCCTGCGGTTATCTCATTGTCGAGATTGAGAACCGTCAAACTGTTTCCGCTGCAGATATTTCGCTTCGCCTCAACATATTCTTCCATGTCACGGTGGACATCAAGATGGTTTGGCGAGAGATTTGTGACAACGGCAGTATTTGACCCCTGCTTCATGGTCATGAGCTGGAAGGATGAAAGCTCCACAACCGCAATATCATCTTTATCCATATCGTCGGCAGAGCACAAAAGGGGCGTTCCGATGTTGCCGCCGATGTGTACAGTTTTGCCTTCCGCCTTCAAAAGCTCGGAAATAAGTGTGGTCGTTGTTGTTTTTCCGTCGCTGCCTGTAATACCGATTATCTCACAGGGGCAAACTTTAAAGAAAACCTCCATCTCTGATGTAAGCTCAGCGCCACCACTTACTGCCTTCGCTATCTGCGGAAGATCATGTCTTATACCGGGTGTGCGGAAGATGATATCTGCCTCAATACCGTCCAGATAACGCTCTCCCAAAGACAGCTTTACACCCATGTTTTCGAGCTCCTGGCTTACCGCAATATCACTTTTCGCTCGTCTGTCACAGGCTGTAACAGAGCATCCGTTTTCCGCCAGTTTTTTGATAAGCGGAATATTGCTCACGCCTATACCGATAACGGTTATTCGTTTATCCTTAACAGTTGAAATATACTCAGAAAGTGTCATAATACTCTCTTTCCGCCGCACATTATTTTAGGGTACAGCACGGCCATTATTTAACAAGTTATTATACCCCATTATCCCATGCTTTTCAATAAGCTTTTGTCCGTCACACAATTTTTACATTATGTCCGTCCTGCTTTTCTTGACATTGTTTTATGGGAGTAATACAATATTATTTAAAGTATTATCAGAGGTGACCGCTTTGCGTGAAGTAAGAAAAAAATCTCCAATACCCATCTACGGCATCGCTGCTGTTTGTCTTATTTACTGTCTGTTTTTCCCCCTGTACAGACTGTTCCATTTCATAATTCTTGCAGTATTATGTGTCGCAGCATACTTTATTCTTTCAAAAGTATTCCCCGGCACGGTTGAATACATTGAAGAGCCTGTTTCAACAGGTATTCCCGACCATGATGCACTTTTGGAAGAAGGCAAAACAGCCGTTTCCGAGATGAAGCGCATAAAAGATTCCATAGCCGATACATCTGTAAAAGCAAAAGTTGACCGTCTCATAGAGCTGACAGACAAGATCTTTGCAGACCTTAAAGACGACCCCAACGACTATAAGATGATAAAGCGCTTTTCAAACTATTTCCTGCCCACAACCATAAAGCTCCTCAACGCTTATGACCGTATGGGTGAGATAAATGTAAACGGCGAGAATATCAACGCCACAAAGCAGCGTATAAACGAAATTCTCGACACCACGATCACAGCTTATGAAAAGCAGTATGATGCTCTGTTTGCAAATCAGGCACTCGATATAGAGACAGACATTATCGTACTGGAAAACATGTTGAAAAAAGAAGGACTCAGCAGTTCAGACTTTTAAATATACACACAGAAAGGAATTATGACCATGTCAGAATATGTACCCAAGCTCACATTAGACCCCACAGGCGCAGCTGCAGAGGCTGCACAGACAGCAGCTTCCAACGAAGAGCGCGACAAGAACGCCGTTGTTCTTGAGCTGGAGCAGCTTTCTCCCGACGAGCAGAAAATGGTCGTTGACTTCTCTAAGCAGATAGACATCACAGACACAAACACAGTTTTGACCTACGGCGCTGCTTCCCAGAAGCAGATCTCCGATTTCTCCGATACTGCTCTGCAGGCTGTCCGCACTAAGGACATGGGCGAAGTCGGCGACATGCTGTCCGATCTCGTTGTTGAGCTCAAGGGCTTCGACTTTGACGAAGTCGGCGAAAAGAAGGGTTTCCTCGGCTTTAAGCGCAGAATCAAAAAGCAGATCGAAGAGCTGAAGGCTGATTATGCAAAGGCTGAAGTAAATGTAGATAAGATCGCCGAAATGCTGGAAAAGCATCAGATCACTCTGATGAAGGATACAGCAATGCTCGATAAGATGTACGACACAAACCAGAACTACTTCAAAGAGCTGACAATGTACATCCTCGCAGGCAAGCAGAAGATCGAAGAGTGCAAAACAGTTACTCTCCCCGCACTTCAGAAGAAGGCTGAAGAGTCCGGTCTGCCTGAGGATGCACAGGCTGCAAACGACTTTGCAAACATGATCAACCGTTTTGAGAAGAAGATCTACGACCTCGAGCTCACAAGAATGATCTCCGTTCAGATGGCTCCCCAGATCCGTCTTATTCAGAACAACGACACAATGCTCATTGAGAAGATCCAGACATCTCTCGTAAACACTATCCCCCTGTGGAAGAGCCAGATGGTTCTCGCTCTCGGTCAGTACCATGCACAGCAGGCAATGGAAGCTCAGCGTGAAGTCACAGATATGACCAACGCGCTCCTTAAGAAGAACGCTGAAATGCTTAAGCAGGGCAGCGTTGAGATCGCCAAGGAGTCTGAGCGCGGCATCGTAGACATCGAGACTCTTACAAACACAAACCAGATGCTCATCGAAACATTGGAAGAAGTACAGCAGATCCAGAAGGAAGGCTCTGTAAAGCGCAAGGAAGCAGAGGCAGAACTGGGTCGTATCGAAGGCGAGCTCAAGCAGAAGCTTCTTAATCTGCGTGCAGAATAATGGAAGTTTTAAAGAAAAGATCAACAGCGACTGCGATTTGCATCGTCGTGTGCATAATCTCTCTGCTTTTGGGTGTACACTTAAGTGTGAACCGTCAGCTGAACAAGCTGGAGGATGCATTTTATAACGGCGTACACGCAGACGGCTATGCTCACCCTTCCGTTCAGCAGCAGCTGGATGACAGATATGACGCCGCTATCGGTATTATCTCTCTCATTCCTTCTGAGCTTGCAGGAGACCTCAGAGATGCATGTGATTTTCTTATAGAGGCTGAGACTTTTTCCGAGAAATATGATGCCAACGAAATGCTGCAGGCGGCCTATGAGGATATGCTGCAAAGCGTGGATGCTTCCATGTTTGACGAGCGCACCCTCGGCGGCTTTAACGATTACTGCAGCACCATGGACAATGCCCAGCGTCTTATCGAAAACAGCGGCTACAATGAGGCAGCGGCAGAGTTTGAGGATGACATTCTCGGCTCGTTCCCTCTGAGCATCTTAAAATATCCCGCCTTTGCGGGTAAGCCCGAATACTTCGGGGACTAAGGAGTTATAAATTGAAAAAAGCACTTATAATCCTTTTGATTTCATTATTTACAATATTTTCCGCATTTCCCGCGTTTGCCATAGTTGATCAGAGCGACGAGTTCTATGTTGCCGACTATGCGGATGTCTTTTCCAGCGATTTTGAAGAGCGCATAATCCAGCTCAACGGTGACCTTGAGCACTATTGCGGCGGCGCTCAGCTTGTTGTTGTCACGGTTGATTACCTCGACGGCATGTACAGCGACGAATACGCCATGAAGCTCTTCAACAGCTGGGGTGTTGGCGATGCCGATGAGAACAACGGCATGCTGCTCCTGCTGGCTGTCAAGGAAAACAAGGCATGGCTCACCGTGGGCAAAGGCATTTCCCTCTCCACAAGTGAGATCGACGAGCTGTTTGAAGATCACTTCTGGAAAGACTTTGACCGCGGCAACTACGAAGAGGCAACCGAGGCGATGATCGATGCGCTTGTGCTCTGGTATACTGATGAGTACAACGTAGAGACAGACAGCGGAAGCTCCTCTCAGAACAGTACCGTCAGGGTTGAGCATGAAACAGGTGGCGGCAGAGGAATTTCCGTGATTTGGATAATTCTCATTATTATCGTCATAATCTTCCTGTTCAGCAATCGCGGCGGCAGAAGAACCTACAGAACACGCTCCAACAGCGGTAACATCCTGCCTTGGCTCCTGTTCTTTAACTCTCAGCGCAACAACCGAAACTACAGATCTCACCGTCCCCCAAACAATCCTTGGGATGACGATGACGACCACTTCGGTGGCGGCGGCTTTGGCGGCGGATCCTCTGGCGGCAGCCGCGGCGGCGGTGGCTTCGGGGGCTTTGGTGGCTTCGGCGGTGGCGGCGGTTTCAGCGGTCGCGGAGGCGGCGGTGGCGGCTTCGGCGGCGGTGGCGGTGGCCGCAGATAATTCGAACCGTAAAACAGGCACAGCAGTATTTACTGTTGTGCCTGTTGTTATGCCGTGATATATTGAAATACAGTATTACATAAGGAGCAGTTACAATGAGCTTCAGAATAGTTGACAAAGACATTAAACTTGTCGAATATTATCCAAACTATGCCGTTTCACTCCCATGGTATCAAGATCCTGTTCTGTGCAAACAGGTGGACAACAGAGATACTGTATATGATTTAAAGCTGTTGAAAGCCATGTATAAGTATTTAAATAAAAACGGAGACCTGTACTACATAAAGTACAAAAACAGATTATGCGGCGATGTTTGCCTCCAGAAAAACGGCGAGATAAATATTGTAATTGCAAAGTCTTTTCAAAATAAGCACATCGGCAGAAGAGTGATAAGCGAAATAATAAAGTTAGCAAAAGAAGAGAACATGCACGAATTACACGCAACTATCTATTCTTTCAATATACAGTCTCAAAAGATGTTTGAGAGTGTGGGCTTTAAGCAAGCCGATACCGAAAAATATATTCTGACTTTGTGACCCGTTATTTTTTCATTTTCTGCGGAACTTTTTTACAACTCCTTCGTCTTAATAAATGAAGGAGTTGATTTTATGAAAAAACTTACCGCAGTTTTACTGGCACTTATATTTATCATCACAGCGTTCGGCTGCAGCCAAAGTGACACTATCACCTGCTACGCTTCCCCCGATGAGCCTGAAATCTCAGAGACAGGCACTATCGACGATAAAACCGAGCCCGAGATGACAGATATCCCCGACAATGCACCGCCCGATGCCGTGCTCCCCTCAGCTGTTGTCGCAGAAGCCGAAAACTTCACCGTAACGCTCCCCGACGTTGCAGCAGAAAACTGCGATTTCACAATTTCCGGGGACTCCATTATGTTCACGATGAAGGACGGCGGCGATTTCGTATGTCAATTTGTCTGCTGCAGCGCATCTGATTATACCGATGAGTTCTGGACTTACAAAGTCTCAGAAAACGGGTCTGATATTGTGTATATCTCCTTTCCCACCTGCGGCACTTTGAACAACGAGGCAATACGTGATACCCTTGAAGATGTATCGGACGCACTTAAAACAGCAACTGTGGAATTTAAATAGTAAACGCCGGAAAGACATCTTTCAGGCGTTTTTTTGCCGATAAATAATCATATCAGCACGGCTTAATATGACCGTTTTCACGCGTCTCGGGAAATATACTTAATCCACGAGGTGAGAATCATGCAGGTCATATATATAGACATTCTCTTTTTAACAAACACAGCGGCAAACTATCTGCTGCTTTTGGCAAGCGCAAAAATCTGCGATGTGTACACCCTTCGCCGCCGTATATTTTTCGCTGCATTGGCAGGAGGTGTATACTCCGTCTTTGCCGCAATACCGACTTATGACTATCTGAATACCCTTGCCGCAAAGGCACTTTCCGCTGCTGTTATGGCCCTTTTGACCTTTGGTTTTCGCAAAGCCATTCTGCGTCTGTACTGTGTATTCCTTGCGGTTTCTGCCTCACTTGGCGGAGTAGTATACGCCGTGAGCTTAGGCACAGACGGCATATTCTCCCCTCCCGGCATTCGATCGCTGGCGCTGTCATTTCTGGTGTCCGTCGCCATAATCGCCGCAGTTTTCCGACGAAGCGGAAAAGCTTCCGCTGAAACTCACAAGGTTCATATCTCATGTTTCGGAAAGAGCATTGAGCTCACGGCCTTTGTTGACACCGGAAACAGCCTGAAAGACCCTTTAAGCGGCGCACCTGCTATCATCGTCTCAACAGCAGACCTTAAACCGCTGCTTCCCGGAGAGCTTTACCGACTTGTCTCAACGCTTGGCCCCGCAGAGGTACTTGAAGCCCTTTCAGGCAGCGCATATGCAGATAAGTTCCGCCTTCTGCCATACAGCGCAGTAGGCGTGGAAAACAGTATGCTGCTTGCACTTCGCGCCGATGTGAAAATAGATGGAAAACCATCACCGCAAACGCTTATCGCCTTATCTCCCACAAATGTTTCGGACGGCGGTGCGTACTCTGCTCTAATGGGAATATAAGGAGGATAACATGATAAAAAGAATAATAGAAGCATTTTTAATAAAGCTGGGACTTTTAAAGCATCCTGCAATTATGTACATAGC
Source organism: Oscillospiraceae bacterium (assembly GCA_017461585.1). GTDB lineage: Bacteria > Bacillota > Clostridia > Oscillospirales > Oscillospiraceae > Alloscillospira. Next base: position 62,749 of record JAFTYM010000005.1, on the reverse strand, counting down.
AGGCCCCGAAACGCTTCCGCCTCCGTTAAACCGCGAGGACGAGGCAATGTGGCTGCAGCAATTAAAAACCGCACCCGATACAGCGCGCAGCGTGCTTATAGAACACAATCTCAGACTTGTAGTCTACATAGCGCGCAGATTTGAAAACACAGGTATAAACATCGAGGATCTTATCTCCATCGGAACTATCGGTCTTATCAAGGCAATTAACACCTTTGACCCTGACAAGAAGATAAAGCTCGCCACCTACGCATCGCGCTGCATCGAAAATGAGATACTTATGTACCTGCGCAAAGTTGGCAATCAAAAGGCAGAGGTATCCTTCGACGAACCTTTGAACACAGACTGGGACGGCAATGAGCTTTTACTGTCAGACATTCTCGGCACAGATCCAGATATTGTAATGCAGCCAATCGAGGATGATGTGGACAAAAAGCTGCTGATGGACGCAATTGAGCTGCTGTCTCCACGGGAAAAAGAGATAATAACATTGCGTTTCGGAATCGGCGGTACAGATGAAAAAACGCAAAAAGAAGTGGCTGATATGATGGGCATTTCCCAATCATACATCAGCCGTCTGGAAAAAAGAATAATCGCCCGTTTAAAACGGGAGATAGTTAAAAATATATAAAACGAAATAGCCCCCTGATCACAAAACGTGATTCAAGGGGCTATCTCTTTGCGATGGGTTCTATCATTGGTTACCTGCCTTTCTTTGAATTACGCCTCCATCTCTTCCTCTCGCTCACCGACCCTTTATCTGCACATGAGACTGTCAGATCTGTTCCATTCAATATCGGGTTTGAAGTTCAACTTCAGCAATTCAAAAGATTGATAAAAAGATTACACGCATCTCCCATAAACTCCTCCGGGCCACTTATTTTCAAAGTGCCGGTACCGCTTATTTCACGGGACTCACCTCTTTCAATACAGATGCTAATCCGTTTATCTTAACAACCTCTTTCGGTTGATTGTGATTATAATATACAAAAGTCGCATAGTTTTGTCAATAGGTTTTTGGCAATAAGTACCATACAAACACATTTTTGTCACATTCACTAAATCGTAAAAGCAAAAAATATGCAAGTTAAACAATAGGAAAAACAGCCCGAACATATACTTCGTTCGAGCTGTTTTTTACTATCTTGCCACTACCCAACCATCAATATGGGTACCTTCGCAGGCATCATATATTGTATCAAAGGCTTCGCCCGGCATTTTAATAAAATACCACCATCCAACGTGCTCAAGTCCCACATAACCGCCTTCAATAAGCCGCAATCTTACTGTTGTTCCGTCATCCATATTCAGTATGAGATGCACCTGATTTGGGTTGTCAAATATACTGCTGTACGGTTTATCCTCATAAAATCCTTTGGTGGGATCGTTCTCATCATACACGTATGTGTATACAAGCTCTCCCCGGTACAACACATCAAGGAAGGCTTCCCACTCTGTATCATCAAAGGATATCCCGTGCACCTCTCCGCCATAATTCCACTCATCGTGTGACTGCCACTGAATCTTCTCTGTACGTTCACGAATATGAAGTCTGTCCTCGAACAGCCCCTCTCCGTTCGCAAGTGTTATACCGTTGAGCCTGTCAAGGAACTGGATCATCAAAAAGTTTTCTCCATCTTCTCTTGTGTATTCAATACAGATACAAATGCGAAAATCCGAATCATATCCGTTTACGGTATACACTTCGCCGGACAAGGAAGACGCAAATTCCTGCGCATAATCGTCCTGCTTTGACCACTCATTGATCGTGCCTGTAGCCGTACCAAGATGTTCCCCTACAAGATGTCTTATTCTCTCTGCCTCATCATCAAAATATGAATAAGATTGAGTATAAATACCGCCTTTATATACCACTACACCTATCATATCCATCGTGGCAGTATCAACTGTATCCGGAAGCTCCATAGGGGGAATGTACATCCCTTCCTCCTGTTCTTCCTCTACATCGTTTTGATCTTCAGATTCATTGGTCTGAGATTCGCCGGTTATCTGAACATCAGAAATATCCTGCTCATTAAAATCCGTCTCTGCGTCAGCAGTACCGTCTGTCTGATTTGTAATATCCCTTGCGCCAGCTGCACCCCAGAATATCACGCCGCCGATGATAATGCAGATACACGCAGCTACTGCATACCATTTTACCCACGTCCTTATTTTCCTCGGTTCGGCTGCCGCATTTTCAATATACTCAGGATCGATAAAACCCATTTTATCCAAAAGTTCTTGTCCGTTCATAAAGCATAGCCCTCCTCTTTAAGGTGTTTGCGGAGCTGATTTCGGCATCGGTGCAAAGTTGTTTTAACCTTGCTCTCAGAAATACCAAATCGCTTGGAGATGTCTGCTATGGAATCTAAATACCAGTATCTGCGGACAAAAATATTTCTCTTCTCCTTATCAAGCACAGCAAGAAAACCGTTGAGCACTTCGGCAAATGCTATTTCGTCCAGCTTTCGCTCCATGTCGTAAGAATCAGGAATACACTCTTCAAGTTCATTGCTCAATTCGCAGATAAAAGCGCTGCGCTTTAGTCTGCTGCGGTTTCTGCAGATGCTTATGGAAATATGTCTGGTTATCCTCGCCAAAAAAGCGTACAGATAGCTTCTAGGCTCATTGGGCGGAATTAGATTCCACGCCTGCCAATATGTTTCATTTTCACATTCTTCAGAAGTCTGATCATCGCAGGTTATTCCATAAGACAACGTACGCAAACGGTTTCCGTATTTTTCAGCAGTTTCCCTGATTGCGCTTTCGTCTCTTTCCAAATACAGCTTAACAATTCTGTTGTCATCCAAGGCTTTCATCTCCTTTCTTCCAAAAATAAAAGGCCTTCACTATAATAAGCGTCTTTTTGCATCCTTAGGTTACACTTTTCTTAAAATATACAAAAAAGAACAGACGTTGTAAAGGGTACACCCTAAACGCCTGTTCTTTAACTGTGTAGTTATCTTGCCATATAACGTGCCAGAAATTCTCTTGTTCTCTCCTGCTGGGGGTTTCCGAAGATTTCTTCTGCGCTGCCCTCTTCACAGACAAGTCCGTCGGAGAGGAAAACAACATGGTTGCTGACATCTCTTGCAAATGCCATCTCGTGGGTTACGACCAGCATTGTCATGCCGCTTCCCGCAAGGTCATGCATAACATCCAAAACCTCACCGACCATTTCAGGATCGAGAGCGGATGTAGGTTCGTCAAAGAGCAGTATCTCAGGCTCCATAGCAAGTGCTCTTGCGATGGCAACACGCTGCTTCTGACCGCCCGAAAGCTGAGAGGGACGTGCATTTATATAAGGTGCCATGCCAACTCTCTCGAGATACATCATAGCCATATCCTGCGCATCCTTCTTGTCCTTTTTAAGGACCTTCGTCTGACCCACAAGGCAGTTATCAAGAACTGTCATATTGTTGAAAAGGTTAAAGCTCTGGAAAACCATGCCTACCTTTGCTCTGTAAGAGGGGGCATCGAATCCGGGAGCTGTAACTTCATCGCCGTGGAAGATGATCTGTCCCGATGTGGGAGTTTCCAGCAGATTGATGCATCTTAAAAATGTAGACTTGCCGGAACCGGAGGAGCCGATAATACTTGTAACATCTCCGGGATTAACCGTAAGGCTCACATCCTGCAAAACCAGATGTGTACCGAATGTTTTGGAGAGGTTTTTTACCTCAAGTACGCTGTGGCTCATTATCTCTTCGCCTCCTTTTTCTTTGCTCTGTAAAGACCGCTTGTCTGTGCAAGAGTGTCCTTGGTGTTGACGATATCATAGTTTGCATCGCCTGCCATCTTATCCTCCCACCATCTGAGAAGAACAGATGAGACGAGTGTCATGGTGAGGTAGATAGCCATTGTCAGAACTGCGGAGGGGAAATACAGGTAGTTGCTGCCGACAACGCTCTTGTGGATGCTGAAAAGATCCATGAAAGCGATGATGGACATAACCGCGGTATCTTTAACGTTGATTATAAAGTTGTTTCCGATCTGAGGAATAATATTTCTCAGCGCCTGAGGAAGAATAACATTTATCATTGTCTGATTGTGGGTCATGCCGATAGCCTTAGCGCCTTCGAACTGTCCCTGGTCGATGGACATGATGCCGCCGCGGACCGTCTCTGCCATATATGCGCCTGTGTTGATTGAGACGACCAGAATACCGGAAAACCAGATAGCAGGCTTAAGTCCCATGTAAAACATACCGTAGTGGATGAAAACAGCCTGAACGATCATAGGTGTGCCGCGGAAAATCTCTACATATCCGCGAAGGATGCCGCGTACAATGCGCATAAGCACTCTCTTTCCACCCTTTTCCGGCAGAGGAGTTGCCTGCACAGTACCTACGGCAAAACCGATAATACAGCCGATAACAGTACCGATAAGCGCAAGCAGGAGAGTATTGCCTGCACCTGTGAGGTATGAAGAGCCGTATTCGGTTATGATTTTAAGTATATCATTAATAAACTTCATAACTTACTCCCAAATTGGATTTATTTCAAACACGAACGAAAACCTCCCTGTATTTTAAGGAGGTTTTCGCGAAAAAACTTAATAATCAGTCTTCGGTAACAGGCTGAAGCAGAATAGCTTCGTTCATCATATTCTTGTAATCTTCCTCTGTGTAGTCATCAAGAATACCGTTGATGGCATCAGCAAGCTCTGTGTTGCCCTTCTGTACGGACATGCAGATGTTGATGTCTTCCTGTGTTACCTGGAAGCCGCCCTGATCCATGGGGATCTCGATCATAACAAAGTTGTCATAAGCTTCGAGAGCTGCAAGACCTGTGGGCTGGTCTGTTACAACAACGTCAACAGCGCCGGAGTCAAGAGCGATGAGCATTGCGGGAGCTGTTTCCTGTGCGGGCTGGATCTCAGCATTGGGGATCTGAGGGAGACATGTGTCATACCAGATTGTACCGATCTGGCTTGTGCAAACTGCACCGTCAAGGTCTGCAACTGTTGTTGCGCTTGCATAAGCGTTATCAGATCTTACCAGAACAACGATGGATGCATAGTAGTAAGGAAGTGTGAAATCTACAACTGCTGCACGCTCGGGTGTGGGAGACTGACCTGCGATAACGAGATCAAATGCGCCGGACTGGATGCCGGGTACGAGGGAGTCCCAATCAGACTTAACAATAACAAGTTCTTTATCGAGAGTCTCTGCGATCTTCTTAGCCCACATAACGTCATAGCCGTATGCATAGCTGTCTGTTCCTTCGATGGGAACTGCACCGTTGGAGTCGTCGCTCTGTGTCCAGTTGTAAGGAGCGTATGCACATTCCATAGCAACACGGAGAACATTGTCGTCGTCCTTCTTGCCGCAGCCAACGAGGCATGAGGCGATCATAACAAGTGCGAGGATCAAGCAAAGTGTCTTCTTCATAATTAATCTCTCCTTAAAAAATATGGATTATCTTTCTCGCATCAGGCAAATAAAAAACCATAACGGTGGAAACGTTATGGCAAAATCTATATTTGTACAGATACACGTACAAACTTAATTAAGATAGCGCTCCACAATTTGTGACAGTACGCTGCATATTCTGCAGACATCCCAGCGACCTATCCCGGCAAGGAATCGGTAACTTCGGCAGTCACACCTTTCTTGCTTTGCAGCTTGCCGACTTTACAAAGCATTACTCATTATGACCGCGCCTCTATCGTTTAATATTTACTTGTTGCACATATAGGCTATTTCAAATCCACAAAAAAGTCAAGACTTTTTTGTGGATTTTTTCTAATTTGTGGATATTTATCAAATATTTATGCAATTTTGCACATCACTTAGCCAAAGTGTTAAAGAATTTTCAGCTTAAAACTGCATTTTTGATATCTGTTCCCGGGCAGAATGAGTTCCTGCAACTCCTCCCTCACCTGTTTCACGAAGTGATGAGTGCATCTTATCACCAACATCCTTCATGGCATCTATAACGTCATCTGGCAAAATTTTGCTCTTAATTCCTGCCAGCGCCATGTCCGCAGCCGATATGGCGTTGATAGCTCCGATAACATTACGCTTGACACAGGGCACCTCTACAAGTCCGCCGACAGGGTCGCAGACAAGACCCATAAGGTTTTTCAGCGCCATTGCCGCAGCGTGGCATATTGCCTCGCTGTCTCCTCCCGAAAGATAAACAACAGCACCTGCAGCCATAGCTGAAGCTGTTCCGATCTCAGCCTGACATCCGCCTGTTGCACCCGCTATGGATGCTCTCTCTGCGATTACCTGACCGATGCCCGCAGCAGTATACAAAGCCTCTACGATTTTCTCTTCAGGCGCATCATATTCATTTGCATAATTTATGAGCACAGCAGGCAAAACACCGCAGGAGCCGGCTGTAGGCGCAGCTACGATACGCTTCATGCAGGCGTTGCACTCGCCCATCTCAAGAGCAGATGCAATGACCTTTCCCATAAAGCCGCCGCTGATGCAGCCTGCGTCTGCTCTGTCACGCATCTTGCCGCCGTCACCGCCTGAAAGTCCGCTGGCAGATCGGTCGCATCTGTCATAGCTATTTGCAGATAGCTTCATCTGCTGCCAAAGCCTGTTCATTTCAGAAACGGACTCTTCCTGTGTAACTCCGCGCTCGGATATATCATCGCGCAGTACTGCCTCGCAAAATGAAATTTCATACTGCTCACATACTGCTAGTATCTCTTTTAATGAACCAAATCCCATATCAGTTCTCCCCAATATCGATGTAAGTAACCTTTATAATGCCCTTTCGGCTCTCAAGACGCTTTATTGTCTCCGCAGGTATAGGCTGATCCACCTCAATTACCATTACCGCAACGCCGCCTCTTTTGCGGCGGTAAAGGGACATGTTGGCAATATTTACATCATGCTCCAAAAGACGCAGAGTGATATCGGCTACATAACCCGGTGTGTCCTGATTGTGTATTATAAGGGTAGGTATCTCACAGCTGCAGTTGACCTCAATGTCATCCAGCTTGTTTATCATTATTCTGCCGCCGCCCAAGGATGAAGCCTGCACCTTTACACTTCTTCCGCTGGCGCCCTCGGCAGTAATGACAGCTGTGTTTGGATGTGCATCACGCAGCGTAACGGTGCCTATCTCAACTTCAAGACCGCGCTCTTTGGCAATTTTGAAGCTCGCGGGAATGTCCATATCGTCAGGCTGCATTCCCATAAGACCGCCTACCAAAGCCTTGTCCGTACCATGACCCTTGCCTGTTGCGGCAAAAGAACCGTACATTCCGATATGTGCGCGTACAGGCTCTTCACCGAGAAGTCTGCGCGTCATATATCCCATGCGCGCTGCACCTGCCGTATGTGAGCTGGAGGGTCCTACCATAACAGGACCTAAAATATCAAATATATTCATAAAAGGCAGCACTCCTTTATATGCGTTTTTACCTATTATAACTGTTATTTATCAAAAATGCACTCAAAATCACAAAAATATTATAAGTATGACAAAATACTTTCTTGAAACATTGTAATTGTGTGGTATAATATTATGAAACTTTGCGTTTATCGCATTTTTCGCAGTAAAAATAAAGGAAGAAAACACATGATAGAGCTTGTTGATCTCTGTAAAACCTTCTCCATGGAGAGCGGAGACGTTGAAGCTGTTAAAAACGTCAACCTCACCATTGAAGACGGCGATATTTTCGGTATTATCGGTCTGTCCGGTGCCGGTAAATCCACATTGGTGCGCTGCATCAACCTGCTTGAGCGCCCCACATCAGGCTCCGTTTTATTTGACGGAGTTGATCTGGCATCTTTAAGCCGCAAAGAGCTTTTAAATGTCAGACATTCAATTTCAATGATCTTCCAGGGCTTTAACCTTCTCTCCCAGCGCACAGCTCTTAAAAATATCTGCTATCCCATGGAGATAACAGGTGTTCCCAAGAAAGAGGCAAGAGAAAAGGCAATGAAGCTTCTTGAAATTGTCGGTCTTTCCGACAAGGCAGATTCTTACCCCTCTCAGCTCTCCGGCGGTCAGAAGCAGCGTATTGCAATCGCAAGAGCGCTGGCAACAGACCCCAAGGTGCTCCTCTGCGACGAGGCAACCTCTGCTCTAGACCCCACCACCACCCACAGCATCCTTGATCTTTTAAAGCACATCAACGAAACAATGGGCGTAACCATTATCGTCATCACCCACGAAATGCGCGTTGTTGAGCAGATCTGCAACAAGGTAGCAGTTTTAAACAAGGGCGAAGTGGTCGAAACAGGCACGGTTAAGGAAGTATTTCTCGCTCCCAAGTCCGCAATGGCTCGTGAGCTTATCCTTCCCAAGAGCGCAGCAGTTGAGAGAGTTGACGGAAAACAGCTTCTCCGCATTGTATTTGACGGTAACTCCTCTTTCGAGCCTGTAATCTCAAATCTTTCCCTTGAGTGTCACACAGCCGTTAACATTCTCGGCGCTGACACCAAGAACATAGACGGCAAGGCTTACGGTCAGATGCTTTTACAGCTACCTGACGATGAAGCCTCCGTTTACAGAATCAAGGCATACCTCGATTCAAGAAAAATCCGCTATGAGGAGGGAACTTTAGATGCCAACTGATATCTGGGGCCTTTTGGGCGAGGGCATTCTGCAGACTCTCTACATGGTGCTCACATCCACCCTGTGTGCCTACATTTTAGGTATTCCCATCGGTGTAATTCTCTACATAACCGATAAGACGGGCATCTGCCCCAACCGCTGGGTAAACACAATTCTGGGTATCATCGTAAATCTTCTGCGTTCTATCCCCTTCATCATCCTTCTTATCGCCATCATCCCCTTTACAAGAGCACTCATCGGTACAACGATCGGTTCTACAGCTACAATCGTTCCCCTGGTTGTTTCCGCAGCCCCATTCGTTACAAGAATGGTAGAGTCCTCTCTTAAAGAAGTGGACATCGGCGTTATCGAAGCAGCTGAATCCATGGGATCCACACGCCTCCAGATCATCTGGAAGGTACTTCTCCCCGAGGCAAAGCCTTCCCTTATCGTAGGCGCTGCTATCGCAATCACAACAATTCTCGGATACTCCGCAATGGCAGGCTTTACAGGCGGCGGCGGTCTGGGAACAACAGCCATCAACTATGGCTATTACCGCTATGACACAGGCGTAATGCTCATTACCGTTGCGCTGCTTGTTATCATAGTTCAGATCTTTCAGGAAGTCGGTATGCGAATTGCAAACCGTTCCGATAAACGCATTAACAAATAAAGGAGAGACCACTAGTGAAAAAGACAATCGCACTTATCCTTGCTGTTGTTATGATCGTTGGCTGCCTGGCAGGCTGCGGCTCAAAGAAGGATGAGAAGACAATCAAAATCGGCGCAAGCCCCACACCCCACGCTGAGATCCTTGCAGTAGTTAAGGACGTTCTCGCAGAGCAGGGTTACACACTTGAGATCGTAGAGTACAACGACTACGTTCTCCCCAACACAGCTGTTGAAGACGGCAGCCTTGATGCTAACTACTTCCAGCACAAGCCCTACCTTGACGACTTCAACTTAAACAACAACACACACATCGTTTCCGCTGCAGCTATCCACTACGAGCCCTTTGGAATCTACTCCAACACTCTCACAGGTGTAGACCAGATCGCAGAGGGTGCTACAATCGCAGTTCCCAACGACGGTTCCAACGAAGCACGTGCTCTGTTCCTCCTCCAGCAGGAAGGTCTCATCACACTTAAGGAAGGCACAAGCGTTGCTTCTGCTACAATCCTTGACATCGCAGAGAACCCCCTGAACCTCAACATCGTTGAGATGGAAGCTGCTCAGCTCGTTCTCGCACTTCCCGACGTTGACGCTGCAGTTATCAACGGTAACTACGCAATCGGCGGCGGTCTGAAGGTTGCAGACGCTCTTGCTCTTGAAGATGCAAGCGGCGACGCAGCTCAGACATACGCAAACATCATCGCAGTTAAGGAAGGCAATGAAAACAGCGACAAGATCGTAGCTCTCGTTAAGGCTCTCATGAGCGACGAAGTAGCTGCTTACATTGAAGAAACATACGCAGGCGCTGTTGTTCCCATTTTCTAAGACTTGTTTTTAAAAAATACCTCTTGTCACACGACAAGAGGTATTTTTTACGTTTATCGTTAAAAAAGTATTGACAAATGTTAAATATACTGTTATCGTGTATTTAACGATAAACATTAAATTTTTAACGATTTCGGAGGCTTAGCTCATGGAAAACAAAAAACTTATAAACACAGCAAAAGGGCTTGATACCTTTGTCAAAGTAGCAGGCACAATATTTAAGGTTTGCAGTATCATCTGCGCAATCTTTGCCGTTCTCGTTCTCATCTTCGGCAGCAAAATGTACGATGTCTCTACCCTCACTTTGGAGCTGGATTACGTCACCCTTAAACTTGCCGACAGCTTTCAGCTGTCCGAGGCTCACATGAAAGCATATGCCGTTACAGGGCTTCTGGTAGTCGCCTGCGTGTGTTTTCTCGTCAGCTATATTGCGGTCATCCTTCGTAAGATCCTCGTTCCCATGAAGGAAGGACGCCCCTTCGAGGCAGATATTCCTGCAAACTTGAGAAAAATCGCATGGGTATCTCTTATCGCAGGTATAATTGCCCAAGCAGCAGGCATTGCAGAGCGTGTTCTTCTCACATTCGTATACCCAATGGACGACATCTTCTCCTCGGCTTTGATTTCAGATGTTGAATATAACTTCAATTTTGATTTCACCTTTGTTCTTATATTTCTTGTCATTCTGTTCCTGTCGTACATTTTCTCCTACGGTCAAAAGCTCCAGCAGGAATCTGACGAGACATTGTAAGGAGCGTGCGGTATGCCTATAATTTTAAGACTTGACCGCGTAATGGCGGACCGAAAAATGTCGCTCAACGAGCTGTCCGAAAAAGTCGGTGTGGCAAACGTAAACCTCTCAAAGCTGAAAAACGGACACGTCAGCGCGATCCGCTTTTCAACCCTTGAGGCTATCTGCGATGTCCTCGATTGTCAGCCCGGAGATATTTTGGAATACGAACGTGAAGTGAAATAAATCTAATTCATGCGAGGTGGATAATTTTGATAAAAGCAGCTAAGAATGACGATTGCAACACTTTGGCAGAATTGGCAATTCAGATGTGGGACAATTCTACAACGGAAGAGCTTACCGAGGACTTTTCCAAAATTATAAGCAGCGATACGTCTGTTTGTTATATAAAATACATCGATACCGTACCTGTTGGTTTTGCCCAATGCGGATTGCGAAACGATTATGTCGAAGGCACCGACAGTTCTCCTGTAGGATACTTGGAAGGAATTTTTGTTAAGGAAGAACACCGTAATAAAGGATATGCCAAAGAATTGCTGGCTGCCTGTGAAAAATGGGCAAAAACCATGGGGTGTACTGAATTTGCCAGTGACTGTGAATTGAGCAACATAAACAGCTTAAACTTCCATATTTCAATGGGATTTTGTGAAGCAAACCGCATTATTTGTCTTACTAAACATATTTAACAACGCAATATCAGTACCTAACGTCAACAAAACCGACCTGTGATTTTTCACAGGTCGGTTTAAATGTTTTATAACATATTTTAATTTACTCAATTACCTCGTACATGCTGATGAGCACGCCGCCTTCGGCAGGAGTTCCGATGCCGATGAATTTGTTCTGATGGAGATAAGGCGCCAGAGTTTTGCTGTTTGTAATAAAGGTGGGTACAGTTTTGAATTCACCTTCACTCTGAGGAAGCTCATCGTCAAACCAGCCGTTGTTGTCTACGAAAATCATGCACTTCTCACCTGCTGAGTCTGTTCCCTCCAGCATATATCTTGCGCCCATGTGGCGAATCTTTGAGAGATTTGTGCGCTGTACATCAACACCGCCCGGTCTTACCACGCCGTTGAATATCTCACCTGTTACAGTTCCTCCGAATGGTATCATAACAACATCGCCCGCAGGACCGCTGAGGGCAGAAATATCTTTAGGGTCAATAGTTACGTGAACTTCAAGTATGAGTTTCTTTTCCATAAAAATTTCTCCTTATCTGATTTTCCCGTGATTATATACGATGTTGCCTAATTTTCCGTCCTCACGCATAAAGTGCTTTGTTACACGCTTTGCAAGCAGCTGCTTGCTGCCCATGAATTCAAACGGCATATCATCTGCCTTGCCGTCTAAAATTATCTCACAAAGCTCAATATTGTCATCAAGCACACTTTTGGGAATATCTCCGGGGCCGTGTGACAGCAGAACCCTGTCCCAAAGGTGTTCCTTACTCTTCAAATAATCAAGTGTCTTTGTATACTCCAAAATTGTGGTGCACACATCACCGAACATGAATGTAGCCGTGTTGCAGGCATCACCGAAAACAATCACTCTGTCCTCTCGAACCAAAGGACACATCATCCCCTGTGTATGCCCCTTTGCATCAAGCATTTCAACGGTAATACCGCCAAGATCAAACACATGTCCGTCTTCCATCGGCAAAAACTTTTTGCAATCAGGAGAATAATGCTCTTCACCGATCTCATCGACCTTATCGCCGATAACGCTTGCAGTATAACCTCTCTTTATCTCGTTCACAGCGTGCTCTCTCGCAAGCGCCCAATCCTTTTCGTTGAGGTATACCTCATCAAACCAACCTGCGCCGCTTACGTGGTCAACATGACCGTGAGTAACGCACACAGTAATAGGCAGCTCCGTCAGCGTTTCGATGTAAGCTTTAAGGTCGCCGATACCGCTGCCCGTATCTATTACAAGTGCGCGCTCTGTGCCCTCTACGAGATAAATTATGGTTTTTGAAATATCGAATATCCTCGTTATATGCTCGTTTACACGTTCATGTCTGTAAAGTTCCATAAAAACACCCGACTTTTCTTAATTTAGTTCAGTATAGCAAATCAAAAACTCAAATACAATAATGACAAAAGACCGCTTTACCTATAATAAAGCGGTCTTTCTATCTTTATTTGCTGCTTCCGTAGCCATAGCCATATCCATAGCCGTAACCATATCCGTAACCGTAGCCGTCAGCCACAGTTTTCTTCATAACATTGAGCACACAGCCCGCCAGCGAAAGATCACAATCTCCAAGACGCATAACACCGTCAAGAATCTGATCCTTGGACGCAAAGTCTTGACGGACTACCATAACACCGTAATCAGCCAAGCCTGCGATCTCAGAAGCATCAGCAAGCATTGAGCAAGGAGGCGTATCCAGTATGATGAAATCATATATACCGCGGCACTCCTGTAAAAGCTTTTCAAACATTTCACTGTTTAGTGCCTCTGTCGTCTCAGTTTTCGCACCGTTTCCGCCTGTAATGACATACAGCTGTTCAACACTAGTCGGTATCAGAATGTCCCGCATAGAGGCTTTTCCGCTGAGATAATCCGTAACATCGCTGCCGCCGCCTACATGTAAAGCCTTTGCAACAGAGGGATTGCGCAGATCGCAGTCAATAAGCAAAACATGCTTTCCCTTCTGCGCCATAGAAATCGCCAAATTGACCGATACCGTTGTCTTTCCCTCGCCCGGTATGGCGCTGGATATCAGAAGTACCTTTTTATGCTTATCTTCAAAGGTCTTCTCTACCCTCATGCGAAGCAAACGTATCGCTTCATTGAAGCCCTGATGACGCTTGCCCTTATTTATAAGTGGACACACGCTTTTGGCTGTAAGCTTAAGTGCAGGTATCTGTCCGATACAAGGAGTATTCAGAACACGTTTAAGCTGTTCTTCTGTGTGTACTGTATTTTTTGAGAGCGCAATAATGATCACTATCACGCACCAGATAACAGCACCAACAAGTGCACCTTTTATCAAGGGACTTTTAAAACTAAAGCTGTTATAAGGATGCGTCGGAACTCCGCTTTCGTCTAAAAGCACCAGTCTCGTAAAACCGACAACAAACTCTGCTATCTCGGGATAATAGGTAATTACAGCGTTTAAAACATCATACGCTCTTTGCGGATCGCCGTCTCTTACCGATACTGTAAGGATGCTTGTATTCTCCATTACTGAGATATTTACAGATGGCATATAGGATATATCCAAATGATCCATCACGCGTTTTTGCAGGACGCCGCTTGTAAGAATGGACGGAAATGTCTTTGCCATCTGCATTGCCGTTGCGCTGTTATATGATATCACATCAGAATACAGGGGATTTGCCACCTTAACAGTAAAAGACGCAGTCGCCTCATACATTGGTCGGTATGACATGTATCCGAAGGCGGTCAACGCCAATGCGCAGACAAGCACTAAAATCAGCGCAAGCAGCCAAATTCGTTTTGCTTCACGCAAAAAGTTATCAAGCAAAACGGTCAAATCAATTTTATGTTCATCTTTTTCTTCAGTTTTCATTGTTAGACCTTTCTCATCTGCCTGATTTGTCGGAAGCCTTTACACCGTAGTTTCCGTAGTGACCGTATCTATACTTTCCGTACTTACCATATACTCCGTAACGCGAGCCCTGACCGGAATACAGGAATGTTGAATATGTGTTGTTCAGCACGCATCCCAAAAGCTTCGCCTTACCGGAATCAAGCGCTGCAATTGCTTTATTGATTCCGCGTGCAGTTGACATATTCTGGCGAACTACCAGTATGCTTGCATCTGCAAGTTCCATTACTGTTTCCGCATCCGACACAACAGACATCGGAGGAAGATCCAGCACTACATAGTCAAACTCATTTTTTGCCCAATTGATAAGAGCCTGCATTCTCTCAGACGCCAGCAGATCGCCGCTGCTGAGATTGGACTTACGCTCCAACAGCAGGTACAGATTCGTGTTCTTGTACTGACGCACAGTATCGGCAAGCTTAACGCTGCCTGCAAGAACATCTCTCAAGCCTTTTTCTACATTTTTCTGCTCCAGAAGCATGTGGCACGCAGGCTTATGCATATCGCAGTCTATAAGCAGAACGTTGCCGTGCTTTTTTGCAAGCGCAAGTGCAAGGTTTACAGCGATCGTAGACTTACCCTCGTTTTCCAGAAGGCTTGTAACCATCAGCACATTTCCGTCACCCATACGCTGCTCAACTCTCTGTCTGAGCTTGCGGACAGCTTCTGTAAACCTGAATCCCGTAGCGGGCTTTGTAATGAGAATGCTTGTCTTGCGGCGCTTTATCCGTGCACGCAATGTCTTGTATTTGTCCTCATGAGGTATCTCACCCAAGCAGGAGCAATCCAGCTTGCGCCGTACTTCACGTTCGCTGCGTATCTTGTCACGGGTGTAAGAGTACCATGCTATGACAATACACATACCCACAGCCGCAATAAGCATCATGCGCTTCATCTGTCCTGCTGCATTGCTTCTGTTAACAGGTGCCGAAGGCACAGAAGGGCTCTGCAGAACTTCAAGGGATATTCCACCCACCACCTGATACGTCAATTCTTCGTGGTGCTCAATGATCGCTCTTGTTACAAGAAATGCCGTTCTGGGGTCGGAGGCTGCAACCTTCATCGTTATAAGGTTTGTCTCAGGAATAACAGCCGCCGTAACCGTTCCGTCAAAATTTGTGATGCCTGTCTCCCCAGCTATGGTCTTATGCAGAATGGAGCTGTTTAATAAATCAGTAAAAACAGTTGCCAGAGAGTTTGCTGAGGAAAGGTTTGAGTAAACCGTGGAAGAACTGCTTCTGTTTGTAACAACAAAAGTTGTGTTCGTCTGGTATATGGGTTTGTAAGCAGCATCCACCGCGATATAAGTACAAACGCCCACAATAAGCGCAGCCAAAACGATAAGAAGCCATCTTTTCAGCACATCAATAACGATAACAATTGGATCGAAGGGTAAAGCAGCAGACTGTACAGAATTATATTCATTGCTATGTTCCATATTTCTATCCTTCCACCACTACTATCAGTTTTGAATAACCAATATAAATCTGATTATATACCACTTCGTACGAAATTGTGTAAACCCCCGGAGTATCCGTATCGACATATCCGTTGGTATGCACGCTGTACTTATTTCTGTTTTCTCCGCTCAAAGCCACCTCTTCGCCGTAGCAAACCATGGCATTAAGATAATCGTCCTCGTCAAAATCCGCACCAACAGGCAGATAGATGAGATAGTCCGTAAGCGTAAGCTTTGCGTTATATCCGCTTCCGGAGTAGACCTCTACAGGCAAAATGATCTCAACAGCATCACCCAACGAGTTTGTTACGCGGAACTGAACATCGTGTACACCCATTGATGTTATGGAAGCATCATCCATCAGAGTTGCTCTTACACGGTGCTGGATATTGCCGTCGATCTTGTCTGTAGCGCCTACGATTTTTAAAACGTCAAAGTTTGAAGAGCTGAACGCAAGAGGAGCGCTGAGAGTAAATCTCGGGCTTTCATAGTCTGTGTACATTCCCGTACGCTCAGTTTTTGCAACATTGCCTGCGCTGTCAAACGCTGCGTAAGTTACAGATATGGTTCCGTCGCTGTCAAGCAGTTCAACTTTCTCAACAACTATACTTCCTGTAACATCACCGTCTCTGTTGTCAGAAGCGGAAACACCTGTGAGGAATGCGCTGTAGTCAGCCGCCACCTCAACCTGTATGTCTCCTAAAGCGCTGATAACAGGCGCCTTTGTATCCGTCGCCGCGCTGACTATCAGTTTATATCCCGCAAAAACAGCAAGACACAGAATTATCAGCAGCGGATATACCCACTTTTTGTTTTTCATAAGCAGTTCGCCTCTTTATTTAAACCATTTCGGCTCATATACAAGTTTTTCGTTTTTCAGAATACTTAGCGGATTTGCAACAAGCAGTTTTTCCGCAGTTTCAGCAGAAAACTCTCTTTCCAGCAATTCTTTCACGTCTCTCATCCACGTTGTTCTTACCGCAGATGAGTGTGCATCACTAGCCACCATCGCTGCCAGATCACGCTCAACCAGCATAAACGCCAGACTCTGCGCTTTCTTTCCGAATCTGCCGAGTAAGCTTCCTCTGTTGATCTGAAGCAGGCAGCCCATATCGCACATAGTCTTTATAAGTCCGGGATCTCTCGCAATAAAATCATATCGTTCCGGGTGGGCAACAACAGGTCTGTATCCCTCACGCGATACTTCGCGCAGTATTCTCACACATTCATTACCGTCTGCGTGAAAATCAAACTCTATAAGAGGATAATCAGATCCGTTAAGCGTAAACAGCCTGCCTTCCTTCAAAAGCTCTGCTGTTGCCCATGTTCCGAATATTTCCATACCCAAAAACAGCTCAACAGGTATCTTCTCATCCTTAATAACTTCACGCAAAAGAGAAAAACTCTTACGCATCATATCAGCCCCGTCGCCTGCACAATGAGGCGTTGCCACTATGCCGACAACGCCGCTCTCCGCAGCCAGACGCGCCATTTCAACAGAGTCTTGAAGATCACTTGACCCATCATCAACTCCGGGCAAAATATGACAATGCATATCTATCATAAGTCTTTCTCCACTTTCCGCTTATCATCTACCGACAAGTTTAGTATAAACCTTTACAATAAAAGGTCTGAGTTTTATCATTCTGATCCACAGTTTTTCAAAAAACAGCCAGCAAATGCTGCTGCGTTTCAGCAGCTTGCCTTTTCTTGTGACCGCCGTTACAACGGCTATCATATTGTCATAACTGACATTCGGCTCTATGACAGTCTGAGCATCGCCGACCATGTCGCAGCCGTTTTCTTTCACTTTAATAACACGGTGAAGTATGACCTTTCCGTTATCTCTTCTGTAAAAGATCATATTTCCGCGTTTAACCGTGCTTCTGATTTTTGATAAATACACAGTATCTCTGCCGTGCACCAAAAACGGAGACATGCTGCTGCCGCTTATAACCAGCGGAACGTTATCAGTTTCCTCAAGAAGCTCACAGATATGTTCAGTCATCACATCTGAAGGCACTACTTTAACATTATGCTCCATGGTGAACCTCTCTAACGCTGCCGCCCTGAACCTCATACGCGCGGTTGCAGTACCGGGTGCTTTCAGGTCTGTGAGTTACCAGTATGCATGTATGCACCATACCGCTCTCTTTCAGATTGCTCATAAGCTTCTTTTCGGTCTCTATATCCAAGCCTGAAGTGGCTTCATCAAGCAGCAGTATGGGCGCTTTTCTCAGAAGCGCACGTGCTATGGCGATTCGTTGAGCCTGTCCTTCGGAAATACCTCTTCCTCCCGCACCCAGCATGTGCTCTGTACCGTCAGCAAAGCTGCTTACAAACTCCCATGCGCACGCGGTCTTCAGCGCAGCTTCAATCTCCTCATCAGATGCATCTGGCTTTACTATGCGAAGATTTTGCGCAACTGTGCCCGTAAATATGCTGTTGCCCTGAGGTACATACGCAAATGCCCCTCTTGTACCGGCTGAAACGGTATATCTGTTTTTACCTGCAAGTTCCGCCTTTCCCTCCACAGGATCAACAAGGCCAAGCAGTATTCTAAGAAGTGTGGTTTTGCCCTCACCGGAAGGCCCTGTAATGGCTATCTGATCTCCGGGATACGCCGCAAAATCAAATGTCTCCAGAACCGTCTCTCCGCTCTGATATCTGAAAGAGACGTTTTCAAGCAATACAGAAAGCTCAGCTTCGTCTTTAAAGCCTTCGGGTACGCTTGCATCTTCTTTTGCAAGATCTTCAACAGCGATTATTCTGCCTGCAGAAGTTGTAATTGATATCGCCTGCTGCGCCATTGACACAAGGGAGGAAAATGCTCCGCGCAGAGTTGATGCAAGCTGCAGAAACAGCGTCAGCGAGCCGTATGTAATGTGACCTGTCCACAGTCTGTAAATGCCCCAACCGAAGCAGGCTGTAGTCACCACAACCCCCACAAGCGACATTACTGTGGAAATCTTGATTTGGAACGAATTGAAGGAGAGATATGCATTCTCATAAGTGCCGTGAAGTCTGCCCATCTCGTCCTCATAATATCCTGTAACGGAAAACGCCTTGATGCTGGTGAGGTTTCTGAAAGAATCCTCCTGAAAAGACATTATCTCACCGCTCAGTTCCTTCATATGACGGTTATGGTCACGCAGCTTGCGCATTAATATTTTGGACATCACCATAGTAACAGGTGCACCCAAAAGTGCTATCAGCGCCATTACAGGGTCGTAAAACAGCATAATGCCGAACGCACCTGCAAACTTAACGGAAGCCGTCACAAAATTGGGAATGAACCCTATTATGCTGTCAGATACTGCATTAATATCAGAGTTAAGTCTGCTGATAAGGTCTCCGTTGCGAAAGCCTTCCAAAGACTCCCATTTTGCATGGAGAATGCACCCGTATGTTTTTTGCTGCATCTGATTTTTAACTTTAACATGAACTGTCGCACCCGTGCGGGACGAAACAGCCTGCAGGGCAATACTGCCCAGCAACATTACCGCCATAACAACTGCAGCAATCAGCAGTTTGTCGCCATCAAGCGCTGTTACAGCGTCTATAAGATACTTGGAAGTGACGCTGGAGGCAAGGGACATAACAGTACCGGCAAGGCCAAGCAGTCCCACCATAAAAACCATAATCTTATACTGCTTCACACGCTTCCACAGCCAGCTCAGCTCATACTTAAGCTGCTTCGGATCTTCATTATAGAATTGTTTTTTTATCGAATCGAAAACCTTCATATCCGAACTCTCACAACTCTTAAAATTCTCTTCAGGCGTAAAAATACGCACAGTTATACTATTATAAAAACAGTTATTAAATAAGAATATCACATACAATTCTTACTGTCAACGTGATGAATTTTCTGCCGTTTGCCATCGACGATAAGCATTAAAAGCCCCGTTTCACGGAGCTTTTAATCTATTACATTATAAATTTTAAGAAGCTCAATTCGGTCTTTACCTATCTTTGCAGCTTCTGATACTCCGCCCTCTCTCCTAGACTCTTTGATATATCCGACTATTCTGTCATACCATGCCACGGGAAGTAAAAACGGGTACTTTTCAAGGTATTTATACTTACCTGACAGCTTTTTAACAGACGGCAGCAAAGTCCGAATTACACTTCCGCGAACTGCATTTCCCTTTTTCTGTGAGGAAACGGCATTAAGCGTCACATTACTGCTGTGCTTTCTTCCTTTAGTTGCTCCACCGTACACTCCGCCGCTCAAAATATCTTCCAACAGATAAGTCTCGTCAATATCCGTATTATAAATTGCCGCATGACAGCATGATTTTTCTGCTGAGAGTTCAAAACAGCTCTTTCCGATTTTTATAAGCGCAAAAGCAAACTTATCGGCACGCACCTCTGCACACTTATCGGTAACATCTGCCCAATCGATATATCTGCCGTATTCATTGGCATAGAGTGAGATATCGCAAACCTGCCTTATACCTACACCACCGTGCAAAAAGTGTTTGAAAGCGTGAAGGATAAGATACAGCAGATGCAGCGTATGGCTCATTGTGTTTATGTCTGTACCACTCACGCTGACAGTTACCGTCTCTTGGTGTGCAGCTTTAAAAAATCTGTTGAAATCACCGTAAGCCTCTGACTTTTCAGCAAACAGGCTGCGGTGCAGCTCTATGTATAAAGGACTTCCCTCTTTCCGATACGCGATCTCATCATAGTTTTCAACGTCAGACTTCTCAGGATCTGCCGTCATTCCGTATTCCAGCAAGGCTTTATGGCAAGCCACAAACTCATCAGCGCTTACCAAAAGGTCTTCATCAGACGAGCTTCTGTAATCAGGATTTGGATAAAGCTGTCTGCAAATGAGTCCTTTCACCAGAATAGGTCTGATGCCGTTCTTCACCAAATGGCCGTACAGTTTTAAAAACTCTTCCGTCTTCATCGCCTGCAGCATTACCTTTTTATACACACGTCCCTTGATTGCAGAAAAAAACTTTGGGTCGGATTTCTTTGCAGCAGGACAGGAGTACACAGCATCGTATATCATGGGCAGAACGTGCTGTGCTTCTGCCAGAGCAAAAAGCTCTTGCCAGTTCTCACTTGATATATCGTGTTCCCATTTAACTTTTTCAATTTTTAAAGAGGCTTGTAAAGCCTCTAAAAAAAGTTTGTTTATCATATTCATTCTCCGGTCGTGTGTTCCGGCATCTTATTTTCAGCACTCCCTGTACCACCTTCAAGGTATCCGTCATGCTTTGCAACAGAAATAAAAGTATAAAAAAAGCATTTTAAATCCAAACGCAGGCCGTAGTTTTCGGCATAGTATCCGTCCAGACGGGCTTTCTCTTCTATTTCCAGTTCGTCGCGTCCGTTTATCTGCGCCCAGCCTGTAAGTCCGGGACGTATATCGTTTGCGCCGTATTTGTCGCGTTCTTCTACAAGGTCGTCCTGATTCCACAGCGCAGGTCTTGGACCTACGATACTCATCTTGCCCGTAAGAATGCAGATCATCTGCGGAAGCTCATCAATGGACATTTTGCGCATCCACCTGCCGCACCTTGTTATCCACCTGTCGGGATTATCCAGAAGATGAGTCGGCACCTCTTTCGGTGTGTCATAATACATCGTTCTGAACTTCGGCATTAAAAATGTTGATTTATGTATTCCTATGCGCTTCTGCCAAAATATGACAGGTCCCGGTGAATCCAGCTTTATTATAAGCGCAAACACTAACATAGGTACTATCAGTATCAAAAGTATTACTGCAGAAACGATTATATCAAAGAATCTTTTAAAAAATCGTCGGTACATTGTTTAACCTCATCAAGCAAATCTTTCTCAACATGTTATTATATCAAATTATCGTCAAATCTCAAGTATCTTTGAGATAATTTGATAATAAAATAACACCTGTTGATTACAGGTGTTATTTTTACTCTATTCAATTATTCCGAGCTGATCCAGCTTTGACAAGAACTCATCAATATCTGCATTTGCAGTATCAATGTCCACATCATATTCAGCCATAAGCCTGTCTGCCATTTCTTCTTTTGTCACTTCATCTTTCAGCACATCTATAAGAAATGCTCCGACCTCGCTTGTTGTTATCATGCCGCCGAATGTCAGCGCCGCTTCCCCTGACGGCACAAGAACATACTCTCCCATGATCTCTCTAACGACAAATTCATATTTAAGCTTCATATCTTTCGCCTCAATGTGTATAAACAGATATTAAAAGTGATTGCTCTATAAGCTCATCAAGATCATCAACAGAGATTTCTGTCATACTTGATGTGTTTACGCTTGAAGGACTTACAACGTCAAAAGTTGCAAATCCCAATGTCTGAGACGAAATATCTCTCGTGCCTGACGCTGTTCTCTCGCCGCTTAACGCAACGCTGTGTACAGCCATTGTCTTTCCGCCGCTTGTGAATACGATATATGTACCATCGCTGCTGAATTTATTCTCAAAAGATGTCTCAGATGCAGTATAAATTCCGTCAAGCTCAAAATCGGGATACTCCATGGAAATACATACAACCATAGTCGCAGCAAGCCACTGCTCATAATCCGCATCTGCTCTTTCGGTGATCTCAATATTAGGCTGTGATACCGTTATATCTCCGCCGCCTGTTGTATTCCCGCTGTTATCATTTTCTTCATCACCGTCATCGGCATCACCATCGTTATTGCTGCCGTTGTCGTTGTTGTCATTGCTGTTGTTGTCGTTGTTGCTGTTATTGTTGTTATCGTTGTTATTTCCGCTGGTGTTATTATTGCCGTTTCCGGTGTTTCCGCCTGTGCTGCTATTTCCATTACCGGTATCTGCGTTTGAATTACCGGTATTTGCGTTTGAATTTCCGCTTTCTGTTTCAGTATTGCCGCCTGTATTTCCGGCACCGACGCTGCTTTCAACATTTGAATCCGCACCGCTGTCGGTGTCACCATTTTCAGGTGAGTCTGTAATATCAGAACCAACTCCGTCTGTATTTCCCGATGCCGTTATATTGCCGCCTGCAGCATCGTCATCAGGTCTGTTGGCGTTTGCACGCAGCACTATCAGCAGTATTGCAACTACAATAATAAGAGCCGCAACAATAGCTATAAACATTTTATCTACCGTTTTATTCTTAACATGTCTTCCTCTACTCATCTCGCAGCTCCTCCAGTTCCTTCTTTATAATCTCCGAAACGCACTCCGATAATCTGCACATATACGGTGCTTTTTCATCTACAGTACCTGTTTCGCCGTATATCATAGCAACACAGGGATTGCAATTATTGCGTTTTTTGCATCCGGCACAGCCTTTAAGAACATGCGCATTTCTGACGCTGTCCGTAAGCTTCATCCAGCAGTCGCAAAAATTTTCCGTAAAGGGTGTGGTTTTCATAGGAAAATCCATCATTCCGCACGCGGTCATATTTCCTTCCCAATTCACCCAAAACGAACTGCGTCCTGCTCTGCAGCGCATGAACTCTGTGTCTGTTCCCCATGTTTCGTCGTTATCTTCCTCTGTATTCCCTTTGGCATTTCTCTCAAGAAATTCAAAATATTCCTCTTTTGAATACAGACATTTTATTTTACGCATATACATTTGCGCCGATTGTTCTGCCGTAAAACGGGAATCACAATCTTCTCTTTCGCGGCGCATCGGAGGAAACATATATGTGCTCATTCTCGTATTTAGTCCCAAGCTTTTGCCTATCTCGATAATTTTTTCGAGATCACACTCATTTTCAGGGATCATGCTGGCATTAATTACCACAGGTATCTTAGCCTCTGTAAGCATTTTGATTGCGTCCATCGCCAGTTCAAAGCCCTTGGGATTTCCGCATATCCTCTCATAAGTCTCGGGAGATGCACCGTAAAGCGTAACATTTACGCGTCCCGGTGCGTACTTTTTCAGCCACTCAACAGCAGCTTCGTCTATAAGCGTACCATTGGAATTTATGTATAAAATAAATCCCATTTTGTGAAGCTCTGTATAAAGCTCCTTAAAACCGGGATACAGAAAGGGTTCTCCGCCCGTAAGCAGCAGATAAAGCGTGCCCGCATCCCTGCATTGCTTTGCAAGCTCTAACCACTTGTCCCACGTGATTATCTCTTTTCCGTCATTTTTTATCTGTTCCGGTGTTCTGCGAACATAGCACATTTTACACGCAAAGTTGCACACGGGAGAAAGCTCAAATGTTCCCGACAGAGGGACTTTATTTCGGGATGCTTTGCTGTGAAGATAATCAGATAAGTTATACATCGATGCTTTCCTCCAGAAAACTTTGCAAAACTCTCACAGCATCCTCATCGGGTCTGCACGACAGTTTTATGACGGGAACATCCGCAATAATGTTCCCCGCGATTTCAAATGCCTTGTCAATTTCCGTCTGATCCCACAGATATACCTCCGTGGCAGACACAAGCGCGCGTATTTTCTGTGCAGCAGTAAGCTGCACGATTTTGTTTTCCTGCCCCTGCTCCAACACTACGATAGCCGCAACAGGAAGCGTGCGGTTTTGACAGATACCCGATGTGCCGCAGCTTGGGTATCCGTAAGCGCACCAAACACCGTTTTTCTGTTTTAAAAGCACTCGGTCGCCATTTATGACCTCAGCGTCTGCAAATCTGCACCACAGATCAGCCTGCGTAGATTTGCCCGTATTGGACGGAGCCGTAAACAGCACCGCTTTGTCGCCTATGTCAATGTAAGACGCGTGAAAAACACATCCTCCGCGAAGGAGCATTTGCCTGTGAAATGAAATTATGCTGAAAAACCAGTCCTCACGCAGTGCCGGCTGCCCTCGCATCTCGGGCGAATATGTGACCGCAAATCTTTCCGGCCACACAGCAAACCCACGAAAAAGGTTTCCCCAATGGTATACAAGCATGTTTTCGTTCCCGACTTTGTACACTTCGCAAACTCGGTTGTCGCCGACTTTAAGTTCGGCACCACTGAAATCAAGCTCTTTAAATTCCGTTTGAAGTGTCAGCTTTTCTCCATGCCAAACAGCGTTATATGAAAACTTGTCCAAATTTTCTCCGCCTTCAACAGGCATACTGCTGTAATCGATTTCCAGCAGGACATCTCCAATAAGGAACTTTGCCACAGGTTCTCCCCCTTTCCTGAGTGTTCTAACAGCAACGGGGGCATCAGCAGACGCCCCCGTTCGTTTAATTATTGTTTAGGACTCCATGAATATGTCGGCAAACTGCGGTCCGTGATAACAAATCTCATCATTACCGTCACCGCCGGGAACGTTTATGTTGTGATCACACGCATTTCCGAAATATCCAAGCTCGGGCACTTCTTCTTCCAAAGTGCATCTGTTAATACCAAAGTTCAGCGCTATTTTGTTATTTCGTGAGCAAGCGGAAGCAATTGCAGCATCAAGCTGGAAGAATTCCACAGCTATATAGGGCTTGTTATAAGACTTTTTCATTGTAGATTCCTCCTTATCTTATTGTAACTTGGATTGTTGCATCTGCAGATGCACCCGCAAGGCCGTCTGCACTGTAACCTGTTGCCGAGAATGTCTTTGTACCAACAGCAGCTATCTTCAATGTTACTGTCCAAACCTTTACACCATCAACAAGTTCTGTGCTTACAACAGTAATATTCTCAGTTCTGCCAAAGCTGTTTGTAACAGTAATGGACTCAACTGCTTCAGGTGTTGTGATAACAAGAGTTGCTGTTTTGCCTTTCTTAATTGACTCCTCTGCAAACTCTGCAGAAATTACATCATAATTTGCAGCTTCCTGAACAATTCCAAGTCTCTTTTCAACATTGGAAATTGTCTTTTCAAGTGTCTCTGCATCAGAGCCAATGCTTACAGTACCTGTACCAGCACTGCCGTAAGCAACTTTAATGTCAGTAATGGAAAGGATTCCTTCGCCTTCATTGGAAACATAGACATACAGCTTATCCGCGCCTGTTGCTACATTACCGCCCATAATATCGTAGTACAACGATGTGCTTGAGCTGATTTCAAATGTTGCACTATTCGAAACTGTTGTATCATCAACAACTGCACTCAGTACTACGGGCTTTCCATCAGCAGACTTAGCACCAATGTGGATAGAAGCGGGAATGTTGTCTGCGGGAATATCAATGTAGAAACCGATTGCCTGAGCACCGACAAGGTATACCTCGTTGTTGGGACCGATTGTAGCGTAAGTTGCTATATCCGCACCTTCGGTGCCTGTTGCATCGTTAATCTTGTCAACAAATACGATACCTGAGTTGTCACCTTCAACGTCGAACATATTTGCATCAATAAGCATTGCACGAACTTCGCTTATCTCATTATCCGCCTCGCCGTCTGCGGTGTATGCGGCAAATGCTACGGCTTCATCGGTACCTTCGGCTGCTGTTGCACCGCCGGAAACATCGATAGGATCGTAGATACGGACAGCGTCGTAGAAGAACTGGTTGCCGCGGTTCAGAACATCAAGAGCTGCATTATCGGTCGTATTTGTAAATGACTTATCAACAGCGATCTTTACGGTGTAGGTGCCGTGGTCAAGACCATTTACGGAAACAACGGGGATCTGATACAGAGTAAGATCAGATTCGCTCTTGTTAAGAACGGATATCGTCTTAACTTCATTGCCGCTGGCATCTGTAACAACGACCTTGATAAGACCCTGATCAGGACCTGTACCGCTTATGATGTCAAAGCCTGTACCTGTAAAGGTGAATGTTGTGTAAGTACTTGCAAGACCTTCACCCTCTACATAGAGGCTTGTTGCGTTGGATAAGCCTGCATCGTTTGTGTATGTAGAGTCATAGCCGTAAATGCTCTTAATATCAGAGCTGCCGATAGCTACCGCGTTCTGAGGACCGTCAGCACTATCATTTGATGTCGTATTAACCTCTGTATTCCAACCATTGTTATTAAATACACCTGTTGCAAAGTTTGTCTCATAGTACATCATGGTTGCGGGAATGATGTCCAGCTGTCCCCAGACGTAGTAGAAGTTATGCGCCTGTGTCTCGTCGGTCGGTGTGTACTTAACAACGTAGAATACGCGCTGTACCTCAGAGAGAAGACCTGTCAGATCAAACTGTACCTTACCGTCTTTAATTGAGAATGTGCCATTATCTGCAGTATATGTTGCAGAGCCGGGATTCTGCTGAACGATAGTCAGATCAGCATTTGCGTCATACTTTACAAAACCAACGATTTCTTTTGTGTAACCCTCGCGAACGGGGTCATTTGCAAGAACATCCACCTGTACTGCCTTACCGTAGTCGATAACTACTGCATCAGGCTGGAGGACAGTCTGTGTCTTTTCAACTGTCAAATCCCAACGAACACCAAAGCCGACATAAGACCATGTGTAGTACGGATCTTCATACGCAATAACTCTTGTTGTCTGTGCACCTGTCTGAGTTACAACATTATCGCCTGTACCGGTTGTCTTTTTTGCATCGTCAGAGGGCTCGGAGGGGAAGATTCCACCTGTGATTGCATCATTGTTTGATGTCGTCTGAATTGTGTAGTACGCATTATAATCGTACAAGTAGAATCCGGAGGGAACATGAGCAGCAGCCTCGACCGTCTGGGCAGCAATCGACATATCCTGGTTGAGGTTGATAGATACAACAACAGGTTCACCGACGTAAACTCTGTTAGCCCAGGGAACAACATCGCCATAACGGTTAACAGGTTCACCCTTATGGTTTACAAGGTAGAATCTGATTGTTGTTGTAGCTCCGCCCCATGCAACACCGGGCACAGGGAAGGTCTGCTGTGCATGCTTGCCAAATGCGTCAATGTAGTCAACAGTTGCCTCTTCGTTGGTGTAGTAAACGTCCTCGGGACGTTCACCTGTCATTGCACCGTCGAGATATGCGCCGAAAGCAAGGGCAATTTCCTTGTCGGTAATATCTCCGATGTGCCATACAAAGTTTTCAACGCTGTCCTTTGTCTTTGTATATGTGAAGTACTTGGCATTGATGGTAATAGCGCCGTCTTCGGCAATTGTCATGATATTGGTCTCACCGTTATCAATGAGTGTTGAGTATGCCTCTGTGCCTTCGTTGTTGAAGCTTACAATTTCAACATTCTCAGAAACTCCGGTACGATCACCAGTAATGTCATTACCGTCTTCATCTTTTGAACCAGCGGGATAGAGGTCGTATGTTTTAATGGTAATAGTGGGAGGTATAGTAAGAGTAATCTTGTTGCCATCTTTATCAACAACATAACTTGCCAGCTGTACAGAGAAGTTGTTGCCAACTGTATCGTGAACTACTGCGTTTGTACCTGCAAGCTTAAGCTCAGAAGCAAGAGATGTATAGAAATTATTGAGTGTATCTGTATCTGTTGCATCTGTAACCTCAATGAGACCGTTTCCATCTGCATCTATAATAGATTTGCTTACAATTTCGTTAAATCTTTCGCTCCATACAATACCATCTGTATCCCAGTCATTAATACCGCTGAAAGAACCGTATGCCATATCAAATCCGATAGCATAGATTTCTTTTACCTTGCTTACAAGTCTTTTTGCATAGATATTACCGCCGTTTTCACCGATAGACTCAAGGATCAAATCTGTCCAAGCTTCACCGCCGTTGTTCACAGTACGATAATCAGTATCACCAGAGAAGTTTGTATCTGTTCCGGGCATTAAAGCAGGTGTTGATGTACGATAGTAAATGCCGTTATAGTTTGATGCACAACCGTCTGTCATAAACAGAACATATACATCACGGTCTCCGGCACCTAAATTTCCCGCATCAATAGCCTGTTCAGTCTGCCAAAATGCAAAGTCGTAGTTTGTGTCACCACGGTTATTGTTAGTTACTGTTTTAACCGTATCTGTTGATTCATCATAATATGCAAGCTGCAGCTCATAAGTACCAACAGCAGTAAACTTTGTTCCATCGCAAATCGCATTAATAATATCTAAATCATCTGTTGCGCTTACAAGGGTTCGCGTTACGTCTATCATAGAACTGTCTGTAGGATTGAAGTTATCTGCATCATAACCACCGAAAGTAACAATTGTGATGGTATTGTTGTTTGTTGCGCCATCAACATTACCTGCGAGGAAGATATTAGCAAAATTCTTGACAGCAGCCATAACAGCATGCAGTTTATTGTTGTTCAAATTATCTGTGGTTGTACCAACTTCCCATGCCATGGAGTTTGAAAGGTCGATAGTCAGAACAACGTCAACACCGGCTTTGTAGGAGATACCGGCAACGTCGATTTCAACGTTTGTAACACCGGTTCTCTTAAACTCGTCTGCGTTATGAGTTGCTGTCTTGTCAACACGAACAGCACCGGGGTTGGGATATTCGGGATATGTAGTTGCCGGTTCAAGTCCGCCGAATGCAGAAACGATTACTTCGAGTTCGAACTCCCACTCTCCGTAAGTAACTGTTACTGTGTGAGTTCCCTCAACACTTGTGTCAACATCGCCGAACTGCAGGTTCTTATAATCAAAAGTAGCTGTTTCCCCGTCTCCGTCTCCATCTTCGTCTTCGTATGTAACCTTAACGGAAATACCGGAGTAATCGGGTACTTTACCTGTAGCTACTTCAACGGGACCGCCAAGTAGCTCTGCACCAACGATTTTCTTGCTTGCAACCGTTACAGGAACTGTGAGAACGATATTATTCTGAAGGGCTTTGCCGTCAACAGCAGAGAGTGTAGCTGTGATGTTTGCAGTACCGTCCGCAACACCTGTTACTGTGCCGCCTGATACTGTTGCCTTTGTGCTGTCTGAGCTTGCCCATGTGATTGTGCAATCAGAAAGGTCAACTGTCTCGCCTGCTACTGTAACTGTACCTGTGAGAGTTGTTGTTCCCTCGGGTGCAATTGTTGCAGAGCCGGGTGTTACTGTGAATGTTACTGCTTCGCCGTTACCACCAGGTGTATATTTAAACAGATAGAAGTTTGTACTACTGTTATTGCTGCTGGAATAAGTAGTACCATTTAAGTACAGTCTTCTGCTGCCATCTCTTCGAATAACCACGCTGCCGTTTGTATTCTCATTTACAAGCAAATTATCTCGCTGGGATGTACTAAGAACACTACCGTTTCCAAGATAAATATATCTTGCATTGTTATATATATCCCAGTATTCTCCATCAGCATCAAATGTCCATAAGCTTGTACTTGCATAATTGTCATTAGAAAAAGTAGCATAACCATTGCTAATAGTTACTGTTGCAGTAGTAGCATCGCCATTATTATTACGCAGTGCATATCCTGTTCCATCTGTACCTCTATTAACAATCAAGTACTGTGCCCCATTGTCAACACCATCTGTATCGAGTTTATATGTTGCTTCGCCGACAAGGTTGCCTGTGCCGGAAACGGATGCAGCACTTGTTGCACGGGTACCCATATCGTCGCCGACAGCGTATGTGGAGAAGTGGTCTGCTACGAATACGATAACATCGTCATAAATGTAAGCATCCAGCTTTACAGCAGCGCTGCCGTCATCGGGAACGTAGTATACAACGGGGTTTACTGTGCCTTCGGGGATAGGCAATGTTACGAGAACTTTATCGCCCTGTGTGTAGCCGTCAAGGTTTATATCATAAGAAACATAGGAGGTTACAACATTCTTAAGAGCTGCGGCAACAGCCTCGTCATCGCTGTTATCCACAACAGTTACGCCTGTTACACCGGGAGCTGTAGGCTCGATAACTACACCGCTCTCTGTGTAAGAATAGCCAAGCTCATATACATTAATTGTAAATGTATCCTCAAAGCCCGCATAGGAGACAGTAACTGTCTGCTCACGTACGCCCTCTTCCAAAGTCATTGACAGAGCATAGCCATCCTTCTCTGTGCTGCCCTCATTATAGCTGACAGTCTTCTTTGCACCGTTTTTATATGTAGCTGTTACTACAAGACCTGCTGTATCCAGAGTAATAGTCTCTGCATCCTCGTCAATGTAGTAATCCTTTACTGTAGGCTCGGTTGTTACTTCAACGCCTGTTATTGTCTGGCTGTTTACATACTCCAGAACCTCAGCGTAGAACATGATGAAGGGACCAACACCCTTTCCCTCGTTATCAAAGAAGGTGGAGTTGGAGCTGCCGGGAGCTCCCTTAAAGCAGATGTCTGTAAGAGTATCGCCGTCCAGCTTTTCATTACAAATGCCATTGAAGGCAAGGACAGCCATATCTGCATAGGAAGCATCAAGCCAGCCGTTGTTTACAGCCTTCATGATCGCATAGCAGACAAGAGAAGTACCGCTTGTCTCGTAGGGGTTTGAGGAAGAGTAGGATGCATTCATGTTGTTCAGCCACATGCCGTTGGAGCTGTTCTGAACAGCCTTCATGCCGTCAACGAACTTCTTGAACTGAGCCTGCATCGCCTCAAGGTTCTCGCCGTCCATGCTGTCCATTACGTCAACCATAGCTGCAGCATACCAACCCATAGAGCGGAGCCAATATGTTCCGGAGTTGGAAGATGCAGAGTCTGCTGCGTGATAGAACAGACCCTTGGAGCTGTTATACATGTTGTCGCTTACCCACTGGAAGCGGTCTACAATAAGGTCAAGCTCTTCTGTGTCGCCGATATACTTTGCATATTCAGCTCTGAAGGGAAGGATCATGTAAAGACCGTCGAGCCACAGGTCAGGAGAGGGATCCGTTGCCCATGTGTGACGATAGTTATTACCTGCATTTTTCAGAGAGTACTTGCTTGCAGCGCTGTCAAGGTCAGCATACAGAGTTGCTGCCATTGTGAGATAGCGCTCGTCATCTGTCATCTCATAAGCATCAAGCAGAAGGCTTGCTGTCTTATAGCAGTCAGCGCCATGAGTGGAGTTATATCCTGCGCACTCTTTGGAAGAGTTGTTGGAGCAGGTTGCCCATGTGCCGTCTTCTGCAATAAGAGAAGACATGTACTCGATAACATAATCTGCATACTTCTCATCTTTTGTTACTTCGTAAAGATACTCAATGCCCTCGAAAACGACGCCATTGTAGTAACTCCAATCGAAAAGATAAGACTTGCCTTCCTCTCTTTTCTCATTATCCCATGTAAAGTGTGTACCAAATTTAGATACAACTGTCGAGGGATCATTGCTTGAATTATCAACGGTGATTCCGTCGATAAAGCTAAGAGCTTTTTCCAAGTTGCTGTCTTCCACTACAGCCATTGCGCTTATAGGCATTAAGCCAATGACCACAAACAGAACCAGCATCAAAGTGAACGCCCTTGTGCAAAACTTCTTTGCATTCATGCTGTTTTCCTCCTTTACATTTCACCGCTTTTATACGGCTCAATGTTAAATAAACCTCTCAACTACCGTAAAAGGGCGCAATAACCCTTATTATCGATAATTATACAGTTGACATTATATCCCCAGATTTCAAATAAGTCAATGGATATAAATAGAAAACGCTGCACAATTTAAATTTTATGTAAATCACTTCTCTGTTTACTTTTATCCTATTTTATCTTATAATTTTAATATAACATTATGTGAGGTAGTTGCGTTTTGCCGACTTTAGAGACTATTTTCCTCAAGATATACACTATGAGCTATTACGATGTGATTCTATTGCTGCTGGTGTTTTCTCTCGCTCTCTGTATTCTCCATATACTTGTCAAAAACAGAGCTGTATTTAGGTTTGCAATGGGCTTTCTGGTATTCTTATGGCTGGCGGCAGTTTTATCCGAGACATTATTCCTGCGCTCAGTAAGCGACAGGTATGACACCAATTGGCGTCCCCTCGCCTCTTATATCAGCGCTTTCACAGCCGGTGGTCAGCGCGAGCTTTTGCGAAGCAATTTTATGAACGCAGTACTCTTCTACCCTGCCGGTTTTATTGCGGCTCTTATCCTGCCGAAGACCGTAAAGCCTTTTTTCAAGCTTTTGATATCTTTTTTCGCATCTTTAGTTCTGAGTACCGCCATTGAGCTGCTGCAGTTTTCCTTGCTGCTCGGTAATGCACAGACGGACGACATTATACACAACGTCGCCGGCGCTGTTATCGGCACCGGAGCACTTATCATATTTGAGCATATTCATAACAAAAAGCAGAAATCATGAAATATGATTTCTGCTTTTTTACTATTGTGCTTCGAGTATATCTGCAATTCTTGCAGAGGCATAACCGTCGCCATAAGGATTTGATGCATTGCTCATTTTCGAATACTCCTCGCTGTTTTCGAGAAGCAATTTAAAATTCTTGTATATCTCTTCCTCGTTTGTACCCACGAGTTTTAATGTACCTGCAGCAATTCCTTCCGGGCGTTCTGTTGTGTCCCGCATAACAAGAACAGGAATTCCCAAAGACGGTGCTTCTTCCTGTATTCCTCCCGAATCCGTAAGTACCAGATAACTCCTTGCCAGGAAATTATGGAAATCAAGCACTTCCAAAGGCTCTATTATATGTATCCGGTCATCGCCGCCCAACACTTCCCGTGCTGTCTTTCTGACCTCTGGGTTCATGTGAATCGGATAAATTGCTTTCACATCAGGGTGTTCGTTCATGCATCGCCGTATTGCTCGGAACATATTCACCATAGGCTCGCCAAGATTTTCACGACGGTGTGCTGTTATCAAAATCAATCTGCTGTCTTTAGCCCATTCCAGCTCCGGGTGAGTGTAGTCTTCTCTTACAGTTGTTTTCAGCGCATCTATGGCAGTATTTCCCGTCACATATATGGAGTCAGCTTTTTTGCCCTCTCTTATGAGATTATTTGCCGACATCTCTGTTGGGGCAAAGTTATACTTGCTGATTATCCCTACTGCCTGCCTGTTGAACTCTTCAGGGTAAGGGCTGTATATATTATATGTGCGCAATCCCGCTTCAACATGTCCTACAGGGATCTGCATATAGAAACAGGCAAGAGCTGTTGCAAATGTCGTAGACGTATCACCGTGTACCAGAACTATATCCGGCTTGACCTCTTCCAGTACATTCTTGATCCTGTCAAGAATATTCGCAGTAATATCAAATAGCGTCTGCTTTTCTCTCATAATTGAAAGGTCATAGTCCGGTATAACGCCAAACGCTTTCAACACCTGATCAAGCATTTCACGGTGCTGTCCTGTTACGCACACTACGGTCTCTATGTTTTTTCTTGATTTCAGCTCATTTACCAAGGGACACATTTTTATCGCTTCCGGTCTCGTTCCGAATACCAGCATTATTCTTTTCATGCGTATCACCTCATTTCAACAGGCGCTTTGCGTATCTGAATATTTTTTTCAAAGCCCGCTTTACAATACAGGGCTTTTTATTGTCTTTATAAATCTGTTTTTTAACTGCGTCAGGTTTCTCAGCATAAACTGCACCTGAGCGCAGTCTTTTTATACTTGTTTTCCATTCGCTTTCAAAATCGGCAGCATTTTTCTCTCTCGGAACTCCGCAGTTCAGATCATCGCAGTCTGTGCGCAAGTCACCGAAATACATATTTTTCAATCGCAGGTCAATTGCCTGCGCGCGCGAAATATCCTCGAAGGATACCGCTCTGCGCTCCAGCTTTTCAGCAGCTGATGCCCAAGCGCCCATACCTTTGTCAGTTCTGATTATAACTGAATTGCTGCCCAACTCAGACTCATCAATTCCGGTATAATTATCGCCAACGGAGATATCAGCCGTCACATTCAGCTTATCGACGCAATACAGACATCTCTCAGGCATAAAATATGCTTTTGCCCTTGCCCTGTCAGACAGCGGCACATAGAAAGGCTCACCATCATTCGGATAAAACTTCATGTCACCGGGCCATCCGCCGCTCTCCTTGTTTTTAAAGTGAACTGCCTTAAGCGGTGCACCATTTAAGTATTTATCCTCAAAATATGACCACACATTGTAGTTAAATACCTTGTCGCAGAACAAACCGATAAATAAATACTGCTCGGGCTCAAGTCTCAGCTTGGAGACTGCAGCGCGCAAGGCTCTGATCGCACACGAGGTTCCCACAAATATGAGACGGGCAGCTCTGTTTTCCCGCATGTACATAACAGCATTTTCATGAGAAACAGGCAGATAGCGTGATTTGGGAGCATTTGAAGTGCCCCAGCCTTCCTCTATATCCTTCGCTGAATACAAACGTGTCTTAAGCTGAGCGCTGTA
This sequence comes from Oscillospiraceae bacterium, assembly GCA_017461585.1. Taxonomy (GTDB): domain Bacteria; phylum Bacillota; class Clostridia; order Oscillospirales; family Oscillospiraceae; genus Alloscillospira. The sequence continues at coordinate 27,894 of JAFTYM010000005.1, read as the reverse complement.
ATCGTATGTATCAAGGCAAAATGCACCGTCGTATTCTCCGCTATCAAGCAGTACACGCACTATCGTTGATATCACGCCGCCGGATGCGCTTATGTGGCGCAGATGCCCGTCTTTGCTCCATGCGTTAAAGCACTTCTGTGCACTTCCGCTGACCGTCTCCGCAGCACCGCCGCACGGCTCATAAACATGGGTAAACCCCGGGCAAACCGCCTGACATAATCCGCACTCTGTACACTCTGAACTGTCTGCAGAGGCCAGATACATTCCCTGTTCACGGCGGAAAGATATACAGTTTTTCGGGCATATCCCCCTGCACACACCGCAGGAAATGCACAATCCTTTTTCAACAGTAACAGATATGTTTTTCATAAGTCATTACCTTTTCAAAAGCTTTTTCACCAGCAGCTTTACCTGCGAAAACTCTTCCCTTTTCCTGAACACAATAAAAAATATCACATTCGGCACAACAATGCAGATGCATCCGCGTATGAGCAGCGCCAAAACTCCTTCGTTTGCTATTTGGCACGCACCCAAAGTAACCGCAGAAGTCAATACAAGCACTATCAAAAACTTGAGAAGTGACAAGTAATACTCTTTTGGGCTGCGTTTGAATACATATTTGAATACAGTATAGGTCTCCCATGGAATTGAGACACACAGGCTTAAAATCGTTGAAAGCACAATGCCCCAAATACCTATAAACTGTACCATTATGAGGTTTGAAACGATATTTGTACCTGCCATTACGAAGGGACGGAATCTGTCCTCCCACCACAAACCTGCAGCATCCTTATATGTGATCACAACTTTACGTCCCTGATAAGCGATAAAATACACCACTATCAAAACAACCACAGAAAACGGCAGAACAAGCGCTTCGCCTGCCCACAGCTTCATAAACGGCTGATATAAGCACAGCAGGCAAACAGCACACCAGCCAACCATCCATTGATTGATGAAAACCATCTTTTTAAAGTCGCCGTAGTTTTTTTCCTTTGTCTCTGTCACCAGGCTGTTGCCGATACCGGGCATAATGGCAGAGTATATAATACCTAAAAATCCGCCTACAGCACTCATGATATAGTGGTAGTTTCCGTATATCGTTACCATGGTAAGTCCTATAAACGCGGATATTACGATATTATCCGCCGAGTGCAGAACTGTTGTGCTTATTTTTGCACCAACCAGCGCCCTCATTTTTTTGTATATGGATGCCTCAAGCTCAGGTTCAACTTTTCCCTCGGCGCGAAGATCGGGATACAGCTTTTTGACGTAAAACAATCTCACAAAATTTGTGACAATCGTTGCAATGGGCAAAAATACAACATAGGCATAGTATGAGCGGAAAACAAACAGCATTACCATCTGTACTACCCAGCTTGCAACGGGGATAACCGTATTTACGATGTTATCAACGTCAACACGCTGGTGTGCCATCAGCAGCGAGCCTCTGTATGCAAACAGGAAATAGCTCACAACGGTATTGAGAAGATACAGTCCGTACAGAATGTACATATTCATATCTGCAGGCACATCGCCCTTGATAAAGTACTGCAGGAACGGTATGCACACAATACCGCCCGCAAGAATAATACCGCCGATTATCCTGTACAGCTTTCTGTATAGTGCCAAAAGCGCACGAATAGTGGTCTTGTCGTTTTCTGCTATTGGACGGTACATGCTGTAAACCATCGCATTGCTTACTCCCAGCTCAGCCAGAGAGAGAAAGTTCAGCAAAGACGAGAACAGGCCTCCCAACCCCAGATACTCTGTACCGAGAATATAAAGTATTACGGTTCTTGATATAAACGGCAATCCCAGATTAACGATTTGCTTTAAAAAACCTGACAGGATACCTGCTTTTGCATTTTTAGTACGTTCGATTTTCATTATAAAGCTTCCTTAGTCAAATCAAACACGTTCACTTCCTGCAGCGCAGGGAGCGCAGCCTTGATTTTCTGAGATTCTGCCGCATGGTTTTCGTTCATAGCAGAAACAGCAGCCTGTATATCCTCAGGTGCCGTTTCGTTTCGCAGGTCAAACATATACGCCGACTGACCGAAAATATCCATCAGATCTATATATTTCACCGCCCAGCCGAGTGCAACACATGGAACACCGTTTTTCAAAGCGTGCACGATAGCATGGAAACGGGAGGCTGCAACAAAGCGGAATTGCTTCACAAGCTCATTAAACTCAATGCAGCTGTGATCGTGCTCCAAAAGTATAACATCGCCGTTTTCTGCAAACTCAGCCTTCAGCTTGGCGCAAAGCTCCATATCCTGTGTGGAGTGATATGTTATATACACCTTAAGACCCTGCTCAAGTCCTGCATTTATAGCGGCAAGGTAAAGGCTCTCAATGTTATTCACACCACTGTCTGCAACGCGTACATTCGGGATAACACACATGCTGTTTTCCGCAATATCGGGAAGTGAATATTCAAGCTTTCCCTTAAGGGCAGGAGTGTAATCGTGTATCTTACTTGCCAAAACCATGTCCTTTGTGAGAACTATATTATTAAGTCCGTAACTGTTCTTAAGGGCATTATAGCCTTCCTCTTCCCTTGCGCATATCAGCTTGACTTTCGGCAGCAGTTTGCGGATCCTCTCATCAATGCGCGCGCCTGCCTCACCCTCAAAATCAAAGGGTCCAAACGACTGTGGCATAAGGCACACGGGTACCCCGTAGGCAAGGGCATGCTCAATATTGTCAAGGTAGTCATTACATACCTTTTCCGACCAGTTTGAACCCAGCGCATAGCCGCTCACATCTATCAGAAGGTCTGTATTTCTGTATATCTCATCTGCTTTCGTAAACGCATTTCCGTAGCGCAGAGAATAAAACACTTTTTTCAGCGGATTTGCAGCCGCGCCCGAAAACTTAAGCGGCGGCACCTGCAAAAGCTCAAGGTCATACATCTCATGGCGCTTTCGCTCACCCGCTCCCGTATTCCACGCAAGAAGAAGTATCTTGTGGTCAGGATATATCTTTTTCAGCTCACACACGGAGATAAGGGTCATCGCCTGTGCACCCTTATTTACCAAACCTCCGCCTGCGATGATAATGTATTTCATCTTCAACTCTCCCGGTTGCTTATAGCACTATAAATCTTATCAATGATTTTGCTGTCTACATCTTCAGATACCTTTCTTGCCCAAAGTTTACCGGAATTTATCATCATGTCGTAATCATCTACAGTAAAAGTATACGGAGAGTTCCCATCTGCCGACCGATTCCAGTCGATCAATCTCATATTTCCATTTTCAGATAAATGAGGTAAGAATTCATTTGAATTTAGAATTGCTGTTTGCATTAATAATTCGTCACTTGCTTTAGAAAAGGCAAATCTGTGTTTTAGTTCCATATCATATTGCTTTACTACATACTCGGCAAAACGATGAGTAACGGAAAACCATTGTGACCCTTTACCCAATCGCAGAGAAAAATTGCGGCAACGATCTATCCCCAGTTTCTTTTGAATATTGATTAATATCAACTGCAATTCCCATATATAAGCCTTAATGCCAACATTGCCCCTACCTACAAAATTTTGAAAAAGATAAAACTGGCTGATTCGGCTATATATCCCTGGTGCAGCAGTTGCATTCCAGTTCACAGATATAAACTCTTCGCCATAATTCATTTCAAAATACTTGTGTATCTCATCCAATGGACAAAGCGGAATGTCATTACCGGACAGCAGATGATAGTAGTCATATCTTCCAATTACTGCCTTCCGTAGCATTGAAATCTCACATTTTGTTAATGTGCTTCCGCTCCATGCTAACCTCTTTCTGGGCATAATATACAGCCTTGAGTTGCTACACAACTCCATAAATTCCGACTTAACAAATCCTTTAGCCTTTTTATCAACATGAAGGTAAATGTCAACATCAACGCAATCCAAGAAGCTAATCAATTGTTTAAGTTGCTTCCAGTTGTTATGTGCCATAATCAAATAAGCGTGCTTACTCATACCGTATCCTTTCAATGTCTCATCTTAAACAGCAAGTCAATAAACCGCATCAGTATTTTTGGTGCGGAGACAAAATCTGCGATCTTGTCATAGGTATAGTGCTCGCGGAACTCGCAATAAGCGGAGTAATAAAACTTAAACATCTCCCACTTATTATATCCGCAGAAAACAGCTTTTTCCTTTATAAACAATCCATGTCCGTATGGGTTTCTCATAAACTTTCCCGTGTCCATGGTTAGTCCGTCGGGAAGGTACTCGTAAATCCAGATAATATCGTTAAAAACACGCACCAGATAGCCATCGTGCGCCATCCGATTCCATGGAATTCCGGGGGTGATAAACTTCTCCCCCTCAAACTCCGGATATCGGTACTTTTTTTGTATATCGGTATAGAAAATATAGGCGTGCTCGCCGTCGATGGGGTCGTCACAGTATTCCTTGTATCTCTCCAGCAGCGACGCATCTCTGTACGGTCCGTCAAAGCATTTGTTCGGAGTTACATCTGGCGCTGTTCCGAGATTTCCCACCACTCCGCAAAAGCGCTTATCTCCCGCGATAGTCTCTTCCCATGACGCGACCTTTTCCAGCGCATCATCTGTCAGATAGTCGTCAGAGTCCACATTGAAAAACAACTCACCGCGTGCAAAATCAACACCGTAGTTGATTGCACGACCCTTACCGCCGTTTTCTTTTCTGTAGTACTGTATGGGAAAGTCAGCCTCATTTATCAATCTCTCAAAAAGCTGCTCCGTATCGTCTGTTGAGCCGTCGTCCACCACAAGCCATTCAAAGTTGCGGTAAGTCTGACGGCACAGAGATTTATAAAGGTTTTCAATTATATACGCCCTGTTGTATGTGGGAGTAAAAACCGTGATTTTGTATTGATATGACACTTATACATCCTCCCGCTGAGTGATATAAGCATACGTATCGGCACACTTAGAGCGCAGCTCCGCCCACTCTTCTTCCGTCGCATTCGCCCATTCACGCCAAGGCTTCTTTGACACAAAATGGGTACGCAGACCTTCCTCATGCTTCGCTTTAAACTCTTCGGTTGTGCAGATCACACGTGCAGGATTACCCGCAGCCACGCTGTGTGGAGGAATGTCCTTGGTAACAACGCTGCCGACACCGACTATCGACCACTCTCCGATACGCACATTGGGCATAACTATAGTACCTGCGCCTATAAAGCAGTGATCTCCTATCTCAACAATGCCGACACGGGTAGACCTTGTCAGATACCCGACAGATGCATCATGGGCAAATATTCGGCATCCCTGAGAAATAGTAACCTCATCACCTATGGCTATAAGGCCGGGGTAAACTGAGTCAATTCCATTCCAACTAAAACAATCAACCTTCTCTCCGATATGGAGTCCATGTTTAAGTAACCATTCTTTTTGAGCATCTTCTTCCGATTGACCTTTTAACCGTCTGATGACTGCCTTAAAAATTCTCTTTATCATACGATACCCTTTCGTTTCAGCCTTGCATATTCAACTGAGGAATAGACCTTTGGGAAAAACCTGAACAGGGCGCATTTTATCTGCGCTGTCCGTGACATTTTTCCGTTTAAACCTGAACTGTAATTACTGCAGAATTTTTCATACAACTTTTCGCAGGCTTCTTTTGCCGCTTTCTTATCCTCTATCTCATGCTGCACAGTTCTGTACAGACGCATGAGGTTGTTTAAATACACGATTTTTGTGCGGTTTGCAAGCTCGTCCATACCGTGCTCTGTAAACCACGCGATGCGCCGCTCTTTTGCCAGCGTCTCCTCCAGCCTTTTCAGGCTGAATTTTGCACCTGTTATGGAGTTTGGATTTGTTCTGTAAAAATAGTGTACTTCATCCACCCAGGCTATTTTATCAGACGCACCGATAAGCTCATGTATCACGCACTCATCCTCATGCAGTACCCCGTGAGGATAACGAATGTCCGCAAAAAGCTTTTTGCGATACAGCTTATTGGTAGCAATGACCATATCTTCATTTCTTGCATCAAACAAGCATTCAAATGCCTCGCTTTGAGAAAGGCACTTCGTCTCCGAATACTCGGCTGCCGATATCTCGCGCAGGTCTGAAAATCTCATAAACCTGCAGACAGACATATCTGCGCCCGTCTCTTTCAAAGCATCATAGGATCTTGTCAAAAAATCCGCTGACCACAAATCATCCGAGTCAATAAACGCGATCAGTTCTCCGCCCGCAATTTCGATACCTGCATTGCGCGCCGAGGACAAGCCGCCGTTTTCCTTATGTATTACCTTTATATTCTCATATTTTTCCCTATATCGGTCACATATGAGACCGCTGTTGTCAGGGGAGCCATCGTCAACAAGTATGATCTCAAAATTTTTGTACGTCTGTGCCAAAACCGAGTCTATACAAGCATTCAGATACGCTTCGACCTTATATACAGGAATAATAACACTTATCAATTCATTCATAACTTTACACATCATAGTTCGGGACCCGAACACGGTCATAAATCTTATAGGCAAACTTATATACTCGAGGGCAATATCTCATCATCGCATACACAAATTTTGATTTGAAAGATACGTCTGTTCCGCGTTCCCTCATACTCTTGATTTCAAGGGCAAGCTTCTGCTGCTCTTTTTTATCAACATCCTGCATATATATAGTTGCTTTATAGCACGACAACAATGCAGACAAAACACGTCGTTCCAGCTTTGTTTTCAAACTGTCACACACGTTGATTTCAAGCATACGTCTGTTTACACTCAGCAAATCACGTGCTCTTCTCATGGCTGGAGTATTAATACAAGAAGATGTATCGCTTATAAGATAGTTATATTTGCACACATCATAAAAAACTGAAGTATCAACTTTGCCGAAAATCTGAAAGTTTACAAGCATATCCTCACTCGTTTTAATATCCGCAGAGAATCTGACATCGTTAAACAACTCTTTTGCATAAAGCTTGGTCCAGCAACTCCCGACAAACAATCTCCCTGATATAAAACAATCCAACGCTTCTTCACGCGTCTGAACATAAACCTTTCCACTGTTTCCGACACGCTTCACTTTGTTGTTTTCCACTCGATTATAACTGCAGTGCGCTATTGACACATCGTACTGTTCAATCAACCCGATCAGCGTTTCATACATATCAGGCTCCAATGTATCATCACTATCAACAAAGGACAGATAGTCTCCGCGAGCTTCATTTATCCCTCTGTTTCTCGCCGAAGACACTCCTGCATTAACCTGATGTATGACCCTGATACGCTCATCCTTTTCTGCAAAAGTATCCAGTATTTCTGCGCTGCCGTCAGTAGATCCGTCATCAACAAAAATAATCTCAAAATCTCTGTATGTCTGTTTGAGTATACTTTCAACACAGCTTTCCAGATAATGTTTTGTATTGTAGACAGGAATTATAATGCTAATCATCAATTCCACTCCTTTTACCTAGCCCAGTCATTAACAGAGCGCTTTTTCTAGATAGCAAATTGCCGCCATATTCGGCGCCGTACGCACATCCCTGTAAAACTGTCATCTTTTCGATTCACTTTCCTTTTGTTAATAACGGCTTTAACGCGCGTCTCACTCTTCGCATTATTTTCACACGGAGCTGCTTTGCAGGAGATATCCAGCTCATCGAATACCAATGGACAGAAACAGTATTTTCTGTCTTGCAAAGCACGCCTGTTGCGCTGTCCAGCGGATTAAACCAATCCTCAGGATAAACGTGCACATCAGCTATCATCTGCTCTTTGCCGTTTTTGACAAGTCCGTGGTTTACAAGGACATCCGTATTCACATGAGGACAGCCTAAAAGAAACATCTTTCCGTCTTCACCGTAAAAGGCAATATTCTCATATACCTTCATCATCTCTTCAATTATCGGATGTCCGTCCTCAGAAGCCAGCATCTGTCCCGAGTTTACAAACTCGTCATTTTCAAAACCGATGACGGCTTTGTCTCCTAAAAACTGAGCTAAAGGCTTCAGCAGTTCAACATCGGTATCCATATAAAAGCCACCGTTGTCAAACAGCACCTTAAGCCTTACGTAATCAGAGACAAAAGCGTATTTTTTTGCCGCATACGCGTCTCTTATGTACTTCGGACATTTATCTATATCAATATTGTCCTCATTCCACTCAATGATTTCAAAGTCGGCACAATGCTTTTTCCAGCTGTTAATACACTTAACCGCTGATTTCGGTTTTTCGTTACCTCCAAACCAGCAGTAGTGGATCGTTTTGGGTATCATAGAACTCTCCTAAACAACAAGCAACGATTTTATAAACTCAAATATGGTTACTGCCCTGTAATGGTCATCAAAGACAAGGGCAAACTGATATGCATAGACAAAATAAAGGAAGAAACAGATCGACGCAAAAACATTTACGATATGCTTTGAACGCTCAGTAAATACTCTGTCGATCATCCACGACAGACTGCATATCATGCCCATCTCAAAATAGGTAGCCATTCGCGCGAACATATTCGCACCTTCAACCAGACCCATAAGCATAAACGCAAGACTTATAATGCTCATGTGTATCAAAAGATCGTAGCATCTGTCATAGTCATCGCCGAAAATGTACGGTCTCATAAGAAGGCTCAGAGCAGGGACAACCGCGTATACCGCCACGCGGAAGACATTGACCTGAGCATCGTCAAATACCTCATACTCTGCCACGCTTTTGCCCTGTTCGTTTGCAAAATCCAAAAACGAGCCGATAACGGACTCAAAATTGTACATGGCTATAACCACCACAGCCAGAAGAGCAAATGTTCTGAATTTCCACGGTTTTACCGTAAACAGAGGCAAAACCGCAAAGGCGATCGCATAAGTGTGGAACAGGAACGCAACAAAAACGATCAGATAGAACTGCACATATTTTTTATCAAGCAGCTTTGGAATTGCCATCATAAGTATCGACATGGCAATTACCTGTTTCATCGCCGCAATTGAAAAAACGTATGTTCCAAGGCAGATGTACAGACCGACACCCAATGTAAACGACTTTGAGTAACGTCTGATGGTTGACATGAACATATACTGAGTAAAAACCGCAGGTATCATAAAATAAATATGATAATTTCCCGTAAGGTCGTGTATCAGCGCTGTGTACAGCTTAAAGGCAGGGTTTGACAGTATGAAAAGCTCACCTGAGGAAAACAGCTCCAGTACCGTCAGGCTTGCGTTGAAGCCGTTTATATACGCTCCCGTATCATTATACATACGTCTTAATCCTATGGGCAGAGCAAGGAGCAGTATCAGCGCCGCAAAAAACAGCTTATTCTGCCGCGTCTGCTTATCATACTTGTACTTACCCACAGTAGACTTCTCCGTAAGATAGGCAAAGAACATGCCAAACAGCAAAATCGGTATTAACGTTTTCATTTTGGCATCTCCTTTCCCATAATCATATCTATCGGCACTTAAACTTTATATATAACGCAAGTGCCGCGCCAAAAGGCGCTGCCGCCACAGCCATAAGTTTTGACGGTGCATCTTTGAGCATTGACTCTCCCGCAAGAATTGACTCCGCAGCAAAATGGACATACAGAACACATCTGCGTTTGAGCGTTGTTCTGTCTTGAAGGGTCACCAGGCGGCTGTATCTGAACCCCTTGGGGTTCTTAAGATACTGACGGAGCATATTCTTTGTTGAGCCGTCAGGCATGTACTCCACAAGACAAATAACCTCATCCACCACACAGAGCTTATAGTCTCTGTCTATCATAGTATACAGAGAACCTAACGGCACAAACTTTTCACCTTCAAAAACAGGATATTGCGGATACTCACGCACAACATCAGTTCGCAGCACCAGCTTTTTATCACCGAAGCCGCCGTTTCTGTAATAATCTCCCAGCGTTGTCTCCTTAAGCTCTTTCGGAAATCCTTTGCCTATTACCGTTCCGTCAAATTCTGCATCAAGACCCAAAAGACCTGCATAGCCTTTATCCCGCACTTTTTCCCATGCATCGCAAATTATCTGAACGGCATTGGGCGCCAACGCATCGTCGGAGTCAATGCAGACATTCAGCTCTGTGTCGATATTTGCATATGCAGTATTGTGGGCAGTATGCATGCCGCCGTTTTCTTTGTAAATATACCGTATCTCAAAGCCGCATGCCTCTCCCTGCCACTTCTCAACCAGTTCGGCAGTATTATCAGAAGATCCGTCATCCACCACAAGCCATATAAAGTTTTTGTTTTCCTGCCTGCAAAGACTATCATAAGTTCTTGGCAGAGTGTAAGCTCTGTTGTATGCAGGGGTAAAAACCGTCAGCAAAGGCTTATTCATAATGCTGCTCCGTTCAAATAAAAATTCTCAAGTTTTTCTGCAGCCGCAGTAATGTCATATCCTCCTGCAGCTATATCCTTCAGCGTGTCCCGGCGTACAAAGCCGCGCTTTTTCAGTATCTCTTCAGCCCACAAAACCGGGTCATCAATTGGCAGACTTGTTACCAAATCCGTAAGAACACACTCATCCGTTACCGTGTTTGACTTAACACACGGCAAGCCTGCCGCCTGCGCTTCAATAATCGTAACGGGAAGTCCCTCAAAATGAGACGGGAACGCAAACACATCCGCCGCCTGCAGCAGTTCTGCCACATCACCTCGGGTGCCGAGAAACAGCACCTTGTCCGCAAAACCGAGCTCTTTTACTTTTGCTTCGATTTCGGGTCTGAGTTCTCCGTCACCTGTAAGAATCAGCTTTGCATCCGCTTCTCTTTTCAAAACTTCTGCAAAAACATCGATAAGAAAAGCATGATTTTTAGGATATACAAATCTTCCCACATGCATTATCGCAAATGCATCTTCCAGTTTCAGTTCTTCACGGACACGCGCTCTGCTCTCAGCAGAAAAGCGAAAACTCTCAGCATCTATGGCGTTGGCAAGAATATCAAAACCGTGTCCGCCGAAAACCGCTTCACCTGCCTGTTTACTGCAGGCAGCAAGCATTGTCGCATTTTTGGGAATCGAAAACTTCATCAACTGTCTGACATACTGTTTCCATCCCGGGTTCATATTTGCCGTGTGGGCATGGGCAATTCTTCTTTTAACACCCGCTCTTTTCGCCTCTGCTAAAACGATTCCGCTCATATAATTTAAGTGACAATGTACCGTTTCATATTTATGCTGAGCAAAAAAGTCACGCAGCGCTCTGCGGTACTTGCCCGACAGCGGATTCATAGGCGGCACACGATATATATGCCCACCCAAAGCTTCTATCTCATCGTCATAATCTGCTTTGAAATCACGGTGCACCAAAAAATCGAACTGCACCTTACTTCTGTCGATATTCCTGTAATAATTCATCAGCATGGTCTCTATTCCGCCACGCCCCATATATGTAACCACCTGCAGAATTCTGACAGGTGCATTTTTTCTGCAATTTTCCATTGTTATCTGAGTGATGACAGCTTGCGCTTCAAGAAATACATTTTCTCAGCAGCAATGTCAACAAAACCTTTCTTTCTGGTGGTTTCTGCAATGCTCATCGGGTCTGCAAACTCGCCCGAATGTGCCTTTATGAACACATCGATTTCTTCAAACTCCGCATCGGATGTAAAGTTCGGGTGCAGACAGATGGTAGTAAGCTTAAACGGCAGCTCTCGCACCTTTCCGGATTGCTGAGGAATGAAGGTAAATCCGTCTTGAAAATAGACATCATTGGCTACGGTATCACTTATGATCCGTATATCACTTTCCGCCTCAAGCGCTCTCAGCGTGTTTTTATCAAAAGTATGGCTCGGAGCAAAAAACACATCGGGAGTCAAACCTTTTACTTGCAGAACACTCAGCCCTTCACGTATCTTACGGCGCTGCTCTTCCAACGTATGTCCCGCAAACTCAGACTTATTATGCACGGGGTTAATTCCGCCTTCAGCAGTAGAATAAACGTGCTCATAGCCATGAAGTGCAATGCGCCAGCCCTTGTCCTGCCATGCTTTAGCCTTTTCCCAAAAGAAGGGATCCTCAGGAAATTCCAAAAGCATCGGATCACGGTTCAGCGGAATAACACCGACCAACGGCTTCACACCGTTTTCGTCCAAAATCTGTTCCATCCGCTCCCAGCGTTCCGTATTCATATGATCAGACGCATCGTCCAGACGTATAAGATACATGGAATCCTCCCTAAATCAAAAATGAATAGTTAAAATGTGTCTGTCCGCCCATAGCATACTTGTATTTTTCGTTGCCACGAGATAAATCTAATACTGCATTCGGACATTCCTGACATAGATATTCTGCAGTTTCGCGTAAAAGGACTATACCCGGGTCGTAAAAATCAAACTTTCCGTTCATCGCCAACCTCGGAACGACTATTTCATCGCCGTCACTATTCTTAAGTCCTGATAAGAATGCAGCCAGTTCCCCATCAATATATAACAATGCATGAAACTTGTTATCCAGCGTATTTAAACTTTTAATAATAGGATTAAAATACCGATGGGCAATATACATAATCGGGAAAGGAAGAACTTCGTCCTTAAACTTATCCTTCATTCGAGTACAGTAAACACGAATCATATCATTTTTTTGTTTTTCGCTTAAACAGGCTTTTCCTTCAACGATCTGAAAGCTAAAGCTTTTTCCATCTCTTTTCATGCGATTGTATGCAGTACGGATATTTTGGCGTGTGTTTTTTGAAAGTGCCATATAATATGACATATAGTCACCGTTGAAGCTAATGCTGACACATTCATCTCGGGAAATCACTTTACTACGCTGCAAAAGATATGAGCAAAAATCACTTGATTCATTGACCTTATTAAACTTAAGAACATATCCGGGATAACGATTTTTCAGTTCATCTATAACTTTCTCAAAGTGGTCAGCCGTTGTATCTTTGCTATATATTACATCACAGTAACCTACCGCAGAGAAATCTCCCAGTAAAAACAGTTCCTTTTTACGTTCATCAACAGAAACAGGACATATAATTTCAGCACCATTAGCTTTGAACATCAAAATCTCGTTCTTTAAAAATACGCGGCGTTTGCCAAATTTCGCAGTTTTGAGAAATTGTGCCATAAAATCAGGTGATTGGTATGCGGAGAGTGACGGGTTGCTTTGATATATCCTGTCCCACACCGCCCTGTCCCGATCTGTATATTTGGTAACAGTAACTTCCATATTATTTCCTCAAAATCTTTTTCAGTAACGGTTTCATATCTTTACGATTGATGTACATATGAGCGTCTGCGCGCAAAACATCACGCAGCCAATCAATCAAAGAAATCTTTTTGGCAAAAACGTTCTGCAAGTCTGCACTTTCATTAACAAAGAACACATTCCGTAATGGTTTATCAACACAGTTTTCTATATCAAAACCAATTGCCTCTTTTGCCCAAATTGCGGGAAAATTTCGTCCTGCTTTAGTATAGGCATATCCGTATCCACCATTTCTGAAATTCATTTCTACAAAATAAAAGATTTCTCCGTCTGTTATGAATTCTGTATCAAAGATACCGCGATAGTTGATATGTTCAACAAAACGCTTAGCTGCATCGCAGATACCATATTTGTCCGGAAGTATAGTTCCGGCAGTTGTAGAGCCCAAAGAGGACTGCGAAAAACGTTTCTTTTCGATAACTCCTCCAAACACGGTCTCTCCGCTGCTATACAAGCGGCATCCATTCACACCAAACTCTTTAACTTTTTGAATATATTCCTGAACTATGATGACAGAACAGTTGCTGTTAATATAGTCCATACTATCCAACAGTTCATCCATCGTCCGCAGGATGCGGAACTCAAACACTCCACCGGGACGCAGACTAACAGGTTTAAGCATGCAAGGAAAGCGAAGCTTCTCACAACGCTGCTCCAACAAATTAAACTCATTGTAATGAACAGTTACCCAATTGGGCACGTTCAGGCCTGCAGCATATGCAGCCCGCAGCATCTCGCTCTTGTTCATGAGTCGGAGCGTATTGCTACCACTTTCTGCAACAGGCAAAATATACAACCCATTTAGCTTGGAAAACTCACTTAAAATGCAAGCTACAACATCATCACCACATGGAATCAACGGTATACGCTCGTCGATACCTGCTGCCAATGTCAGCAACGTATTCGTAAGTTCTGTTATTCGTATAATAAATACTTCATCAATATATTTACTGTATGCAGTCGAAGAAAACTCACCGTCAGATATAATTATCGTCTTTACTCGAATTCCTTCTTCTCCGAGCGAGCGTATAACACCTAACGTGTTCTGATGATCATGTCCTACCACAACAGCTGTAAGCATATCGCTTGGTTCAATTTTCATCTTTTCACAGATTCTCCTTATACCACTCAATGGCAGCTTCGATTCCTCGATTAAAATCCCACTGGGGATCATATCCTAAAAGCCTGCGTGCTTTGCCGATATCGGCATTGGAGTGCTTTATATCGCCCGGGCGGTCAGGACCGAACTCAGGCTCGACATCAATATTCAGAGCCTTTGTCAGACCGTAGTAAATGTCAATAAGATACTCTCTGCCGCCGTATGCGATATTATATGCCTCGCCCGTCGCCTCTTTCGGAGCCAGACACGCCTTAAGGTTTGCTTCAATAACATTCTCGATGTATGTAAAATCGCGGCTCTGGCGGCCGTCGCCGTTTATGGTCGGTTTTTCACCGCCAAGCAGCTGCTTTATAAACTTCGGAATTACTGCGGCATAGGCTCCGTCAGGGTCCTGTCTGCGTCCGAACACATTGAAATATCTCAAACCAACAGTTTCCAGACCATAATGACGGGTGTACTGCTTAGCCCACTCCTCGTCGCATTGCTTTGTCAGCGCATAGGGAGACAGGAGATTTCCCTCCACGCCCTCCTTTTTGGGGAGATTCGGCTCATCCCCATACACAGATGAGCTTGACGCATAGACAAATCTTTTGACATTTTTCTGACGTGCCGCTTCAAGCATATTCACAGTACCCTGAATATTATTTGCACAGTAAAACAGCGGCATCTCAATACTTCTGGGCACGCTGCCCCATGCTGCCTGATGCAGGACGTAGTCCACACCGTCACATGCCGCCATGCACGTATCAAGATCCTTTATATCACCTTTTATGAAGGTATAATTCGGGTCATCTGAAAACATATCCGCATTTTTCTGCTTGCCTGTGGACAAATCGTCAAGGCATCTGACCTTGAACCCCATTTTGAGCAGCGCCTCACAGAGGTTGGAACCTATAAAGCCTGCTCCGCCCGTAACCAGAAAAACTGAGTTTTCAGGAAAGTTTAATTCTGAGTAATGCATTACAATCTCCAGTAAATATATCCTGCATCGGTGAACTCACGCTTATCAAGCATCGACTTCACGTCCACCAATACCTTGCGGTTTTTACCGCTGTACATTCTGTCAAAATCTGCAACTGAAAGCTGTTTAAACTGCTCGTGTGAAACAGCAAGGACTATGGCATCCATATCCTTGATGTCCGCAATGTCTGCAAACTCAATGCCGTAAAGACGTTTTGCCTCGTCTGCATCTGCGGCAGGATCAGCCATGACGGCGGTTACACCGTATTCTTTCAGTTCATTATAAATATCGATTACCTTTGTATTTCTTGTATCGGGGCAGTTTTCCTTAAAAGTAAATCCAAGAATCGCAACCTTTGCCCCGTCAAGTGCTGTACCTGCGGCAATAAGCTTTTTGACAACATTCTCTGCGACATACTTTCCCATGCTGTCGTTTATACGTCTGCCCGCCAGAATTACCTGACTGTGATAACCAAACTGCTCTGCGCGGTATGTAAGATAGTAGGGGTCAACGCCGATGCAATGTCCGCCTACAAGACCCGGAACGAACTTCAGGAAATTCCACTTCGTTCCCGCAGCTTCAAGGACAGCCTTTGTGTCAATGCCCATTTTGTTGAAAATTATGGACAGCTCGTTCATAAAAGCAATATTTATATCGCGCTGGCTGTTTTCAATGACCTTTGCCGCTTCAGCGACCTTGATACTCTCAGCTCTGTACACGCCTGCTTCTACGACCATTTCATATACCTTGGCAACCTCATCCAGAGTTTCTTCATCCATACCCGAAACTATCTTTTGGATGTTCTCAAGTCTGTGAAGCTTGTCTCCCGGATTTATGCGTTCGGGAGAATAACCTACCTTGAAGTCAACTCCGCATTTAAGGCCTGATTCCCTCTCCAAAATGGGAACACAGACTTCCTCTGTAACACCGGGATAAACCGTAGACTCAAACACAACTATGCTTCCCGGGGTGAGATTACGGCCGACTACACGGCTGGCACTCTCAACAGGTGCGAGATTGGGTGTATGGTCGTCATTTACAGGTGTGGGAACTGCCACAATGTGAAACTTTGCATTGCGAAGCATTGTCTCATCGTCGGTAAATACTACCGATGTGCTTTTTATTACTTCGTCGCCAACTTCTCCCGTAGGGTCAACGCCGCTTTTATACAGTCCGATTTTTGCGGAGTTGCTGTCATATCCTATAACCTCTGCCTTTTTCGCAAAAGCTACCGCTATCGGCATTCCTACATATCCAAGTCCTATAAGAGCTATTTTTTCTTCACGGTTTGCAATTCTGTTATACAAACTCATCATAACTACCCCTCTACACCCATGGTTTTCATTATCGCTGCATTTATCTTATTTACGTCGTAACGATCCTCTGCGATTTTACGCGCATTATTCGCCATTTCCTCTGTTTTCTGAGGATCGGCAATAATCTTCTCCATTGCTTCAACTACCGCATCAACATTTTTCACCTGAACGAGATATCCGTTAACACCGTTACAAACTGTCTCCCGGCATCCCGGAGCATCTGTTGTAATAACAGGTCTGCCGCTTGCCATTGCCTCCAAAACAGTTTTCGGTGTTCCTTCGTGATATGAAGGCAGCACATAAGCAGTACAATTTATCAAATAAGGATATACATCCTTCTGCTCACCGACATAAACCACAGAACCGTCGTCAATATAGGGCTGCAGCTCATCAGGTTTTATGGCAGACGGATTTGTGTCAAAAGGTCCTACCAAAACACACGTCACATCACTGTGCAGTTTTCGGATCTTGCGTGACGCATCAAGGTATTCCATAACGCCCTTATCTTTGATAAGTCGCGAAATACATAAAAAAGATGTCTCTTCCGGCAGCTTGGCAGAAGTAAATTTTTTGAGATTGACACCGGACCCGTTTATCATTACAACACGGTCCTCTGTAATTATCCCGTTCGATGTAAACATATTCAGATCATCACGGTTCTGAAAGAATATATTCGCCGCCTTTTTAAGTCCGACCCTGTACTCTGTGCACAGGATCCATTTGATAAGCTTTCTTTTAAGTCCTTCTCCGAGGAAAACCGAACCTACACCTGCAATTAGAGGGTACACTTCACTTATGCCCAGCATCCGCGCGGCAATTCCGCCGTAGATCACGGTTTTTGCCTGATATGAGAATATTTTATCGGGTTTTTCCTCTTTCAAAAGCTTGTACAGCGCACAAAGTGTTTTCATATCATTTATCGGATTTGTGCCGTTTCGGCTTACGGGAATACTGCGATACCGTACACCTATCTGTAAAAAGCGTTCACACCACTCTTCTTCAGGTGCATCTCCAATAGCCAGAACTTCACATCCTGCATTTACGAACGCTTTCATCATATCTATACGAAACCAAAATAGTGATGTTGTAAAGCTGGATAATACAGCAATTTTCATCTTGGTGACCTCTATTTCCAAACATCATTTGCATTATTTACAACAAGGCATAATAACCCATTTAACACTTTATTCTAATACATTTCTACAGAATTGTAAACTTCTTTTATTTGGTTTCAGAGCATAAAAAAAGCTGCCCTGCGGCAGCATACACACAAAAAAAGAAGTAACCCCTGAATGTCAGTGCTTTCACCACTCACAAGCAGGGGTTACTTCATTGAATTCTTGTTATCTAACATCAATTTAACCTCTCTTTCTACGATCTCGCTTATTTCAAAGCGGTGGTTCATCAAATTTTATGAACCTTTGGTTTTACCTGTACATTGGTATCACCCTTTCTGACTATAATATAGCACAGGGGTATGGGTTTGGCAATATGGAATGTTGTACAAAGTGTACACTTTCATTTAGTGCAGAACGCAGAAATGATGCAAAATCACCATATAAGTGTTGACATCACTTTAACGCTTTGCTATACTAAATACGTTGGGCTGACCACAAGGTCAGCCCATTTTCTGTTAAATCATTGCAATAGTTTCAAATTCCTGATTCAAAAGATCAAAATAATATATCTTTCCTGTCTCAACTTTTCTGCCTGCAAGCAGCTTCACACCGAGAGAAGCCTGCATAGCTGCACAAAAAGCAGGCGTAAAGCTGAGAACACTTTTATTCTTGACCTCTGTGCCCTCGGGATAAAGCATCTCCACAAGTCCATCTCCGGGCATTGAGACAGCTGCCTGCGCAACCCAGCCGCCGACGGCGCCGTATATATACGGAACTTCAACCTCTGCGCAAGCCTTTGCAAGTGTTCTTCTGGCGTCGATATTATCAAGCGCATCAAAAACAGCATCGTAGCCCTCAATAATGGCGGCTGCGTTTTTTTCTGTCAGAAATTCACAGACAGCTGCAGCCTTGACATCAGGGTTCACGACAGCAACCCTCTCAACTGCGGCCTGCGCCTTGATGCTGCCGAGAACGGACATGTTCGAAAGAAGCTGACGGTTTAAGTTGCTTTTCTCAAAAACATCTCCATCCACGCACTTTATGTGACCAACACCCACGCGGGCAAGAAGCTCTATTATAAATCCTCCCAAGCCGCCGCAGCCGATTACTGCGACATGCTTTTCCCGCAGAATGGCGCATTCTTTCTCCGAGAGAGCAGGCAGATTTCTCAAATATCTCTCGTCCATATCATCCACCGCCTACAGGAGGAAACAGCGCGACGATATCGCCGTCTTTTACTTCGCTTTCGGGTTTATTGTGAAAGCCGTTTATAAGAAGTATGGAAACCTCTTCGGGCGGAATATCAAGATATGCAATTATTTCACCTGCGTTTTTAAAGCTTTCCGCAGGCAGCATCATAACTTTACCGCGTCCTTCGCGTAATGTAGCAAAAAGACGTACCTCTATCATAGGTCGTTCTCCTTAGAATAAAATCAGGGGAGGGATAAGTCCCTCCCCTTTATTATGATACTTATTTACCTACACATTCGTCAAGACCGAGTTTTTTAAGTGTCTCATCCGTGGGGAATGCATCTACCCAGCCGCGAGCTTCATAGTACTCGGGCAGCGTGAGGGGCAGCTGAGAAACCATGCCCTTGGAAGGACCGTTTGTGATGGGCTCTTCAATGAGTCTCTTGGGCAGCTTGTCATCCTCGGGCTTCATGCCTGCGGCCTTGTTGAACATACGCTCGATGTTGTAGATACGGTCACCGATCTCAAGAACATCTTCTGCTGTGTGGTTTGTGCCTGTTGCAGCGTTGAGGAGGTCCGTGTATTCCTGTGCGCCCATAGCGAAGGATGTGAACAGGCAGTGACCCATGGAGTCGATAACTGCTGTCAGATCCTGAAATATCTTTGCCCAGGATGCCTTCTCATTTGTTACTGTACGGTCAAGCTGTGTGGGCAGACCGAGAACTTCGGGAGATATCATGTAGCCGCGAACATGGCAGCCGCCGCGATTGGACGTTGCGTAAGTGATACCGATACCCTGAACACCACGTGCATCGTACGCAGGCATCTCCTGCTTTTTTACGGACATGGAGATCTCGGGCATGCCAAAGTGCTCACAAAGACGTGCAGAACCGGAGCTCATAAGCCAATCAAGCTCTGTCTCTGGATCGCCCATGCGCTTTGTCCACTCGATAAGAGCCTTTGTGGAGCCCCACTCTAACGGTACGCCTGCGCAGTCTTCTTCTTTGATTGCTCCACGCTGGTAAAGCTCCATAGCAGCAGCAATTGTGCAGGGTGTGCTGATAGCGTCAAGACCGTATTCGTTACAGAGCATGTTGCACTCGTTGATCACATTAAGGTCGTTATTGCCGCAGTTTGCGCCGTATGCCCACAGGGGTTCATACTCGGGACCGCCTGCGATCTTGCCGTTGATGTTAACAACGCGGCCGCAAGCGACGGGGCATCTTGCACATGCGCTGGGCTTTACAAGGTACTTCTCAGCAAGGGTCTCACCGGAGATATCCTCGCCCTGCTCATAGTAGGACTCCTGCCAGTTCTTTGTGGGCAGAGAGCCGATGTTGTTTATGATGTTAACAAGCACGGCCGTGCCATAAGCCCTCAGACCTGAGCCTGTAACGCCATTTTCACGGATAAGTTCCATGGAGCGTGCTGTTGCAGCCTTGAGAGCGTCGATGTCCGCGATAACATCAAGCTTTGTGCGTGTTGCCTTTACAACGATTGCCTTCAGCTTCTTAGAACCCATAACAGCACCAACACCGCTTCGACCTGCAGCTCTGTCCTTATCGTTCATGATTGCAGCAAGGAGAACCTTCTTCTCACCTGCGGGACCGATGTTGAGAACAGAAGCGTTGTCGCCGTGCTTCGCTTTAAGCATCTCATCGACAGCTTCGCTCTTAACGCCAAGATACTCACGGGCATCATGGAGCTCGATCTTGTCATCTTCAATGGTGATATATGTCCACTCAGAAGCTTCACCCTCTACGATGACAGCATCCCAGCCTGCATACTTAAGCTTCTGACCCCAGATACCGCCGGAGTTGGAGCATGCGATCATACCTGTAAGAGGAGACTTTGTAACTACCATGTAACGGCCCGTAGAGGGAGCGGCGGCACCTGTCAAAGGTCCTGTGATGTAAACCAGCTTGTTCTCGGCAGAGAGAGGATCAGCCGTTGCAACACCCTCATCGTAGAGGATCTTTGTACCGAGACCGCGGCCGCCGATAAACTTCTTTGCGATTTCTACGTCCAGCTTCTGGGTCTTGATCTCACCTGTAGTGAGGTTGATTCTGGCAATTTTTTCATAATATCCCATATATAAATACCTCCGTAAAAGTTTTCGTGTTTTCGCACTTTTAATTATATTGATTATAAAATCCGCTTCAATAAATCGGCGGCATTTCTGTGCGAAACTGTACGAAAGCGCATGAAATGCGATTTAAGGCGAATATTATACTTGTTATGGTATGCTAAAGACGATATAATATTTTCGGAATATTTTGTGACACCACCATTTCTCTGACTTAGGAGGAACCCCTATGGCACAGAACAAGTCCCTTTCAACACAGGAAGTCGCTGACATTCTGCACGTCAGCCGCTCCACAATTTATGACCTGATCCGACGCGGCGAGATACATTCGTACAAAATAGGACGCAAAGTCCGCTTTACGCAGGATGACGTTGACGCATACATTGCAAGATCACGCCACGAGCACTCTGTCCGTCCCGTAAAGGTCATCGAGACACACTCCACCCTGCTCACTCCGCCACAATGCGAAGAACCCGACATTATAATCTCGGGTCAGGATGTTATCCTTGACATTCTGGCAAATCACCTTCAGCAGAAGGACATTAACGCCGCGCGAACATATCTGTCCGGTTTCGAGGCGCTTTTGTCTTTGTATCAGGACAATGTTGACGTTGCAGCAAGTCACCTGTACGACGGTAAAGAGTACAACACGCCCTTTGTTCGGGCACTTCTGCCCGGTATTCCCGCGGTATTGGTCAATATTTCCTACCGCACACAGGGTTTTTACATCAAAAGCGGAAATCCAAAGAAAATCCGCGGCTGGGAGGATTTAAAGCGCAGCGATATTACCATACTCAACCGCCGCTCAGGCTCCAGCGCACGAATTTTGCTGGACACACAGCTTAAAGCATTAGCATTTCCCTCTTCCAAAGTGCGCGGCTATAATAAGATAATAAAATCTCACCTCACCGTTGCCGCGGCAATCGCCGCAGGCGAAGCAGATGTTGCAATCGGCACAGAGCGCATCTCCCGTCAGATAGACGGCATAGATTTTATCCCTCTTATGCAGGAGCGCTTTGACCTTGTCATAAAAAAAGAGGCTCTGGTTACAGAGCCTGTCAAACAGATGATAAAGGTACTCAACTCTCCCGAGTTCCGCGCTGAGATCAAAAACTTCTCGGGCAACAACTACAAAGATTTGGGTAAGATAGTAGCTGAGGTATAATTAAAAGCACCATTGTTTTTACAATGGTGCTTTGTTTAAAAATAATTTACCTTCAGCTTGTCGGCTGTCAGTTCTTTGTCCTTCGGCTCTGCCGCTCTGTGACCCACAGCTACTCCCAACAAAGGCTCAAATCCCTCGGGCAGCTCTAAAACCGCAGTATTGTCATACTCAGGGTACATGCGCATTGCCTCAAGAGATCCCCACATAAAAACGCTGCCAAGTCCCATTTCCGTTGCCGCAAGGTGCATCGCCAATGCAACAGTTGTGACATTGCAATACTCGATACCGGGCTGAATATCCTGCTTGCGGTGAGAGATAAAGATAACTGCAGGCGCACCGTAAAACGGGTCAAACTTCGCTTTCAGCTTTGCGTTATCGTCTTTAATTTTCTCTGTGATATTCGCCATGGCAGCTTTATCTTCCCTGCGTCTTTCCATGGCCTCTGCCATTTTATCCAGCACAGCACGGTCTTCAACCACCGTCAGGTGTATATCTTCTGTTCTGCTGCTGCCTATGGGCGCTGCGTTTGCTGCCATGATGATTTTCTCTAAATCTTCGCAGCTTACAGGTTCGTTTGTATATTTACGGCACGAGCTGCGGTTTTTCAAAAGTTCTAAATAATTCATCATTATTATCCTTTCTGCTTAAAATGCCACAGATCAAGTGTCTCGCCCTTTTTAAGGCGTGCAACGCCGGGATAAGTCTCATCGCCCAAAATAAGCTTTTCATACAGCTTTATGGTTGCAGGCTCAATTTCAAAGGCAAACTTCATGTCCTCTGCCCGCTGCTTTGCAAGCGCCAGATCCTCGGGCGCTATCTCGTCCTCCACCTTGAGATAGACGATGCGCTTATAGTTGCCGTACATCATCTCAAGGATTTCCTGTGCCGTCTCCTCGTCGTACTGCTCCATGACCTTGTTAAACTGTTCGATGAGAGAGTCCGATGTTTTCATGGTGAGCCAGCCGCGGCTTAAAAAGTAGGAATCGCGGCGAAGCTCTGCAGCTCTGCAGTTTTCGCACATAAACGCGCTTATGCAGTCATCGGTGGCGGGATAGAGAACATCGCAATGGGTGGCGGTAATGTCTAAGAGAGCATTTCCGCAAAGTCCGTAGCCCAGTATTACCTCGTCATAATTTTCCGCTTCGTCAATATGCTTCTGCAGCTCTTTTTTCAGGTCGTTCGGCACAGCGTGAAGTCCCGACTCTAGCCATATTACGTCAAGGTCGCAAAGTCCGTTTTGTTCTATTACATCTTCAAGCTCTTTCTGAATTGTTCCGCAGCCAAGTAAAAGTCTTTTCATAATGCGCCTCCGGGATATATATTTTTCTCTATCATATCACACTTCACAAATTTTTCCATAGTAAGTGCGTAAAATACGCACTTTGTGTAATTTACAACGCGAAGTGACAGATTGTATACTTGTTATGTAAAAGTATATTTCATTGGGTCTTAGCAATTAATGTATAAGGAGACATGTCTATGAAACTCCATGTAAAACCCAACAAGATAATTGTTATAGTTCTTATATTTGCCTTCGCACTGCTACTTGTAATGGAACTTTGGGCGTTATCTATCTATAAACCCAAGAACGATGTCCTTGCTATGATCTTGTTTTTCTTGTTTTTGGAAAGCTTACTGCTCTTTAATTTGAGCTGCGTTCTTCGTTCGTACACATTAGACACCGATGGCATATATGTTAAGTGGCATATTGTCAATAAAACTCATTTCTATTCATGGACAGACTTTAAAGATAACTATTGTATGCGTTCTAATATAGTCGGTGAATATCTTGACACAGTTGTCTTTTCTAAGAAAAAGCGGCTATTACGAGTTTCACCCGCACGTGTTGTTATAGAAGGTTTTTGTCCTTTTTCAACAGTCGGTATTGTAATCTGCGACGATACCGCTTATTCCCCAAAAAAGCACTCTCATTGTGTATGCAAATCTCAGTTTTTGGAACTTATGCAACATTGTAATATTCTTGTTGAATGGAACTCAAAACTATAAAAAAGTCCGACACCTTTTCGGTGTCGGACTTTCAACTTTTGTATTATCTATTAATACATGCCGCCCTCCAAGTTTTCGAAATTTCAAAGCGATTTTTCAAGCGTAGAAAAACGTCAATTTTTGTAGAGTTTTCAACGCTTTGAGCCGCCAAAAATGCGCTCATTTTTCACTTAATACATTCCACGAATGTATACAAAAATCTACGTATTTTAATGTGCGATTGGCGTAAGTTTTGGCGTAAGTTTTACAGGTTAACTGCTACCCTTTCAAACGCCTTTTCTACAGACTCATAATTGTTATGAGTATAAACATCCATAGTTACACTTACATTCGAATGCCCCATTAAATACTGCAAGCTTTTAACATCAATTCCTGCTTGATGCATATTTGTACAAAATATATGACGAAGAACGTGTGGGGTAATCTTCGGCAAAGTATTCCCGAATAGTTTAACGTACTTCCTGTACATTCGGTCCATATACGTTTCTAATCCCATAGCCACTTTTGGAGTGCCTTCTTTTGTCAAAAACAGGAATCCACTACATCCATCCACCAAAAGCTCAACTTTTGGCGCAACACGTTTTTTAATAGCACGCTTAGAGGCTAAAAAAACCATATCTGTCATCGGAATATACCTAATTCCACTAACAGTTTTAGGGCCAGTTATAAAAAACGGCTTGTCCGCTGTTCTGCACAACTGCCGCTGTACATAAATGCGACGTCTATCAAAATCAACATCAAAAAGTGTCAGCCCATACAGCTCACTAACTCTTAATCCGGTACCAAGCAGAATTTCTATTTCATCATAGAAACTATCTCCACCATAATCTCGGACAAAGTTTAAATACCTATCTTGCTGCTCCTTTGTAAGAGCTTTTCTTACATAAGCATCATTTGGCAAAATGTCAGACAACTTGAACTTAAACGGGTTTTTCCTGATAATATCATCATCTACCGCCATTTCAAACGCAGGGCGAAGAACACAGTGTATCACGCTGATTGTATTACGTTTTAGTCCCAAATCATGAAGCTCAACGTAATAACCTTTTGCATCAGACAACTTTACACTTCTTATTTTCCGTTGACCGAACGGTTCTCTGTGAATACGGTTAATTGCCGAGCTGTAAGCCCTCATAGAATTCTGCTTTAATCCTCGTTTTAAATTTACATATCGGTCTACAAGTTCAGCAACAGTACAACCACCAGCGACATAATCAATATCATCTAATAGATCACGTTGAACACTTTCTTCTTTGCGTCTAAGCTCATCAAGTGTCTTTGCGTAAACACAATGCCGATTCTTATTTCTGTCGGTATATCGATAACAATAGGTACCGTTTTGACGTTGGCTTTCACCATCTTTTAAAACTCTACCTTTTTTATCTTTGCGCTTACCGGCCATTTTCACCTCTCCATTCCGATATAGCGCCATTGGTGAGAACGATATAAGTATACCATATTTTTCTTACCATTACCATTCAAATTGAAAACGATTCCTCCAAGTATTTTTCTAGTACTCGCCTTTTTATCATTCGTTTGCTTCCGTTCCATAAAACGAACTTGCAATCAGTATCATTAGTCATTTCTCTCAATTTATTGATGCCGATACCGAAGTAATCTGCTGCCTCTTCAAGACTCAAATTCGCTTTTTCCCATACCGGTACTTGTCGATTTTTTGGTATAATTATCCTCAACATTTCAAAAATTTATATATATTATTTGTACCCAAAAGTCATTTCCTGCGCCGATTCTACGCCGCGTATTATCAGGCTCTGCTATGCAGTACTTACTCAAAGGGCACGCTCACCATGTATCATTGCACACTATCCGTTCGATCCTGTATAACACTTATGGGGTTGTATAGATTTTTCAAGGAGCAAAAGTTAAAGCGTATAGATCGATTAGATCTATACGCTTTATAAATATAGGTTTAGTGTTAGGAATTCTGCAAAACCTCTATCTTTTTATTTTATATTTCACTCTTGTACCATAGTGAGTAGACGCGAGAATACCCAGCTTCTCAAATTTCAGAACAAAGCCACGTATTGTTGCATAAGCAGCATCGCCGAAGTCTTTCTCGAGCTGTTTTGTAGAGAATTCGTTCAGCCCGTAATAAGACAGCACAAACTTCCATAGCATTGACTCTTTTTCTGTGATTTTTCCGTTTTTAACAGCTTCGTCATAGACTGCCAAGGTACTAACTTCAGCAGTACCATCATCTATTTTATTATATACGTTGTTTACAAAATAGATAATAAAAGGTGTTACATCTATTCTTCCGCTGATCTTCCTATTCTCTTCTACTGCAGTAAAAGCATCATAGTACTGTTTTCTGGTCTTTTCAATTTTGCTTGAAAAAGGAATAAACAGAGCAGACTTATATCCTTTCTGAATTAAAAACCACAGATGTACAAGTCTCGCCATACGTCCGTTACCGTCAAAATACGGATGTATATAAACAATATAGAAATGAATTATTGCCGCTTTAACAAGATCGTTTATATCATCTTCATTATTTGCAAAATCCATAAGCGCCTTCATGCACACGGGTACCTTTGCATGGTCAATACCCGAATGCTCAATGTGATCACTTACTACATATACAGTATCATGCCTGTAGAAATGGCTGTCCAAAAGTTTATCCTCTTCCGGCAAAAAGTTACCTACAGTTGTCATGTACAGCTTATACAGATTCTCTTCGCTTAGTGCATTGGAAGTATCTGCAATGAATTCAAGACCATTTTTTATACCAAGAATTCTGCTTTCCTGTTCATCTTTTGGAGCCATACCTTTAAGTATTCTCCGAACACTGTCACGGTTAAAGTCAATACTCTCTATTGCAGACGTCGCAACTATTTCATTTTCAGCAGCATTAATTCCGTAGGCATCATTTTGCGGCTGCATCAAAAGCTTAAATGATTTCTGGCTAATTGCAGCGTGGGTATCCATATATACAATCTTTGCCCCCGCAAAATCATCAAGCGGAAGTTCTTTGTAATATAACTCTTCAATAGTTTTCAAAAAGTCTGTAAAATCATCAGCATATTTATATTTCATTTTCTTATAATCTGAAAAATGCTTATCATTCAGCATCTGTGTAAAAAGTTTAATATCCATATGCATCTCCGCGATATAATCTAGTATCAATTAGTATCAGTATAACCATTTTTATGCGGTTGTCAATGTTTCTTTAATGATAATTGTTATATGTTTGTATTTTGAACATAACAAGATGCGGTAATTTGGGCTCGTAGTTCAGCCAGAAAGTCGCCAAATTCGCAGTTTGGCAGTCAAGGGTTCGATCCCCCAGCTACACCAAAATAAATTATTGGATGTTAAACTAACTTTAACGTTCACACTGATTTTCTAAAATCATAGCCACCAGTATTGTTATTTACACAAGAAAAAGCGGCGGAAATATCCGTCGCTTCTTCTTTTATGGAGTTATGCGTTTATTTGCTAAGCTGCTTTTTCTTGATTGTGAGAAATACGATGCCGCCAATGCAGATAGCTGCTGCGATAATGAATACTACCATCATGCTGTTGTCACCTGTGTCGGGAGTTGTGGACTCGCCGCCGGCAGGAGGTGTTGTTGTACCTTCATCCTCGCCGTCATCAGGTGTTGTGTCCTCTTCATCAGCAGGAGGTGTCAGCTTGTCGACAGGCTCAACCTTTGTCTCGTCACAAACAGAGCATGTGTAGATCTTTTCGCCTTCAGCATCTGTTGTAGGCTCTGTTGTTACAACGCCTTCGTCCCATGTGTGACCTGTTGCTTCT
>JAFTYM010000029.1 GCA_017461585.1 Oscillospiraceae bacterium | reverse complement strand
CCAACGGGACCAGTCTCACCGGCAGGACCCTGCGGGCCGATGGGACCAGTCTCACCAAAGGGACCCTGTGGACCAATGGGGCCAGTTTCACCAACAGGACCTTGAGGGCCGATGGGACCAGTCTCACCGGCAGGTCCGTGCGGGCCGATGGGACCAGTCTCACCGGCAGGTCCTTGCGGGCCGATGGGACCGGTCTCACCGGCAGGACCCTGCGGGCCGACGGGACCGGTTTCACCGGCAGGTCCTTGCGGACCGACGGGACCGGTCTCACCAACAGGACCTGGAGGGCCGATGGGACCGGTTTCACCGGCAGGTCCTTGCGGACCGACGGGACCGGTCTCACCGGCAGGTCCTTGAGGGCCAACGGGACCGGTCTCACCAACAGGCCCCTGCGGGCCAGCTGGACCGCGAGGACCGACAGGTCCCGGAAGACACTTTACACAGCAGTAACAAGGAAATTTTTCTTCATTGCAAGTTTTTGATGGATGGTTATCACAGCAGAGTTGGCTGCCATAATAGTGTTTGTAGTTATTATCGTTGAAAGGGTTTTGTTTGCTCATGATGATTCCCCTGACAAATTACAAAATGAAGGACCTGTTACATACTATGTATCCCTTTAGGAAATGACACATATAAGTAGCCCGCACAGTTGGAATGTTACCGAACTAACGCTTGCTATGCGTTCAAATGATCAGTGATTTGATCCTGCTTATACCCTCTATCAAAAACATTAAAAACTGCAATTTGCATTCATATATGCGTTGCGTTATAATTATTTAAACTTTTACTGATACGATACACAATAAACCTGGTGATCTACATGAAAAAACTGGCATACATTTTGGCACTTTTGCTTCTGTTCTATCTCTTCGTAAGCTGTGCCGAGAATATAAAGCTGGCAAATACTGAAGAGACAGGTGAAGCGTCGGTTAAGATAACGGAATTGCAGACGGAAAAGCCTGAACCCACGCTGTCTCAGCCTGAGCCTGAACAGCAGCAGATAACAGAACCCGAATCCGAGCCCGAGCCTGAACCCAAGACCGAGTGGACACTCTGTTTTGCGGGTGATACAACCATCGGAACCCTCCATGAATGGCAAGGAGCTTCTGCATCACACAATATGCTGTATGTGGTGGGTGATGATTACACCTATCCGCTTTCAGGCGTGCGGGAAATTTTTGATGCCGCAGATTTTACCATGGTAAATCTTGAAGGCACATTGACCAATGAAACGAGTGCCAAAAGCAAAAAATACCGTTTCCGCGCTCCTCCGGAGTATGCAGCAGTACTGACCGAAGGCTGTGTGGATGCCGTGTCACTTGATAACAACCACACACGAGATTATTTTGAAATCGGTCTGGATGAGACCAAGGAGACATTGGATGAAAACGGTGTACTTTGGGCATCGCGTGAAAAGCCGCTGACAGTAGAGCTTGAGGGCGGCATCAAACTTGGCATTGTGTCATACAACACTGTGGAGAGCGGTGTTAACGGCGGAGATGTAAATGCTTACATGCAGCACATTACACCTCAGTATCAGCAGCTGGTCGATGAAGATTGTGATCTGATCATCGGGTTTATGCACTGGGGAAGAGAATATACAGCAGGTCCGGAAAACTGGGTGGAGGAACTGGCACATCAGATGGCAGACCTCGGTTTTGACTTGATCGTGGGCAGCCATGCCCACATTCTGCAGAACACGGAGTATTATAACGGCGTTCCCATCTTTTATTCGCTGGGCAATTTCTGCTATGGCGGTCATTCAAATCCAAGTGATAAAGACTCTGTAATCGTCCGCCAACATATCTATATGGCTGAGGACTGCAGCATCGTTGTCGGAGCAACGGAGTTTATTCCCTGCTCTGTCAGCTCAAGTGATAGTACAAACACATTCTGCCCGACACCCTATGAAGAGGGCAGCGATGCATGGAATCGAGTGCTGAAAAAACTATATGCCGAGGATTTCTATGCGGCAGCTTCTGAATAACAAAAACCCCGACTTTCTAAAAGTCGGGGTTTTAACAATTTTGTGCTTTTACTCATCCTGCGCGGCGAAATAGTGATCCACAGCGTAGAGATACTGTTTTTCAAACTCAGCTATTGCTGCCTTACTGATTTTGCGGAAGGGCAGCAGCAAATCAAAGGCGTGGAAGCCTGTGGGGTAGACATCTGCGTGAGCAGGCACGCCTGCAGCCTTCAAATTCTCAACAAATGTCAGCGTTTCGCAGTAAAATGCCTCTTTGTCGCCGACAAAAGTGTAGGCAGGCGGAAGACCCGAAAAGTCGGTCTGACGCGCAGGTGCGGCGTAGGCAGGGGGAGTATCGCCAATATTGCGCAGATACATTTTCCATGCCGCGTGATTGCGCCTTGTGTTCCATGAAATACCGTGATTATCACGGGAAGAATCGGTGTCGCGGTCGTCGATCATTGGGTACAGCGGCATCTGAAAGGCAATTTTAACCTCGCCCTTGTCGCGGGCATACATACACAGCGCAGCGGTAAGACCGCCGCCTGCACTTTCACCGCCAACCATAAGCTGATTGCGATTGCAGCCGAGCTCGTCTGCGTTGTTCTTCAAATATTTCAGCGCTTCGTAACAGTCCTCCAAAGCTGCGGGATATGGGGCTTTGCCTGCCAGACGATACTCAGGTGTCACAACAACTGCGCCGTACTGCTTCACAAGCTTCAGCGCGCGTGATATGTAAATCATATCTGCCATACCTGTGACGTAACCACCTCCGTGTATCCACAGTATACCGGGTGTTTTCTCGATTGGACGGGCATTGGTGGTTGGCTGCAGAATAAGAAGCGGCAGCTCACCGACCTTAACTTTTCTAACTGTATAATTTCTCATATTTGCTCCTTTGCAATGTGTGCAAAACAAATTGAAATGATTAGTTCATCTGTAATTATATCAGGAGTTACTGTCCTTGGGAAGTACTGTAAAACTGAACTTTCCTCATGAAGCGTAATGACAAAGAGGAGCGGTTATGGTATATTTAAAATATAGAAATCTGACGACTCCAAGGAGGAAATATAATGGATATTCAGACCCTGAAACAGAAAATGGATCGGGCAGGATATATTTACGATGAGACCCTTGCAACTGTTTTGATGGTTGCCCTTAAGCTTGGCAGACCTCTGCTTATCGAGGGCGCTGCAGGTGTAGGTAAGACAGAAATTGCGAAGGTCATGGCGTCTGTTTTGGACAGAGAGCTTGTGAGATTGCAATGCTACGAAGGCCTGGACGAAAGCAAGGCTCTGTATGAGTGGAACTATCAGAAACAGCTTCTGAGCATTCAGGTGAATATGAATACCGAGAATCGCGATGAACTTACAAAATCCCTGTTTGGTGACGAATACCTGCTGGAGCGTCCCTTACTTAAGTCGATACGCAGCGAGAAACCTGTGGTACTGCTTATCGACGAGATCGACAAGGCAGACGAGGAATTTGAGGCATTTCTGCTTGAATTGCTGTCAGAAATGCAGGTGTCCATTCCTGAGGTGGGTACGGTGAAGGCGCGAAGTGTTCCTTTTGTTGTGCTCACATCGAACAGAGCACGTCCTCTTTCAGAGGCGCTTCGCCGTCGCTGTGCATATCTTTATATTGAATATCCTGATCTGGAAAAAGAACTTGCCATACTCAGAGCAAAATTACCCCATGTGGACGATCAGCTGCGTGTTCAGGTGGCACAGGCTGTGCAGAATCTGCGCAGCAATGAGGCTATTCTGAAAAAGCCCTCTATTGCCGAAACGCTTGACTGGGCAGCAGCTTTGGATGCACTTGGCGCGAGGGAATTGACTCCTGATATTCTGCGCCATACTGCAGGCTTTGTGCTCAAGAGCAATGAGGATATGGCTCTTCTGAATGAGGAAACACATTGCGGCAACTGCGGAGGGCACCACCATGCCTGAGCACGGGGTATATCTGGAAAAGCTGTCTGCCTTTTCAAGAATACTGCGGTCTGAGGGACTTAGTGTCAGTCCGAAGGAAACTGCCGATGCAGCAGAGCTTATGACTGTGCTGGACCTTGAAAACAGGGAACAGGTCAAAACTGCGCTGAGAACAGTTTATGCCAAATCCCGCGATGAACAGATATGTTTTGACCGCTGCTTTGACTCCTTTTTCCTGTCTGAGGAGGCAATGCGCAAGCTTGCCAAAGAACAAATTGAAAAAGAGCAGGAGATAGCTCAAAAACGTGAGGCTGCAGACAGGGAATTGGAGCAGATTCCCGTGGAGCTGCCTGAGGAATACAAAAATGCATACGCGGGAATGGCAGAGAAAGAGCGCAACAGTCTGCAAAGGTTCGTCGAGAGAATCAAAGACAGTATGGAACGCCAGCCTGAGCTGTACGCAAATTTTATCCGCTCGGTATTTGCGCGATTTACCATGGAGCAGTACATGCTCTCTGAGGATGCAGGCATAGGCTGCGAGGGACTTGACCCGGAACTGGGACTTATGTACCGTGACATTTCCGAATTCAAGGAAACGGAGATGCCGAAGGCTATCGACATGATACGAAACATTGCCCAGAGGATCAACGGAGAGCTGTCTGCAAAACGTAAAAATACTGGTCATAGCGGACTTTTGGATTTTCGCAGAACTATCCGTAAAGGACTTGAGACAGGCGGCACCTTCAACAGGCTCCGCTACAAGAAAAAAAGGCACCGCCGCAAGCATCTGGTGCTGCTTTGTGATGTATCGGGATCTATGGTGCAGTTTTCGGAATTTGCCCTGCGGTTTATTCAGTCGCTCAATCAGGTGAGCGAGAGCTCAAGAACATTTCTGTTTTCAGAGAACCTGTTTGAGGCGGATGCATTCAGCCTGCAGAATATGGATCTGTTCCGCAACTATGTAAGACAATCGGGAGTATACGGTAAGGGGACAGATTTGGGTACTGCGTTGGAAAAACTGTGTGCTATGCAGCCTGCAGCGTTGAATTCCGCTACCACGCTGCTGATACTTTCAGACACCAAGACTATTGACCAGGCTCGCGCTGTTGCTGCGCTGAAAGAGGCAAAGCGCCTTGCGGGAAGAGTTATATGGCTTAATCCCATCCCCGAGAGCAAATGGCAGTATATCCGCAGCGTACAGACCATGGCGTCTATTTGCACTATGGTATCCTGCAATACGCTGAGCGCGCTGGCTTCTGCATGCCGCAAACTTGCCGGCGTTTGACGGCAGTTATATTGAGCAACGATCCCGAGACTATATGTCTCGGGATTAATTGTTTTCTGCTGATGTACAATTAATAAAATATTTGATATAATTTATTAATTCTATAGAAATTGGTGTGATTTTCATTGATCCGTTACTTCCTTAAGCGTCTGCTTCTGATGATACCGACGTTTTTTGCTATACTTCTTATAGCTTACCTGATGACATCCAATCTTACAGGCACAATCGTTGATGCCATGAGTGCCTATGGTGAGGGTGATGCGCTGGACAGCTTTTACGAAAAAATTGATGCACCTGATAACCGTGTCACAAAATTCGTCCGTTACTGCTATGACCTTGTTGTTCACGGTGAAATGGGGAAAACATCTTCAGCCACATTTATAAAAGATGAGGTGGCATTTCGTCTTAAATACACAGCAGGCGTTGCTGTGTTGGGATTTCTTGTGTCCATACTTATCGGAATCCCCCTTGGCGTTCTTGCTGCTGTAAATCACAATCGCTGGCCCGATCATACAGTTTCAACGTTTTCCACATTCTTGGCGTCGATCCCATCGTATTGTTTAGTGCTTGTTCTTGTATTTATTTTCAGTTTGTGGCTGGGAATTCTCCCTGTTTCTGGTATAGATACGTGGAAAGGATATGTCATGCCTGTGATCGTTCTCGGCGTTGGCGGCATGTCTCTCGCTTCCCGTATGACCAGATCTGCAGTTCTGGAGATACTTTCAAAGCCTTATCTCACGGTATTGCGTGCAAAAGGTCTGCCTGAGTGGAAAATACTCTACAAGCATGTCCTGAAAAATGCTGTTGTGCCCCTTTTGTCTGTGGCGGGCAATATAGCTGTTGCCGCGCTGTGCAGCACACTTATTGTTGAAAACTTTTTTTCAGTGCCCGGCATAGGTGCATATCTTGTCAATGCCGTTAAGGGCAGAGACCAGCAGAGACTTTTGGGAAGCGTAGTGGTTCTGGCTCTAATTATTATGGGCATTGGTTTTGTAACTGATATGCTGGGTGTTTTGTGCAGCCCCAAGTTCAGAAAGCAAATCGGAAAAAACGGCAGAAAGCTCAGTAAGGGGGCGGATGAATGAAAACACATGCAAGTGAAATGAAAAAGCATCCGAACCCATGGAAAACAGGGCTTCAAAAATTTATAAAGAATACTCCCGCTGTGGTTGCCGCAGTTGTGTTTATATTGATAACGCTGAGCTGTGTTCTCGCCCCCGTGATTACAGACGGAGACTATTATACGATTACCAAAGAGGACGAGCGCCTTGGCTTTACAAGTGAGCATCCCCTCGGTACAGATGCATTGGGAAGAGATCTGCTCACTCGTCTGCTGTACGGAGGTCGGGCTACGCTGAAGATAGCCTTTGTGGCTCTTATTTGCGGAGCTGTGGCGGGTTCTGTCATAGGTCTAATCTCAGGTTACTTCGGTGGTAAAAGTGACACGCTTATAATGCGTTTGGTAGAGGCACTTAGCTCTGTGCCCGTAATATTGCTTGTAGTCGCTGTAGAATGTGCTTTGGGTTGGGGTGAGGGAAACTATATGTATGCAATAGCCCTCAGCTTTATTCCCACCTTTGCAAAAGTAATACGCGCAGCGGTGATAGACATTGTAGGTAATGAGTATATAGAGGCGGCAAGAGCTTTGGGCTGCGGACATTTCAGCATTATCTGCAAGCACATTATCCGCAATATTACCGCTCCTTTTGTTGTGCAGGTTTCGACAAGTGCGGCAGAAGCGCTTCTTACATGTACCGTTATGGGATATTTGGGATTCGGATTAGATCCTCCTCTGCCTGAATTGGGAAACATTGTAGCGGTAAATTATAAGCTCATAAGATCAAGACCGGAGACCGCGGTAATCCCCTGCATACTGATAGTTATATGTGCCGTGTCTTTAAACCTTATCGGCAACGGCTTGAGAGATGCATTTTCTCCGGAAAATCGCTCAGCATAGGAAGGCGTAACAATGAACGAGATTAATAAAAATATACCGCTTCTGAGCGTAAATGACCTGACGGTCGAGTTTCCGATGCCTGCAGGCACTTTGCGTGCTGTCAGCGCTCTCAGCTATGATGTATATCCCGGTGAGGTGATGGGCATAGTCGGAGAGTCGGGCAGCGGCAAAAGTGTGGCTGCGAGCAGCGTTATGCATCTGCTGCAGAAACCGGGACGTGTTACAGAGGGCAGCATCACATTTGACGGACGTGATGTTCTGTCGATGACAAAAAAAGAACTCAACGATTTCAGAGGCAAAGAGATAAGCATGATCTTTCAGGATCCCATGCAATGTCTTGACCCGTCCTTTACTGTGGGAAGTCAGCTGATGGAGACTGTCAGAGCTCACGAAAAAGTTGCAAAAGCAGAAGCGCGCGGCAGATGTGTTGACGTGCTGGCATCTGTTGGCATAAAAGACCCTGAAAGTATGATGAAAAAGTATCCTTTTGAGCTTTCGGGAGGAATGAGACAGCGCGTTATGATTGCCATTGCTCTCCTGTGCCGTCCAAAACTGCTTATTGCAGATGAGCCTACCACAGCTCTGGACGTGACCATACAGGAGCAGATAATGCTCCTTCTTAAAAAGGCATGCAGCGAAAATGAGATGGCTATGGTGTTCATAACCCACAATTTCGGACTTGTGGCAGATATATGCGACAGAGTGACCGTAATGTACGGCGGTCGCGTAATGGAGCAGGGAAGCTGCGATGATATATTCTATTCAACCGCGCATCCCTACACCTGCGGACTTATGCAGGCAATACCTAAGGCAGACCTTCTGTCGGAGGAGCGCCTTACATCCATAGAGGGAACACCGTTAGATCCCATGGCTCCCCCGGCAGGCTGTCCCTTTGCACCACGATGCAATAAGGCAATGGATATTTGTCACAGAGAGTGTCCCGAACTCAGAGAGATCGCAAAAGGACACCGCGCCAGATGCTGGCTGTGTGAAGATGACGCGGAGGTGAGCATCCATGGCTGATAATGAACTTCTGCGTGCGCAGTCGCTGCAAAAGTATTTCTATGCCAACGGCAAGAAAAATGAACCTGTAAAAGCAGTTGATAACGTGAGCCTTAGTATAGCCAAAGGAGAAACTTTCGGACTTGTAGGCGAATCAGGCAGCGGAAAGACCACGCTGGGAAGACTCCTTTTGCGCCTTATTGAGCCGCAAAAGGGCAGAATAGTATACAACGGAACGGACATTACTCGTGCAGATATGCGTCCTATGAGACGAAAAATGCAGATAATATTCCAAAATCCGTCAGCATCTCTTGACCCTGCCATGCGTGTAAAGGATATAATCGCTGAAGGTCTGAGATGCGGAGGTCGCCGTCTCGGGAAAAAAGAAACTGAAGAAGCAGCAGCGGAGCTTCTTGAGAGTGTAGGCTTGGTGGCAGATGATATGTACCGCTATCCGGGCGAGTTTTCAGGCGGACAGCAGCAGCGCATAGGAATCGCCAGAGCGCGTGCTGCAGACCCTGAGTTTATCGTATGTGACGAGCCTGTTTCGGCACTTGATGTGTCATACCAGTCACAAATCGTAAATTTACTGGTAGACTTAAAGAAAGAGCGTCAGCTTACATATCTGTTTATCTCCCATGATTTGTCTGTTGTAATGCATATATCCGACCGCGTAGGCGTGATGTATATGGGCAGACTTGTGGAGGTGGGAAATCGTGAGGATATAGTCCTCCGTACAGCTCATCCTTATACGGCAGCGCTCTTGTCAAATATTCCCATTCCCGATCCCAAACTCAGCCGCGCAAGGGTGAGAGTTCCGCTGGATGTTGACAGTGTTTATAACGAAAACACAGAAGGCTGCAGATACTTCTCAAGATGTCCCAAGGCAAGACCTGAATGTAAGCAGACAGTACCTGAACTGAAAGAGATTTCCCCGGGGCATTTCTGCGCTTGCCTTTTCAGCCAAAATTGATTAAAAAATGCACCCCAAACTTAGGTTTGGGGTGCATTTATATTTAGTGTAATTTAGTGGTGAAATGTAGCCATCCTGTGTTTACGTTCAGAAGGGGCTGTTTCCGGTTGCCTGTTACAGTATCAGCACAGTGCCCTTTATGGACTCCAGCTCCTTTATATGGGAGCTTGTTTTATGATTGTACTGTGACTTATCAGTGAGGTTGATTACTGCTCTTCAGCCTCTTCGTCGTCCTTCTTGCGGGGACGAAGCAGAGCTGATGCAGAAACGCCAAAGCCTACAACGCCGACTGCTGCCATAGCGCCTGTGTTGAACAGATTTGTGAAGTCGCCTGTTTTAGGATTGTCCTCGTGGGTGTTAACGATAGTAAAGTCGTTTCCGACACGGCGTACGGTCTTGTTGTAGCCGCTGGGAACAGAGGGCTCATCAACTGTCCACTCATACTCATCATCGAGATCTGTCCATGTGTGGGTCCAGTCGTTAGCATCGCTCAGAGTGATGGTGGCAAAAGCTTCACCGTCACGGTACAGGGTAACATTTACAGAGTCGGGATGATCGACATTTGCCCCGTACCATATCTTTGTAACACTTACTTCGGATGTGACTACAGCAGTATTTTCGATTCTGTAGGTGTAGTCGATCTGGTTGCTTGTAGTTCCTTCAAGACCTTCAATGCGGATATGCATCTCAACAGATGTTACCGCATCTGCAGTTCCTGCATTTTTTACAATGTTTTTCTCTTCTGCCGTTACAACGTAAACGCTTGTGCTGAGACGGTAGCCCTCGGGAGCTGTAGTCTCTGCAAGATAGTAAGTACCTGCTGTCTCGATGGGGAGAAGCACTAAGCCGTTTTCGTCGCTGAATACTTCGCCGTAGACCTTTGTCTCAAGTGCTTCGTCTGCGTAGAGAGTAAAGCCTGCGTTTGCGAGAACCTTTGCGCTGTCATCAGCATCGACCTTTACAATTGTCAGAGGTTCATTGTGGAATGTGTAGGCGTAAGTGTTTGTAACTGTGATGTCTGTTGCATCTGCCCATATACGTCCGTTTCCGAGGTCATCAGTAACGCTTGTAAATGCTGCATCTGCGGTGTCTTCTGTCAGCGTGTAGGTGGTGCCCCAGGGAATATTCTCAACAGTAAGACTTTCGCCCGCCTTGAGAGTGAAGGTCTTGTCAAAGGCGTCGTCGCTGCAATCTAATGTGAAGGAGTACTCTGCGTCTGCATAAAGACCTTCATCGTCAACAACACTCTTGGTGATTGTGAGATTTCCGACCTTCTTCTCGTTTGTAACTGTGAGAATGCCGTCTTCCCAGACACCGGAGCTGACATTACCGACGATCC
This sequence comes from Oscillospiraceae bacterium, assembly GCA_017461585.1. GTDB lineage: Bacteria > Bacillota > Clostridia > Oscillospirales > Oscillospiraceae > Alloscillospira. The sequence continues at coordinate 21,337 of JAFTYM010000029.1, read as the reverse complement.
AATCCCAGAAGTTTTCAAAAATGTTCTTGTTTTCATTGAGAACCACTCTGACGCTGCCGTCATTCTCCCTGACGGTTACGAGCCATGTGGTGTCGGTCTTCACATAGCCCTCGGGAGCTGCTGTCTCGGAGAGGATATACTGACCTTCGATAATATTGCCGTCTTCATCTATAAAGCCTGTCAGCAGGTCGAATACTACTGTGCCGCTTTCGCCTGTTGTGAAGGAAGCGGAAGAGATAATGCTGCTGCCGTCAGCGCTGAGACGGTCTAATGTAAATACCGCGCCAGCAAGAGGCTGACCGTCCTCATTGACCTTTTTGACGGTCAGAGAGGTGGGAACTTCAAAGAACTCGTCGTTGCGAACGTAAGTATTTGTAACAGTTGCGCTGCCTGAGACGACAGTATCTGCAGAGGTTTTGCCGGGTGTTGCCTCGGTGAGTGTAACTGTTGTGCTGCTGTAACCTACGCTCCATGTATATCCGGGAACATTTGCGTCCAGCTCGGAAATGGTGTACTCTCCGAGAGCCAGTCCTTCAAGAGTTGCACTCCAACTGTTGGATGCGTTAAGCTCAACGATTCTGAGATATCCGTTGGGACCGCCGATTTGAACGGTAACACCTGTCATGCCCTCGGGAATAGTGCCGTTTGTAAACGCCTTTGTGATAGTGATCTTACCCTGTACAGGGAAGTTTGTAACTGTCAGCAGGTCTGTGTTTATGTCAAAGCCTGTGCTTCTGCCTGCGACGAGAGAGATAACAGGCTCGTATGAGGTCTTACCGTTTGAAGTAACAGCGGAGATGACGACCTTGTAAACCTGATTACTGAGGTAATAGCCATCAGGGGCGGTTACTTCGCGCAGATAGTAGGTGACAGAGCTCTGTCCCTCGGGTACTGTGTATCCGTAGAAATGAGCGTATCCGTCAGCATCTGTAGTCTTAGTGGTGATGACGCTGCTGCCTGCCTCGTCAGAGGTAAGTGTAAATACTGCACCCTGCAGCACATTGCCGTTTTCATCAATCTTTTTGATATAGAAATCGGCTGCTGTCCACTCCTCATATGTGTTTGTAAGCTCAATGCTCACAGGAGTCTCACTTTCTACTTTGAAAACAGCAGAAGTGATGTCATTGTAAACCGTAGTGTTCAGGTCGCCGTATGTCACACCTGTCCATGTGTAGCCGTGTACAGAGGCAAAGCTCTCGTGGAGCAGATATTCGCCAAGCGGAAGCTCAGCAAGGGAAGCTTCCCAATTGCTTTCGCTGTTTATTTCAAGCTGCCATGTAGAGCCGACAGCTGTAATGTTGCCGCTGTTGTCGCGAGTAATAGGTCCGTGAATGATAACGACAGCATTCACCTTGCTCTTGTCAGCATCGCTGAGTCCTTCAATGACTTTGTTGATCTTCAGACTGCCCAAAACAGGAGAATTGTATATGTGCAGACGATAGTAGCTGTCAATCTCCTGATAGGATGCGGTGGACTCTTCAGGAACGGTCACAGAAAGAGTGTAGTAAGTTACCTGAACATACTCATCTCCGCGCAGCTCTTCTGCGGTCTGTGATGCTGTGAGTGTAATGGCGTATACATAAGGATCTGCGTGGTAGCCTGTAAGAGGAGATGTTTCCTTGAGATAGTATACACCGGGAGCTATGTTGTCAATAGAGCCGAAGTCCAGATATGCCAGACCGCCGTTTGCTGTTGTAGCTGTGGCTACAGAAGTATTGCAGCTCTCGTCACTGTATAATGTGAACACAACTCCGTCCTGCGCAAGATTTGTATCCGCAGCGGACTTTACGAGTGTCAGCTCGGGATATACATGAACAGGTGTTCCGACGTTCTTGGTGTAAGTGTTTGTGTAGGTTACAGTACCTAAGTGGACGTTTTCACCCTGATATACGGGAGTCATAGTTACAGTTACTGAATCTCCGGACTTTGTACTGCCTGCAATATAATTTCCGGAAACTGTGATAGTCGTTGTGCGTGTGTAACCGGGAACATCTGCGTTGTGCTCAGTAAACACAAAAGGTGTGTCATACTGGTAAACGGGTATCTTATACTCACCGCTTGCTGTACTTGAGAGCATGGAGTAATCTACATCGATCATGGTTTCTCCGTCGCCGTCGCGGTCAATACCTGTGTCAACGCGGAACCATAGATCTTCGGCATCTTCCATAGACATTTCAACGCCATCTACGATAAATATCTTCTCAATAGCGATGTGTGCAGAGGAAGGCTCAAGCTCGGTAGCTGTCCAGTAGCCATAGATATATGTGTCTGCGGTTATTTCAATTGTGTCGTTGTTTGAAGCTGTGGTATCGCCGTCATCCAGCGCATAGTAGCCTGTGGAAACAACGTGATTATATACGGAGGAGTGGCTGTAGACATCCCAACCGTGGAAGGTGTACAGCAGACCGTTATCATAATCATAGAAAGATGTGCCTGTTACATATTCGGTGTCGTATACATACTGCTCGCCTGCGGCATGACCGCTGGTGGACGCAGGCTCTAAAGGAGCGCCTGCAGGCAGATTTGTGTAGGTGCCGTCGGTATTGTATACTTTCCATTCGTATACTACTTCGTGATACTGGATCTCTTCCTCGATGTCTTCAACTGTTACACGGAAGTCAAGTCCCATTACCATGTCGCAGATAGCTATGGCATCGATAAAACGGTCAATGTCGTTTACGCTGTCGTATGAGATCTGCACATCTTCCATAACGTGTCTCTGTCCGCTGGAATCTGTATAGGTGAGATCTAAAGTGAGTTCAACAGTTATTACGCTGGCCTTTGTAAGACGAAGGCCTGTCTGACGCCACTCATAACTGGTGGTTCCTGTCCATGACTTACTTGCAACTGTTGTGCTGCCGACCTTGACCACAACGCGGGGGTTGGATACGGTGGCGCTGTAGCTCTGACTTCCGACATTGAGAACATATGAGCCTTCAACACGGACGTCAACGTGATCAAAGGATGATGTGTTATAGAAAAGGGAAGTGGCGTACAAAACCTTTGTGGCATAAGCTGTGCTGCTGCTTACTCTTGCAGAGCTGAGGCGAACACTTGCGGTTGAAGCGCTGCTGTTTATGGTGACAGAGCCGCTTGCGAAAGAACTCGCTCTGCCGCCGCCTGCGCCATAGTAAATTGTGTAGTTTCCGGGTTCAAATGCAGCTGCGGTGCCGTCTGTATTCTGAACAGTACCGCTGCTGTTTATGTAGTACAATCCTGATGTTGAACCGTTTGAAATAACTACATACGAATTGCGGTAGCTGTTTCCTGAAACGGTAACGGTGCATGTTCCGTCGTAAAGAGCGGCACCGTAGCATTCGCCCTCATGTCCGTCGGGACCCTCACAGCCTTCTGTGAGTGTACAGGAGATCCAGACGAAGCATTCGCCGCCGTTTTCAAGGTGCTCTTCTTCAGAAGTGAGTATGCAGCCTTCTTCGCAGACCCTCTCAGAGATGGACGTGTCAACTGCAGCTTCATCTTCGGGAAGTGTTTCTTCTTCAATAACGATCGTATCTTCATCAGAAACGACCGTGTCCTCAGAGATCTGAGTATCAACGATGATCTCACCGTCTGTAATTGTTTCTTCTGTCTCAGCGGCAAGTGCTCTGACGGGAAGTACTGAAAAAACCATCACCAACGCCAGAACCATGCTAAATAACTTCTTCATCTGTTTTCCTCCTTTTTGGAATAGTGGTTTAGCTTATAACACCTAACAACACATATCGGGCGTCGTTGTACTCATAGGTACAGGTAGAAAATGTCACTACCCGATCCTGTGCAGTAGGTTGGACGTTACCGTTAAAGGTTGACTTGGATACTGCGTTTTCAAGCCAGAGCCCGAATTCTTCGTCAGACTCAAACTCCAGCTTCCATGCATCGCTGTTCATATTTGTCACATACCCTGCAAAGAACTCAAGTTTATAGTTGCCTTCGGGTGTGACGATTAGACAGACTGGATGCTCGTTAAAGAACTCCTGATCCATATAATCAGTTACCTGATGGAACATTGTTCCGTTTTTCATGTTGTGGCCGTAAAGCACGGTGTTTCTGTCGGATAGCTCAGCTTCATTTCGGTAGTCCATGAAAATAGTGCCTGCGCTGTTTACCGTACCGTCAAACAGCCGATTTAAGTAACGGCTGTTGTCGTCAGCCTGTACAACGGGGTAATTTATATTTGTGCCCTCAATGAAAATCCACGCCACGATGTCGGGATTTATGGCTTGCAGTTTTTCAAAATCTACAACGGGCCAGACTGTATCGTCAGTTTTTTCGGCGGAGACGGGAGCCTTATCAGCTTCTGCTGTTTTCATATCAGAATCTGAGGCTTCACCGATATGAACATATTGTGCCAGCTCCTCGTAAGTCTCCGTGCCTTTTCGGTATTCATTCTGCTCACGGTAAAACTGCAAACCAAAATACATGGCTATACCGAGAAAAGCGAGACACAGCAGTATCAGCGGTACTTTTCGTTTCATTTCATGCCTCCTCTGACTCTGTTACAGGCTTTCGCATACCGTCGCATTTGCAAATTCCGATTTCCGTATGCTGATTGGGGTAAAAGCTGCAGGTGTAGCAGCAATCCTCGCGTTCCTGTTTATTTATGGGTTCATAGTACTTACAAATGCTTTGCAGTGCGGTTACTATTCTGCAGCCCTCCTCTGTGTAAAATGGCTTCGATAACAGATCGGGATACAGAATATACGGCTCGTCGGTAAAACGGTCGCAGTCATCGCAATATCCGTATCTGAGCTCAAAAGAGTGGGTACCTATGGTTACGATGGAGTGGAGATCACCTTCTCTGGGGGAATTCACTTCTGATTTCATTGGTATGCCTCCTTTCGGGGGCAAGAGAAAATCCCTTACACCGCTGTTTATAACAGCAGTATAAGGGATTTTCGGGAAAAAACACCCTCCCGCAAAAGGGCAAAAAAGTATAGTTTTTCAGATGAAGTTTGCCAGTTCCTTTCGGGAGTTTACACCTGTCTTGTTCTTTGAGGTTCTTATGGCAGCTTTGACAGAAGATTCCGATAAATGGAGCTGCGCCGCTATCTGCGAATCGGTCATACCAAAGGCGGCAAGACGGCTTACCTCGCGCTCGCGGTTTGTAAGAGTTACTTGTACCTGCTTGTCCAAAACGGCGTTGTGCAGCCTTGTCCAGTTGGCATGAAGCTGTTTGTGCAGGACCTTTACCTGTCTTAAAGCCTCCTGATCGACCATAGCCAAACGGTCGTCCAAAAAAGGACCGAGCTGTGTGCGGTGCTCAACCAAGGGACCGTACAGACGGTCGGGCAGACAGAGCATGATAGCCTTGTCCAGATGCTCGGCTGCGTGCATATCATCGCCATACTGGTGATATGCAATGGAGATGCACAGCCGCAGATATATCTCTGCCATGATGACCTTGTCAACGACCATCTGTGAGATCATCGGTTCTATGACATACGGCAGCGTTTTCATAAGTCCGAAGCCGCGTACACCGGCACGCTCTATTTTGCCGAGAGCAAGCTCCTGAGCTGCGATAAGCAGGTGTTTTATGTAATAAACACGTGCCGCAGGGTGGGCGTCACGGGGGAGATGGTCAAAGCAGCCGCGGGCAAACCAGTCCGGAAAATCGTCGGTGTTTCGGATAGCGCTGTCAGCCGCAGCCAGTGTAAGAAGAACAATATCTCTGTCTTCACTGTTTTTACAAGGCGCCTCCATAATATGCTGCCTTGCCTTGTACCACATCTGCAGGTCTCCCTTCCACATGGCGCTGAGGGAGAGAAGCAGGCCGCCTGAAATAACTGCGTAGAAGCCGGAATGGCTGTGCAAAAAGAAATTTGCGTGTTCATAAACCTTGTCAATCTCGCAGCGGCTGTAGGCGATCTCAGCAGCGAAAAGCGCTTGTGCTTCGGGGTGATGGGAAAGTGCGGCAATACTCTTGTCAGCGGTGCCGGGAGTGTTATAAAGGTCTGTCATATCCAAAAACGGACTTTTGCGGATAAGTGGGCGGTGCAGCGCAGGATTTTTCTTTGCGTCCTTACCCGCCTTGCTCCTGCCGTCTACGGGACGTACAGCGCTTTCCGGTATCATCCAGTTGGAGCCAAAACGCTCAGCTCCGTGGATTTTGCCATGTCTGCATAGATTCTGCACAGCGCGAAGTGAAAGCTTCCATTTTTCAGCAGCTTGTACCGCTGTTATCATTTTCATATCAGGCTCCCCCGTTTCTGTGAGGTATTTTGCGCCAGAACGCAATTTGTATATATGTATTATAATGCGCCGAAACGCAAAATACAACAAGAAACATGATAATAGCGCATGAAAAAGACGGTTGGCTTATCCGATAAGCCAACCGTCTTTTGGTGTTTAGTTGTAAGTTACAAGCTCTACTGTGTAGCCTGCCTCGCGCAGGGTGTAAACCAGTCCGTTTGTGCCGTCCAGAAGATGGGCAAGACCAACTGCGTAGAAGACGACCTCGTCGCTTTCAAGATATGAAATCGCAACGTCCAGCATACCCTCGTTGCGGTCGTAGCTCATGGCTTTGTCATATTCATCATAAAGCGGGAGATTTGCGTTGTATTCTGCAAGCTCTTCATCGGTAAACTCGGATGTATCAACATCTTCGTTCAACTCTTCGTACAGCGCAGTCTCGTCACCGTCACACCACAGCTCATAGAGCTCGGCCGTATCTGTAATATACTCCTCGGGGTCGCCATACATAACTTCATCAAGGAGCAGGAGCTGCAGTTCTTCAGACCAACCTGTAACCATACTGATCTGGAATAATCCGGACTCTACCTCGTAGATGGGTTTTTCCTGATCATTTGCCATTTTTGTCAATCGTGATTCCATGCCCTGCTCAGAAGTGAGCAGATGTCCCTGCTGCAAATAGAAGTTTTGGATCGAGCTTTCCCAAACATAGGGTTTTGCGAGAAGTAAATTCTCGTTGTAATTACCGCTTGCTTTCATAAGCTTTACAGCACGTGCATAGTCTTCCTCTTCAATTTTGCCCTCAAGACTTGAGCCGTCGGTATAGAAGAGAATATTTGCATATTTCAGAGCCAAAGAGGAGTCCTCTTCGATCTGCTTTTCAAAAGCTTCGCTGTCAAATTCCAATGCCAGCGCGTCGGATGCGTTGAAGGCATCGTAGATTTCCTGAGGCAGATATGCCGTGCGGGAATCACCGACATGGATAGTACCGAAGAGCCACATTTCCTGACCGTCTTCGCCTGTTACATGGTACAGCAGCGGTGTTGCCTTGTCTTCTGGCTCTGCCTCGGGCATAGGCTCTTCCATTATGGCTTCATACGCGCCGAAAGAGGGAAGCTCAAAGGACTGGTCAAGCTGGCTGCTGAGAATATATTCGCCGCCTTCAATTGTGTGTACGCCTTCATAATATACACCGTAAGCGGTTATCATACGGGTATACTTGTCAATGGCAATATAACCTGACATCTCATTTGTTCTGTAATCAGATGCCATGTTATTCAGGATTGCAGCATCATTCCAGAATGTGGTGCAGATCGCGTTCTGGAACGTATCGGCCATATTCTGATCATATGTAAACTCGAGATAATATATGCTGCCCAGATCTTCAATGGTGACATTTTCCCAAAATTCAGGAGTTGTAACATTCAGGTAAAGGCTGCTGCGGCAATATTCAGACATCTGTTCTTCTGTTATGCCGGTTTGAGTAGTGGGCACACCATTGTCGACAACACTTGTGTATTTTCCGTCGATATATGTTTCTCTCTGCTCAACAGTTGTCATACCGCTGGACTCGTAGACATTTATGGTCGCATCTACAGCGCTGAGGAATCTGTCCTCATTTGTGTACATATCAATGTCTGATTGCTGCATATACACTATGCCGCCTGCCTGACTTAGTGTCTGTTCAGAATTGTGCATACTGTATGTGCCTGCCTCATAAAGGGCGTTTCCGCTGTACAGAGTCAGCCACAGGGCGTCTATACCGTCAACAGCTTTAAAGCGGTAGGGATTCTGGGGAGCTTCAACCGTAAGAGCCTCCGCACGGGGAGCCGACTCTATTTCGTAGACGACCTCGGTAGAGCCGTATTTGTATGTGATGTTATAGTTCATCTGAACAATTGCGCCATCAGCGCCGATAACAACAGAGCCTGAAGCATCAAGCATTTCAGCACTTTCGGGGATCACCCAGCTTTCAGCAGCTGTGGGGGAGGCGAATGTTACTGTTTTCTGTCCGCCTGACTCTGAAACAGAAAGCTCTTCATAAAGAGATGCATCGAGAAGAACAACGGGGATGTAGCGAGATAGTGCTTTTTCGGCGGTCAGGCTGCCGGAGAAAGCAACTATATCTTCAAGTTCCACATATAAAGTGCCGTCTGCATAAGTCTCGCTGTAAACGCGCAGGTCTTCTTCCGAAGCTTCGCCGCTGGCTGTAAGTAAGAAATTGCTGTAGTCAACACTTTCTTCCATAAGTATAACGGGAGATTCAGTATCCAATCCGTTATACGCAACAACAAAAGCTGAAGAAGTATCTGCAACATGTAAATGACCTGATGTTACGGACATGTTTTCGGAAATGTCCAAAGTGATGTCTGCCTTGCCCTCAAGAAGTGCAGCAGCCTCTCCGTAAACCTCCTCAGCCGTCGGCTCAGGGGGAGGGGGAGGATCTTCCTGAACTTGTTCTGATGTGTCTGTTTGATCTTCAGGCACCTCTTTGTCACAGCCAAACAGGCTGAAGATCATAAGAGCTGCAAGTAAAAGTGCCAATAGTCTGCGTTTCATAATTAATACTCCTCTCTTATGTAGTTGATATATTGGTAAATATAAATCTGTATTACGGAACAAACGGAGAAGTGCCCGTTACTCCGTCTAATAAAGAATATGTGTCTGTAGATCTGCGCAAACCGCAGTATGTACAGCATTCGTATCCATAAGACCAATATACGAAGTTGTGCTCCATAGTTTGTTCCAGCCATGTGTGATAGAAGTCACCGCATTGTGTACATTCCGTTTTCATTGCGCCGGAAGATATGCAGGTAGGCGTGTTATATACGGTGTCAACATAGTGATGCTCCAAAGCGGGATAAGTACAGCTTTCTGAGTAATCACATCTGGAGCAGGTGATAATTCCCTCGCCGGGCTGCGCACAGGTTGCCTCCCGAATAACTGTTTCATGTAAATCGTGCTCATTGTTGGTAGGTAATACTTCTGTAGAGCAGATGGTGTTGCATTGAGAACAGGCTATGGAGATTTCTCCATGTACCGTACAGTTTGATTCTGTGACAAATACCTGACCGTCAGCAACATGTGGCAGCAGTGCCAATGTCTCTGTATGCTGAATACCGCAGGATGTACAGGTCAGAAGCTCGGTTCCTGTGTGTGTACATGTGGGCTCTGTTACGGTACTGTGTGCGTAAGAGTGGTCGATAATATCTACAGGAGCTGAATAGCAATGCTGGCATTCTGTACAGGTGAGCCTGGATACACCCTCGTGTGTACAAGTGGCATCAAGCGTTATCTCGCTTGTGTAATTGTGCAGGCAGGGCAGAGGGTCCGTCAGGAAACACACGGAAATCAGCGCGCATATAATCACGGAGATAAGAACGATCCACAGCGCAGGCTTTTTATAGCGCAGCACGCCTTTGATTCTTGTCTTTACTGCAGTTTCGCCAAATGCCACAGGACAGGCGGTTATGAGTCTGGGGTGAATACTGCAGGCGGCTAAAATTGCGGAGTAATGTGCCTTGTCGGAGTTGTCCATTTTTGTGATGACTTTTTCGTCACATGCGCGCTCAATGTCGAGACACAGCATGCTGTATGCAAGCCATAAAATGGGGTTGTACCAGTAAATGCACAGAAGCAGAAAACCTAAAGGCTTCCACCAATGGTCATGCCGCTTGATATGAGCGTTTTCGTGGAGAAGAACATATTGCATGGATTCCTCATCCATATCGGACGGGACATAAATTCTGGGACGCAGAATACCCAAAAGGAACGGGGATTTAACATCGTCGCAGATGTAAATGTTGTCCTTTTGATTAAGCGACACACGTACAGTTCTGTACAGCTTGAAATATGTAATAATGCAGTACAGAAGCATTACTGCAACACCGATGAGCCATATTTTAGCGCCCCATTCGATGATAAGTTCCAGCGTAATGCCGGGCCCAGGTGCAGCTTCAACAAACATGGGGTTGACCGCATTGTTAATTGCGGGTATGCCGCTGTATATTGCAGGAGTTTGCGTTACCGTAATGTTTTGCGGTATGACCTCTGCGCTTGGTATAAGGCTGAATGGGCTTTGAAAATGTGCAGGTAATATGAGTCGCAGGGCGAGAATTCCCCATAAAAGGCAACTGATCCATTTGGGCATGTTCTTGAAAATAAGCCTGATGAGGATAATCGCCAAAGCAAGCCAGCTGGCTGCAATGCACATATTAAGCAGTTCGAGAAATAAACCTGTCATTTTTTCTGATCCTCAAATGAACGAAGCAGCTCCTTGATTTCGGAAAGATCATCCTTGGAGAGTGCTTTGCGTGATGTGAATGCAGCAATAAAAGCAGGGAGTGAGCCCTGAAAATTTTTCTGCACGAACTGTTCACTCTGCGTTGCGTAAAACTCATCTCTGGATATCAGAGAGGTAATAATGCTGTCAGTTGTGTTGAAAATACCGCGATTGCAGAGCTTTTTCAGGACAGTATAGGTTGTGGTGCGTTTCCAGTTAAGCTCTCTTTCGCAAATTACTGTCAGTTCCTTTGTGGTGAGAGGTTCGTTTTCCCAGATTATATCGGCAAAACGGGACTCTACTACACCGAGCTTCATTTCAGACATGTGCCACAGCTCCTTTTTTGAGTGTCTATTTACTATAGACATAGTTTATCATTACGAAAAAATTATGTCAATATATACAGAATGGATAAACAAAAATTGGTGAAACAGCTGTGATTCAAAGTGATTTATTGATGCAAAATGACGTAAAAAATCCCTGCCTGAATTATATTCAGACAGGGATGAATTTTGTTTTAAAGCTTTTCACAAAGCTCGGGGAAGAGCTCAACGCTGCGTTTTAATATGCCGTTTAAGTAAGCGATGAGTGTTCCGTAATTTGTGATGGGAACATTCTGATCAACGGCACACTTTGTACGGTAGCGGACTTCACGCTCGTTGAGCATACAGCCGCCGCAATGAATGACCATTGCATAGGGAGTGAGGTCGTCGGGAAACTCAGGTCCGCTGCAGGTCTTGATAGTGATGTTCTTGCCTGTGTACTTTTTGAGCCAGTTTGGGATTTTTACTGAGCCGATATCATCGCATTGGCGGTGATGTGTGCAGCCCTCTGCGATAAGAACCGTGTCACCGTCTTTAAGCTTCTCAACAGCGGCAGCACCGGGAACTGCCGCGTCGATAAGACCCTTGTATCTTGCCATGAGAATGGAAAAAGAGGTGAGGGGAATATCGGCAGGAACCAGAGGTGCAACTGTTTTGAAAACCTGACTGTCGGTTATGACCATCGCAGGCTTTTTGCCGAGAGAAGCAAGCGTTTCAGAAAGCTCGGTCTCTTTTACAACGATGGACACGGCGTTTGCATCAAGTATGTCGCGAATCGTCTGCTGCTGGGGTAGAATAAGACGGCCTTTGGGAGCTGCAGAGTCTATAGGTACTACCAACACAACAAAGTCGTTAGGCTGAAGCTTGTCTGCAATTATTCGCTTGTCTGTCTGTGTCTGCTTAAGCTTTGCAATACGCTCCTTAAGCTCGAAGATCTTCTCTCCGCGAAGTGCGCTGACATATATGGAGTTTTCTGTGTCTGCAGGGATACTTTCCAGAAGATCTGATTTGTTGTAAACGACGATATAGCTTATATCCTTTGCCTTAAAAAGCTCAATTAGCTGATGATCACACTCTTTAAGTCCTTCGGAAGCATCGACAACCAGAACGGCTATGTCGGTTTTGTTCAGCACCTGACGTGTCTTTTTAACGCGAAGCTGACCCAGCTCACCCTCGTCGTCAAAGCCGGGAGTGTCGATTATCATAACGGGACCTAAGGGTAAAAGCTCCATCGCCTTTGATACAGGGTCTGTGGTTGTTCCTTTGTAATCGGAAACGACGGCGAGATCCTGACCTGTGACAGCGTTTACAACGCTGGATTTACCTGCATTGCGTCTGCCGAAAAATCCGATATGTATTCTGTCGCCCGAGGGTGTGTTGTTTAAGCTCATGTTATTCCTCCTGAATCAGAAACCTGAACCTGCCTCCGCAGTAGGCTCGAAGATAGAAGAAGCCTGTTCGTCTGTAAGCTCAACTCCGAAGACTTCCTTGTAGTAGGCCTTGGTTTCTTTGATGATATCTATATCATTAAAATACTCGGGATAAGCAGTTTTTGCAAGCCAAAGAAGTGTAATGGGAGTGTCAACACCGGGAGTGTAGCTGCGGTACATGCCGAGAGGCATCTTGTATACGCGCTGATTGATTACAGCGTCAACTGCACTCCAATCGTATGCGCCTACGGTGTTATTATAGAGATCATCGGGACCTGAGGTCGTAAAGTTTGTCATGAAAATAAGTGTGGGATTCCATGCGTATATCTGTTCCATGTTAACGGCGACAGAGTTGTCTGTGGAAAGCTCCTCTGCAACATTCTTGGCGCCGATTGCGTCAGCCCACCACTGACCGAAAAACAGCTTGCCTGATGTGAGAATGTTGGTGTCGGAGTACTGAAACAGGAAGAGTACCTGTTCACGCTCCTCTTCGGGAATCTCAGCTACGCGCTCCTGAACCATGTTATATACATCGTAAGAGTAATTTTTGACTATTTCGACCTTATCCGCGTCAGGGAAAATCTCACTCAGAAGAGAGATCCAGTTGTTAAGAGTTTCGATGCTGTTGTACTCCCACTTGTTGACGGAAATTGCCACAGCAGGGAAGCCTGCATCGCGCAGATGCTGACCCAGCTCCTTGCTGGAAGCGTTGTAAAATACAACATCGGGCTGCAGCTTTAAAAGCTCCTCGGTGTTTACTGTGCTGCCGTCTATAAAGCCTGTCTCGGCGTTCAGAATCTCGGGATAAAGCTCACCCAAAAGTCCGTTTGCAGCAGCGCTCATGCTGGTTGCTGACATGCCGACGATCTTATCAGCGGAGTTAAAGAATACTGACAAAACGCTGGGTAGAGGGAGAATGTCGCACACAACTATGCGGTTTATCTCAAGGGGAAGTGTGACCTCGTTGCCGTCGTGGTCAACAACTGTGTGTGTTTCTGCAGCCTTGTCTGTGCCTGCGGATGTGCCGCAGCCGACTGCGGAGATGATGATGATCAATGCCAGTAAAAGTGATAATAATTTTTTCATGTTAAAAAACCTCGCTGATAAAATTTGAAAAATTGCATACTAAGTTTGGTATCTTGTCTCTGTAAATTCGACCGGAGCAGCTTTCCGCGGGAAGCTCAATAAAGCGTGCGCTGTCAGGGCAAATAGGTTTGAACATCGGGTCTGCAATAATAACTGCCGCCTTTGTCAGCTCCTGCTGTATTTCCTCCTCCCAGATAATTGCTCTGTCCTTGGCTCGCATAGTTTCACGAAAGCACTCTGTTGTGCAGATTACCCGTGCGCTCTTTCCGCAGGAAAGCTCCAGCGCAGATGCAAGCGATACGGAAGTTACGCCCTCGCCGAGTATAACGATGTCACCTTCCGGGAGCTCGGAACGGGGGAACTGGTTTTTGCCTGTCTCCGCTGCATCTTTAAGTGCCTTTTCCAAAACATCTGAATATTCTTTGCCCATGGGAATACCCACAACATAAGGAGTTCCGAATTTTTCGGAAAGAACCTTAGCGGCGTCCAGACCTGTTGAGGATACCACAAGGTTTACATGGGCGCTGCCTGCCTGAGCTATGTCCTCGAGGCTATCGCCCATTGCCCATTTTGAAATGACGCGGAAACCTGCGTTTTTCAAAAATTCTGCGATCGACGCATCACTTCCGTTGACGGAAAAATCAAGGGGAGTGAGACCTAAAATGTTTGCAGAGAGGTCAGCAGACCTTGCTGCATTATTGTCAACACAGTTTTCTGCCAGCGCTTTAAGCGCCATGGAAGCGCCGTGTACATAGGTGTTCATTCCCGTGGTCGCAAAACCGAAAGCAGGAATTCCCGTGCGCTCTGTGATGATCTCGGCAATGGCGTTAAAATCAAAGCCTGTCATTGTGGGAATAGGTGTTCCGGCAACTGCTATAAACTTGGGCTTTAAGTCATTTGCAGCAGAGACAATGTCGTCTATAAGCTTTTCGTCGTCACCCATGATGGCTTCCATTTCGGAAAGACCCGAGATGTACACCATGCTGTCCATGTCATACCAACGGGGCTCATCGTGAGTGGTGTAAGTTGAGTTGCAGCCGGAGGCATCGTGCATTATGGTCATACCGCCAAGCTCAAACAGGGCAGAGCAAACACCGAAAGTGTCTGCTGAATATGTTGAAATGATTCGTGATGTCTGTTTCATATACAGCCTCCGCATCCCATGCCCTTTATCTGAATAAGATTGCGCATGTCTTTTTCCTCGTTATAAGCCTCACGCATAAGCTCAAGTGTGTGAAGTACAGCGTGGTAGCCGAACATACCGCCGCCCTCAACAACGTTTACAAAGTGATTTGTATTCATGAAATGTGCCGCTTTCTGACCTATAGCGAGATAATTTGTCGGCTCTTTCTCGGAAAGGAAACGCATACTTGCGTGAACTGTGGGATAAAGCTGCAGCTCGGGATAGTTTTCCTTAAGTGCCTGCAGCGCAGGTTTTTCCTCACCTGTGATGGCGTCAAGATAAACACGCTGAACGTTAAATCCGCTTTCCAAAAGGAGCTTTGCCAGACCCAAAGGACGGGGAGAATAAGTGTAGTCAATGGCAATAGGCGTGTTGCCGATAAGAGCCAGCGTATCTTTGAGAGCCTTTTCGCAGATTTCTCGCTTTCCCGAAAAGTCAGGTGCGGGAATATCAAGCTCAGAGGATATGCGTGTAAGACCGCGTTCGATCTCATCATAATCAAAGCTGAAGGGAACGTATAGGTGCTTTCCGCCAAGACGCTTAGCCAGCATATCTCCGCCTGCTGCAGCAGAAGGGTAATATGAGATATAAAACTCGCTCTCTGCCATTTCCTGATACTGCTCGTAGTTTTCGCAGGAGGTTATCTCGTGAATTTTAAGATTATTTCCTCGGAGAAGCTGCATAAGGTCGCTGTTTTCATCTGTAGGCAGGTCGTTTCCTATTATGGCAACGCTGCCTTTTTTGATGCCGCGAGGTTTAAGTGCCTTGTAAAGTCTGCTTCGCATAAGTTGGTCGGGAGTGAGACCGCTTTTTCTCATGATCGGGTTCATATAACAATCCACGAAGTCAATGTCTGGGAAGCGATTTGCCAGTTCCGCGTAGATCATATCAAGGTCGCAGCCTGCGAAATGGTGAACACAGCTTGTATAAACGAGAACGATAGGCGGACGTTTGGGCAGCTTTTCGATAATATCGCTTACACCGTCGATAACAAGATCTTCCATGTCGCCGTCCAGAAGATTGTTCTCACGCACTTCAACTGTGGAGAAGCGGTGTGATGCGCCAAGCTCTGCCGCTGTCAGAACGACACCGCGCAGGCAGCTTGCGGCACATACAAATATTTCGTGCGCCTCAGGAATGAGCATTCCTGTGTGGACTATATTCCATGTTCCGCGTGCAGGGGATGCATATTCAAGACCCGACGCAAAGGGGGCAGGGAAAGATGCGTCTTTAATGGGAATACCAATATTCGGTACTTCTTTGGGTGCATTTACGCGTTTCAGCATTTTTCCACCCCACAGATCTTAAGCAGCGTTTTGGCAAGCTCGCGGTATTCCGTTGCCATGTCGCTGTCTGGAAATGCCTCCACAACTGTTTTGCCCAGCTCTTCAGCCTCCTGAACGGTGTCGCTGCGGCTTAAAGCTGCGATGACTTCGGAGTTTATATCCTGTGCAAGCTCCTGTACCTTTTCGTCTTCGTTTTTGACGTTGCGGCGGTTTAAAATGATGCCGCCCAGCTGAGCATAGCCGCGGCCCTTAAAGCCGTCCACCGCCATGGCAATATTTGCCGCTGCGTGGATAGCCATGTTTTCGCCTGAGGTTATAACAAAGACCTTATCTGCGTAGCCGCCGCGCATTGGCATGGAGAATCCGCCGCATACAACGTCGCCAAGAACATCGTAGATAACAACGTCGGGCTTATACACATCATAAGCACCCTTTTCGGCAAGCTTTTCCAGCGCTGCGATAATGCCGCGGCCTGCACAGCCAACACCGGGAGTAGGTCCGCCTGCCTCAACGCAGATAACGCCGCCGTAGCCCTCGGTGACCATTTCTTCAAGAGTGAAGTCGTTCTTTTTTGTGCGGACAAGCTCTAAAACCGTGGTGACATTTTTCTTGCCGTGGAGGCTGGAGGTGGAGTCTGCTTTTGGGTCACAGCCTATCTGCATAACCTTGCAGCCCATGTCACTTAAAGCTGCCGAAAGATTTGAAACGGTAGTGGACTTGCCGATGCCGCCCTTACCGTAAACTACCAGTTTTATCATAATTGATCTCCTTTCCGAAAGTCACCTTTGCCGACTACGACCTCGTAGCCTATCTCTTCCATCTGCCGGCGCAAAATTGCAATGCCATCAGAAGCAGATATTTCCGTTCCTGCCTTGTTGTCGTAGAGCATATATTTTTTGCGCACCTCAAGGGGGGAGAGGTTCGGCATAACTACGTTGCAGCCTGCCAGAACACCCATTTTGCGTCCGTCGCCCTCTGCAGTTCCCAAAGCTGTAGTAGAGGGAAGCAGCACCCAGGGCAGCATTATGCGGCAAAGTGAAAGGGCAAAAAGCGTCAGTTTCACGCTGCCTGCGGCTTTGTCCTTAAAAGGCGTGTCCTTGTGTGGAAGGAAGGGACCAATGCCGATCATCTCAGGCTCAAACTCCTGCATAAACACCATGTCTTTTGCCATAGTCTCAGATGTCTGACCGGGAGAGCCGACCATAATGCCGCAGCCTGTCTGATAGCCGATTTCCTTAAGATCACGTAGGCAGCGCATTCTGTTTTCCAAGGTCTGATGGGCAGGGTGCAGAATGTCGTAATGAGTCTCATCCGCTGTCTCGTGGCGGAGAAGATATCTGTCCGCGCCTGCATCGTACATTTTCTTGTAAGATTCGCGGCTGTGCTCTCCCAAAGAGAGTGTAACTGCACAATCGGGATATTTTGCTTTAATTGTGCGTATTATCTCGCACATGCGCTCGTCATTAAACCAACCGTCCTCTCCGCCCTGAAGAACAAAGGTACGGAAGCCCGCTGCATAGCCTTCGTCACAGCATTTTAGGATATCCTCGGGAGAAAGGCGGTAGCGTGAAACATTTTTGTTGGAGCAGCGGATGCCGCAGTAATAGCAATCATTTTTGCAGTAGTTTGAAAACTCCACAATACCGCGGAAATATATGGTCTTGCCGAAGTTTTTTACAGTTATATCTCTTGCAAGCGCCATTGCATACTCAAGATCTTCATCTGTGTATGTCTCAAAAAGCTGCGCCCACTGAGTTGCTTCGAGCCTGTGCTGCGCATTTAATAAATCAATGAGATCTCGGTTATTCAAGGATATCCCCCCTTCCAACCTTGTCAAAATCGCCTTTTGCAAAGGTGGTCTTGACACTTACGTCAGGTAATATATTGAGCTTTTGTGACAGCTCGAGAATCTTCTCTTTTGTGCCGTCCAATGTAATGTTTATAAGATACAGACCACACTCACGGTAGGGCATGCCCATACGGCCCACCATTAAAGAGCCGTATTCGTGAAGCAGCCCGTTTATCTTGTCTGCCATATTGTTGGAGTTTGCAATGATCGTAACCGTGGCAATGCTGCGCTTTGTTCTGTCATCTGCGTTTTCCGTTTCACCGTGGGCAATTTTCAGAGGAATAACATTCTGCAGAATATTGCCTGATGTTTCAATCTCACCGATGACAGCCTCGACACCGAATGCTTTGCGGATATTTTCCTCTGTGATCACAGAAGCCGTGCTGCCGAATACATACTCGCCGCCGCGGGATAAGATCAGAGATTTGTTTGCTCTCTGCAGAGCGTGAGCAGGGTAATGAGTGTTGAAAACACAGGTCATGCCGCAGCTTGAAAGCTTTGTCATGGCGTTTAAAACAACAAGCTGGTTTTTAAAGTCCAGATTTGACTCGGGCTCATCTAAAATAAGCACCTGAGGCTCTGATGCCAAGGCTCTCGCAATGAGCACCATCTGCAATTCACCGCCGCTTATGGCGCTGCACTTTTTATCTGAAAGGTGTGAAATGCCCAAAAGGTCAAGGGCATATTGAGCCTTTTCAATGTCCTCAGCCTTTGGCGCTGAGAACACATTCATGTGGCTGCTGCGTCCCAATAGTACGGTTTCCAAAACTGTGTATGCAGAAGTAACGGACTTTGCCTGCGGTACATAAGCCATCTTGCTCCAAAGCTTTCGCATTGGCATTGTGTGGATAGGCTCATCATCCAAAAGGCTCTGTCCTGAGCGCCATTTCAGCATACCTGTGATGCATCGGAGCATTGTTGTTTTTCCCGCTCCGTTGGGGCCCAGTATGGCCAGTATATCGCCCGAATCAACAGAGAAGTTGATGTCGCTGAATATGGGCGTACTCTTGTTATAGTAAAAGCTTCCGTTTTTAACTGTAAGATTCATCGTGCAAGTCCTCCTGTTCTGCGCATTAAGATAATGAAGAAGGGAGCACCGACGATGGCCGTCAGAATGGAGATAGGTATCTCCTGTGCAGAGGCGCTGCGAGCAACTGTGTCAGCGATTATCATAAACACAGCACCGAAGCTTATGGATGCGGGGTACAGGGATAAATGGTTGCTGCCAAACTTCATGCGGCACATGTGGGGAATAAGCAGACCGACCCAGCCGACCTGACCGCACATGGAAACACAGGAAGCTGTGATCATTGTTGCGCACACAACTGTGATTCCGCGCATGACGGAGATATTAACGCCGGAAGAGCGAGCCTCATCCTCACTTAAAGGCAGCAGGTTCATTCTCCAACGGAGAAGGAACAAAACGATGATGCCGATGATTATGGGAGGGGCACCCAAGGCAAGAGCCTCGTAAGATGTGTGGTCAAGACCGCCCATGAGCCAGTATGTAATAGCGGGAAGCTGGGATTCTTCATCGGCAACGAACTTTACAACGGAAACAAGGGCGTTGAACAGAGAACCCATCATAATACCCGAGAGAACGATAGTGCCGAGACCTTTGTTTTTACCCGTGCCGCCAAGCCATGTAAGGCATACTGCTATGCCGCCCATAACAAGAGCTGTTGCTTGTACGCCAATCATGCCGAAGCCTAAAAGAAGTCCAAGCGCTGCACCAAAGCTTGCACCGCTTGCAACGCCAAGCGTGTCGGGAGTGGCAAGGGGATTTGCGAAAAGGCTCTGAAAAGCACAGCCAGCAGCGGAAAGACCTGCGCCTGCAATTGCGGCAAGTATGATTCTGGGAAGACGGAGATTCCAAAGGGTCATCTTCGTTAAAACGGGGATGTCGGCACTTCCTGTAAATACTCCTGCAATGGCAGAAAATACCTCGCCGGGAGATATCCAAATACGTCCTATGCCCAAAGCGAGAAGTCCTGTGATAAACGGCAGGACGATAAGCGTTATGCACCATGAGGTGCGAAGTTTGCCCGTTTTCATAGTTATCACTTGGAGTATGCAGCCTTGGAGCTTACGCCCTCAAGTCTGCCGATTTTGCCGGAAAGTGCGCTTATCTTGTCCTGAGGTGCATCTATTGCGATGCTGATAATGTTGATACCCTTTTTGCGGTAGGGGATGCCCATGCGGCCGATGATATACTCGCTGTACTGATGGAGGATGTCATTCATCTCCTGCACAGCCTCGGGATTTTCGATAATAATGCTTATAACGGCAACTCTTGTTTCCATAAAAAACCTCCGGAAATAAAATATAGCTGCATCTTACTGAAAGATGCAGCTATACCGAAAACACCGACAAACATGCCCGATAAGGGCAGGCTGATTTATGAATTTGGAGCCGTATCTTTCACCTCAATGCGTAATTTTGGCGTCAGATCGATTTATATCTTAATTATATCAAATTGGGGGATATTGTCAATAAAAGGATATGTACAAACCTTGGTTGACTTGAGCGAATGATCTTTGTTATATTTGAGAAAAGCAGGCAAAGGAAGTGTCGCTATGAGCAATATAAATCCAAAGTGGGGAAGCTGGTCAATACCGCCGAAACCTTTTGAAAAAGACGAATTTGACGAAACTATGCACACACAGGTGCTGGTCATCGGCGCAGGCATCGCAGGCCTTTCCTGTGCGTACAGCGCAGCGGAGAGCGGGTGCGAGGTTACAGTAATTGAAAAGCTTGCCACATACCACGGCTTTGCCCATAACGTAGGCGTTGTAAACTCGAGATTTATGCGCTCGCTTGGCATTGTGAACGACCCAGACGAAGTTGCGCGAGAGTGGATAAAGCGCTGCGGCAATAGATGCGACGAGCGCCTTGTGCAGATATTTGTCCAGAAAAGTGAAGAGGCGATGAACTGGGCGCTGGACCTTGCAGAAAAACCCGAATACGGCGGAGTAAAAATTAACCTGCAGGGCGCAGCATATAAAGGCGAAACCTATAACGAGCTTTATGGAGCCCACTGCTTTTACGACGGACCTGTTGCGCGGCAGGGCAAATTCGGCGGACTTAATGAGCTTATGGAGCCTATGTATCAGGAATCTCTGAAGCTCGGCACAAAGTTCCTGTTTAATACCACCATGCTCCAGCCTATCAAAGAGGGCGACCGCGTGATCGGCGCTGCGGCACGGACGAAGGATGGAAAGCTTATAGCCGTTTACGCAAGTATGGGTGTACTCCTTGCCACAGGCGGCATCGGTGGAAATGACGAGATGTGCGAGGATCTTTGCCCCATAGCCAATAAGGTTGCAGTTAAAGTCAATGTTCCAAAGGGTGTTGACCTTGGCGAAGGACACAGAGCCGCTTTATGGGCAGGGGCTGCCTTTGAGGACACGCCATTTCCCACAATGATGCACCCGCAGGCAATACGCCACTCAAACTACTGCTTTATGTTTGTAACACCCAAGGGAAAACGCTTTATGAACGAGGACAATTACCTGCAGGGGCGCAGCCTTGGTATCATAAAAACAGGCTATAAAAGGGTGTACCCGATAAGAAAACATAAGCTTAAAAAGAAATCCTTTGCCCGTAAACATCGTTATCAAAGCTCGTAAGACATACAGTATTACAGCGCTTTTCTGCCTCGTTTACGAACAAAAACTATCTTTTTAAGTGCTTGCAGTTTTGCCAATAT
>JAFTYM010000028.1 GCA_017461585.1 Oscillospiraceae bacterium | reverse complement strand
TTCTGCCTCGTTTACGAACAAAATCTATCTTTTTAAGTGCTTGCAGTTTTGCCAAAAGATATTCGAGATAGAATCAATTTACAAAAATCCGCCAATACTGGTATGTATTGGCGGATTTTTTAAGTTGCATTATAGCCGAATGGATAAAGGCAAAACCTTATGTTTTCTTATCGGGTACACCCTAACCCCTCTCTTTTCTATATTATTGTCACACTATATGACAGCTTTTTATTCTCATTTGGTGACAAAACGATACAGTAAGGCTTATCCGTAAACTCTCCCGTTTCATCTTCAAAAGCGCCGCAGCCGTGCCACGGCTCGATGCAGATATACGGAGCATTCTCCCCTACCGCTGTCCACAGTCCGAGCATTGGGAATCCTTTAAAATCCACGCGGACACCATGATTATTATTATCAACAAGACTCACACTTTCAGATTTAAGCTCTCTGAAATGGAGCGTGTCAACACGGTCAAATATACTGTGCGCAAGGTGCAGCGTGTCGGTATTTGGCAGTGTATATTCCCTGTCTTTTTCGCTTAAACACTCTTTGTCGTTTAAGATATACGCCCACGCATCCTCTGTTTTCTCAAACACAATGCACCAGTCTTCAAAGTTTCCTTCACAGTTAAATCCGGGGTGGGCTCCGATACAAAACGGCATATCTTCACAACCTGTATTCGTCACCGAGAACTCTGTTGCATATCCGTTTTCGGTAACTCTGTGAGTCACACAAAGGGAAAATCTAAAAGGATAATTCGAAAAAGTCTCCTCACAATCCCTCAGTTCAAATGTGATACTGTCATCACGTTTTTCCTTAACCGAGAAGGCACTTTTGCAGGCAAAACCGTGCAGACCGATGTTATAGGGTTTTCCGTTTATTCTTACAGTATCCTTTACAGTCCTGCCCACAACGGGAAACAGAACGGGATTATGCTGAGCCCACACGTCAGGCTCCGCCTGCCATATATACTCTTTACCCGAAACGTCTTTAAGTGATATAAGCTCTGCACCAAAATCTCTGCAAACGGCAGTCATACCGCCGCATTTTATGGTGTGCTCCAAGGTATTATCCTCTCTCGTATCTTACCCAGGCAGCATTGCCCTTGATCACTCTTGAAGATCTCATTTTAAAGCGCTTTACATTGTCAGTATTAAACAGGGTCTTATCTCCAGCATGAGCACTTACAGCAAGTACAACAAGGCTTATCTCATCTACAAGATTGGCTTCGTAAAACGCAGCATTAATAGTACTTCCGCCTTCAAGGAGGATACTCTCAACACCGAAAAGAGCGTTGAGCTTGTGCATTGCAAGCTGAATATCCATCTCATTTTCACCTGCAAATATGTAGGAAACACCAATATCACGCAGATAAGCGAGATAAGCATCTGACACGCACTCACACATTACCTGTATGATGTGGCTGCCGCCGTAACCGGGATCTACATCCTCGATATACGGAGCTTTCCATCCAAGCTTTCCGTATCTGTCAAATGATACGGCATAACGCTTTGCGTTTGCTTCTGCTTCGGCTATAAAGTCTGTTCTTTCGATTTTCGCATCTGCATAGGGGGTGAGATCAGGAGTAAATCCGCCTGTAAAGCTCTCCTCCATGGTCACTCTTCCGCAGGCAAAGGCATCTGCCTTGAAGTCGCGGTGTATGCGGTAATACTCTTCAATACCTTTTTTGCTTTTCTCGGCTTTAAGGAAATCGCCTGTTACCTTTCCGTCTACCGATGAAACCATGTGACAAATTATATACGGTCTGTTCATTTTGCAATCCTACCTTTTATATCAGCTTTTTTCCGTCTGAAAATGCGTTTCCTACTTTTTCACCAAGAGTGTAATATCCGTGTCCGGAGGGGTCATAAGTGATGGGTCTGAACTTTGTAAGATCTATGACACCGTCTGTTATTATGCTCTCGTCTGCACAGACGTTGATTATCTGGCCTATGAGAAGTCCTGTCTCTTCGTCATAGCTTATGAATTTGCACTCTATCGCCATGGGAAGCTCATCAAATAACGGGGCATCCACTAACTCACTTTTCGTTACATGAAAACCCGCTTTTTCAACTTTATCGGGAACCTTATCTCCCGACACGATACCTACATAGTCACAGGCTGTAACATGCTCTGCAACTGCCATACTGACCGTAAATGCACCGCTCTTAATAATGTTCCGCGTTGTCTTATGGTCGCTGAGGCAGATGCTGATAAGCTCTGTATCAGCCATACCGCCCCATGCGGCATTCATTGCATTGGGTACACCGTTTTCATCGTATGTGCCGATGATAAATACGGGCATGGGATAAAGCAGAGGTTTTGCACCAAAGTTTGTTCTCATAATAAATTCTCCTTATGTTTTTACACATTATATCACACAGACACAAAAAAGTACAGGCCAAAGGCGGCCTCACATAGGGATTTATACGCTCCAAAACGTATCTTTTCCCGCAATACTTCATCAAAAAACCACGTCAGGCGTCAGCCTTGCCGTGGTTTCTTTCTTCGTTTTGCAGAAAAATCTTTCGCTTTGGAGTGCTTTACAGTTTTGAACTGAAGATTTTTTCTTACAGATATATTTGGAGGATGCAGAAATACTTTGTGTATTTCAAAGACGACAAACTTTCTGTGGGGAAAAAGATTTGTTCGAAACCGTATCTATCCCTATGTGAGGCCGCCTAAGCACCTGTACTTTTTAAATTATATAGCTTAAAAAATAAATTGCCACCAAATGCAGCGGATAATAGAAATAGAACAGATATTTCATATTTCCCTTTCCTCTTTTGCCGTTATACAGGGCAAGGAGCGGCAGGGCAAGCAGACAGTACCACTGTATCCATCCGAGGGTCAGGCTGAGCAGCAGTAGTGCAGCCGCTGTTAAAACTAGCTTTTCCCGCTTATTACGTCCCAAATAAATGAGCACAGGCACCAAGATACCTGTAAAATCATAATCTATGCGGAAATCTCCGACATTGAATTTATCAGGTACAACTTCAGAAATGAAAAATACTGCTGCAAATACAGCAGCACAAAGTATCCACGATAGTGCTGTTTTGCGTTTTTTGGCGTAATCAAGCGCGTAAATCAGAATTATTGACAGAGAAAATGTCACCAGTATGCACATATACAGAGACTGCATTGCCACAAGGTAAACTATCTGACACACAGCTGCAAAAGCCAAAATAGTGAGCAGGTACTTCCTGCGGTTTTTTGTATACGTGCAGCCTTCGGCTATCATATAGGCGAAGATGGGAAACGCAAGTCTGCCGATAATGCGCAGTACAAGATTCTGCGGCATAAGCTGCATACCGATGTGATCAATAGTCATAATGACTATTGCAATGAGCTTAAGCGCATTGCCCGAAAGTCCGAACTTCTCTCTGCTCATGACTTTTTCCTCAATTTGATATCTATCTCATTTAAGAGTGTAAATCCGAGGATGAGGATGCCGCCCACAAGCTGCATCCATGTGATGGGCTCACCTAAAACCGCTACGGAAATAATTACCGCAACAAGAGGATCGATATAACTCAATATTGCCGCAGCCTGACCCGAAAGCTCTTTGAGTGATGTGAAATACAGGCAATAAGTAATTCCCGTGTGTACGATGCCGACTACAAGAAGGCATATCCATCCCTTTGTATCAACTCCGCCAAGGCTTACACCGCCCGTAAAGGCAACATAGGGAATAAGAATGATTATTGCGGCAATAAACTGCAGAAATGTACGCTGTATACCTGCAACGCCTTTTATGAATTTATTGAGCAGTATGACCGTTGCATAAAATACTGCAGCACCGAGACCGAACAGTATACCTACACCGTTCTGACTTCCGCCGCCAAGGTCTGTAATTCCTATAACAAGCACAAGACCGATGGTGGACATGACAAAACACAGTATCTGCTTCGCAGTCATCTTTTCGCGGAAAAGTATGGGACACACGACAGTTACGATTACGGGCGCAAAATAGTAGCTCAACGTTGCAACGGAGACTGTTGTATACTTATATGCCTCAAAAAGAAGTATCCAATTTATGCCCATGGCAATTCCCGATAAAAGCAGCAGGGGCAGTTCCTTTTTTATTGCCTTAAAATCTATTTTCTGCTTTGTGAAAACAAAAAACAGGCCGATAAGAATTGCCGCCATCACAGCACGGTAAAGGGCAAGTTCGCCCGAGGAGACGGGTATATTACGCACAAAAGGTGCGATAGTGCCGAACACCGCCATGGATATGATTATCATAACCTTAGGGTTTTTCAAAGCTTTCATTATCGCACCTCCAATTTTAAATTATTTGACTTAACCGCCCAGATAAGCTTTTCTTACAGAGTCGCTGGCTGCAAGCTCAGCGCCTGTACCGCTTAATGTGATCGAGCCTGTTTCCAGAACGTATGCTCTGTCAGCAACGGACAGCGCCATCTGCGCGTTCTGCTCAACAAGAAGAATTGTAGTTCCCTTTTTGTGCAGATCCTTGATAATGTCAAAAATCTGCTCAACAAGGATGGGAGCAAGACCCATACTGGGTTCGTCCAGCATAAGCAGCTTAGGGTGGCTCATAAGCGCTCTGCCCATTGCAAGCATCTGCTGCTCGCCGCCGGAGAGAGTTCCTGCGACCTGCTTTCTGCGCTCTTTAAGGCGCGGGAACAGGTCGTAAACCATTTCAAGGTCTGCTGCTATACCTGAATTAGGCTGTGTATATGCGCCCATTTCAAGGTTTTCCTGTACGGACATCTGCAGGAAAATTCTGCGTCCTTCAGGACACTGGGCAAGTCCTTTTTCAACAATTTTGTGGGGAACAACATGGCCGATGTCCTCACCGCAGAATGTTATCTTTCCGCTTTTTGCCTTTAAAAGTCCGGAAACAGTCTGCAAAGTGGTGGATTTACCTGCGCCGTTTGCGCCGATAAGTGTTACTATCTCTCCATCGTTAACGTGGAAGGAAATGCCCTTTATGGCGTGGATAGCACCGTAGTATACGTTGATATCTTCAACTCTTAAAATCTCAGACATATTATCCCTCCTTCTTCTTGCCAAGGTATGCCTCGATAACCTGAGGATTGGACTGTATCTCAGCAGGTGTGCCCTTGGCAATGATCTTGCCGAAATTCAGAACAGCAATACCCTCGCAAATACCCATAACAAGGTTCATATCGTGCTCGATGAGCATAATAGCGATTTGGAAGGTATCTCTTATCTTGATGATATTTTCCATAAGCTCTGCTGTTTCAGAGGGGTTCATACCTGCAGCAGGCTCGTCAAGCAGCAGCAGCTTGGGATTTGTTGCAAGAGCACGGACGATTTCAAGTCTGCGCTGTGCACCGTAAGGCAGGGAACCTGCCTTCATATCTGCCATATCCTGCATATCGAAGATGCTCAGAAGCTCCAGTGCTTTCTCATGCGCCTGCTTTTCCTGCTTCCAGTAACCCGGAAGTCGCAGAATACCGCTGAACATTCCGTATTTCATCTCGTTGTGAAGACCGATTTTTACGTTGTCTTCAACGGAAAGGTCGTTGAACAGACGGATGTTCTGGAATGTACGGGCAATACCCATTGAGCTTACCTGATGGGTCGTCTTGCCGTGGGTGTCGTGTCCGTCAAGTAAAATTGTGCCGCGGGTGGGCTGGTAAACCTTTGTGAGCAGGTTGAAAACTGTGGTTTTACCTGCACCGTTAGGTCCGATAAGACCTGCAATCTCGGTACGTCCAACGATGATGTCAAAGTCTGCAACGGCTGTGAGGCCGCCGAAGTCTATGCCAAGGTGGCGTGCTTCCAGAATAGGTCTTTTTCCCAGATCTCGCTCGGGGATGATGGAGTGGCTGGGAAAAGGCACCATATTGGGATTATTCTGTCTCTTTTCAGCCATTTACGCTCTCCCCTTTCTTCTTAGGAATTATCTTGCCGAAAAGGCTCTTTATCTGTGAGTTGTTGCCTACGAGCATTACGATAATAAGAATTACCGCATAGATGAGCATACGGTATTCTGTAATGTTGAAGGAACGGAGCATCTCAGGCAGGATATACAGCAGAGCTGCGGCAATGATAGAGCCGCGGATATTGCCGAGACCGCCGAGAACAACGAATACAAGAATAAGAATGGATGTGTTGAAATCGAACTTTGCAGCTGTTGTGGATGAGTAATTAAGTCCAAACAGCGCACCGGCTGCGCCTGCAATGGCAGCAGATGTGACAAAAGCCATCATCTTATACTTTGTGGCGGAAATACCTACGCTCTCAGCGGCGATTCTGTTATCACGGATAGCAAGTATCGCTCTTCCTGAGCGGCTGTTTACAAGGTTCTGTACAACGATAAGTGTAATGATTATTAAAACTGCACCTACTGTGAATGTGGCAAGCTTTGTAACACCGACAGCACCCATAGGTCCTTTGACTATTGCGATACCATCTTCCAGCAGTTCAAGGTTTGCCTCTTTTGTTGCTATGTGCAGACCTTCGCTGTCAATTCCGATGTAGAGAACATTGATGATATTTTTGATTATCTCACCGAAAGCAAGTGTAACGATTGCAAGATAGTCGCCGCGGAGACGGAGAACGGGAATACCGATGACCGCACCTCCGATGGCGCCGATAACTGCACCTACAACGATTGCGATAACAAGGCGCAGAATGGGATTTGGCATTACATTTGCAAGTGCAGCAGCTGTGATGATTCCGCTGAATGCGCCGAGGCTCATAAAGCCTGCATGACCGAGGCTCAGTTCTCCGAGAATACCAACAGTGAGGTTAAGGGAAATAGCCATTACGATGTAGCAGCACACGGGAACAAGAAGGCTCTGCATTTTATTGGAGAGCGCATCACCTGCCAGCAGAAGCTGCATGATAACATAGGCAACAATTATTATGCCGTAGTTGATAAAACCGTTTAATGAGGTTTTCTGTTTTGCGTTTAATGTTTTCATACGTTCCACCTCAAACTTTCTCGGGAACGTACTTGCCAAGCAGTCCCGAAGGCTTGACAAGGAGGACAACGATCAGAACAGCAAAAACGATTGCGTCTGAAAGGTCTGTTGTAATGTACGCCTTTGTAAATGTCTCAATAAGACCGAGAAGGATACCGCCCAAGAGCGCACCGGGGATAGAGCCGATGCCGCCGAAAACAGCAGCGGTAAATGCCTTGATACCGGGAAGAGAGCCTGTTGTGGGAGAAAGGGCGGGATATGCAGAGCACATAAGAACACCTGCGACCGCAGCCAGTGCTGAGCCGATGGCAAATGTTACGGAGATGGTCTGGTTTACGTTTACACCCATAAGCTGTGCTGCAGCCTTATCTTCAGAGCATGCGCGCATTGCCTTACCCATACGGGTCTTTTCGGTGAACAGAGTAAGCGCGATCATGATGATGATACATACGGAAACTGTGATGATCGCAACGTATGAAATGTTCAGCTGACCGTCAAACAGGGAGATTCCATTTTCGCCTCCGAAATTGAACATAGAGGGGAAGGATTTGGGCGATGCGCCCCAGATAAGCTGTGCGCCGTTCTGCAGCAGATAGCTGACACCGATAGCTGTGATAAGAACAGCAAGAGACGGTGCCTGACGGAGGGGCTTATATGCAAGGCGCTCGATGATGATACCGAGAACTGTACAAAGTATTACCGCAAGAATGATGCCCAGTACAGGGGGCAGTTCAAGACTTGATACAACAGTAAAGCATACAAAAGCACCGACCATGATAACGTCACCATGGGCAAAGTTAAGCATTTTCGCAATGCCGTATACCATTGTGTAACCAAGTGCGATTATGGCGTATATGGCTCCAAGGCTCAATCCTGTAACCAAATGTCCGAGAAAGGTCATATTCCCAACCTCATTTCTTTTTCTTATAATATCTCTTATAATACCACAATTCGGCTGCCTCGGAAAGGCACAGCTTTTTTTGCAGCTGCGCTTTTCCGAAGTAGCCGTACATCAACTGTTTATGTCATATCCGACGGGTTAACCCGTCGGATATGACATTATAGTTAAAATTTACTTCTGAACGTATACGCCGTCAACGATTTCAACGACCATAGCTTCCTTGGAAACTTCACCGTTTACCTGCCATGTCATGCCGGTACCTGTAAGACCGTCTACCTTGAAGTCGCCGGATGTAAATACTGCGATAAGAGCTTCACAAAGCTGTGCGTGATCCATATCAGCAAGACCTTCGATCTTGAGGCATGCCTCGTAGATAGCATAGATGCAGTCATAGCCGTCTGCTGCGAACTGGTTGGGAACCTCGCCGTATCTTTCCTTATATGTGTTTACGAAGTTTGCTGTGCGCTCTTCTGTGGATGTTGCGTTGAAGGGAGTGAGGAGCATGAGTCCTTCTGCAAGGCTTGTGTCAAAGCCTTCGATAGAGAGGATACCGTCCATACCGTCGCCGCCGAAGAAGATGGGATCATAACCCATCTGGTCTGCCTGCTGGAGGATGAGGGAAGCAGGACCGTAGTAAATGGGCATGAATACCAGCTCTGCGCCTGCATCCTTACATGCTGTAAGCTGTACGTTGAAGTCTGTTGTTGTGTCAGCGGGGAATGTCTGCTCTGCTACAACTTCGATACCGAGCTCGCCTGCCTTAGCAATGAAGCCCTGTGCAATACCTGTGGAGTAAGCGTCGCCGTTGTTGTAGATAACGCCAACCTTTGTTGCAAGGCTGTTGTCCTTTACAAAGTTTGCTGCTGTTGCACCCTGGTTGGGGTCTGTGAAGCACATCTGGAATACGTTGTTCTTACCTGCTGTTACGTCGGGGGAAGAAGCGGAAGGTGTGAGCTGGAAGTAGCGATCTGCAAATGTTTCGGAAGCAACTGCAACACAGGGAGCTGTTGTTGTGCAGCCGTAGATTACATCTACATCCCAGTCCTTAAGCTCGTTGTAAGCAGCAACAGAAGTCTCTGCAACACCGGTGTCGTCCTGGAAGTCGTACTCAATTTTAATGCCGGAGTTCAGTGCATTGATTTCATCAACAGCGATCTGTGCGCCGTACTCTGTTGCAAAACCGTAAGTTGCAGCACCGCCTGTAAGGGGTCCGATACCGCCGATCTTAATGGTAACAGTACCGTCGTCAGCAGTTGCATCGTCTTTCTTGCCGCCGCAGCCTGCAAAGCATGCCAGACAGAGAGCAAGAACAAGCACAATAGTAAGTAATTTTTTCATGTTTCTTTTCTCCTTTAACTGAATATCTATACTACAAAAAACCGGCTTTAGCAATATGCTGAAGCCGGTCTGTGGTACACAAAAATTACAATCCGTGGTCCTTCAGCGTATTTCCTATGCGATTAGAATGTTAATAATTCGCACAACAAAAATGAGCACTGCTACAGCAGTGCTCACAGCTATAAGTCGACCGTAAGTATAACCGTAAAAGTTGGCAGCACAATAACCAGTCGCTTTTGCGCCTGTACAAGATGCGGTATTGTTCATACATGCATAACTTGCCATGATTACTGCTCCTTTTTCTAGGTTGTTAGCACTTTAGCACTAAAAAGAGCTAATGTCAATATCTTTTTCGCCAAAACTTGTAGCTCAAAACTAAATAATTATATAAATAATGTTATTATAAGATCCTTTTATCCTGTTTGTTTGAAAAATCACCGTTTTCTGTTCTGATAAAATCGGTTTTCAGCTCAAATTTTCGTCGCTTTTACATAATAAATTATTAAAGCACAAACAATTAATGGCTGTTCCGCCGATTTTTGAAATTCTAAACATTTATGTTGTTGCAAAGTGTCGTAATCGCGGATATAATTAACATTGAGTTACTATAATAACCCCTGTACTTAAGGAGGTAAAACTAAAAATGTCCACTAAATTCTCAAAAGTGCTTGTTGCCAACCGTGGCGAGATCGCAGTAAGAATCTTCCGCGCTTGCTACGACCTGGACCTGCACACAGTTGCGATGTATTCAAATGAGGATATCAACAGTCTGTTCCGTACCAAGGCAGATGAAGCTTACCTGATAGGTGAGAATCAGTCTCCTCTCGGCGCTTACCTTGATATTCCCAGTATCATCGACCTTGCAAAGCGCCGCGGTGTTGATGCTATCCACCCCGGTTATGGCTTCCTTTCCGAAAATGCTGATTTTGCCCGCGCTTGTGAGGCCAACGGCATCAAGTTTATCGGTCCTCCCTCTTCCGTTCTCGGTCAGATGGGCGACAAGCTTGCTGCAAAGGCTACAGCCATTGCCTGCAATGTTCCCATTATTCCCGGCTCCACAGAGCCTCTTCGCGACGCTGATGAGGCTGTTGAAAAGGCTGTCTCTTACGGCTTCCCCATCATTCTCAAGGCTGCTGCAGGCGGCGGCGGACGCGGTATGCGACGCTGTGACTGTGAGGAAGATGTTCGCCGTGAGTTTGAGCTTGTTAAGAACGAGGCTAAAAAGGCTTTCGGCAATGAGGACATTTTTATTGAAAAGTTCCTTGTTGAGCCCAAGCATATTGAAGTCCAGATCCTTGCTGATGAACACGGCAACGTAATGCACCTCGGCGAGCGTGACTGCTCTCTGCAGCGCCGCTACCAGAAGGTCGTTGAGTACGCTCCCGCATGGTCTGTTCCTCAGAAAACAATCGAAGCACTTCGTGCTGACGCAGTTAAAATCGCAAAGCATGTTAACTATGTAAATGCAGGTACTGTTGAGTTCCTTGTTGACGGCAAAACAGGTCAGCACTACTTCATTGAGATGAACCCCCGTATTCAGGTTGAGCACACAGTTACAGAAATGGTAACCGGTGTTGACCTTGTGCGTGCACAGATTCTCGTTGCTGAAGGACATCCTCTGTCCCACCCCTACATCGGTCTTAACAGTCAGGACGATGTCCGTATCAACGGCTATGCTATCCAGTGCCGTGTTACAACAGAAGATCCCTCCAACAACTTTGCACCCGACACAGGCAAGATCACTCACTACCGCTCAGGCGGCGGTTTTGGTGTCCGTCTTGACGGTGGTAACGCCTCCACAGGTACTGTTATCTCTCCCTACTATGACTCCCTCCTTGTTAAGGTAACTTCATGGGACAACACATTTGAAGGTGCATGCCGCCGTGCAACACGCTCCATCAACGAAGAGCACGTCCGCGGTGTTAAGACAAACATCGCCTTCATTACAAATATTCTGACACACCCTGTATTCCGTGCAGGTGCATGCCATACAAAGTTTATTGACGACACTCCCTCTCTCTTCGACATCGAGAACAGCGGCAGCGACCGTGCAACAAAGGTTCTGAAGTATATTGCTCAGATTCAGGTAGACAACCCCAGCGCAGAGCGTCATCAGTATGACACTCCCCGCTTCCCCATCCCCTCCGACAAACCTCTCACAGGTCTTAAGGAAATGCTGGACAAGGAAGGTCCCGACGCTGTTAAGAAGTGGGTTCTCGACCAGAAGAAGCTGCTCATCACAGATACAACAATGCGTGACGCTCATCAGTCTCTGCTGTCCACACGTATGCGTACCCGTGATATGGGCAAGGGCTCTGAAGGTATTGCCGATATCTTACGCGATTGCTTCTCTCTTGAAATGTGGGGCGGTGCCACATTTGACACTGCTTACCGCTTCCTCCACGAGTCTCCCTGGGAGCGTCTGGAAAGACTTCGTGCTTCCATCCCCAATATTCCGTTCCAGATGCTGCTGCGCGGCTCCAACCTTGTAGCATATTCCAGTTTCCCCGACAACATGGTTCGTGAGTTCGTTAAGGAGTCTGCTAAATCCGGTATCGATATCTACCGAGTATTCGACTCTCTCAACTGGATTCCCAGCATGTCTGTTGCTATGGACGAAGTTCTCAATCAGGGCAAGATGCTGGAAGCTTCCATCTGCTACACAGGCGATATTCTTGATCCCAAACGCGACAAGTACACACTCCAGTACTATGTAGATCTTGCAAAGGAACTTGAAAAACGCGGTGCGCACACACTGTGTATCAAGGATATGTCAGGTCTTCTCAAGCCCTATGCAGCAAAGAAGCTTGTATCCACACTCAAGCAGGAGGTCGGTCTTCCCATCCACCTGCACACACACGACACAACAGGCAACCAGGTTGCAACATACCTCATGGCTGCTGAAGCAGGCGTTGACATCGTAGACTGTGCTACAGCCGCTCTGTCCTCCCTCACCAGCCAGCCCTCTCTGTCTGCTGTTGTTGCCGCTCTTGAAGGTCAGGAGCGCGATACAGGTCTTGATCTCCGCGAAGTACAGCGTCTTGACAACTACTGGGCAGACGTTCGTCTCCGTTATAAGAACTTCGACGAAGGTCTTAAGAGCCCCACAACAGATATCTACCGCTATGAAATCCCCGGCGGTCAGTATACAAACCTCTCTCCTCAGGTCGTTTCCATCGGTCTCGGTTCCCGTTTTGAAGAAGTCAAGGAGATGTATAAGACTGTTAACGACATGCTTGGCGATCTGGTAAAGGTTACACCTTCTTCCAAGATGGTCGGCGACCTCGCTATCTTTATGGTTCAGAATGAGCTCACACCCGACAACATCATTGAAAAGGGTAAGAATCTCTCCTTCCCCGACTCTGTAGTATCCTACTTCAAGGGTATGATGGGTCAGCCGCCTTGGGGCTTCCAGCCTGAAGGCCTTCAGGAAGTCGTTCTTAAGGGTGAGAAGCCCATTACCTGCCGTCCCGGTGAGCTTCTTGAGCCCATTGACTTTGACAAAGTACGCGAGGAAATGTCTCAGTTTATGCCGACTGAGAGAATCACCATGAAGAGAATGCTCTCTTACTGCATGTTCCCCAAGGTATACGAGGACTACTTCAAGCACCGCAAGGAATACGGCTACATCATGCGTATGGGCAGCCACGTATTCTTCAATGGTCTTGCAATCGGTGAGACAAACAAGATCAACATCGAAGACGGTAAGACACTCGTTATCAAATACCTCGGTCTCGGTGACCACAACGATGACGGCACACGCACAGTTAACTTCGAGCTTAACGGTATGCGCCGTGAAGTTGCAGTCCCCGACAAGAACGCAGAGGTCAAGGGTTCCAATGTAGTCCTTGCAGATCCCGAGGACAAGAGCCAGGTTGGTTCTTCCATCCCCGGTATGGTTTCCAAGGTCAACGTAAAGCCCGGCGATGTTGTCGAGGAAAACCAGGTACTGGCTATCATCGAGGCAATGAAGATGGAGACATCCGTTGTTGCACGTATGCCCGGTGTCATCGACAAGGTCATGATCAAGGACGGCGCCTCCGTAAAGGCCGGCGAACTCCTTATGACAATCAAGGTAAACTAAACTTATATAAAAAACTCCTCAGCGTGTATCCGCTGAGGAGTTTTTATTTCTATTCAGTTTCATATCGCCATGTAATTATGCCGCCGAATTCATATACATTTGTATATCCCAGCTGTACGAGAGCATCCGAGGCTGTTTTGCTTCGGTTGCCGCTGCGGCAGTATACCAAGACTATGCTGTCTTTTTCAGGTATCACTTGGGCAGCCGTCTGTTCGTTTATCGTCCCCACGGGAAGCAGTACGGCATTTAAAATATGACCGCTGTTATACTCGTCGAGTTCACGGACATCAAGAATTATCACATCCTGCGTGTCCATCATTTTCTTTGCCTCTTCCTGTGTTATCTGCTGATATGTGTTTTCTTTGCCGCAGCCTGTAAACAGGAGAAAAACCACAAGAAGGATCGGCAATATTCTTTTCATCGCTTTCATTTTAATCTGCATACACATACTCAGCAGCAAACTCAAGACCGCGCTCCATCCAGCCTTCCGCAGGAGTGCCGACGCCGATGCCGAAGGAGTGTCCGCCTGTTTCAAACTTGTTGTATGAAACTCTAAGTCCTGCAGCCTCCATGGCTGCAACAGCCGTGTCAAGTCCGTTTACATCTATCTGAGGGTCATCCTGACATACTGTTATGTACATAGGAACCGTGCAGCCTGTGTAGTCATATCTCTGGCAGTTTGCGGGATAGAGCATTATGCAGGCTTTGGGCGCAGGGATACCGAGAGTGTCGTATTCTCTCTCAGCACAGTATTTTGCAGTTACCTGTCCGCCCGCGGAAGAGCCGAGGACGATATAGTCCTCACCGCTTACGCCGAGTGTATCAGCATTGTCAAGAATGTACTTTACAGCTGCGATCATGTCCTCGGCAGCTCTGTCAGACGCGGGGATTCTATCCTCTTCACCTTCATATACACCGACGCGGTATTCAAGGACGAAAACATTATAGCCTGCGTCCTGCAGCGGCTTTGCATAAGGATATGCGCTGGATGCAACGCCAAGCATTGTGAAGCCGCCGCCGGGTGCAACAACTACAAATGGCGCGCCTTCTGCTGTCTTATAGTACAGAAGTCCGGTGTCCTCTTTTGTTTTGTCTGCTGCTTTGTCAGCATCGCTGTAGTAGCTTATAAACTCCGAAGTTCCCACATCACGCTGCTGTATAGCATAGTTAATTCCGTTTACAACGGTCTCTTCATGCTTGCCGAGGAATGGAATCATTATTTTCAGCTTCCACGGACCACAGACCTTGCGGAGAAGGTCATTTCCAAGGGGAAGAACCTCTTCGCCTATTCCCTCAAGTCCCGGATGTTTCATAATATAGTTAAAAGAGCAGTTTGAATCTATAAGGGCATAGCTGCCGTCATCGTTATAATAGCTTCCGCCGCTGCCCAGAAGCAGCAGATATGCGAGTATCACAAGAGCTATTATTGCACCCAGCAGTATAAGAACTGCTTTACCTATAATTTTCAATGCTTTCATATAAATCCTCCTGTATATTTTAATCCAGCGCTTTTACAGCAGCGCAGAGGGCATCGCGGATTTGCATCAACGGCAGGCTGAATTCATTGTTCTTTGCCTGTTCAGGAAGAAATGGCACATGGATAAAGCCAACAAGCGTATCAGTTTTGCTGTATTTATGAAGAAGCGTATACAATACATCGTTGCACACAAAAGCTCCTGCGGAATACGACAGCGCGGCGGGAATGCCGACAGCATTTATTTCATCCGTCATTTTCCGCACGGGAATTGTGGAAAAGTATGCCGCATCGCCATCAGGTATAACGGGCACATTTACAGGTTTATTCCCCTCATTGTCGGGGATACGGGCATCTCGCAGGTTTATGCCGATAACTTCCGGAGTTACGGCACTTCTGCCCCCTGCCTGCCCTACGCAGATTATAACATTGGGGCACAATTTTTCTGCTGTATTCATTACGGTTTCCGCAGCTTTTCCGAATACTGTGGGTATCTGCATTTTTGTGAGCTCATATCCGCCTATAACATCTGGAAGCATTTTCACCGCTTCCCATGATGGGTTTATACTCTCACCGCCAAATGGATCAAAGCCTGTTATGAGCAGCTTTTTTGCCATGCATCTCACCGCCTTTCGGGATAAATATAACATTGTGTCCGACAAATTACAATATATTTCACACCATGCCTGCATATCACCCACTTGAAGAAACATCCAGCCTTTGCTATACTTAGTGCATCAAATATTAAACAGGAGGTCTTAAAAATGACCGTAGAACAGGCTGTCGCAAAACTGCTTGAACTTCAGAAAAAACTTACCGCATACAACCACGCCAGCGGACTTCTCTACTATGATGGTGTAACTACCGCACCCAAAGAGACATCTGACGTACGAGGCGAAACTCTGACAATCTTGGGCGAGGCATCCTATATCCTCTCCACAGGCGAAGAGACATCCTCCCTTTTGGATTTCCTCACAGAGCATGAGAGTGAGCTGGACGAAAAAACTCGCCGTATCGTTTATCTCATGAACAAGGAGCTTCGCGAGCTGCGCAGCATCCCCATGAATGAGTACATCGAGTACCAGCGCCTTATCAACGACGCTCAGGCCGTATGGCACAAGGCAAAGGACGAGAACAATTATGATATGTTTGAGCCCTACCTTGCAAAAATCGTTGAAACACACCTGCGCTTTGCGGCATATATAGATCCTTCCAAGCATCCTTACGATGTGTGGCTGGATAAGTACGAACCCGGACTTAACATGGCAAAGTGCGAGGAATTTTTCTCTGTTCTCCGCGAAAAACTTGTTCCCCTTATTAAGAAAATCGGCGAAAAGCCTCAGCTTTCCGACAGCGTCATCCACGGTGATTTCCCCGTTGAGGCACAGCGCAAGCTGTCTGACCGCCTCATGGAGATCATGTGCATTGACCGCGGTCACTGCGGCATAGGCGAGACAGAGCACCCCTTCACAATTAACTTCACAAAGCACGATGTACGTATCACAACAAAATATCACGAGGACGACTTCTCCGACTCTATGTTCAGCGTCATCCATGAGGGCGGTCACGCTCTGTACGAACTGAACACAGGCGATGAATATGCATTCACCTGCATCGGCACAGGTGTTTCCATGGGTATCCATGAGAGCCAGTCCCGTTTCTTCGAAAACCTTATCGGCAGAAGTCAGGCATTCTGCGAGCTGCTCTTCCCCGAGCTTCAGGAGCTTTTCGGTCTTGAGGGATACACAGCAACCGACTTCTACCGCGCAGTTAACCGCGCACAGCCCTCTCTCATAAGAATCGCAGCTGACGAGCTTACTTACTCCATGCACATCATGGTTCGTTATGAGATTGAAAAAATGCTCATGAACGGCGAAGTCACAACAAAAGAACTGCCCGCAACATGGAACCGCCTTTACAAGGAATATCTTGGCGTTGACGTTCCCAGCGACAAGGAAGGCGTTCTGCAGGACAGTCACTGGTCAGGCGGCTCTATCGGCTACTTCCCCTCTTATGCTCTCGGCTCTGCTTACGGCGCACAGTTTATTGCAAAGATGCGCGAAGAGCTGGATGTTGACGAGTGCATAAGAAAGGGCGACCTTGCCCCCGTTAACGCATGGCTCACAGAGAAAATCTGGCGCCATGGCTCTATGTACGAGCCTGCACAGCTTCTTGAAATGGTTCTGGGCGTTCCCTTTGATCCTACATATTTCACAGACTATCTCACAAAGAAATTCAGCGCACTTTACGAGCTGTAAGAATAAGAACACAATTAACAGGCACGGCGATATTCGCTGTGCCTGTTCTTGTGTAATTTATTTTTGCGTGATAAACTGAAAAAAACAGTTCGATAAACCACGAATTTGTCTAACTGCTAATGATTACATACATCACAAACAACAATAAAAGCCAAGCTGCAACTGTTATTTCTTCAATTCTTCACCAAATGCTCTGCCCAATAAATAACCGTAGGTCAGCCCTGAGCCTGTGCTGTTACCGGGAAGGAGCATGGGATAGTCAACTCCGTAGCGACCTGCCATGATATTACCGAGAACATAAAGTCCCGGTACCGGTTCGTTATGCTCATCGAGGGCGCGGAATTTTTCGTCAACCTTTACACCGCCAACGACGGACAGAAGCGCTGCGCCGAATTTACGTGCGATAAAGGGTGGCTTGTCCAGAGGAATAAGCAGCTCTTTGCGCTTTCCGAATTCATCGTCGTGTCCCTTTCGGCACATTTCGTTGTAGTTATTAAAGGTCTCTTCAAAGACATCGGGGTCTATGCCCATTTTCTCTGCCAGTTCACGGGGCGTATCTGCCTGTACGGAAGAGCCTGCCTCAAGGCTTTGTCTTATCTTTTTGCCTGTTTCCGCCTCGTCAAAGGCTTTGCCGCCGACGTAGTCAAAGCTCTCGCCCCAATAGATACCGCCGCCGTATTCGAGGGTTTGAGGAATTTTCTCTGCCCATGCGGAGTCAAAAATTGTCCAGCACCATTAGGGTGTACCGATAAGAAAACATAAGGTTTTGCCTTTATCTATTCGGCTATAATGCAACTTAAAAAATCCGCCAATACATACCAGTATTGGCGGATTTTTGTAAATTGATTCTATCTCGAATTTATATTGGCAAAACTGCAAGCACTTAAAAAGATAGTTTTTGTTCGTAAACGAGGCAGAAAAGCGCTGTAATACTGTATGTCTTACGAGCTTTGATAACGATGTTTACGGGCAAAGGATTTCTTTTTAAGCTTATG
>JAFTYM010000027.1 GCA_017461585.1 Oscillospiraceae bacterium | reverse complement strand
GTGGAGAACTACATTTTTTGTCTCGTATCCAGCATCCTTGTAAATCGAGTATGTGACGCAGGGGCTGTTGGCTCTGCCTGTGATCACTTCGCCGTACTCATCGTCGATATTTACTATGCCGACGCGGCATCTGTCAAAGAGGATAGCCTTTGCTTTGCCGTACTCCTCCATTGTCTTATGGAAGTCAAGATGATCTTCCGTGAGATTTGTAAAGCAGCCCACGTCAAACTCTACGCCGTAAACTCTGTCAAGGTATAAAGCGTGGGAGGAGACTTCCATTACAACGTACTCACAGCCCTCGTCATACATCTGGGAAAACAACGCCTGAAGCTCATTTGACTCAGGAGTTGTGCGCTCGGTATCGATAAACTTATCGCCTATCATATTGCCGTTTGTGCCGATAAGCCCGACCTTTGCACCTGTGCATTTTTCTATAAGAAACTTAATAATGCTGGTGGTCGTAGTCTTGCCGTTTGTACCCGTTACGCCGACGATTTTCATCTTCTGCGAAGGTCTGCCGAAGTAGTTGGCACTTGCCTGTGCAAGACCTTTTCTTGTGTCCGAAGTCATGACGTAAGGTATATCGACTTCCGGCTTTTTCTGACAGAGGACGCAGGCTGCGCCTTTATCAAGTGCCTGTGGTATAAACCTGTGTCCGTCGCTTTCATAACCGACAACTGCGACGAAAAGTGCCCCTGCACTTACCTTTCGTGAGTCAGCCTCCACAGCGGATATATCCATGTCAAGGTCTGCATTTGTCTCGATTATATCTATATTTTCAAGGATCTCGCGAAGTTTCATACGAAAAACGCTCCTTTAACCTTCATAATACTGGGCGCCCTCACCCGAAAGCTCCTCATCAACAAGGGCAACCTCAATTACCGTGCCGCGCGGCACCATTGTGCCAACCTCGGTGTACTGAGAGCCGATTATTCCCTTTTCGGAAGATCCGGATACGTAAGTTACGTAAAGTCCCGAGGACTCCAGTTTATCACGGGCAGCAGGATATGTCATGCCTGTGATGTCAGGAACGCTGACAAGGTCGGCATCTTCTTCACCTGTGCCCTCGCCTGTTCCATCTTCTCCAGTGCCCTCTTCACCGCCTTCAGTGCCCGTTTCGGGAAGCTCAAGATAGAGGATTATCTTGGAGCCTGCTGCCACTGTCTCATAAGCCGCGGGCAGCTGAGCCACTACCTGGTTGCCCTCGCCGATAAACTCATAGTCAAGCCCCTGATAGTCAAGAGCACCGATAGAGTCGGATACGTTCCAGCCTATGAGGTCAGGTACCCATACGTCGATAGCTTCAAGCTCTTCCTCAGTGTACTCAGGCTCATATCCCATGTACTCAAGGACCTCGCTGATAATGGCGCCTACTACGGGAGCTGCCATATTGCCGCCGCTTATCGCTCTGCCTGTTGAGTGGCTGGGTGTGTCCAGCATAAGGAGAACGACGATTTCAGGGTCATTTGCGGGAGCATAGCCGCAGAAAGATACCACGTAAGCCTTCTGATCGGCGCCGATATTCTCTGTAACCTTTTCGGATGTACCTGTCTTACCCGCAATGCGGTAACCTGCAACGTAGGCATTTGCACCTGTACCCTCGGAGACGACTGTCTCAAGGATGGCGTTGACCTTATTTGAGGTCTCATTACTTATGACCTGTCTGATAACCGTAGGCTCATTGACCAGAACCGCGTTGCCGTCAGAATCCTCAATGCTGCTTACGATGTAAGGCTGCATGAGATATCCGCCGTTGCACACAGCAGATACTGCTGTGATCATCTGAATGGGAGTTATGGTAAAGGTCTGACCGAAGGATGCGGCAGCAAGCTGAGAGTGGTTGTCCGGATCGTGGAATATGTCCTCGCTCCACCAGATACTTGTTCCCTCACCCGCAAGATCAATACCTGTTGTGTCAAAAAGTCCGAAGTACTCGATGTACTCGTAAAACTTTCTCGAGCCGACTTTTTCGCCTATCTGAACGAAAGCGCAGTTGCAGGAGTTCTGTGTGCTCTCAGCCAAGGTCTGATCTCCGTGACCTGCCAGCTTCCAGCAGTTAACGGGCTCACGTCCGATAACTTCCTGTGCGCCGCTGCAGTAGAAGTGGTCGCCGTCTTTTACAACGCCCTCTTCAAGTCCCATGGCAAGAGTGATTCTCTTGAAAACAGAACCGGGCTCGTAAGTGTCGGAGAGTGCCTTGTTTCGCCACTGCTTTGTAAGCGCATCATACTTTGCGTCACTTCTCGCAGTTTCGTCTTCGATAAGGTCGATCTCGCTCTGTACCTCAACGGGCAGAGTCATGAAGTCGTTGAGGTCGTAGTTGCCAAGGCTTGCCATGGCAAGTACTTCGCCTGTGTTTGGGTTCATTACGATGCAGGCGCCGCCGTTTAATGCGTCGTTGTCCTCAACTGCCTGCTGCAGATATTTTTCAACGATGTACTGGACGGGCACGTCAATGGTAAGTGTTGCGTTGCTGCCGTCCTCGGCATCGTAGTACTCTTCAAAGTCTGTAAACAGGATATCGGAGCCCCAGCCGTTGCGAAGTCTTACGACTCTGCCGTCAGTACCTGCAAGGTACTTGTCATAGCCTGCCTCAAGTCCTTCAAGGCCTGTATTCTCCGTGCCCACAAAGCCGATAACGTGGCACGCAAGGGTCGAATAGGGGTAATAGCGCTTTGTAGAAGCCTCAAGGTATACGCCCTCGATGTCGTTTTCCTTGATGAAAGCGCGGACCTCGTTTGCAACGTCCTCTTCCACCTTGAGTTTTATTGTCTTGTAGTAAGAGTCTGTGTCCTTTGATTTTTCGATGATATCGTCGTAGTCAACGTCCAGAATCACGGACAGGCCGCGGGCAATAAGCTCAATATCCTGTTCCTTTTCAGCTATCTCGTGAGGGCTGATGAAAACATTGTCAACGGATGCGCTCATAGCTAAAACGTTGCCGTTTCTGTCGTAGATTGTACCGCGGTTCGCAGCGATTGTTGTATCCCTTGTCTGCTGCTCAACAGCGGCACTTTCAAGCTCATCATGGCGCACTATCTGCAAAATAAACAGGCGCACTCCAAGAACTAAAAATGCAGCGATGCCGCACACAGCCATAAGTGCCAGTGTGCGGCGAAGCATCTGATTATCAGGTTTTTGATTATGTCTTTTCTTGTTTGCCATAACTATCTCCTTGAGGGAAAACGGGTGCGACAGATTCTACTGATTATTATACTCTCCGTCAGCCAAAATATTCCAGTACGGCGGCTATACCTGCCAGGAATACGCTGCCCTCGCTGTCCTGCCCGTAGACGACAGCCTTGTCTGCTGCGTTGAGAGAGACCACACCAAGCTGTGCCTCTCTGGGGTCGTCCATACCCAGTACGGTTCTTGCATAGACTTCAACTTCGTTTAAATCGAAGGTCTGCTCATATACGATAGTGAGCTTGCGCTGTTCTTCGGAAAGAGTCTCGATGCGCTGTCTGTATTCAACGGCTTCTGCCGCCGCTGCGGTGTACTGAACGTATGTCATAAGGACGAAAATCATAACTACCGCAACAGCAAGATAGCCTACGATGGCAAACGCAGACAGACCGTACGAGGTCTGTACGGCCTTTTGGGGTCTGGGCGCAAGATCACTTTGCTGTTCTTCCTGCTCCAGCCACTCCGGCTCTACCGCCAGTTCATAGGCGGCGCTGCCGTTATACATGGCTCTTATT
This sequence comes from Oscillospiraceae bacterium, assembly GCA_017461585.1. Classification (GTDB taxonomy): domain Bacteria; phylum Bacillota; class Clostridia; order Oscillospirales; family Oscillospiraceae; genus Alloscillospira. The sequence goes on along the minus strand of JAFTYM010000027.1, from coordinate 16,079 downwards.
TTGCTGTATTCCTGCGGGTATGCCATTTTCGTGTCCTTTCTAAATTCTCTCCGCTACGCGAAGCTTGGCGCTTCTTGCTCTGGGGTTATATTCCAGCTCCTCCTCACCTGAGACAATAGGCTTGCGGCTGACGGACTTAAGTGTCTGTACAAAACCGCATACGCAGATGGGAAACTCTTTGGGATAGGTGCAGCCCTTTTCGCAGGCAGCTATGCCGTTTTTGACTATTCTGTCCTCCAGAGAGTGGAAGCTGATAACACAGAGCCTTCCGCCGATGTTCAGTTTTTTCGGTGCATCCTGCATCATCTGCTCCACAGCATGGAGCTCGTCATTTACGGCGATGCGAATACCTTGAAAACTGCGTTTCGCGGGGTGCTGTTTTTCTCTTAAAGCCGCTGCGGGCATTGCCGAGCGGATTATGTCTGAAAGCTCAAGAGTTGTCTCTATGGGCTTTTCTTCTCTTTTTCTTACTCTCTTCTGTGCGATACGGGGAGCATAGCGCTCTTCACCGTAGTTCCACAGGATTCTTTTTATCTCGTTCTCAGACCAGCAGTTGACGATATCGTAGGCTGAAAGGCTGGCGCTTTGGTCCATGCGCATATCAAGGGGTGCGTCGTTCATATAGGAAAAGCCGCGTTGTGCCTCGTCAAGCTGAGGTGAGGACACGCCCAGATCGAAGAGCATTCCGTCAACGCCTTCGATACCCAACTCATCAAGGATGGAAGCGACGTCGGCAAAGTTTCCGCGGACAAGAGTAACCTTATCCCCGAATTCCTTCAGTCTCTCCCCTGCCTCGACAATTGCTGTCTCGTCGCGGTCGATGGAGATGAGACGGCCTGTTGTAAGACGCTTTGCAATTTCGGATGAATGTCCGCCGCGTCCTAAGGTGCCGTCGACATATATTCCGTCAGGTTTGATGTTCAAACCCTCTATACATTCGTTAAGCAGTACGGGGATATGCTTCATTAAAAATCAAGCTCCTCAAATACTTTTGCCATATTTTCGGGGGATGTCTCAGCCTCATCAATTTCAGCCCAGGCATCAGCATCCCAGATTTCGGTGTAAAGACCGGAGCCGACAACGGCGACGTTCTTTGTAAGACCGACTTTCTCACGCAGAGTCTGAGGGATGAGGATTCTGCCCTGTCCGTCAAGCTCGCATCTTGCTGCGTGTGCAAACAGAGGTCTCATCTTTATCTGCTTGGATCGGGGCATTGCGCCGACTTCGGCTTTCATGGCTTCCCACTCGGAAAGTGAGTAAGCTGTGAGACAGGGCTGGATAGCGATGGTAACATAGAAGACCTCGCCCAGATCCTCTCGAAGGCGCGCGGGTATGAACAGACGGCCCTTGGTGTCTATTGTGTGATTATATACACCTGTCATGTTCATCCCTCCCCTTTTTCTAAAACCATGGGATTTTGATGCACTTTGCACCACTTTCCCCCACTTCGTGCTCTAATTATAAAGAAGTGTTTTGCAAATTTCAATAGGTAAATGCAAAAAAATACTGCCCAAAGTACAAAAAATTGGACAGTTTTTAAGAAATATTAAAATTTTGGTGGATTATTTCCACAATTTTCCTGTGGTGCGTTTTCCCATTGTTTTCACCAAAAGTGTAGTAAAGTGGGGTGAATTGGAATGATTTGTTGCTGGACATCGTGTATGGGTTGGGGATTTAATTAATGATGAATAATGAATAATTTTTGTAGGGACCGGCGTCCCCGACGGTCCGTTGTGTGAAGATTAACATATTACTATCACTTCGTAGGGGCGACCTGTGGTCGCCCGTCTCCCCAATTACTCCGTCGCACCATAACGGGCGACCACAGGTCGCCCCTACGTACACGCCGTATGGTTGTTCGTAATTATACAAAAAGGCGGATATGGAATCCGCCCCTACGAGACACCAAATACATCGTGCAAAAATACCCCACACAAACAAAAAAGCACGACCAAAACGGTCGTGCTTAAATCTGTTAAATTTTACTCTTCGTCCATAGGAACGTCGATCTTCTCTGCAACTGTGGGAGCAGCAGCAGTTCTTGTCGCCTGCTTAAAGCCCTCTCTTGCGCGGTTAAGATCATCCAGAGCCTTGGAGACTGTCTCCTCGCTGCGCTTGAGCATCTCGTCAACGAAAACACCGGCAGATCTCTTTACCTCTGTTGCATAGCGGTCAGCATTTGCGATCATCTCTTCGCTCTTCGCCTTTGCTGTGCGGTAGATCTCCTGCTCATTTACAAGCTGCTTTGCACGCTCTTCAGCGGCGCGGCTGATATTCTCTGCTTCTCTCTTTGCATTTGTGATAAAAGCGTCTCTTGCGTCAACAAGGCGCTTAGCCTCTGCAACTTCTGTGGGGAGCTGATTCTGAATGGTCTCGATGAGGTCGAGAACCTTGTCTCTCTCCAGAACGCACTTTTCAGAGCTGAGAGGAAGTCCCCATGCTTCTTTTACCATGGTATAGAGCATTTCAATAAGTTCCTGAATGTCGTTTCCCATAATTAAACTCCTCCGCTTTCAAATTTTTTCTTAACATCGTCGATTATCTCGGGCGGAACGAAATCGTCCAGATCCGCACCGTATTTTCCCAGCTCCTTAACAACTGTGGAGCTGAGGTATGTATGCTTCTCGCTGGAAGCTAAGAACAATGTCTCAATTTCGGGTTTTATCTTTTTATTGGCAAGTGCCATCTGAAATTCCCAATCAAAGTCTGAAACGGCGCGCAGACCCTTAACAATAGCGCATGCACCGACCTTTTCTGCATAGTCCACCAGAAGTCCGCCGTAAGTGTCGACCTCTACATTGGGCATATCGTGACAGCTTTTTTTAATAAGCTCCACTCTCTCTTCCCTTGAAAACATGGGCTGCTTTGTGGAGTTCACCATAACGCAGACATAGACCTTGTCAAAAATAGCGGCAGCTCTCTTGATAATATTGAGGTGTCCCTTTGTTACGGGATCAAAGCTGCCGGGGTAAACCGCGATCTTCATCGATCGTCCTCCCTTGTGTAAAGCGTAAGCTTTATCTTGCCGTATTTATACTCTTTGCGCACAGCGTAAGGAGCCGCGACCTCAGGCAAAACAGTTTCCGCTCTTGATTCGCATAATATTATACCATTAACTTTCAATATGTCAATTTCTATTATTTTCTCAATGACCTTACTGAGAAGCTGTGTATCATAGGGGGGATCGAGAAGTATGACGTCAAATTTACCAAGTCTTGCTATGGCTGAAAGGGCGTCACTTCTCAGCACCTGAGACTGCTTTTCAAATCCGCATGTCTTGATATTTTCACCGATGATCTTTATTGCAGCGCCCGATTCATCCACAAATACGCAGGAGTCGGCACCTCTGGATAACGCCTCGATACCGAGCTGACCTGTCCCCGCAAAGAGGTCGAGCACACGTCTGCCCTCTATCTCAAACTGGATGATATTGAATATAGACTCCTTAACCTTATCGGTGGTGGGTCTTATGTTATAGTCTGCAGGCTCTTTCAGTCTGCGTCCTCTTGCTGTTCCGCTTATTACTCTCATGTGGTTTTCTCCTCCACTTTATCGCTGTTTTTGCCGCGAAAGCTGTAATATATTGTCTCCGCGGTGTTCTTTGGCACCACTTGTGCAAGTTCCGCTATACTTGCCTCTTTAATTGCACGGATAGTTCCGAAATGTTTTATAAGTTTTTGCCGTCTTTTCTCGCCTACGCCCTCGATGCTGTCCAGAACAGAGCGCTTTGCGCTCTTATTGTGCAGCGAGTGGTGATATTCAATGGCAAATCTGTGGGTCTCTTCCTGTATTGTTCCGATATAGGCGAACACAGCAGGGTTTGCTACGATACCTATCTCCTCACCCTCGGGAGTTATGAGGGCGCGTGTTCTGTGCCTGTCATCTTTTACCATACCGAATATAGGCAGGTCAAGTCCTAATCTCAGCGCCGCCTGTTTTGCGATGTTTGCGTGTACCTCACCGCCGTCAATAAGCATAAGGTCAGGCAGGGGCGCAAACTTCTCATCGCCGTCCAGATATCTCTGCAGCCTGCGAGTGACCACCTCTTCCATGCTGTGGAAGTCATCCTGCTCGGTTATTGTCTTTATTTTAAACCTTCTGTAGTCCCTTTTTAAGGACTTTCCTCTGTGGAAAACCACCATGGATGCTACAATATCGGAAGAGCCTGTGTTTGAAATATCAAAAGCCTCTACCCTGTCGGGAGACTTCTCAAGTCCCAGCGCGTTTTTAAGCCACTCTAAGGTTTTAAGTGTCTTTTCCTCTTTTGTTGTGGCGCGCTCTGTCTCCTCTTTGGCGTTGAGCATGGCAGACTCCACAAGTCTCACCTTGTCGCCGCGCTGAGGTACAAGGAGCTTTGCCTTGCCGTACTGCTCAAAGCTTTGCTGTATCTCTTCCATGTCGGGAATTTCCCATGGGAGAAGAATATTGTTCGGGGCGATACCGCGTCTGAAATAATACTGGCGCAGAATTCCCGAAAGAGCCTCTTCCCTGTCCTCAATGGGAGTTTCAAAAATCTCGTAGTCTTTGTCAAGGAGCGTTCCGCCGATATAGTGGAGAACAACAAAGCAGCTCTTCGCCTGTCCCAGGTAAAGACCAACAGCATCCGTGTCCGCTGCGCTTCCGGCAACAACGCGCTGCTTTGTGCGAAGGGCGGTAATGGCGTTTATACGGTCACGTTTTTCCGCAGCCAGCTCAAAGCGCAGATTTTCCGCGTCGTCCATCATCTCGTCTGTGAGAGCTTTCACAAGCTCATCGGACTTGCCCTCAAAAATCATGACGGCTGTGCGGATATTCTTGCGGTACTCCCCGGCGCTTGCGTCTTTAAGGCAGTAGCCTGTGCAGTTTTTCATGTGGTAATTAAGACAGGGGCGCTCTTTACCTATATCGCGGGGAAATTTTCTGCCGCAGGTTGGCATTTTAAGAGCTTTTAAAACGGCGTCTATTGCGTTTTTGGTGATACCTCGTCCGCCGTAGGGACCGTAATATTTCGCACCGTCGTCCTTGGGTTTTGAGACGATGGAAAATGTGGGATATTCCTCCCGCATGTCGCATCGAATAAAGGGATAGCCCTTGTCATCTTTCAGAAGGATGTTATACCGCGGCATGTGATGTTTTATGAGGGAGTTTTCAAGCACCAGCGCCTCAAACTCTGAATTTGCGATTATGACGTCGAAATCCTGTATTTTGGCAACCATCGCCTCTGTCTTTGCATTGTGTTCACCGTGGAAATAGCTGGAAACTCGGTTTTTAAGCTTTATCGCCTTGCCGACGTATATTACCTCACCCGCTTTATCTTTCATGATATAAACGCCGGGTAAAAGCGGCAGGTCGTTTGCCTTTTCGCGCAGTTCTAAAAATCTCTCTGTCTTTGCCATGGTCTCACCTCCTTTTTTAATCAGCCTTCCCCTTGAGGGGAAGGGGGACCGCTTTAGCGGTGATGAGGTGTCTTCTCAGACTTTAAAATTTATAACGCTTCCTTCTGAAGCTACACCTCATCAGTCAGCTTGTGTTGACAGCTTCCCCTCAAGGGGAAGCCTTAATATTTGAATGAGGTATCTCAAAACACAAGGGGGAGCTTTTGAAAACTCCCCCTTAAAAGTGTGTCAGATATATCGCTTCGGATTATTCGTCAAAGTTAGACTCAATAAGAGCAACGAGAGTATCGACAGCTTCTGTCTCATCTCCGCCGTCACCGATGATGCGAATTGTTGTGCCCTGTGCGATGCCCAGAGAAAGGACACCAAGCAGGCTCTTTGCGTTTACGCGTCTCTCATTTACTTCGATCCAAAGACCACACTTATATTCGTTAGCCTTCTGAATGAGGAAAGTAGCAGGGCGAGCGTGCAGACCAACTTCATTGGTTACAGTAACTTCTTTGCTATACATAAGGGTTCCTCCTTAGAAATTATCCTGTAGTTACACTTCCTACATGATACACTTATTTTAGCAACCAAAGCTCGATTCGTCAAGGATATTACAAAAAAAGATGTCTACTCTTTACTGAGTTTCGCCCAAAACTTTTAAAAGTTTCCCCAGAGCATAGTCGTCACCGTAATGCTTTGCCACGCTGATTCCCGCTTCCGCAAACCTTTTTGCAGCGTTATACTCACCCAGTTTCACAAGTGTCTCCGCAATATCTCTGTACAGATAGGCATCATTTCTGTCCTCCAAGCCAAGCTCAGCTTTTATCTGCATAAGTCTCTTATAGTAATCAAACGCATCTTCAAACTTACCGCAGTATCTGTGGAAATCGGCACAGGTCCCCAGCAAATCCATCAGAATATCCCGCGCGTATTCTTCGTCATCTTCGTCCTCTGGCGTGTAGTTTTCCGCAAGGCGCAGAGCTTCCTTTATCCAGCGCAGCGACAGCTCCGGATCTTCGCCTACATACTTGCCCGTTTGGTACCAAGTTGCTATCTCTCTTGCCGCAAAGAAATCTCCCTGCATCGCCGCCTGCCCCATTATCTTTACGCCGCGGCTTATATCACGCTCTACCTTATGCCCTTCAAGGTACAGACCGGCAATGTCGCGGTCGTGGGCAGCGCCGTATTTAAAGGCACTTATATCAAGAGCCCGTGACGCGTTGAAAAGGGCGATGTTAAGTCCCTCCGTGTCGTCTATGGAAATTACATCTCCCAGATTCGGGAATGCCTTATGAAGGGCTGTACGGTCGGTTTTAACCGCTTCCACAGCCACTATCGGCTTCCCCTGCTTTTTTGCCATGGGATATTCGATATCGCGGACAAAGTTGCCCTCTTCCAGAATACCCGGCGTTACCATAAGCACCACAAGGTCGCTGCTTTCAAGTTCTTTTACGATGTTTGTGTTAAAATTCTCACCTAATCGCAGATATTCATCGTACCATACGGCAAAATCACGAAATATTGCATTGTCGTGTATCTTCCTCAGAAGCTCGGGAACAAATGCCCTGTCCTTTTTCCTGTAGCTCAAGAAAATTCTGCCGTTGAGATTCCACTCGGACATTATATCGTCGTGATATCCCAGCGTGCGGTCAAGCTTTTCGGAAAGTTCGAGGGCGGTGTCGTCGTTATCAATTCCCGAGATATACTGCAGCTCTCCAAAGTGCTCATCAAAACGGCCTTGAAGTCCATCTTCAAGCATTACGGGTATGACGGCTATTCCCTTTTCCTCAGCCATGGGCAGATACTCAGACATAACGGGGTTGACTGTATCAAAAAGCCTTGATGTGACAGGCACGATGAGCACGTCCATTTTCTCAAGCTCGGAAACGCTTTCAGGCTCTCCGTACCACACAACAAAGTGGTCGGATATGTCCGTAAGTATCTCTGTCATCTCTTCAACATAGCTGTCCACTCCGCCGCTTACGCTGCAGCAGTAGATTTTTCTCATTGATTCATGATAGTTCATCTCTCGGCTTACAAATTCCAAAGCCATCACCTCTTTGAAGGTATTTTAACATAAAAGCAGGAGCCAAAAAAGCTCCTGCTTATAAACTATTTCATTTTTGTTATGCTGCCGTCTTTAATGCGGTATATCTCATCTGCGGCTTCCGCAACCTCCATGTCGTGGGTTACGACGATTACGCAGTATCCGTCTTTATGGGCAAGACCTGTCAGAATTTCCATAACCACGCCTGTGTTTGCAACGTCAAGGTTACCTGTGGGCTCGTCCGCCAAGATAAGGCGTGCGCCCGAGGCAAGGCTTCTTGCAATGGCAACGCGCTGCTGCTCGCCGCCTGAGAGGTTTGAGGGGAATCGTTTGTACTTCTCCTCTGTGATGCCAACGCGCTCAAGGCATTTTACAGCCTGCTTTTTTGCCTCTTCCGTCTCGATGCCCATAAGCTCCAAGGGGTAGCAGACGTTTTCCATAACGGTGAGCAGGGGGAAAAGCTGGAAAGCCTGGAATATCATGGAGATATCCTCGCGGCGGTAAACATCAAGATCCATTTCCGCAAGGTTCTTTTCGTCATAATAAATGGCGCCCTCTGTGGGATGGTCAAGACCTGCCAGCATGGAGAGCAGAGTGGATTTACCCGAGCCTGAAGGACCGATGATGGCATAAATGCTGCCCGGCTCAAACTCACAGCTTACCTCTTTGACCGCTGCGTTTTCGCTGTTTTTATATCTGTAAGTTACGTTATCCACCTTTAAAAGTGCCATAAAAATCCCTCCGCGTAGTTTATTGTCTTGATTATAAATTATAATCGTGCAAAATTCAATGTACCGATATGTAGAAAGTGTATATGTGCTATTGTGCATTTTGACGTGTTTATACAACGGACCGACGGGGACGCCGGTCCCTACGACAGGATTTTCACACGCTCGCGTTGTAGGGAACGGATTTATCCGTTCCGCTTTTCGGGACGGGAAACCCGTCCCCTACAACACACCAGCAACATTGAGCGATGTTTCACACACGGACCTTCGGGGACGCCGGTCCCTACGAAAATTATTCGCTAGCCATTGTGCAAAAAAGGAACGGATAAATCCGTTCCTTTTAAACTTAATTAAACTCTACAACAGTTACGCCTGATTCGCCTTCGCCGTAGACACCGAGCCTGAAGTGCTTGATGCCCTTTTCGTGTCTCAAACACTCATGTACAGCTTTACGAAGCGCACCTGTACCCTTGCCGTGGATAATTGTTACAACATTCAGCTTGCCCATTTTGGCATTGTCCAAAAACTTTTCAACCAGTGGAATTGCCTCGTCTGTCATCATGCCGCGGATGTCAAGCTCTGCCTTTGCGGCTTCGCGCCTTACCTCTGTTTTCACATGGCTTGACTTAGTGGAGGGCGTCTGCTTTTTCTGCTGCTGTACTTCCACAAGGCGCACCTCGTCTTCTTTTGCGGTGACTTTCATGATGCCTGCCTGAAGCTGCAGAGTGCCGTCTGAATTTACGGCGATAACGTCCGCTTCCGTGCCCAGAGACAAAAGCTTTACCCTGTCGCCTGCCTTTACAGGTCGGGATGACGGAGGAGGAGGCGGCTCAGGCTCGTTTACGCCCAGCTTATCTTCTGCATCGTTTAATACTTTATAAACGCCTGTCTTCTGCTCGTTTGCCTTCTGGAAGTTCTGCTTCTTCGCCTGTTTTTTCATCTCGTTCAGCTCGTCAAATACCAACTCTGCCGTCTGACGGGCTTCGCGCAGAATACGGTCAGCCTCGCGCTTTGCAATTTTTGCAGCCTTTTCACGCTCGCGCTCTATCTCCGCTCTCAGCTTTTCCATAACAGCGGCGTCTTCCTCTGCCTTTCGCAGACTTAAACGCACATCCTGCTCTTCTCTTTCAATCTGCTGTCTTGCAAATTCAAGATTCTGCAGAACCTCTTCAAAAGAGCGGCTGTCGGAGTCTATGCGGCTTTCGGCATCGCGGATTATCTCATCGGGAAGGCCCAAGCGCTTTGAAATGGCAAAGGCATTGGACTTTCCGGGAACGCCGATTAGAAGTCTGTAGGTGGGACGAAGGGTCTCCACGTCAAACTCGCAGGAGGCGTTCTGAACACCTTCCGTGGTTGTGGCGTAGATCTTCATCTCCGCGTAGTGGGTCGTGGCGGCAATCATACTGCCGCGGGACCTCGCGTGCTCGATTATGGCGATAGCCAGCGCTGCACCCTCTGTGGGGTCCGTTCCTGCGCCAAGCTCATCGAATAAAAGCAGAGTGTTCTCACCGCACTCCTCAAGCATTTTGACAGTGGTTGTCATGTGTGATGAGAATGTGGAAAGCGACTGCTCGATAGACTGCTCATCGCCGATATCGGCTAAAATCTTCTCAAAAACAGGAACTGTACTTCCGTCGCGTGTTGGGATGTGCAGACCGCATTGTGCCATAGCGCACAGAAGTCCTATAGTTTTGAGGGCAACGGTCTTACCGCCCGTGTTGGGGCCTGTAACAACCAAAGTATCAAACTCCTGTCCGAGGCGGATATCAACAGGAACGGCAGTACCCTTCGGCAGCAGCGGATGGCGGGCAGCCTTTAAGACAAGCTCACCCTTATTTGACAGCTCAGGCTCGCAGCAGTTTAAGCTGTAAGAGAGCTTGGCTCTTGCGAAAACCATATCCAGAGCGACCAGAGTCTTAAAATCGGTCTTGATATCGTCACCGTGGGCGGCAACATCGGCAGAGAGCTCTGCCAGAATTCGCTCTATCTCCTTTTTCTCCTTAGCAAGAAGCTCGCGAATTTCATTGTTTGCCTGAACGGCTGTTATAGGCTCAACAAATAAAGTTGCGCCCGAGGATGATATATCGTGGACAAGTCCCTGAATCTGACCCTTATGCTCTGCCTTCACGGGCACAACATAGCGGTCGTTTCGCATGGTGATGATGGGCTCCTGAAGGTATTTTACCAGCGTGGGCGATGCGATGATCTTATTGAGAGACTGGCGCGCTCTGTCGCCTGCTATGCGCATGTGGCGGCGAATGTCGGAGAGTTCGCGGCTGGCTGAGTCCGCTATTTCATCAACGCCGACGATGGATGTGGAGATTTTGTTTTCCAAAAACTTATTGGCGTGCAGACCGTAGAACAGGTAGTCTATGGCTGTGTGCTCGTTTGAGCCGTCGTTATAGCTTATGGCGTTGGCAGCAGAGCGCAGTACGGCGGCGATGTCCAGAAGCTCGATTGTGTTCAGGCTGCCGCCGATGTCGGCTCTGGATACCGCGCCTGTAATGTCGCGCACACCGCCGAAGGACGGACTTCCGCGCACCTCCATCATCTTCTTGGCAGCGGAGGTCTCAGCCAGTTTTTCGCGGACTTCGTATATATCGGTCATAGGGCGCAAATTGGCTGTTTCTTCTTTGGCAGCCTCTGACACAGCCTGTGCCTTAAGCATCTCCAGAACAGCCGGCAGCTCTATGGTTCTAAGTGATTTTTCAAATAATGTCATGTTGTCATCTCTTTTCGTAAGAAATGTTTGGTGGAGCGTCGGGGATGTCGCCCCTTACAATACGCCCGTAAAATGCAGCTGTCATTTTGTAGGGGACGGATTTATCCGCGCCGCTTTCGGAACGGATAAATCCGTCCCCTACGGACACGCCGTGAGGTTGTTCATATTCTTACGCTGTTATAATACTCCAGCGTGGAAAATCCTCGGTCGAGCTGAGTTTTCAGGTAGCTCTCACTCGCGCGGTAAAGTCTCTTGGCGGCGTCCAGCCCCAAAGAAAAGGAAAACACGCGCTTTGAATCGCAGCTTATGATATGGCGCAGGGCATCAAACGAGCCTTGGCACAACGGCGCAGTATCGGAAAACTCCCCCTCTTCCCTGCAGTCGCGGCATCTTATAGTACCGCCTGTTAAGTCAAGGCGGGGATTTACGGGATTTTCACTTCCGCAGACGCTGCAGGCATCCAGTAGCGGTGCGAAACCCGAAAGCGCCATAAGGCGCATCTCAAAGGCAGGCTTTATAATTTCCTGCGGATATTTGTTCTCAGAAAGCACATAGAGGGCGTTTAAACCAAGGGACAAAATGGCAGGATTTTGCATATCCTCATCGGACACAGCCTCTAAAACCTGCGCAAAATAAGAGCCTAATGCCAGCGCCTCAAGGTCGTATCTTAAGCCCTCAAACATCTCAATGGGACGCGCTTCCGTCAGAGTATAGCGATCGCGGTTTTCAGACAGGGTCATGTCCGAAAAGCAGAGAAGCTGAGTCGCAGCGGCGGTCTTACTGCCCTTTCTGCGCGCACCTTTAGCCGACACGGTAATCCTGCCCGCATCGGCTGTGAGAACGGTAAGTATTTTGCTTGTCTCCTTATAGGGCACCTCACGAAGGATAAGCCCTTTTGTGTTTATGTACATAGCCTGATTCAAGAGGACGTTTCTTCGTCCTCTTCCTCCGTTTGCGGCATCAGCTCTTCGGAATATTCCTCTCTGTACATGAGATAAAGCCGAATGTCGCCCGTTTCACAGAAAAGCTGCCACAGCTTGTCTTCCATGTGCATCCCTCCCGACATGATTATTGTGCGTCGGGGGATTTTGTTTAGTCGTGGTAATATTTTGGATAAATTACGCCGTAGGCGTAATGAATTTCAATTTAGTTTTTTGCACGGGCGTGTACCGGGCAAAAAACACTTCTCAGCCATCAAACGTGCAGCTTTGCTGTGCGCTGCAGATGGCTGCAAAAACTCAAAAAAGTGCTTGCACTTTTTTGAAACGGAGCTTACTCCTCGTTAAAGCCAAAGTTGCGCAGGAGATTATCGCTGTCGCGCCAGTTTTCCTTGACCTTTACCCATGTCTGCAGGAAAACCTTTGTGCCCATAAAGTCCTCAATATCCTCACGGGCGAGCTGACCTATCTTCTTGAGCATTGCGCCCTTTTTGCCGATGATCATGCCCTTGTGGCTCTGCTTTTCGCAATAGATCGTAACGTCAAGGTCGATTATCTCATTCTCACGCTCTGTAAAGCGAGTTACCACAACGGCTGTGCCGTGGGGTATCTCCTTATCAAGGCAGAGAAGAAGCTTTTCACGGACGATTTCGGCGCAGATCTGCTTTTCGGGCTGGTCTGTTACCATATCCTCGGGGAAGAGCTGAGGGCCTTCTTCTGCGTAAGTCTCCAGAACCTTTAAAAGCTCTTCAACATTCTCGTTTTTCTTTGCGGAAATGGGCACGATATGGTCGAACTGGTGCACCTCGGAATAGGCGGCAATGACTGCGAGAAGATCTTCCTTCTTTACGGAATCTATCTTATTGATGACCAGAACGGAAGGTGCGCCAACTTGCTTAATGCGCTCGATTAAAAGCTGCTCCTGTGTGCCGACTTCAGGTTTAGGCTCTACAACAAGACAGACAACGTCAACATCCGCAACGCTGGAGTTGACCACCTTTACCATGTAGTCGCCAAGCTTTGTGCGTGCCTTGTGAAAACCGGGAGTGTCTATAAAAACGAGCTGGGTATCTTCCCTGTTTACAACTGCAAAAATGCGGTTTCTTGTGGTCTGGGGCTTGTTTGTTACGATCGCTATTTTCTCGCCTGCCAAGGTGTTTGCAAGGGTGGACTTGCCCACATTGGGTCTGCCTGCGATTGTTATCATTGCATTTTTCATGTGTATGTTCTCTCTTTCGTAAAAATCAATAAGCCTTCCCCAGATAAGGAAGGGGGACCGCTTGCGGTGGATGAGGTGTCACAGCAAACCTAAAGACTGCTAAATAACGCTTCCTTCAGAAGCTACACCTCATCAGTCACCTTACGGTGACAGCTTCCCCTCAAGGGGAAGCCATAATATTATCTTACCCTGAGCAGTTTCATTATCTCTTTTTCTCTGCTTCTCATCTGCTTCTTCTGCGCGCCCTCGTCAAGGTGATCGTAGCCGAGAAGGTGCAGACATGAGTGGACGGTCAGATAGCTCAGCTCATATAAAACGGTATTGCCGTATTCTTCCGCCTGCTCGCGTATTTTATCAACGGAAACAGCCATGTCACCAAGGTTAAATCTTCCCGTGTCATAGTCAAATTCAGCCATTTCGGGGTCAAATGCGCCTGCAACCAAATCCGCCTGAGGGAAGGACAGAACGTCTGTGGGTCTGTCCACATCGCGGAATTCCTTATTTATGCGGTGTATGCCCTCATTATCGGTGATGAGCACGTTTACCTCGCACTTTACGCCAACATTCTCTGCTTTCAGCGCTGTTTTCATGGCGCGCTTTATGGCTTTTTCAAAGCCTTTCGGCGTTTCGTCCAGCTCACAGCTTACAATGATGCGGTATCTCATTTTTTCTTACCGCCCTTCTGTTGATTCTGCTGTATGCGCTTTTCCTCTTTCTCGCCGTACTTTTCGTAAGCGGCGATAATGCGCTGAACCAGTACGTGACGGACGACGTCCTCGGGCTTTAAGCGGCAGATTGCAACATCCTCTACCCCGTCAAGAACCTTCATTGCCTCTCGCAGACCACTGGTCTTGTCGGCAGGCAGGTCAATCTGGGTAATATCACCCGTGATGACGATTTTGGAGCCGAAGCCCAGACGTGTAAGGAACATCTTCATCTGCTCGCGGGATGTATTCTGCGCCTCGTCAAGGATGATGAAGGAGTCGTCCAGAGTTCTGCCTCGCATGTAGGCAAGGGGTGCGACCTCGATATTGCCGCGCTCTAAGTAGTTGTTGTAAGTCTCGGGGCCAAGCATCTCAAAAAGGGCATCGTACAGGGGGCGCAGGTAGGGGTCTACCTTGCTCTGCAGGTCGCCCGGGAGAAAGCCGAGACGCTCGCCTGCTTCAACGGCAGGACGGGTCAGGATAATGCGGTTAACCTGCTTTGCACGAAATGCCGCAACGGCAGCCGCAACGGCAAGATAAGTCTTACCTGTACCCGCAGGGCCTATACCGAGGGTGATGGTGTTCTTGCGGATAGCCTCCATGTAATGGCGCTGACCGATAGTCTTTGCCTTGACGGGCTTTCCCTTGGCGGTGATGCAGATAACATCGCCCGTTAAGTCGTGGATCTTATCCTCCTGACCGTTTTTAACAAGGCTTATGATGTAGCGCACGTTGGACGCCGAGATATTTTCACCTCGGGAAGCCAGATACACAAGTCCCTCAACGGTCTTGCCTGCGTGCATGGCATCCTCCGCGTCACCGATAATTTTCAGTTCGGAGTCACGGTCTGTTATCTTGACGTTGAACTCGTTTTCTATAATTCTCAGGTTCTCGTCAAAAGAGCCGAACACGTTGATTATATTTTCAATTCTGTCTACACTGATGGAAATTTCTGTCATGTATCTGATTTCTCCGTTCAAACTATTGTTATTGGTTTACCCAATTTTCCAATATATTATGATATCACATTAAAATAAGGAAAACAACAGGTTTTTGATGTGTGGTGATTGCAGAAGGCTTTCGGAACGGATAAATCCGTTCCCTACGAAAATTATTCACTATTCACTAAATCCCCGTTTTCATGTGTCCGTTTTTCGGGCAGGAGGACACCAACACGTCTTATTGCAATTTAAAGCAAACTATAGTACAATGCCCGAAGAATGAAATTTATGAGGTAAACGGACATGACAATTACAGAAATTCTTTCCGCAAAAAAGAGAGATGAACTGGCAAGTCTTGCCAAGGCTTTAAAAATTCCCAAATATTCTTCCATGAAAAAGGCAGAGCTTGTTTCTGCTCTTGCAAACACCATAAACACAGAAAATGCGCCCATCACCGGCGATGCAGAGATAATCGCGCTTTTCAAAGAGGACGACACTCTGCACCTTTACGCCTTAGCTGCAACTCACCTTTACGGCGCCATAAAAGTTTCCGCTTTTTGTGAGCTTGTCAGCCGCTATGAGGGCAGAGAATATACCATTGACGAGGTAAAATCCGCCCTTACTTATAAGGACACGGTTCTCCCTTACTGTTTCATTGGTAATCATCTTGCAAACGCGATATTCACGCAGGAGCCAGAGAATCTGACACAGCTCATTGCGGAGGCTGCCGATGTTATCCGCTATGTGCCCGATAAGGAGCAGTTTTTAAAGTACGCATCCGAGGAGTATTTTGAGGAGAATTTACAGTATAAGAATCTCGCCGCCGTTCTGGGCAATGCCATGAACGATGAAAAGCTGGGTCATCATCTGGCTGCCGAGGCAAGAAAGCTTTTCGCCATGGGCTCATCTCTGCAGGATTGTGTAATGGTGCTTCAGGCTTGCGGTGTGCAGCCCAATGAGGATACCGCCCCCGTCTGGAAGCTGAATATGATGATTCAGAATGCCTTTGCTGCCTCCCGTCTGTGGAAGCATCGCGGACACACCGAGGAGGAAGCCGCAAAGCAGAAGACTCCCGACAGAAACGAAAAATGTCTCTGCGGCAGCGGTCTTAAGTATAAAAAGTGCTGCGCAGGCAGATAGTTTTGTAAGACACCCTTAGGGTGTACCCGACAAGAAAACATAAGGTTTTGCCTTTATCTATTCGGCTATAATGCAACTTAAAAAAATCCGCCAATACATACCAGTATTGGCGGATTTTTGTAAATTGATTCTATCTCGAATTTATATTGGCAAAACTGCAAGCACTTAAAAAGATAGATTTTGTTCGTAAACGAGGCAGAAAAGCGCTGTAATACTGTATGTCTTACGAGCTTTGATAACGATGTTTACGGGCAAAGGATTTCTTTTTAAGCTTATG
>JAFTYM010000026.1 GCA_017461585.1 Oscillospiraceae bacterium | reverse complement strand
TCTTCTGCCAACGATGCGTCTTTTTCAGGTTTATCTAATCTGGCAACATAGCCGTAGTAACCACTTCGCGATACACCAAAAAATCTACACATAACTGATATGGGATACCTCTCCCGGTGGCGGTAGATAACGGCATACTTTCTTACTCGCCTAAGAAAGTATGCAAAGAATGGTGCACAGGAGGTTGAGATTTCCGAATTTCTTCCCCCTGTGAACCCCACGTTGAAACGGCAAAGGGGGGCTCCCTTGTTTCACATTCTAACGGTTTGCACAGTACTTGTCTGAGCGCGGCGGCGAGTTGAGCAGCTGGTGCTGCGATTGTTTGAGCCGCAGGGTTTCCAAAGGGTTTACCCTTTGGTTTGGTTCTTTTGCATACTTTTCTTTCAAACAAAGAAAAGTATGGCGCCGCAGGCTTAGACAAGGCTTAAGTTTATGCCGATATACAAACGGACCGTCGGGGACGCCGGTCCCTACAAAACTATATTATATCACACGCTTTCCATAAACTTATCTATCTGCTTTTGAGATTTCAGTACAACGGTTTTATCCTTGTACTTTTCGATTATTTCAGCATAATGCTGCCTGCGTGCCTTAGTTCTGCAGCCAAAGAGAACAAAACGGATAAAAAACAGGTTCATGTCGTTTTTGTACCCTTCCGCTTGTCTGTTTTTTGTGCGCTTTATTGCCCGAAACAGGCAAGTGAGAGGCGGTAAAAGCACAAAAATTATCTGGTCTGCAGCTTCAAGCCGTTCGCTCTGAAGCATTTTTTCATAGTTGCCCTCGATTATCCAGCTTCCTTTCTGCATAAACTCCGATACCTGCCGCAGAGCGGTATCATCGTCTACGGGTTTCCAATCGAGGTCGTATTTAATGGTGTCGAGATGTAGCGTGGGGATAGACTTTTTAGTTGAGATATACTCGGATAAATATGTTTTTCCGCTTCCTGCGTAACCCATTATGGCAATTTTCATGACGTCACCTCTAAATCAGCTTGAACTTTGTCCATTTTTGTGATTTATAGCGGATGATAAATATGCTGCCTCGTATCAATAAGTCAAGACCGATGCCTAAAGGTATACCGACAACTCCCAAATCACAGATTATCATGAATATATACGAGAACAAAAGTCTTCCGAATACTGTAAGAAATACAGTTACGAACATTGAAAAACGCACATCACCTGCAGCACGAAGTCCGTTTCCGAAAGGTCCTGCAAATGGATAAAATAAGCCGTTGAAAATGTTGTTCAGCAATACGAGAAAGACTACAAGATCTCTTGTTTCTGCGGAAAGTGAGAAGTATCTGATGAACAGGGGAGTCAAAGCAAGGATAATTCCGTTCCAGCCAACTGATAATGCGAAAGAAATTTTTGAGAGTTTTTTGAAGTAATAGTTAGCAGCATTAATATCTTGAGCTCCCATGCATTGTCCTATTACTGTTGTAAATACTGGTGCCATTGCAAGTCCTGTCATTCCCGCAAAAGACCAGATGCTTTGAGCAACACCGTTTGCGGCAATTTGATATGTACCAAACAGTGCGGTAAGACTGCTGAGAGCTACTTTTACAAGCTGGTGGATTCCGTTTTCAACTCCGTTGGGTATAGCTATATGGAGTATTCTTTTAAGCAAGTCGCTGTCCCAAGTGAATATTGAACAAACTGTGTACTTGATGTCCTGTGAGTGAACAAAGCAATATACCGTGATAGCTATAGCTGAAAATGTTCTTGCTATGAGCGTGGGATATGCAACACCCGCAACTCCCGCGTGGAGGACAAAAACACCGATAAGGTTTCCGATGATATTTATGATATTTGCAGCTGTGGAAATATACATGGTGATTTTTGTTTTTCCGATGCTGCGGCAAAGTGCCGCGCCCGAATTATAAATCGACAGCATAGGGAAAGAGAACGCAGAAATGCGCAGATATGTAATGCATGCGTCCATAACATCTGCTTCGACCTTTCCGAAAAGCAGCTTTAAAAGGCTGCGGTTCAGAACAAGGATTATTGCAGAAATTATGATTGAAATTACAGTTGAAATCATGAGAAGCTGTCCTGCGGACTTTCTTGCGTTATGAGTGTTGCTGCTGCCGATATACTGGCTGATGATAACAGCACCGCCTGAAGCGAGCGCGGTAAACAGGTAAATTATTACCGTATTAAATGAGTTTACCAAAGAAACGCCCGACACGGCTGACTCTCCCGCATAGCTGACGATGAAAGTGTCTGCCATGCCCACAAGCATTACCAGCAGCTGCTCGATAAACAGCGGTATAATAAGTTTTCGTAAGTCTTTGTTGGAAAACATGGTTTGCTCCTTTAGGTGAAAAAGCGGTTGGAACTTGAAAACAACCGCTTTTGCTGTGTTCCTTATTTCAACCCTGCCAGCTTATCGGCAATATACTTACCGAAGGTAATACATCTGCCGTGGTTGCTGCCGTTAATGTTAAGGGGATAGTCAACAGCGTAGAGGTTGCCTGCACAGTTGCCGATTGCGTAAAGTCCGGGTATCTTTTCACCGTTTTCGCTCAGCACCTGCATGTCAGTATCAACGCACAGACCTGCAGGGATGTGCAGCAGAGCGCCGCTTATTTTTAAGGCGTAGAAAGGACCTTCCTTTACGGGGGTAAGTAGCTCAGGCCTCTTGCCGTAGTCCTCGTCATAACCCTTTTCACAGAGCTCGTTGTAGCGGGAAACCGTAGCGGCAAGGTTTTCTGCAGGAATACCCAGCTTTTCCGCAAGCTCAGGAATAGTATCTGCCATCCAGCCGTCCTGTCCCTCGTTTACACAGGTTTCAACAGCGTATTTGATAGGACCTGTCTCAAAAGGTGCGTTCAGCGCACGAACTGTGGAGTCCCAGAAAAGTCCGCCGCCGTACTGAATTGTGTTCTCAAGGTCGCGGAGATAGTTTGCATCAAAAATAACATAACCCCAGGGGTGCTCGGGATCCTGACGGATGGTGTAGGTGGCTTTGCCCTGTGCCCAGGTGTCCTCGTTCATATAGCGCTTGCCGTTCTGATTGACAAGCAGGAAGAAAAAGCTGTTAATGGAGTAAGCCATGATATGTATAGCGCAGGGAAAGGGGCCGTCCTGCATGTCAGCGCCAGCCCAGATGCCCATTTTGTGTCCGTCACCTGTGAGCTGAGGCGCGTGGTGGTTGATGTTTGACATTGCCTTTAAGGAGAGGGGAGCAAGATCCTCGCACATTTCGCGGTTGCCGCTGATATCGCCTGTGGAGAGGATGACGCCCTTGTTTGCCATGTAGCGGACATAACCCTCTTTTGTCTTTGCGATGACACCTGTGACTCGGTCGCCCTCTTTTATAAGCTGCTGGGCGGGAGTAAACCAGCTTACGTTAAGACCCAGCTTTAATGCGTCTTCCATGAGAATATCGGCAATGCCCTCAACGCCGCCTGCGAAAATGTGGGTGCAGACGAACTCGCGGTAAGCCTGACCGTGATATCCGCCGCCGAAAATATAGGCGCCAATGCCGCGGGACTCTGTCTTGTCCAGAATCCAGTCCATTGCGGCTTCACTTTCCTTTAAGAATAAGCGGATAAGGTCGATTTTTACATTGTGGTGACAGGCTTTTATCCACTCTTCGGCGATGTCGTTGATGTCGTTTACAATACCGTTTTCACGCAGCAGACGGGAGTTTGCAACGCCGACGTGAAGTCCGCGGGCGCTGTTGCGGCGGCCTTTTTCCAAGAGCGTGGTGGAAAGTCCGTTTTCAACGGAGCGTACAGCAGCAGAAACGCCGGAAAGACCTGCGCCGACAATTACAACATCGTAGGTTTCCGTTCTTATTATTTCGCTTTCAGAAATGGGCTCGGGTTTGGCTGCCCAATTATACTTATCAAATTTAGACATAGGAAAATCTCCTTGGTGTTTATTTAATTGAAATTTTACCACTACTTACGCAGTTTGAAAAGCGATAATATCGCAAAATATGTCTACGGCTACTTTCAAATCTGCTTTTGTGTGCTATAATTAAAGACAATTAAAATTAAGCTTATTTTGGAGTGGAGAAAATGGAATTCAAAAGACCCAAACATGCGCCAATGAATCAACAGGCTCCCGTGGAAAAGGATAACCCTGCCGTAGTGCGCTACAGCTCTATGTGCTTCCATTGCAGAAACTGCATGTGGACATGTATTGACCACGCAGGCGTTTTGGACAGATATACTCTTGAAAATACACTTGATAACGCAATCTGCATTTACTGTGGACAATGCGTCGCTCAATGTCCCGGCTTTGCCATGAGTGAAAAGCGCGAATATGCCGAGGTCAAAAAGGCAATAGCCGATGGTGATAAAATCGTCATCGCAAGTACATCTCCCGCAGTTCGCGCAAGTATTGCGGAAGCTTTCGGACTTCCTGCGGAGTTTTCTGAAGGAAAGCTTGTTGCGCTGCTTAAAAAATTAGGCTTTGACTATGTTCTGGACACAACCTTCGGAGCTGACCTTACCGTTATGGAAGAGGCAACGGAGCTTGTACATAGAATTGAAAAGGGCGAAGAGCTGCCCCAGTTTACAAGCTGCTGCCCCTCATGGGTGCACTATGCAGAGCTGTTTTACCCCGAGCTGCTTACCCATATTTCAAAGACCAAGAGCCCTATTATGATGCAGGGCGCTGTTATCAAAACATGGTTTGCAAAGAAGGCAGGCATCGTACCTGAAAAAATCGTCAATGTGGCCGTAACGCCCTGTACTTCCAAGAAGTACGAGATCCGCAAGGACGGCATGAACGCAGCAGGTGAAAGCTTGGATATGCCCGAAATGCGCGACATGGACAACGCGATCACCACCCGTGAGCTTGCCATGTGGGCAAAGGAGCAGGGCATCGACTTTGCTTTTCTTGAAGACGCGGAATACGACAGCATGACAGGCACAGGTGCAGGCACTATTTTCGGCACCGCAGGCGGCGTTATGGAGGCAGCCCTGCGTACCGCTTATGTGATGATAAACGGAGAAAAACCGCCAAAAGAATTCTTTGAACTTAAAGCTGTCCGCGGAAATGAAAGCGTCCGCGAAGCATGCGTTGACATGGGCAAAATGAAGCTGAATGTTGCCGTTATTTTCGGTACAAGAACAGCAGGTGAATTCATCGAAGAGATGAAGGCGAGCGGTAAAAAGTACCACTTTATCGAGGTCATGACCTGTCCCGGCGGCTGCATCGGCGGCGGCGGACAGCCCAAGGGCTTTGTTATCAGCGGTCTTGCCGTTCCCGAAAAGAGAGCGGAGATACTTTACCGGCGTGACAGCGCAATGGACAAGCGCCTCAGCTGTGAAAACCCTGAGGTTCAGGCACTTTATGCTGAAATGCTTGAAAAACCCTGCAGCGAGCTGGCTGTGAAAATGCTCCATACAGAGTTTAAAGATTGCAGCGCAGAGCTCCACAGAAGCTGAGAGGTAATACGATGACATTCAGACTTGTACTTAACATCATAATCTCTGCATTTTTCGTGCTGGGCGCTATAGACTATCTCATCGGAGATAAGTTCGGGCTCGGTTCGGAGTTTACAAAGGCGTTCTCATTCATCGGCAGAGTTGCCCTGACTATTGTCGGTATGATATCCCTTGCGCCTGTGCTGGCGGATATTCTGACACCTGTAATTAAACCCGTTTACAATTTCATCGGCATTGACCCTGCCATGTTCATCTCTATCATTCTGCCTCCTGATTCGGGCGCCTATGATATTGCAATGGAGCTGGCAAACGACCCTGCGATAGGTAAGTGGTCGGGTACTGTTGTTGCCGCTCACATCGGTGCGTTCTTCTCGTTTAACGTGCCTACCTGCCTCGGCATGATAGACCCCAAGCAGCACAGATATTTTTCTCTCGGTGCCCTTTCGGGAATTATCGCCTGCCCCTTCGGCTGCATTTTGGGCGGACTTATCTGCGGAATCCCACTGGCGGTGGTTCTGTACAGCCTTATCCCCACAATAATTCTGTCTGCGATTATTGTTCTCGGACTTCTCTTTAAGCCTGAAGGCGCGATCAAGGTTTTCCAGATTTTTGGAAAGCTCCTTCGTGTTGTTATCACCATCGGACTTGTGTCCGCAGCTATTCAGAGACTTACAGGCTTTGTTGTCATCCCCGGAATGCAGGATATTTCCGTAGGCTTCCTGACAGCGGGAACTATCGGCCTTTCCATGGCAGGCATTCTGTGCCTTACAAAGGTACTGTCCGTCGTGCTGAAAAAGCCCCTTGCAGCTTTAAGTAAGGTACTGAAGATAAACGATGTTGCGGTTTTAAACTGCTTTAACTCTCTGTGTGCTGCCCTCCCCGGTGCGGCAGCGTATGAGGACATGGACACACGCGGAAAAGTCGTTTTCGCGTCCATGGCAATCTCCTCGGCAAACGTTCTGGGTGCTCACCTCAGCTTTATCGGCATGAACTGCCCTGATTATCTCATGCCCACAATCGTGTCAAAGCTGTTTTCGGGAATTTTGGGTGTTGCTGTTGCAATACTTTTCTCACGAAGAGTTATGACCAAAGACGAACTTGCAAAATAAAAATTAAACCGACCTGCGAAAGTCCGCAGGTCGGTTTTTGTATATTATTCAATTTCCGTGCGGATGGTAAATACATCGGGCAGGTAGTAATAGGGAGAGCGCTCATCGCGCATTGCCAGAATTTTGCCATCAGAAATGATCATGGCACATACTCTGTAATTGAATTTTTGGTTTTCGTGTCTGAAAGATATATCCATAATTCTTTTACGCGTCAGGATTTCCGCAGGTGGAGCCGTCTGCTGTGAGAGCGTCCAGATACTCCTCAAGGCAAATACCTGTGCCCTGAAGCTCAAGGGATAACTCTGTGCCCACATAGCGATAGTGCCATGGCTCGTAAATAATGCCTGTGATATCGCTCTTGCTGTTGGGGTAGCGGAGGATGAAGCCGTATTCCCAGCAATGCTCCATGAGCCATTTCTGAGTTGCGGTGTTTTCCTGCTCATAGTCAAGATCTCTGTAGTAATTGTCGGTGATATCAACGGCAAGACCGAGCTGATGCTCGCTGGTGCCGGGGACAGCCACGACCATGGCAGCCATGGTGTAGTCATAGCCGTATTTTTCAAGTATGCGGCTGAAGTTTGCCTGCTGATCGGAGTGTGATCTGTAAGCGGATTTGATATACGGATGGTGACCTGCAGCCTCACAATCTGAGAGCATACGCAACAGCGCATCCTGCATCTCGGCAGCGACCTTACGTCCGCTCTCCAATGTTACAAGGTTTACCTCATAGTCGTCGGGGATGTAGTTCCAGGGGTTGACGAGGATGATGTTTGCACCTGTGGATGTGAAGTAGTATGTCACATCGTCGATGACGCGCATACCTGTGGTGAGCTTGCCGCTTTCGGGGTCTGCGTAATATTTTACGCCGTCAATCTCAAGCCAGCCCTTGTGGAGAAGTCCGTTTTCGTCCAGATAATATCTTCCGTCATCAAGCTCTGTCCAGCCTGTGCAGATACCTGCGTTGTCGTTTAAGTAGTATGTACCTTCTTCGGTCTCAAACCAGCCACTTTGGATAGCGCCGTCTTCTCTGACATAGCAGGTCTCGCCGTCGATCACCTTCCAGAGGGTTACGGGATGTCCGCTTTCGTCAAAAAAGTACCTGCCTCCGTCAAGATTTACAAGACCTGTGGTGACGGTGCCGTCTTCACTTAAGTAGAATTTGCCCTCTTCAGTCTCAAGCCAGCCTGTCTGCATAATGCCGTTTTCGTCGAAGTAGTATTCTGCGCCATCAAGGGTCTGCCAGCCTGTGACGGGCTGACCGCTCTCGTTTAAGTAATATTTGCCGCTGTCTGTTTCAAGCTCGCCTGTCTGCATAATGCCCTTTTCATCAAAGTAGTACAGCTTTCCATCAAGGGTCTGCCAGCCTGTGACGGGGTCGCCCTTTTCGTTTAAATAATAGCTTCCCGTCTCGTCTGTCACCCAACCGCTCTGGTCTATGGGCAGAGCATCTATAACAGCTTCGAAGTTTGACATGACCGCAACAAGCAGTACCAGAACGACGGTAAGTATAATAAGAATGGCTTTTTTCACAAAACAGCCTCCGTTCGACTTATTTTTACAACATTTGCATTGTAGCACAAAGAAAAGGACACCTGCAAGCTGTATATAAATTTAATTATGCCTATTGACAACGTAACAATGTTACGATACAATGTGAGCGTAACATTGTTACGCGAGAAAGGTGGTTTGTTATGAAGTTTGAAGATGAAAACCTTATATCAAAAAAACAGCTCCTTGAAAAATATTCAATCTCATACGGGGCGCTTTACAGGTGGAAGCGAAAGGGTCTGATTCCTGAGGATTGGTTTATTAAAAAGGCAACCTCCACAGGACAGGAGACCTTTTTTCCGAAAGATCTGATTTTTGAGAGAGTTGAGCTGATCCTCGGGAAAAGAGAGGATGTTTTGCTGGATGAATTGGCACAAGAGCTCTCGGGAGAAGAAGAGAGCAACGCAAAGATAGTTATTGATACGGTTTTTGGAGAAAAGACTTTTCTTATAAAGGACATTAAGAGCATAAAGAGAGTGCTCGAAAACGGAGAGACCGTTGATTTACAGGATATACTCAAGTTTTAAAAGGAGAACAACTATGGATATGGTAATTTCAGGTTCCGGAACTATCGGGGCGGGAGAATATGAGAGAATAAGAATAAGCGGAAGCGGAAAGGCAGACGGCTTAGTGCGCTGCAAGAGCTTTCACTGCTCGGGTGCTTTTTCGGGAAGCGCGGTAATCGAATGTGAAAACGAGATACACGTTTCGGGCGCTTTTAAGAATACAGGAGAGATAAAAGCCAAAGAATTTTCCGCTTCGGGAAGTGCGAAAAACAATGCCGCCCTGACGGCAGACGTTGTAAAAGTATCGGGCGGATTTAAGGTCGGCGGAAAGCTTAAGGCAGTTGAGCTTCGGGTTTCCGGCGGACTTGGCGTGGATGGAGACATTGAGGCGGAAAACGCAAGAATTACAGGCGGCGTTTCCTGCGCAGGTCTTATAAATGCCGAGGAATTTTATCTTGATACATCGGGAAGCAACTATTCTCACGCGGAAAGTGTGGGCGGAAGCCGCATAACCGTTGAAAATCGCAGAACAAAAGGTTTTTTGGAAAAGCTTTTCGGCAGCAGAAACGGATACTTTGAGGTAAGAGAAAGTATCGAGGGCGATGAAATAAGCCTTGAAAATACCCGCGTAAAGACAGTAACAGGGCGTAATGTAATAATCGGCGAAGGCTGCAGAATTGACCTTGTGCGATATACGGAAAGTGTGGATGTTCACCCTGATGCCAAGGTTGGAAAATTGGAGAAGATATGAAAAAGCTCCCCTCACAGATGTGAGGGGAGTAACTTTATGTAATCTTACTTAATGCTGAAAAAAGCCTTCATGCCGGGGTAGTATGCTGCATCGTCAAGCTCTTCCTCGATGCGGAGCAGCTGGTTGTACTTTGCAACACGGTCTGTTCTGGAGGGAGCGCCTGTCTTGATCTGACCTGCGTTAACAGCAACAGAGATGTCGGCGATCGTTGTGTCCTCGGTTTCGCCTGAGCGGTGGGAGACAACGGCTGTGTAGCCTGCTCTGTGAGCCATGCGGATAGTCTCAAGAGTCTCTGTAAGTGTACCGATCTGGTTCAGCTTAATGAGAACGGAGTTTGCAACGCCCAGCTCAATGCCCTTCTTAACGCGCTCTGTGTTAGTAACGAACAGGTCATCGCCGACGATCTGGATCTTTGAGCCGAGAGCTTCTGTCATGAGCTTCCAGCCTTCCCAGTCGTCCTCAGCCATGCCGTCTTCAATGGAGATGATGGGATATCTGTCGCAGAAGTCTACCCACATGTCCACCATTTCCTGAGGAGTCTTTACTGTGCCGCGCTTGGGCAGGTGATAGCAGCCGTCCTCGGCGT
The DNA here is from genome assembly GCA_017461585.1 of Oscillospiraceae bacterium. Lineage (GTDB taxonomy): Bacteria > Bacillota > Clostridia > Oscillospirales > Oscillospiraceae > Alloscillospira. The sequence goes on along the minus strand of JAFTYM010000026.1, from coordinate 24,718 downwards.
TATACCACTCGGAAACTGCGGGGTCGAGAGCAATACGGAAATCTTCGCCGGGCTTGTAGCCTGCCTTTTCGATAGCGGCAACGAGAGCCTTGAGAGCGTCCTCGTCAGCATCAAGGTTGGGAGCGTAGCCGCCCTCATCACCGACACCGGAGGAGGGAACAACCTTCTTTAATGTGTGGAATACCTCAGCACACATGCGCAGAGCCTCACGGAAGGACTTTGCGGAAACAGGCATGATCATAAATTCCTGAATGTCAACGCTGTTGTTTGCGTGTGCACCGCCGTTTAATACGTTCATCATGGGAACGGGCATATCTGTGACGTTGCAGCCGCCGATGTAGGAGTAAAGGGGAATGTCAAGAGCGTTGGAAGCAGCTCTTGCAACTGCAAGAGATACACCGAGGATAGCGTTTGCACCGAAACGTGCCTTGTTGGGTGTGCCGTCTAAGTCAATGAGCATACGGTCGATCTCTGTCTGGTTCAGAGCGTTCATGCCAATAAGTGCATCGGCGATCTCTGTGTTGACAGCTTCAACTGCCTGCAGAACGCCCTTGCCGAGGTAACGGCTCTTATCTCCGTCGCGCTTTTCGCAGGCTTCATAAGCACCTGTGGAAGCACCGGAGGGGACAGCTGCTCTGCCCATAGTGCCGTCTTCAAGAAGAATTTCAACTTCAACTGTGGGGTTTCCGCGGGAGTCTAATATCTCACGGCCGAGTACGTCTACGATTTCAAGATACTGTTTCATAGTAATTTCTCCTATCTGCCGAAGCTCTTTAGTTTGTGGTTAGTTTATGATAAGTGACCTGCCGGTCATCTCAATCGGCTGGTTTAATCCCATAATATCCAGAATTGTGGGGGCAATGTCACACAGCTTGCCGGGACGAAGCATTGCTCCCGAACCGACGATAATGAAAGGTACGGGGTTCGTGCTGTGGGCGGTATGAGGACTTACTCCGTCCTCCTCCGTCATTTTTTCGGCGTTGCCGTGGTCGGCGGTGATGATGGATATGCCGCCTGCTTCAGAAACTGCGGTGACAACCTTTTCCACCGCGCTGTCTACTGTTTTGACAGCTTCGATAACTGAACCAAATACACCCGTGTGACCTACCATGTCGCAGTTTGCGAAGTTCAGTACGATAAGGTCGTATTTGCCGCTTTTTGCCGCTTCTGCGCACTTTTCGGCAAGCTCGGGTGCGCTCATCTGGGGGATGAGGTCGTAAGTGGGAAACTCCTTGGGGGATGGGACGAGAATTCTGTCCTCACCTGGGAATACATTTTCGTCGCCGCCGTTAAAGAAGAAGGTGACGTGGGCGTATTTCTCCGTCTCAGCAATGCGAAGCTGGGTAAGTCCGCTCTCGCTGATGACCTGACCTAAGGTCTGCTTGGGAGTTTCGGGGGGGTATGCAATGCGCACATTGGGCATCGTCTCGTCATAACGTGTGGTGCAGACGAAATCAACAGGGAAGTATCCGTTTTTTCGCTCAAAACCGTCAAAATCGGGGTCTGCAAAGGCTCTGGTGATCTCTCTTGCCCTGTCGGGACGGAAGTTTATGAAGATAACGCCGTCACCCTGCTTTACCATGCCCTCGTTGCAGCACACAACAGGCTCGATAAACTCATCTGTCACGCCGTTTTTGTACGAAGAGAGAACTGCGGCTGCGGGATCGGCTTCCTGTACGCCTTCGCCCAAAACCATGGCGTTGTATGCCTTTTCAACTCTGTCCCAGCGCTTATCTCTGTCCATGGCATAGAATCTGCCCATGACCGTTGCGATTTTGCCGACGCCGTGTTTTTCGCATTGAGAAATACACTCACGGATGCTCTCAATGCCCGATTCGGGAGCTGTGTCGCGACCGTCCATGAAGCAATGGATGTACAGCTTTTCAATGCCCCGTTTTTCAGCCATTTCGATAAATGCCCACAGGTGGTCTGTGTGGCTGTGAACGCCGCCGGGGGAGAGAAGACCCATAAGGTGCAGGGCGCTGCCGCGCTCTTTAACAGAGTCCATCACCCATGTGTAAGCCTCATTTTCAAAAAAGCCGCCGTTTCGGATGTCAACGGTTATCTTGGTGAGATCCTGATAGATGATGCGTCCTGCGCCGATGTTGGTGTGGCCAACCTCGCTGTTGCCCATCTGCCCTGCGGGAAGACCTACATCTTCACCTGAGGCGGAGAGAACAGTATTTGAATACTTGGCGGTAAGGCTGTCGATAAAAGGCGTTCCCGCAACGGAGATCGCATTTGAAGAGGATGCCGGCGCCAGACCGAAGCCGTCCATGATTATAAGTGCTACAGGATGTTTCAAGCTATCCCTCCTTAATTGGAAGTATTTGCTGTGTTTATTATCTTTGCAAAAGATTCAGGCACCAGAGAAGCGCCGCCGATAAGACCGCCGTCTATATTGGGTGCGCCGAGAAGCTCCGATGCGTTGTCTGCATTCATTGAGCCGCCGTAGATAATTGATACGGCGTTTGCCTTTTCACAGTAAAGCTCGGCGAGGACACCGCGGATAAAGCAGCATACCTCTTCTGCCTGAACTGCAGTTGCAGTTCTGCCTGTGCCGATTGCCCAAATGGGCTCATAGGCGATTATAACACGGGTGATATCATCTTCTGATACGCCTGAAAGAGCTGCTTTGAGCTGAGAGGCGATAAGCTCCTCTGTCTTGCCGCTGTCACGAATCTCTTCAGACTCTCCGACGCACAAAACGGGCTGCATGGAGTGTTCAAGGATTTTCAGAACCTTTGCGTTTACTGCAGAGTCTGCCTCGCCGTAAATGCTGCGGCGCTCTGAGTGTCCTGCAATGACGTGGGTTATGCCCAGATCACGCAGCTGAGAAGCCGATACCTCGCCTGTGAAAGCACCGTTTTCGTGCTCGCTTACGTTTTGTGCTGCCACAAAAATGCCTGTGTCCTTAAAGCTTTGCACAGCTATCGGCAGCATGACAAAGGGCGGAGCGAAAAAAACGACTGTGTTTTCGCTGTCGGTAATGTATTTTTTAAGCTCTTCGGCATAGGCAGAAACCTCGGAAGGGAGAAGATTCATCTTCCAGTTGCCGCCTATGACCGTTTTGCGGATGTGATCCATTTTTGCCTCCTGCTAAGGCTAAACTTATTTATCCTCCAGACAGGCTATGCCGGGCAGATCCTTACCCTCAAGGAACTCAAGGGAAGCGCCGCCGCCTGTGGAGATGTGTGTGATCTTCTTTTCGTAACCAAACTTACGGACAGCAGCACCGGAGTCGCCGCCGCCGATGATGGAAGTAGCCTTTGCCTCGGAAATAGCTTTTGCTACCATCTTTGTACCCATTGCAAAGGGTTCGTATTCAAAAACGCCCATAGGACCGTTCCAAACGATAGTTTTTGAGTTTCTGATGATCTCAGCGTACTTTGCAGCGGTCTCGGGACCGATGTCAAGACCCATAAGGTCGTCGTAAATATCGTCGCTGTTGACGATCTCGGTCTCTGCTTCACGGGAGATGTCTGTTGCTGCAACGGCATCAACGGGGAGCATGAGGTTTACACCGTTTTTCTTTGCCTTCTCGATCATCTGGAGGGCATAGTCAAGCTGAGAGCTCTCACAGAGAGATCTGCCGATCTTGCCGCCCATGGCCTTGATAAATGTAAATGCCATGCCGCCGCCGATAAGAAGGTTATCTGCTTTATCCAAAAGGTTGGAGATAACGCCCAGCTTGTCGGAGACCTTGCTGCCGCCGAGGATAGCTGTAAGGGGCTTTTCGGGAGAGTCGAGAATGTCGCCCAGATATTTGATCTCAAGGCTTAAGAGAAGACCGGAAACTGCGGGGAGGTGTGCGGCAATACCCTCTGTGGATGCGTGTGCTCTGTGGACGCAGCCGAATGCATCTGATACATATACATCCGCAAGGTCTGCCAGTGCCTTTGCAAACTGTGCATCGTTAGCCTCTTCTTCGGGGTGGAAGCGGAGGTTTTCCAGAAGCATGACCTCGCCGGACTGGAGATAGTGTGCCAGCTTTCTTGCATCGGGACCTACAACGTCACGAGCCATCTTTACGGGGATGCCGAGCTGCTGTGAAAGAAGCTCGCCTACGGGAGCAAGTGACAGGTCGGGATTCCACTTTCCCTTGGGTCTGCCTAAGTGAGAGCAGGCGATAACGGCAGCGCCGTTTTCAAGGAGATAGCGGATGGTGGGGAGGGCGGCGGTCACACGGCCTGCGTCTGTGATCGCGCCTGTATACTTATCTCTGGGTACGTTGAAGTCACATCTGAGAAGGACTTTTTTACCCTTAACATCAATGTCATGAACAGTTTTCTTGTTGTATTGCATCGTCGCAGCCTCCAACAAATAAAATAGAGTAGAGTTTGTGTATGTTATCAATGTACATACACTTCTATGATAGTCTCAAGCTTGGTCAAAATCAAGGAATATTTATTGTTTTTGGCCTTTTATAACCAAAAACAAGACAATTTTTGGCTAAATCGTAAAATGTTTTAAACAAAGTTCTATCTTTTTTCGCATCCTTGGACTATACTGTAAAGCGTATCGAAGTATAATGAAATAAGGAGGTCAATATGGACCTTTGTAATCCAAGCGAGATCAAAACCCTGCTTGAGAGCAACGGATTTCATTTTTCCAAGTCTTTAGGTCAGAATTTTCTTATTGAAGGACGTGTGCCCCTTAAAATAGCAGAGGGTGCGGGAATAGATGGATCTTTCGGTGTTCTTGAGATAGGACCTGGTATCGGTGCTCTTACAAAGCGGCTGTCCGAGAGAGCGGGCAAGGTCGTTGCGGTTGAGCTGGACAAGTCTCTGCCCAAGCTTTTGGCTGTGTCTTTGGCAGATTGTGACAATGTGGAGATAATCAGCGGCGATATTCTGAAAACCGATATTGAGACTCTGGTGAAGGAGAAGTTTGCAGGGATGCGCCTTGCCGTGTGTGCCAACCTGCCGTATAATATTACAACGCCCGTCCTCACAAAGCTGATGGACACAGGATTGTTTGAGACCATAACCGTCATGATCCAGCGTGAGGTGGCACGCAGAATAGCCTCAAAGCCGGGAAGCGACGATTACGGCGCCTTTACGGTGTATGCAAACTATCATGCCGTTCCCGAGATACTTTTCGATGTGTCGCCGGGATGCTTTATGCCTGCACCTAAGGTCACATCTTCCGTTATAAAGTTTACGCGCAGAGATGCGCCTCCTGCAGAGGTGAAGGACGAAAAGATGTTCTTCCGCGTTGTCAGGGCATCCTTTGCTCAGCGCAGAAAGACACTTGTAAACGGACTTTCCGCTGCATTCCCTCTGTCCAAAGAGGCACTTATACAGGTTCTTGAAGAGTGCGGCTTTGACGCTAAAGTGCGCGGTGAGACTCTGGGAATACCCGAGTTTGCACGGATAGCCGAAAAAATCGGAGAAAAGCTCAATGCGAATTGACAGAAGCTTTTTTGAGCGCGATGCTGTGGCGGCAGCAAGAGAACTCATAGGGCACTATCTGGTGCGCGTTTCCCCCGAGGGCATCACAAAGGCTCGCATTGTGGAAACAGAAAGCTACATGGGCGAAATAGACGATGCCGCCCACAGCTATAAGGGAAAAACCGAGCGGGTGCGTGCGCTGTACGGAGAAAAGGGCAGGGCGTATATCTATCTGATATACGGTATGTACAACTGCCTCAATATATCCGCAGGACCTGAAGGCGTTCCGCAGTGCATTCTCATAAGAGCGGCCGAACCCGTGGACGGAATACCGCTCATGGAGTCAAGACGCAAAACGGAAAAGAGGAAAAACCTATGCTCCGGTCCCGGTAAACTCTGTATGGCGATGGATATAACACGGGAGCTCTATGATGAGGATATGGTAGAGGGCGACGTTTTATACATCGAAGCGGGTGAGAGCCTTGAAACACAGGCATCAAAACGCATAGGAATAGATTACGCAGAAAATTGCAGGGACAAGCTATGGCGGTTCACTGCAAAAGGAAATATATTTGTATCAAAACCGTAAATTAACTTAGGAGGAAATACATATGTCTCTTACAACAAACAAAGCGGTCCTTACTTGGGTAGATGAGATGGCTGCCATCGTTCAGCCTGACTCAATAGTATGGATAGACGGATCTGAAGAACAGCTTGAAGAGCTCCGTGCCATCGGATGCTCCACAGGCGAGATGATAAAGCTGAATCAGGAGCTTCTGCCCGGCTGTTATTATCACCGCAGCGCTGTTAACGACGTTGCCCGTGTTGAGGACAGAACCTTTATTTGCTGCAAGAATAAAGAGGATGCAGGTCCCACAAACAACTGGATGGATCCCCAAGAAATGAAAAACAAGCTCATGGGCATCTTCGCAGGCTCTATGAAGGGCCGCACGATGTATGTTATCCCCTACTCTATGAGCGTTATCGGCTCTCCCTTTGCAAAGTACGGCATCGAGATCACAGATTCTATCTATGTTGTTCTCTCAATGGCTATCATGACCCGTATGGGCAAGGAAGTTTATGATGCTCTTGGCGACAGCCCCGACTTTATCAAGGGTCTCCACTCCAAGGCAGATCTTGACGCTGAAAAGCGCTACATCGTACATTTCCCCGAGGAGAACACAATTATGTCCGTAAACTCCGGTTACGGCGGAAACGTTCTTCTTGGCAAAAAGTGCTTCGCTCTGAGAATCGCATCTCACCTTGGCAAGCAGGAAAACTGGATGGCAGAGCACATGCTCATCCTCGGTATTGAAAATCCCAAGGGTGAGGTAAGATACCTTGCTGCAGCTTTCCCCTCTGCCTGCGGAAAGACAAACCTTGCTATGCTTATTCCGCCTGAGCTCTACCGCAAGAAGGGCTATAAGGTATGGTGCGTCGGCGACGATATCGCGTGGATCCGCATCGGCGAGGACGGCAGACTTTGGGCAACAAACCCCGAAAACGGCTTCTTCGGCGTTGCTCCCGGTACAAGCGCAAAGTCCAACCCCAACGCTTTGGCTTCCACAAAGAAAAACTCCATCTTCACAAACGTTGTCTTAACCGAAGACGGCAACGTATGGTGGGAAGGCTTGGACAAGAATCCTCCCAAGAACGCTCTCAACTGGAAGGGCGAACCCTGGGACACAACGGATGGATCCAAGGGTGCACATCCCAACTCCCGTTTCACAGCTCCTGCTGAAAACTGCCCCTGCATCTCCTCTGAGTTCAACAATCCCCAGGGCGTACCTCTCTCCGCTATCGTATTCGGCGGAAGAAGAGCCAAGACCGCTCCTCTGGTATACCAGTCCCGTGACTGGCAGCACGGTGTATTCGTCGGCTCCGTTATGGCATCCGAGACAACCGCTGCCGCAACAGGTGCTGTAGGTGTTGTCCGCCGTGACCCCATGGCAATGCTGCCCTTCTGCGGCTACAACATGGGCGACTACTGGCAGCATTGGCTGAACATGGGCGAGATGGTTCCCAACAAGCCCAAGATCTTCAACGTAAACTGGTTCAGACTTGACGATGACGGCAACTTCATCTGGCCCGGCTTCGGCGACAATATGCGTGTTCTTGAATGGATCATGGCAAGATGCTTCGACGAAGTGGATGCTGACGAGACAGCTATCGGCTTTGTACCGAAGCCTGAGGACATCAATCTCGAAGAGTCCGGAGTTTCCCTTGAAACACTTCGCGACCTTCTCTCCGTTGACAAGGAACTCTGGAAGACAGAGGTGGAGGGTATAAAGGAATTTTACGCAAAGTTCGGCGACAAGCTGCCCACAGCTCTTCGTGAAGAGCTTTCCAAGCTGGAAGAAAATCTTAAATAAATATAAAAGAGGCTTTCGGAAAATCCCGAAAGCCTCTTTTCTCTGCAGTATGTTCGCGTTGACATGAATATGTGCGCTTTGTTATAATTATAAATCCGAACACAAATATTCGGAGGTAGAATTTTTGACAAAGCTTATTATTAAAATGCTTACAAAAAAGCACGGTGATATAACAAGTCCCGAAGCACGACTGAAGGTTGGAAATGCCGCAGGAACTGTTGGCATGATATGTAACTTTCTGCTGGTGGTTCTGAAGCTCACGGCAGGTATTGCGGCAGGCTCTGTGTCCATTATCGGTGACGCCTTCAACAGCATATCGGATGTTGCCGCGTCTGCAATGACGCTGGTGGGGTTTCGTATGGCGCAGAAGCCTGCGGATAAGCACCACCCTTACGGACACGCCAGATATGAATACCTTGCGGGCATAGTTGTCACCGTATTTATTTTTGTTGTTGGAGCAAACCTTATGAGATCTTCCGTTGAGAAGATCGCTGCTCCCGAATCTCTTGATTTTTCAATACTTATATTTATTCTGCTGGCAATTTCCGCAGCAATAAAAATATGGATGACCGCATTCTACTCACATGTGGGAAAGAAGATAGATTCCACCGCCCTTAAAGCTGCGGCAACAGACAGCAGAAACGACGTTATCACAACTGCAGCCGTTCTCTTAGGCTGCGTTGCAGAGTATGCTTTCAAGGTCAGCATCGACGGCTGGGTCGGTGCGGCTGTTGCGCTGTTTATCCTGTATTCAGGTTATACCACGGCGAGAGAGACGATTTCCCCCCTTTTGGGAGAAGCTGATCCCGATCTCACAGAGCGCATAAGACAGCTTGTGCTCTCCCACGAAAAGGTGTTGGGAATACACGACCTGCTTATCCACGATTACGGCGCAGGAAAGCGCTTTGCCTCTGCCCATGTTGAGCTAAGCGCATTGGTAGACCCTGTTGTGGCTCATGAGATAATCGACGATATGGAACATGATGCCCTTGAGTTAATGAATGTTAACCTTGTCATACACTATGACCCCGTTTCGGAAAATGACGAGGAGTGGCGACACGCGAAAGCGGCGGTGGAGGATATCGTCAGCGGAATATCAGACAGACTTTCCATCCATGATCTGAGGATCGTGCGGGACGGAGAGAAATCCAAGCTGGTATTTGTTATGGATGTTCCCTACGATATGCTCAACGAGTGCGGCAACTTCAAATGGATAATAGATGAGGAGCTTTCAAGACGCGGAGCAGACTATGCAACGCAGATAAGTTTTGACGGTAAAGCATAAATTGTTTGTAAATTTACGAATTGTTAACGGAGTTCGGAAGGGAAATCTGTTGACGGAAAAAGGGTTTTAATGTAAAATATTTTGTTGTTATGTATACAAATTTAATTCCCGGAGGGTTAATATATGGGACTTTTCTCAGATGTAAAATGCGGAAGATGTGACAGACGCTATTCCGGTTTAAGAGCAAGATGCCCCTACTGCGGAGCAAGACGCGGCAAGCGCGGAAAGCACGCAAGGGATAATGATAATTCCACAGGCCGCCTTATTATCGGTCTTATTCTTGTAGTTGTCCTCATCGTTGCCGTTATTGCAGTTATTGCAACGAACGTAACAGGTGAGCAGCCTGACGCGGGAAATGAGAATCAGGAGACAAATCAGGGCGGCAACATCGCAGACAGCGACGGCGTAACAAATGTTGAAGGTGTCGGCGCAGGTGACGATGAAGGAACAGACGACGGCTCCGATGCAGGCGATGATACAGGTACAGAGGGTGATGACGAAGGTGATGCAGATGCCGATGCCGGCGCAGATGCCGACGTCGGAAGCAATGTTGATGTTCCTGATGTATCTACTGCCGTAAATACACTTTATATCACAAATCCATGGTCTACAGAGCCTCAGCAGGACTTTACTGCAAATGTTGGCGATGTAATCAAATTCAGCTACGTTGCAGTACCCGATTTTGAAGATGCAGAAGTCCTTTGGGAGACAAGTGACGACAATGTTTTCGTAATTTTGCAGACAGGTGAATTTACAGCTGTAGGCAAGGGCACAGCCAAGCTTTCCCTCACAGTAAACGATAAGACAATAGAACTTTACGTAGTTGTCAGATAACAAAAAAGGGACACCATGTAGACGGTGTCCCTTGAATTTTATGAGTTCTGTTATTTTATAGTATAAAGTAGTATTAAGTTGACACAAAGTACAGAAAATGGTATAAAAATTAAGTTAGAGTTTTTGCAATTTTTACATTCAAAAGCTTTCGCGGAGGCGAGAAATGGATTCACGAAAAATAGTTTTCAAAGAAACCGCAATAATAGCTGTAGGAGAGGTTATCTGTGTAGCTGTTATGTTCGGAATTTTTGCCCTTTTGGGAAAGTTTGATCAAAAAGTTCTGCTGGGCGGAATTTTCGGCTTGCTTTTGGCAATACTGAATTTTTTCTTCATGGCAATAGGCGCAAGCCTTGCTGCGGATAAGGCGGAACAGCAGAACGTCAAGGGCGGACAAGGTGTGCTGAAATCCTCAATGATACTTCGGTATCTTGTCCTTTTTGTAATTTTGTTTGCTCTCGCAAAAAGCGGAATTTGCAATCGTTTGGCTCTTGTTCTTCCACTTGTTTTTGTACGCCCTGTTTTAAGTGTGGGTGAATTCTTCAGAAAGAAAGGTGATGAGTAAGAATGGATGTAAGCGTAACCGGTGCATATATATACTTCACCATACCCATCTTCGGCGGTATAAACATAACACAGACGGTTGTGTCTCTGTTTCTTGTATCTTTAATACTTGCTGTTGCGGGAATAGTTATCGGACGAAACCTGAGTATAAGACCAGGAAAGTTACAGGCATTGGTTGAAAAACTTATCCTTATGCTCCGTGGTCTGTTGGTTGACACAATGGGTGAACACAACGCACATTGGCTGCCCTATATCGCCACGATTTTCCTTTCGTCAATATTCGGCTCTTATATCGGTCTTACAGGCTTTTTGAGATCTGCGACAGCGGACGTGAACGTTGTTCTTGTCTGGGCGATAATGACATCTGTTATCATCGCGTACCACAATATCAAAAACGGCGGATTTGTAAGCTGGATCAAAAACTATTTAAATCCCCTTAACATCGTCGGTGATGTGGCGCAGCCTATTTCAATGGGCTTCCGTCACTTCGGTAACGTAGCCGGCGGCGGTATTATTACAACGATACTTTACGCAGCACTCAGCGTGGCTTCAACACTTTTGCTGAATGCAATATCCGGAACAATAGTTATTCCGATAATTATGATTGTTCTCGGTGCTGCCCTTTTTGTATGGGGATTAAAGAGCGAAAAGAAAAAGCTCCTTAAGAAAATCGTGGGTATCGTTTTTGCCGTTCTCGCAGTATTTGGAATTTTGCAGTATACGGCAATTCTTGTGGATGTACCCATTCTCCAGTTTGGTATTCCCGCTGTATTTTCCGTATACTTTGACCTGTTCTCCGGCTTTATACAGGCTTTTGTATTTACACTTCTGAACATGGTCTATATCTCCGGTGCGTGTCCGCCTCCGGAAGAAAACAATTAAGTCATCAATAAAAATTTAAATAAACAACTTATATATTTTAGGAGGAATTTTTAAATGGAACTGTCATACGCAATTCTTAAGGCAGCTTGTGCAATCGGTGCAGGTCTCTGTATGGGTATCGGTGCTATCGGTCCTGCTATCGGTGAAGGTAATGCAGTAGGTAAGGCTCTTGAAGGTATGGCCCGTCAGCCTGAGGTTGCAAACACTCTTCGTACAAACATGATTCTCGGTTGTGCTATCACAGAGTCTACAGGTATCTACTCTCTGGTTATCGCAATTCTTATTCTGTTTATTGTTAAGTAAACAAAGCTTTCCGAATTCCGTAAGAAAGGAGTAAAGAAAGTGGGATTTGAGGAATTACTTGGTGTAAATCCGTTTACTGCAATTTTCACACTTCTTAACACAATTGCTCTGTTTGCAGTTTTAAAACATTTCCTGTTCAAACCCATTGAAAAGGTTATGGAACAGCGTCAGGCAGAAGTTGACCGGATCTACGATGATGCAGAAACGGCAAAGGCAGATGCCGAGGCAAGCAAAGCTGCATACGATGAAAAACTGGCACATGCAAAAGAAGAAGCTGTGGATATTATAAAGGCTGCTCAGGAGAGAGCGGACAGACTTGGCGATGAGATCGTGAGCGATGCAAAAGCCAAGGCTGACGATATGATAAAAAGAGCAGACGCGGAAATTGCACAGGAGCGCAAAAAGGCGGTCAACGAGCTCAAAAATGAGATTTCCGTCATCTCTCTCGGCATCGCAGAAAAAATGCTTGACCGTGAGATAAATGAGGGCGACCATGAAGAGCTTATCAATCGCTTTATAGAGGAAATGGGTGAAGACGATGAGTGACGTTTCCAAGGAATATGGTGGCGCACTGTTCGACCTTGCCTGTGAAGAAAACATAGAATTTGACATGTTGGGTCAGCTGAGGGTGGTAGACAATATCGTCGAAGAAAACCCGGAATATGTAAAATTTCTTTCAGCACCCAATATTCCCAAAACAGACCGTCTTGAGGCAGTTGACGCTGCTTTTGGCGGTAGAGTTCATCAGTATATCTGTTCATTTCTGAAGCTTCTCACAGAGAGAGGCTACGCAAGATATATCAGAGAGTGTATTGCAGAGTTCGAGACACGTTACTATGAGTATAAGGGTCTTGTTATCGCAAAGGTACAGAGTGCCGTTGAGCTCAATGACAAACAGAAAAATGCTATTCTCACAAAGCTGGAGAAGATAACCGGCAAAGAGATAGAACTTAGATGCACAGTAGATCCTCAGCTCATCGGCGGCATGAAAATACTCATCGGCGATACCCTCTATGAGGGCACCGTCAGGGCAAAGCTGGATGACCTGAAGAACAGACTGAATGCAGCAACACTTTAATTCAGAAAGAAAGTGGTCGTGTAATATGAATCTTCGTCCTGAAGAGATCAGCAGCATCATAAAGTCTCAGATCAAAAATTATGAGAATAAGATCGCGCAGAAAGAGGTCGGTACGGTTATCCTCGTAGGTGACGGTATCGCAAAGGCACACGGTCTTGAAAACTGCATGGCAGGCGAACTGCTTAGCTTTGAAAACGGCGAGTTCGGCATGGCTCAGAACCTTGAAGAGGATGTAGTATCCATCATTCTGTTCACAAACTCAGATGACATCAAGGAAGGCTCCGTTGTACGCCGTACAGGTGAGGTAGTAAGTATCCCTGTTGGCGACGGTATGCTGGGCAGAGTTCTGAACGCTCTTGGCGAGCCTATCGACGGCAAGGGTCCTATTGATTGCACAGAAAGAAGACCTATCGAAGCTGAAGCACCCGGCATCATCAAGCGTAAGAGCGTTAGTGTACCTCTCCAGACAGGTATCAAGGCTATTGACAGTATGATCCCCATTGGCCGTGGTCAGCGTGAGCTCATAATCGGCGACAGACAGACAGGTAAAACTACCATCGCTGTTGACACTATAATCAACCAGAAAAATTCTGACGTTATCTGCGTTTACGTAGCTATCGGTCAGAAGAATTCCAGCGTTGCTCAGGTTGCAGAAACTCTGCGCCAGGCAGACGCACTCAGTTACAGCATTATCGTTTCCGCTTCCGCATCAGAGTCTGCACCTCTGCAGTATATCGCACCCTACTCAGGCTGCGCCATCGCAGAGTATTTCATGCAGCAGGGCAAGGATGTTCTCATCATCTACGATGACCTGTCCAAGCACGCTGTTGCTTACCGCGCACTCTCCCTGCTTATCCGCAGACCCCCAGGACGCGAAGCTTACCCCGGTGACGTTTTCTACCTCCACTCCAGACTCTTAGAGCGTGCTGCCCGCGTAGCACCTGAGTACGGCGGAGGCAGCATCACAGCCATGCCCATCATCGAGACACAGGCAGGCGACGTTTCCGCATATATACCCACAAATGTAATCTCCATTACAGACGGACAGATCTTCCTTGAGACAGAGCTGTTCCACGCAGGCATTATGCCTGCTGTTAACCCCGGTATCTCCGTCAGCCGAGTTGGCGGCAGCGCTCAGGTTAAAGCTATGAAGAAGGTTGCGGGTACATTGAAGCTCCTCTACTCTCAGTACCGCGAGCTGCAGAACTTTGCACAGTTCGGTTCCGATCTTGATGCCGATACAAAGGCACGTCTTGCTCTGGGTGAGCGCATCGTTCAGATCCTCAAGCAGGACAAGACCGCTCCCGTTCCCGTCGGCTGCCAGGTTGCTATCATCTATGCTGCTACAAACAACTTCTTGAATGACATTGCTCTTGAAGATGTTAATGCATATGAAAAAGAGCTTTATGAGTATATGCAGCAGACCCACGATCTGCTTATGTACCGTATCGCTCAGAGCCATTACGACGATGCTGACCGTGATGAGCTTGATACAGCGGTCAGGGAATTTACCGAGAGATTTATTAAGAGCAGATATTAAGATGCGGAGGTGAGCTTTAATGGGCATGAACGGCAGAAAAATTAAAAACCGCCTCCGAAGTGTAAACTCTACCAAGCATATGACGAAGGCTATGGAGCTTGTGGCCTCGTCAAAGCTCAGACGTGCTACGGCAAATATGGTAAACGGCCGCGCTTATTTTAATGAAATGGAAGCGGCGTTTTCCAATCTGCTCTCACCGGAAACCAAAGACAATGTCTATGTTCGAAGCCGTGAGGTAAATAAGGTTTGCCTCGTGGTTATCGCCGGAGACCGCGGTCTTGCCGGCGGCTACAACAACAACGTTTTCAAGCTTCTTCTTGCTGAGAGTCAAGGCGTTGATGCAGACGTTATCCCCGTAGGTAAAAAGGCAGGGGAACACTGCGCAAGACGCGGCTATAATGTGGTGACGGACGAATACGTCTCCACAGAGGATATGACTGTTTTACAGTGTGCAAAGCTTGGACATGAGATTGCCGAAAAGTTTGCCGGTGGTGAGTATGACGAGGTCAAGATCGTATACACCAAGTATGAGTCGATTCTGACCCAGACACCGGATGTAAAGCGAATCCTCCCCTTAAACAGCGGAGAGGGCGCTGAAATGGGCAGCTATATGGAGTTTTCTCCCAATGCGGAAGCCGTGCTCTCCGCGCTGGTTCCCGAATACGTATCCGGTCTCCTTTACGGAGCAGTAAGCGAGAGCTTTGCATGTGAGCTTTCAGCCCGCAGAAATGCAATGGACTCCGCTACAAAGAATGCTGCAGAGATGATCGAAAAGCTGAACCTCCAGTACAACCGCGCAAGACAGGCGGCTATCACTCAGGAGATAACCGAGATCATCGGCGGTTCAGAATCGTAAGAAACAGAATCCTAAGAAAAGAGGGATTGTACGTTGGCAAATGAAGTGAACACCGTACGCAATATCGGTACGGTTATAAAAGTTGTTGGTCCTGTTGTGGATATCCGCTTCCCTGAGGATCAGCTTCCCGAAATTATGAATGCTATCGAGATACAGAACGGTGACAAGAAGCTTACTGTTGAGGTAGCACAGCACGTTGGTGACAACGTGGTCAGATGTATCGCTATGAGCAGTACAGACGGACTTGTCCGCGGTACTGATGCTGTAGATACAGGAAAGGGCATCACAGTTCCCGTAGGCAAAGAAACTCTGGGACGCATCTTCAACGTTCTCGGTGAGCCTGTGGACGAAAAGCCCGCACCCGAAAACTGCGACAGATGGGAGATCCATAGAGAGGCTCCCTCTTACGACGAGCAGATGTCCACAACCGATATTCTGGAAACAGGTATCAAGGTCGTTGACCTTATCTGCCCCTATGCAAAGGGCGGTAAGATCGGTCTGTTCGGCGGTGCAGGTGTTGGTAAGACAGTTCTTATCATGGAGCTTATCAACAACGTTGCAAAGCAGCATGGCGGTATCTCCGTTTTCACAGGCGTTGGCGAGCGTACCCGTGAGGGTAATGACCTCTACAACGAGATGATGGAGTCAGGCGTTCTGGGTAAGACAGCTCTGGTTTACGGTCAGATGAACGAGCCCCCCGGAGCACGTATGCGCGTAGGTCTTTCCGGACTTACAATGGCTGAATACTTCCGCGACGAAGAGGGGCAGGACGTTCTTCTCTTCATCGACAACATATTCAGATTTACACAGGCAGGCAGTGAGGTTTCCGCACTTCTGGGCAGAATGCCCTCCGCTGTTGGTTACCAGCCCACACTTGCAAATGAGATGGGCGAGCTTCAGGAGAGAATCACCTCCACAAAGCGCGGCTCCATCACATCCGTTCAGGCTGTCTACGTTCCCGCAGACGACCTGACCGACCCTGCTCCTGCAACTACATTCGCACATCTGGATGCCACAACGGTTCTCAGCCGTGATATCGCATCTCAGGGTATTTATCCCGCTGTTGATCCTCTGGAGTCCACCAGCCGTATCCTCTCTCCCGACATCGTTGGTGAGGAGCACTACAAGGTAGCCCGTGAGGTACAGCGTATTCTCCAGAAGTACAATGAGCTTCAGGATATCATCGCCATTATGGGTATGGATGAGCTTAGTGAAGAGGATAAGGTCACGGTTGCCCGTGCCCGTAAGATCCAGAGATTCCTCTCTCAGTCCTTCCACGTTGCAGAGCAGTTTACAGGTCTGCCCGGTAAGTACGTTCCCCTTAAGGAGACCATCCGCGGCTTTAAGGAAATCGTAGAGGGCAAGCACGATGATCTGCCCGAGTCTGCATTCCTCTTCGTCGGCACTATCGACGAGGCTGTGGCAAAGGCTAAGAAGGAGAACGCATGAGAAGCTATCAGCTGCAGATAACTACCCCTGCGGGAGTGCTGTTTGAAGGCGATGCGACTCAGCTTTCTGTAAGGGCTGTTGACGGTGAGCTTGCCGTTATGGCAGGTCACATCCCCATGACCACCGCGTTAAAAGCAGGTGAGTGCCGCGTTTACCTTGATGACGGATCCGTACGTCGCGGTGAATGCAGCGGCGGTCTTCTCTCTGTTAAAAAAGAGAAGGTCAGCCTTCTGTCATCTGATTTCAGGTGGAAAGAGTAATAATTAAACGGCATGGTGAAAAGGGTGAACCCGACAAGAAAACATAAGCTTAAAAAGAAATCCTTTGCCCGTAAACATCGTTATCAAAGCTTGTAAGACATACAGTATTACTGCGCTTTTTTTCCTCGTTTACGAACAAAATCTATCTTTTTAAGTGCAAGCAGTTTTGCCACAAGCTATTCGAGATAGAAACAGCTTATAAACATCCGCCCATACTGGTATGTATTGGCGGATTTTTTAAGTTGCATTATATCCGAATAGATAAAGGCAAAACCTTATGTTTTCTTATCGGGTTCACCCTAAACCATGCCGTTTTTAATATTGTAAAGGGAGCGGTTTATCCGTTCCCTACGATGCACCAAATAAAATGCATCCCCGTAGGGCATGGATTTATCCATGCCGTGATAAAAAACTCTCAGTCACCTTGCGGTGACAGCTCTCCCTAAGGGAAAGCCAAGTAGGGGCGATTCACGAATCGCCTGCTAAAGGGAGGGCGCAGAGACCCTCCCCTACGCACGCGCTGATAGCTTATGCGAATTTTTACAAAAGGGGCGTCGAGGACGTCGCCCACTACAACTGCACAATTGATACTTCGCACCAAAACAACAAAAAACACCCGAGAAATCTCGGGTGTTTTGCATTTTAGTTTCCGTAGAAAATGGGGTTTTCCTTGTTGATAAAGGACATGACGGCATTTTTGAAGTCGTTGGTATCCATCAACTTCAGGCTGTTTTCCATTTCCTTTCTGTACGCAGCTTCAAAGCCCAGAGTCTCCTGAATACGGAACTGCTCCTTAAGTCCCTTAACAGCGAGGGGCGCTGTCTTGGAAAGCTGGATCATACGCTTTTTGACCTCATAATCAAATTCGTCAAGAGCGAAGATGTCGTTAACGAAGCCGTAGTGCTTAGCCTCATCGGGATACATACGGTCGCAGAAGAGCACCATCTCCATAAAACGGTGATAAGGGATGTGCTTATGCAGGGAAATAGCACCGCCGCAGCCGGGAGTAAGACCGATGTTGAATTCCGGAAGGACAAACTTTGTGTTGTCCGCGCAGTAGACAAGGTCGCAGCAAAGGACGAATTCAAGTCCGTTACCTGCACAGGAACCCTTGACGGCGGCTACAACTATTTTTGTGGAATGTTCCATTGCCTCGCGGCAGCGTTTACCAACGTCCCACTGGATATAACGGTCTTCAAGGGAGTTCATGTCTACGAGCATATCCATGGAAAGACCGGAGCAGAAGCAGCGGTCGCCTGCGCCCTGAAGAACGATGACGCGGATGGAATCGTCTTTTTCTGCCTCTGTGAACTGACGGATGAGCTCCTCGCGCATCTCAACTGTTACAGAGTTGAAGGCGTCGGGATTGCTGAATGTAAGATACAGAACTCCGGGAGCTTCAGGTGGACGTTCTGCAATTACTCTTGGTTCGGACATTTATGTTTTTCCTCCTGTTTTGTGTGCTAAAAGCTGGAATATATGTTTACTCACCCTTAAATACGGGTTTTTCTTTCTTAAGGAAAGCCTTTACTGCATTCTGGAAATCCTTGGAGCCCATGAGTCCGATGCAGAGATCGTACTCTTTTCTGTATGCTGCCTCAATACCAACGTTCTCCTGCAGGTAGAGCTGCTCTTTAAGACCCTTGACTGCAAGGGGGGGAGTTGCTGCAAGCTTGTCGAGGATCTTATCGACCTCTTCGTCCATTGTGTCTAAGGGGAATACCTTATTTACGAAGCCGTAGTGAACAGCCTCGGCAGGTGACATGCGGTCACAGAGGAGAACCATCTCCATGAAGCGGTGGTAGGGGATGTGCTTCTGGAGCTCGATAGCGCCGCCGCAGCCGGGTGTGAGGCCGATGTTCATCTCGGGGAGAACGAACTTGGAGTTTTCAGCGCAGAATACCATATCGCAGCAGAGAGAGATCTCAAGTGCGTTGCCTGCGCAGGAGCCCTTAACAGCAGCAACGAGGATCTTTGTGGACTCCTGAAGCGCCTCACGGATACGCTTGCCTACTACCCACTGCTCGTGGCGGTCTTCCATACAGCTTATGCTGTCCAGCATTTCCATGGAAAGTCCGGAGCAGAAGCACTTTTCGCCTGCGCCTTTGAGAACGATAACGCGGATAGAATCGTCAAATTCAGCTTCTCTTACGTTGCGGATAAGATCCTCACGCATTGCTGTTGTGACGGAATTGAAAGAGTCAGGGTTGCTTATTGTAAGATAAAGAATGCCGCCGCGGCGTTCTGCAATAATTCTTCCTTCTGCCATTTTTGATATTCCTCCTGTTTTATTTCTGATTTTCCTGAGCAAGAGAGCCTGTGATAGCTTTGTTCTTCCAGGGACCCTTGAAGTAGTATACGAGAGATGCGATAAGGTTGCAGCCCATTGCGATTGAAAGTGCGATAAATGTGGATCTGGGATCGCCCTGGGGATACAACTCACTTACTGTTAAGTGTGCGATAAGGTATGCAGCGGGGATGCGGATAATTGTGTTTGTGATCAGAGAGATCCACATGGGACCCATAGAGTCGCCTGCACCGCGGACAACGCCGCCGAGAGACTGACCGACAGTCATAAGGAAGTATGCAGGGAGCATTGTGATAATGAATTTATAACCAAGATCAATGAGCTCCTGTGTTTCCGTGAAGAGACCGATCATCCATTTGCCGAATACAAGCATGAGAATAACCATTACGGTTGTGACAATGAGACCGAGTATCATACAGGTCTTAAAACCCTGCTTAACTCTGTCCATTTTGCCTGCGCCGATGTTCTGACCTGTGAATGTGGAAACACTCATGTTGAAGGTCTGGCTGGGGATAACGGCGAAAGAGTCTACGCGCAAAACTGCGGTGATAGCTGCGGTTACGATGTATCCCATGCTGTTGATAAGGCGCTGGATGATAATTGTGGAAAGGAACATAACTGCCTGTGCAATACCGTTGGGGATTCCGAGACGGCAAATGTTCATGACGATGTCTTTCTTGAGTATGAGATGACGGGGCTTGATTTTGATGATATCCTTTATCATCAGAACTTTTGCCAGACATACAATAGCAGAGAGAGTCTGACCAATGATAGTAGCCCATGCTGCGCCTGCGATGCCCATGTTAAGTCCTGCGACGAACCACAGGTCAAGAACGATGTTGAGCACGGTTGTAAACAGCAGAACGATAAGGGGGAATACGGACTCGCCCATGCCGCGGAGAACACCGGACATAATGTTGTAGAAACCGTTGCCTGCCATACCGAAGAAGCAGACTACAAGATAAGTTCTTGCCATTTCGTATGTCTCGGGAGGTGTCTCGATGGCTGTGAGCATCCAGTCAGTGAGAAGAAGACCGCCGACGGTGAGGATGACGGATGCGATGGCAATAAGAGTTATTGCGTTGCCGATAGACTTTTCGAGGTTTTCATATTCTTTTGCGCCGAAATACTGGGAAACCATGACCATAACGTCGGAACCGATTGCCATGAACAAGACGAGAAACAGCGCCTGAAGGGGCGAGGTTACGCCGATAGCGGACAGCGCGATGTCACCGACATATTTGCCGACAACGATAGAGTCTACTGTGCTGTAAAGAAGCTGTGCGAAGTTGCCTATAAGCAGGGGAACAGAGAACATGAGAAGGCACTTTAAGGGGCTGCCTACGGTCATGTCCTGAGCGCCGAAGAGCGCTTTGAACTTTTTGAACATTTAGATACCACTCCTTGGGGTGAAAGCTACATTTTTACTAATTTTAACACGCTAAATTATACCATTCAATGAAAAAGCTAATGGATTTATGTAATATGTATGGATTTTTCTTGTACAAACTACATAAAATACGCAAATTTGGTAGTATTACCTCCTACGCCTTCCGCCTCTTGAGTAGAAAACGTTGCCGATAGCAGCGCCGCAGATACCGCCGATGATGTGGGTCAGCTGGGAGATATTATCGGGAGTTGTGATGCCGTTATAGACTTCGCGTCCGATGTAGAGCACCAGCACCAATATCATGGTGAGGGGGATGCTGCCTGCGTTTTTACCGGTCATGGACAGCATGACGATAAGCATGAATACAATACCGGATGCGCCCAGAAGGGCGGAAGAGGGGAAAAAGAAAAACTGTACAAGACCTGAGATCAGCGCTGTTATGGCAATAGCGCCGAGAATGGACTTGCTGCCGAATTTTTCTTCAAGGGGAGGACCTACCACCAGCATGAGCAGAATGTTGCCCATGTAATGTGAAAGGCTGCTGTGTCCTAAAACATGCAGGAACATTCGCAGATATGTAAGAGGATCTGAAAATGATGACCTGTAGACACAGAATAAAAGTGCTGTTGACCGACCGCCGGTAAATCCATTCAGAAGCAGTACGATAAAGCTTATGATAGAGAAGGTGAGAATTACCGGGGAATTATATCTTATTCTCAAATACTTCACTCCTGTCAAATGGGGATTTTCTCTCAACTATACATTATAATATATATTAAGGCATTTGAAAAGAAAAAGTTGTTACAACCAATAGGCTGTAACAACACTAAAAATCTCCCCTTTACCGAAAAGAGAAGAGCGTTTATAATAAGAACATAAAGATAAACGGAGGATGCTTATGTCTAAAGTATTTGTAATAGATGTTTCCAAATGCAGCGGATGCTATAACTGTCAGCTCGCATGTAAGGATGAGCATTGCGGAAACGATTGGATGCCCTATGCCAAGCCCCAGCCCCAGATCGGTCAGTTCTGGGTAAAGGTGCATGAGCACGTTGAGGGAACTATACCCAAAGTTAAAATTCACTATATGGCACAGCTCTGCAACCATTGTGAAGATCCTGTCTGCGCAAAGGTCTGCGGAAGAAGTGCCATTACAAAAAGGGAGGATGGACTTGTCCTTATAGATCCCGAAGAGTGTGCCGGCTGCGGCGCATGCAGCCAGGTTTGCCCCTATGATGTTATCTATATGAACGAAGAGCTGAGCATCGCCCAGAAGTGTACAGGATGCGCTCATCTTTTGGATAACGGAGCAAAGCTTCCCAGATGTGTAGAGGCATGTCCCACAGATGCCATGAAGTTCGGCGAAGAGGAAGAGTTCGGCGATCTTCTTAAGGACGCTGTTGTACTTAAGGGTGAAAAGGGAACAGGCCCTAAGGTCTACTACCTCAACGTACCCGGAAAGTTCATCGCAGGTACAATGTTTGACCCCGTGGAGCAGGAAGTCATCATCGGCGCAGAGGTTACAGCTGTAGGCGAAGGTAAGGAATATACCGCAGTGACAGATGATTTCGGCGACTTCTGGCTTAAGAACCTGCCTGTAGGCACATTTGATGTGACCGTCAGGGCAGAGGGATTTAAAACTGTTGAGTTCAAGGGTGTTTCCACAGAGAAGAGCGTAAACCTCGGCGATACTCCCATGGAGAGATAAGTACATAAATTTAAGCAGGTAATCGTAAAGGGTGTACCCGATAAGAAAACATAAGCTTAAAAATAAATTCTTTGCCCGTAAACATCGTTATCAAAGCTCGTAAGACATACAGTATTACAGCGCTTTTCTGCCTCGTTTACGAACAAAACCTATCTTTTTAAGTGCAAGCAGTTTTGCCAAAAGCTATTCGAGATAGAATCAATTTACAAAAATCCGCCAATACTGGTATGTATTGGCGAATTTTTTAAGTTGCATTATAGCCGAATAGATAAAGGCAAAACCTTATGTTTTCTTATCGGGTACACCCTAATGATTACCTGCTTTTTTCATACTCTGTCAAGAAAAGCCTTGCAGCCCTCCACGATATCGTCCCATGTGATGTCAAAGTTGCCCGTGTACCACGGGTCTGCGATGTCACGGGGATTATCTGTGAGGTCAAGCAGCCTGCAGACCTTGTTTTCGGGATCACCGCCGAAAATGCGCATGGCGTTTTTGATGTTGTAGCTGTCGGCACAGAAAATATAGTCAAATTTTTTGTAGTCCGCCTTTGTTATCTGTCGGGCGGTCTTGCCTGTGCAGTCAATGCCGTGCTCTTTCAGCTTGCGCCGGGCAGGAGGATAGACGGGATTGCCCAGCTCTTCCGTGCTGGTTGCAGCGGACTCTATGTAAAACTTATGGGCAATACCGCGTTTTTCTGCCATGTCCTTTAATATGAACTCACCCATAGGGCTGCGGCAAATATTGCCGTGGCAAATGAAAAGTACGTTTATCATGATTGATATACCTCCCAAAAAGCTGTCAAAAAGCAGCCCTATACTCGGCGCAGGTGCGCCGCACAAGCAAACAGCAAAGCTGTTTCTTGAAATCGGCGGAATTCATTTCTGCCGATTTGAATTAAATCAAGGGGCCCACGCACGGCTCGCCGTGTGGGGAAGTGCGGCAAATATTGCCATGGTAAACGAATAGTACGTTTATCATGTATGAGATACCTCTGTACACTACGGTGCCACGGTGACGTTGGAGACGAAATGGTAGCTGTCGCCGCTGGGGATAAGCGTAACTTCCTTGTCGTCGTATCTCAGCCTGACTGTGCCGTCGGATGCGCACAGTCCTGAGATTATTGTAAATACGCCGAGGTTTGTGTCCCCGTGTGCGTGATAATATGCATCGTAATCGGGAAGGTAGGTCCAGTATTCAAGACCGACCTTGTTTGTCTCTTCCAAAGTGAGTCCTGTGTACTGCAGCAGAATTTCGTTGATGTATTCTGTAGTCACTTTGGCTTCGTCTATTTCGAGGAAGAAGTCCAATGCCGCAAGCTGAGCTGCTTCTTCGTCTGTAAGCTGTGCGATGCAGTTATAGAAAATCTCGCTGAGATTTATGTCCTCTGGAGAATCGTATAAAGACAGAAGAAACAGGTTGGGGAACATATGGTCGCCTGCGTTGAAAAACTGCTCATTGAACCATGCAATTTCATCTGAGGTGAGAGGAGTGTCTTCGTGGGGGGTATTGTCAGCTGTAGTGTTATCTGAGACATCGGCTTCAGGTGCTATATCTTCCGTGACAGGCGGCTCGTTCAGCACGGCGCTGTCGTCTTCGCCGGTACCATCTGCAGGTTCGGAGATCGCCGTATCGTCCGTGATGTCCGATGCGGGAGGGGGATCAGCTAAAGTTTTGGGGGCACAACCCGTAATAAGAAGCAGTACTGCAATAAATATAACGAATACTTTCATCTGATGATACCTCCTTTGGTTGGTGATTTTATTATACAATAGGGCGGAAATGATAGCTATATGTAAAAGTGTACAATTCCGGCATGAAAATATCATGACTTATGTCATGTTCACAAATCAAAAAAACTGAGTTAAAATGTAGACAATCGAACAAAAAATTCTGTATAAAAACGATATATATTTATATATGTATACATGGAGAAGTAGAGGAATACACATTTATTGAATTGTCAATTGGGAAAATCATATAAAAATAACAGAAAAGATTTGTTGGGTTTTCCGTTTTATATCAGTATTGTATAAAATCGGTTGACAAAAAGCAGTGAATGTGGTACTAATTAGGGGTATGTTCGAGAGCAATGTCGATACATAAAAACATTGAGAAGAAGATACACATTTTTTTGCAAACAGCCGGATGTCTGCGTTGGTTCGTTGGGATGCACGAGAGTGCAAAATGCAGGCATGTCTGCAAGTTCTCTTCAATATCTGTTTTAAGAGGGACATTGATATTTTAAGGGGGAGTGTAGTTCGCTGTTATAAGTGCGAAGAAAAAATCGAAAGGCAGAAATAAGGAAAACAGGAGGAGTGCTCTATGGGATTTTTAGAGTTTAAAGACATCAGCAAATCGTTTCCCGGCGTAAAGGCACTGGATGGAGTAAGCTTCTATGCAGAGAGCGGCAAGGTTCTGGCCCTTATGGGTGAGAACGGTGCAGGTAAGAGTACACTGCTCAAGGCAATGAGCGGTGACCACAAACCCGACACAGGCTCT
>JAFTYM010000025.1 GCA_017461585.1 Oscillospiraceae bacterium | reverse complement strand
TTGTTTCCTTGTAGGAAACCTGGGGCTTACCGATGTTAGCCTCAACCTTGAACTCACGGAGAAGTCTGTCTCCGATGATTTCGAGGTGGAGTTCACCCATACCAGCAATGATGGTCTGACCTGTCTCTTCATCAGTGAAGGTCTTGAATGTGGGATCTTCCTCAGCAAGCTTTGCAAGTGCGATACCCATCTTCTCCTGACCAGCCTTGGTCTTGGGCTCGATAGCTACTCGGATAACAGGTTCAGGGAACTCCATGGACTCAAGAATGATAGGATTCTTATCGTCACAGAGTGTGTCACCTGTTGTTGTGTTCTTAAGACCAACTGCAGCAGCGATATCACCGGAGTAAACAGTTGTAATGTCTTCACGGTGGTTAGCATGCATCTGAACGATACGTCCGAAACGCTCTCTCTGCTTCTTGTTGGAGTTAATAACTGTAGAACCTGCATCAACAGTACCGGAATAAACACGGAAGAAGGACAGACGACCAACATAGGGGTCAGTCATGATCTTGAATGCGAGAGCTGCAAAAGGAGCTGTGTCATCTGCAGGACGCTCTTCTTCTTCATCTGTGTCGGGGTTGATACCCTTAATAGCAGGAATATCAAGGGGAGAAGGCATGTAATCGACGATAGCGTCGAGCAGCTTCTGAACACCCTTATTTCTGTAGGAAGTACCGCAAACAACAGGAACAATCTTGTTGTCGATTGTACCGCGGCGGATAGCAGCGCGGAGCATATCTGCGGGAACTTCTTCCTCTTCGAGAACCAGCATCATGATTTCGTCGTCAAGGTCAGCAGCGGCATCAAGCAGCTGTGTTCTGTACTCCTGAGCGAGCTCCAGCATGTCTGCAGGGATCTCTTCTACACGCATATCCTTACCCAGATCATCGTAGTAGATGTCTGCGTTCATCTCAACAAGGTCGATGATTCCCTTGAAGGTATCTTCCTTGCCGATAGGCAGCTGGATAGGTACTGCGTTTGCTTTAAGTCTGTCATGGACCATTCCTACAACGTTGTAGAAATCAGCGCCCATGATGTCCATCTTGTTGACATAGATCATTCTGGGTACCTGGTACTTATCAGCCTGACGCCAAACTGTCTCAGACTGAGGCTCAACGCCGCCCTTAGCACACAGAACTGTTACGGAACCATCGAGAACACGCAGAGAACGCTCAACTTCTACTGTGAAGTCAACGTGACCCGGTGTGTCAATAATATTAACGCGGTGACCGTTCCAATGGCATGTTGTAGCAGCAGAGGTGATTGTAATACCTCTCTCCTGCTCCTGCTCCATCCAGTCCATTGTTGCGGAACCTTCGTGAGTTTCGCCTATCTTATAGGTACGGCCTGTATAGAACAGAATACGCTCTGTGGTAGTTGTCTTACCTGCGTCAATATGTGCCATGATGCCGATATTTCTTGTCTTCTCAAGGGAATACTCTCTAGGCATTTAGTGCACTCCTTCTTTTAAATATGCGAAATAGATCTTTAATGCAATTACCAACGGAAATGTGCAAATGCCTTGTTGGACTCTGCCATTCTGTGTGTATCCTCACGCTTCTTAACAGCTGCGCCGAGGCTGTTTGCTGCATCCATGATCTCGCCTGCAAGGCGTTCCTTCATTGTCTTTTCGCTTCTAGCTCTGGAATAAGCTGTCAGCCAACGCAGACCGAGTGTCTGACGTCTGTCAGGTCTTACCTCGATGGGCACCTGATATGTTGCACCACCTACACGGCGTGCCTTAACTTCAAGGGCAGGCATGATGTTCTCCATAGCCTCTGTAAACACCTCGAGTGGCTCCTTACCGGTCTTCTCCTTGATGATATCAAAAGCGCCGTAAACCACCTTCTGGGCTACACCCTTCTTACCGTCCAGCATAATGCTGTTTGTCAGCTTTGTAACAAGTACAGAATTATATACCGGATCGGGCAGTACTTCTCTCTTGGGTACGTTACCTCTTCTGGGCACAATACTTCCCTCCTTCATATATAGATGAAATCAATGGTACTCCGGGACAGCCTGCCGTCAACCGCTCCATGTAGTACGTCATGGCGGTCATTGTATGGCGGCAGAGCCATACCTCCCGTTGGGTGCCTTGCTTAGGTAACATATATAATATATATATTAACCTTTACGGCAAGGCAAAAAGCCTTACGCATAAAGCGTATCAGCTTGATTGGTAAGCCAGCTTATTTCTTCTTAGCTGCCTTAGGTCTCTTAGCGCCGTACTTGGAACGGGACTGCATACGGTTGTTAACACCCTGAGCATCAAGTGTGCCGCGGATAATGTGGTAACGAACACCGGGAAGGTCCTTAACACGACCGCCACGAATCATAACAACAGAGTGCTCCTGAAGGTTATGACCGATACCGGGAATGTAAGCTGTTACCTCGTAACCGTTTGTCAGACGAACACGGGCGATCTTACGAAGAGCGGAGTTAGGCTTCTTAGGTGTGGAAGTTCTAACTGCTGTGCAAACACCTCTCTTCTGGGGAGAAGACAGATTTGTTTCCTTGTTCTTCAGTGTGTTCAGACCCTTCTGCATAGCAGGAGAATTAGACTTATATGTCTGTACTGCTCTGCCCTTTCTGACGAGCTGATTAAATGTAGGCATTTTTTTCCTCCTTTCCTCAATTATAACCAATATATTTTTAACGGAAATTTTTGAAATATCCGCTAAAAACTAACTTTTTTGCACACAAAACAGGCGCAACTGCCTCGCGCGCCCAATTATAATATCAAATTATTATTCTCACGTCAATATTTTTCCGTTACTTTTTCACGAAAATTTAGATAAATTTTCATGTAAATTGCCATATTGACTTGTTAGGAAAGGCGAAGAAAAAAGCCCGGGAAATTCCGGGCTTTTTCTCATAGATTAAAGTGCATTGCTGCTGCCGAGGAGAACGGAGAGATCTACATCATCTTCGGGCTCTTCAACAGGAACATCTGCTGTCACAGCAGTCTCTTCCTCGTTTTCAAACTGTCTGTACATTGCCAGACCGCTGCCTGCGGGGATGAGCTTACCGATGATAACATTTTCCTTAAGACCGACCAGGTGGTCAACCTTACCCTTGATAGCTGCATCTGTGAGAACCTTTGTTGTCTCCTGGAAGGATGCTGCAGACAGGAAGGAATCTGTTGCAAGAGATGCCTTTGTGATACCCATGAGCAGATGTGTGCATGTTGCAAGGCTGAGGTCTTCCTCACCTGCGTCGATTCTTGCCTGAACCTCTGCGTTTGCACGCTTGAATTCAAGAATATCAACTGTTGCGCCGGAGAGCAGATCTGTAGATCCGGATTCTTCAACTCTAACCTTACGCATCATCTGACGAACAATAACTTCGATGTGCTTATTGTTGATGTCAACACCCTGCTGACGATAAACCTTCTGAACTTCCTGAATGAGGTAGTTCTGGCAGGCATCCTTGCCGCGTGTGCGCATAACATCATGGGGATTGAGAATACCGTCTGTGAGCATATCGCCCTTTGTAACTACATCACCATTCTTAACGCGGATACCGGAGGAGTAAGGTACCTGATATACCTTAACTTCGCCGTCTTCGCTGTTTGTAATGGTAATTGCTACGATAGCGTTCTTTCTTGTTTCCTCGAGAGAAACCGTACCGCTGATCTCTGCAAGTGTAGCCATCTTCTTAGGCTTTCTGGCTTCAAACAGTTCTTCAACTCTGGGAAGACCCTGAGTAATATCGTCACCTGCGATACCACCTGTATGGAAGGTACGCATTGTAAGCTGTGTACCGGGTTCACCGATAGACTGAGCAGCGATAACACCGACTGCTTCACCTGCAGATACAGGCTCAGCTGTTGCAAGGTTGATACCGTAGCACTTAGCACAGACACCGCTCTTAGCCTCACAATCGAGAACTGTGCGGATCTTTACCTTGTAGATGCCGTGTGACTCAAGCTTCTTTGCATCTGTCTTGAGGAGCATGTCGCTGCGTGTATACAGGACTTCACCTGTAGTGGGATCAACAATATCCTCTGCAGGGAATCTGCCGTGGATTGCATCACCGAATGTGCATGCTACGCTGCCGTTTTCAATGAGTTCGGATGCCCAAATACCATCGTGTGTACCGCAATCGTGCTCACGGATGATAACTTCCTGAGAAACGTCAACAAGACGTCTCGTAAGGTAACCGGAGTCAGCTGTACGGAGAGCTGTATCGGCAAGACCCTTACGGGCACCACGGGAGGAAGTAAAGTATTCCAGAACGGACAGGCCTTCACGGAAGTTAGCCTTGATGGGGATTTCAATAGTTTTACCGGATGTGTTAGCCATCAGACCACGCATACCTGCGAGCTGACGGATCTGGTTCATACTGCCTCGAGCACCGGAAGTAGCCATCATGTAGATGGGGTTGTACTCGTCAAGACAGTTCTGAAGTGCGTTTGTAACATCCTTTGTGGTAACTTCCCACTCATGAACAACGAGACGGTAACGCTCGTCATCTGTGATAAGACCTCGCTTGTACTGATTTTCGATTCTGACAACCTTCTGCTCTGTCTCACGAATGAGAGTGTACTTTTCTTCAGGAAATGTCATATCGGCAATAGCGATTGTGATAGCACCGCGAGTGGAGTACTTAAAGCCCATAGCCTTGATGCTGTCGATAACTTCAGCTGAAAGTGTGAAGCCGTGCTTTGCGATACATCTGTCGATGATCTGCTGCAGCTGTTTCTTACCTGTGGGGAAAGAAATCTCATAATCAAATGCATGCTCGGGATCATTTCTGTCAACAAAGCCGAGATCCTGAGGAATAGGCTCGTTGAAGATGATACGGCCGACAGTTGTGAGAATTGTCTTGGAGCACTTTACACCGTCAATCTCCTTCTCAACGCGAACGCGGATAGGAGCGTGGATACCGATTGTGCCGTCCTGGTAAGCCATAATAGCTTCGTCAGCATTGCGGTATGCCTTTGTAGATGTGTACTCAGCCTTTGTAAGCCCCTTCTCGCCTGCTTCAATGCGGCGCTGGATTGCAAGGTTTGCGTTGTAAACAACGTCACCGTCTGTAACTGTATTAGCTTCAAGACCTGTGTCACCGGGATTTGTTACAAATACTTCTTCAGCGCCCAGCTCTGCACTGCCTATACGCATAATTGTAAGGTAGTAAGAACCGAGGATCATATCCTGAGAAGGAACTGTAACAGGCTGACCATCTTTGGGGTGGAGCAGGTTGTTTGCAGAGAGCATGAGGATACGTGCTTCCGCCTGTGCCTCTGCGGAGAGAGGTACGTGGATGGCCATCTGGTCACCGTCGAAGTCAGCGTTGTAAGCGGTACAAACCAGAGGATGGAGCTTCAGAGCACGACCCTCAACAAGGATGGGCTCAAACGCCTGAATACCGAGACGGTGAAGTGTAGGAGCACGGTTAAGAAGAACAGGATGCTCGCTGATAACAACTTCAAGAGCGTCCCAAACTTCTGTTCTGCCCTTGTCTACCATCTTCTTTGCAGACTTGATGTTGTTGGAGATGCCGTCTTCAACCAGCTTCTTCATAACAAAGGGACGGAACAATTCGATAGCCATTTCCTTGGGAACACCGCACTGATAGATCTTAAGATCGGGACCAACAACGATAACGGAACGTCCGGAGTAGTCAA
Source organism: Oscillospiraceae bacterium (assembly GCA_017461585.1). GTDB lineage: Bacteria > Bacillota > Clostridia > Oscillospirales > Oscillospiraceae > Alloscillospira. Next base: position 88,822 of record JAFTYM010000025.1, on the reverse strand, counting down.
CACGCTTACCGAGAAGGTTCTGACGGAAGCGTCCCTGCTTACCCTTCAGCATGTCGGAAAGGGACTTGAGAGCTCTGGAGTTTGCACCTGTAACAGCTCTGCCGCGGCGGCCGTTATCGATAAGTGCATCAACAGCTTCCTGAAGCATACGCTTTTCATTTCTGATGATGATGTCAGGGGCAGAGAGCTGGATAAGTCTCTTCAGACGGTTGTTTCTGTTGATAACACGACGGTAAAGGTCGTTTAAGTCGGATGTTGCGAAACGTCCGCCATCCAGCTGAACCATGGGACGGATGTCGGGAGGAATTACGGGCAGAACAGAGATGATCATCCATGTGGGATCGTTGCCGGACTGACGGAATGCCTCTACAACTTCAAGGCGCTTTACAAGCTTTGCCTTCTTCTGACCTGTTGCGTGTGCAACCTCTTCACGAAGCTCTTCAGAGAGCTTTTCGCAGTCGATATCAGCAAGAAGATCACGGATAGCTTCTGCGCCCATGCCTGCCTTGAAATCGTCCTCATACTTCTCGCGCATATCTGCATACTCACGCTCTGTGAGGATCTGGTTCTTTACAAGAGGTGTAAGACCGGGATCTGTTACGATATAAGCTGCAAAGTACAGAACCTTTTCAAGGATTCTGGGTGTGATATCAAGGAGCAGACCCATTCTGGAGGGAATGCCCTTGAAATACCAAATGTGGGAAACAGGAGCTGCAAGCTCGATGTGACCCATACGCTCACGGCGGACGTTGGACTTTGTGACTTCAACACCGCAGCGGTCGCAAATCTTACCCTTATAACGGATCTTCTTATACTTACCGCAGTGGCATTCCCAGTCCTTTGTGGGTCCAAAGATTCTTTCACAGAAAAGACCGTCACGCTCGGGCTTGAGTGTTCTGTAGTTTATTGTTTCGGGCTTTTTAACTTCACCGAAAGACCAGCTTCTGATGGTCTCGGGAGAAGCAATGCCGATTTGGATAGCTTCAAAAGGTGTATAGCTCATTATTAAACCTCCTCGCTGTCGTCAAAAGAGGATTCAAAATCGTCTTCTGTGCTGTCCAGACCGAAGGAAGCAAAGAAGTCACCGAGACCGTCTTCTTCTCCCTCTTCAACATCCTCGATGCTGTAGCCGCCTGCAACGATTTCATTGTCGTCAGAAGCGTATACGCTGTCATCGCGGATTGTATCCTGGAAGTCGTCATCATCATCGCTCTTGAGCTCAATCTCCTCGCCGTTCTTATCCAGAACACGGACATCAAGACAGAGAGACTGGAGTTCCTTAATAAGAACCTTGAAGGATTCGGGAACACCGGGAGTGGGAATGTTGTGACCCTTAACGATGGACTCATATGTGCGTACACGTCCTGTAACATCGTCGGACTTAACTGTGAGAATTTCCTGAAGTGTGTAGGCTGCACCATAAGCTTCAAGAGCCCAAACTTCCATTTCACCGAAACGCTGGCCGCCGAACTGAGCCTTACCGCCGAGAGGCTGCTGTGTAACAAGGCTGTAGGGACCTGTAGATCTTGCGTGGATCTTATCGTCAACAAGGTGGTGGAGCTTAAGGAAGTAAACGTAACCGACTGTTACGGGGTTATCAAATGCTTCGCCTGTACGTCCGTCGTAGAGAACGCTCTTACCGTCTGTTCTAAGACCCGCAAGATCAAGCGTCTCACGGATGTCCTTCTCGTTTGCACCGTCAAATACGGGAGTTGCAACCTTCCAGCCGAGAGCCTGTGCTGCATAGCCGAGGTGAACTTCCAGAACCTGACCGATGTTCATTCGGGAGGGAACGCCCAGGGGGTTGAGAACGATGTCCAGAGGAGTACCGTCGGGCAGATAAGGCATATCTTCCTTGGGCAGGATTCTGGAAACAACACCCTTGTTACCGTGACGACCGGCCATCTTATCGCCTACGCTGATCTTACGCTTCTGAGCGATATAGCAGCGTACGCGCTGGTTAACTCCGGGAGGCATCTCGTCGCCGTTTTCACGTGTGAAGACCTTAACGTCAACAACAACGCCGCTCTCACCGTGAGGAACCTTAAGGGATGTATCTCTTACTTCTCTAGCCTTCTCACCGAAGATAGCACGGAGAAGTCTTTCTTCTGCTGTCAGGTCTGTCTCACCCTTGGGTGTTACCTTACCTACAAGGATGTCCCCTGCGTGTACCTCTGCACCAACGCAAATAATTCCGCGTTCGTCAAGGTACTTGAGAGCATCTTCACCAACACCGGGGATATCACGAGTGATCTCCTCGGGTCCCAGCTTTGTATCGCGGGAGTCAATTTCATGCTCTTCAATGTGGATGGATGTAAATACATCATCCATTGCGAGACGCTCGTTAAGAAGGATAGCGTCTTCGTAGTTGTAGCCTTCCCAGTTCATGTAACCGACAAGGATGTTTTTACCGAGGGATATCTCACCGTTGGATGTGGAAGGACCGTCAGCCAGAACGTCGCCTGCACGAACAACATCACCACGGTTTACGATGGGACGCTGGTTGATACATGTTCCTGAGTTTGCTCTGGAGAACTTAGACAGGAAGTAGTCCTTTGTCTCGCCTGCTGTGTACTTAACTGTGACCTTTGTTGCGGAAACATCTGTTACAACGCCGTCGCCCTCAGCGACAATAACAACGGTGGAGTCAACAGCACACTTGTGCTCGATACCTGTTGCAACGATAGGAGCCTCTGTTGTGAGAAGAGGAACAGCCTGACGCTGCATATTGGCACCCATCAGAGCACGGTTAGCATCGTCGTTTTCAAGGAAGGGGATCATAGCGGAAGCGACGGAAACCATCATTCTGGGGGAGATATCAACATAGTCTACACGCTCACGGTCAACATCGACGATTTCGTCTCTGTGACGGCAAGTGATACGCTCATTAATAAGGCAGCCGTTTTCGTCAACAGGCTCTGTAGCCTGTGCAACGATAAACTCATCTTCCATATCAGCTGTGAGATATTCAACCTCATCTGTTACGCGGCAAGTACCCTTCTCAACCTTGCGGAAAGGTGTGATAAGGAAGCCGTGCTCGTTAACTCTTGCAAAAGAAGCAAGGTAAGATATAAGACCGATGTTGGGTCCTTCAGGAGTCTCGATAGGACAGAGACGGCCATAATGGCTGTAGTGAACGTCTCGAACATCGAAGCTTGCGCGCTCTCTGGAAAGACCGCCGGGGCCGAGAGCAGAGATACGACGCTTATGTGTAAGCTCTGCCAAGGGGTTGGTCTGATCCATGAACTGAGACAGCGGAGAAGATCCGAAGAACTCTTTGATTGCTGCTGTAACAGGACGGATGTTGATAAGGGACTGAGGAGTGATAATGTCCATGTCCTGAAGTGTCATGCGCTCACGGATGACACGCTCCATTCTGGAGAAGCCTACGCGAAACTGGTTCTGAAGCAGCTCACCAACGCATCTCATACGGCGGTTGCCGAGATGGTCAATATCGTCGTCTGTGCCGACTCCGTGTGCAAGGCTGTTCAGGTAGTTAACAGAAGCGAAAACGTCATCGGGGATGATGTGCTTGGGGATAAGGTCATCAATGTTGTCCATGATGGCTTCCTTCAGCTCTTCACCCTCATACTGGTCAAGAAGCTTCTTGAGAACGATAAGACGTACACGCTCCTTAATGCCCAGTTCCATGGGATCAAAGTCAACAAAGGAACCGAGCTTAACCATGCCGTTGGAGAAAACCTTGACCTCACGGCCGTCAGCCTTGAGATAGATCTCAATAACGCCGCGGTTATCAAGCTCTTCAGCCTTTGCTCTTGTGATGAGCTCGCCCTCATCAGCAAGGATCTCACCTGTCATGGGGTCGATAACGGGACGGGATACAACGTGACCGATGATTCTGGGCCACAGAGCCAGCTTCTTATTATACTTATAACGGCCAACTGTGGAGATATCATATCTTCTGGGGTCGAAGAAGAGACCGTAAACAAGGGACTCAGCGCTGTCAATTGTCGGAGGATCACCGGGACGGAGACGGCGGCAGAGCTCGATAAGAGCCTCTTCCCTGTTTCTGCAGGTATCCTTGTCAAGTGTGGCGTTGATACGCTCATCGTCACCGAAGATTTCTTTCAGCTGCTCATTGGAAACAGCACCAGCCTCACCGCCTGCCATAGACAGCCATGTGTAGGGAGCCTCTGTAACCTTACCCATAGCACGAAGGAGCCATGTGATGGGCAGCTTTCTGTTTTTATCGATACGAACGTTGAAGTTCTGAGAAGCGTCTGTCTCATATTCAAGCCAAGCACCACGGTAAGGGATTACAGTGGTTGCATAAACTGTTGTACCGGTCTTGATGTCATGCTTCTTTTCGTAGTAAACGCTGGGAGAACGGATGATCTGAGAAACTACAACACGCTCTGCACCGTTGATGACGAATGTACCCGCATCTGTCATGATGGGGAAATCGCCCATAAAGATCTCCTGTTCCTTGATTTCCTCTGTCTCGCGGTTACGCAGACGGACAGTGACCTTGATGGGGGCAGCGTATGTTGCGTCTCTTGCCTTACACTCGTCGATAGAGTACTTGGGCTTCTCGTTCATCGAGTAGTCGATGAATGTAAGCTCCAGATTCCCGGTATAGTCGGTAATAGCCGCCATATCACGGAATACCTCTCTCAGGCCTGTTTCAAGGAACCACTGATAAGAGTTCTTCTGGATCTCGAGAAGATTGGGCATTTCCTGGATCTCTGTTGTTTTGGCAAAACTCTTACGCAGGGTCTTACCATAGAGAACATCCTTAGGCATGTGCTTCACTCCTTCTGTAAATGATTATCCTCCACCATCATCCGCTCATCTTGGTGCGACACGCGGGGATGAGTTGAAACTTTTTGCACATTTTTTATCTTTCCTATTGATTTTAGTCAGACATCCGTGTACAATAAGAATCAAGGATGAAACTGGGAAGTTAGTCCTTATTTTCATATATAGCGATTTATTCTACCAGATTTTTGACCAAAGGTCAAGAGAAATTTAGCTGTCAATATGAAAAATTAACAAAATATTTAATATTAATATGTATATAAACACCAACCCCTCGTCTTAAGCGACGAGGGGTTTTCTTTATTTCAGCATTACTGCCCATTTTGAGTAATTTTCAATTTTTTCATCACAGACGGAAAGATTTTCTCCCTTTGCGAGAATATATACTTTTACTTTCGGCTCCGTACCCGAGGGACGGACAAGAATTACTGTATCGTCCGAAAGTGCAAAGCGGAGAACATTGGAGCCTGAGAGCTCAATGCTGCACTTCTCGCCTGTTTTTAAAACAGTCCTTGTACCCGTTTTATAGTCGCATATATCTCTAACTTCCGTGCCTGAGATTTCTGACGGAGTTTCATCTCTGAGTCTCTCCATCAGCTCCGCCATGGCGCGCATTCCGTCAAGCCCATCCATGTAGAGGTTCAGAGTCTTTTCCTTATAAAAACCAAGCTTTGCATAGAGGTCGTCTATTACTTGCTGCACGGTAATTCCGAGCTTTGAATATCTCATGACCATCTCACACAGGAGCATGCATGCGGTTACAGCATCCTTATCGCGGACATAGTCGCCAACCATATAGCCGTAGGATTCTTCATAGGAGAAAACAACTTTCCCCTCACCCGACGCTTCAAGCTCATTTTTCTTTTCTGCCATAAACTTAAAGCCGGTGAAAGTATCATAGCACTCCATGCCGTGCATTTTTGCGCATGCTCTTGCCATCTCGGTAGTTACGATGGTTTTCAGCATAACCGGTCTTTCAGGCATCTCACCTTTTTTATACAGGATCTTCGCCACATAGTCCAGCAGGATAACGCCAGTAAGATTTCCGATAATGGGTATAAACTCATCGTTCTCCCCTCTTATCATTATTCCGACTCTGTCAGCATCGGGGTCCGAGCCGATGATAAAGTCTGCCCCGACTTTATCAGCAAGCTTAACAGCAAGTTCAAAGCCTTCGGGATTTTCTGGATTGGGAGAAGCTACTGTGGAAAAGCCGCCGTCAGGTATCATCTGCTCATCAACACAGTAGAGATTTTTCGCACCGACGATTTTTATTACCTCGGGGATAAGCTTATATCCCGCACCGTGGAATGGTGTATAGACTATCTTCACATCGCGATCCAGCTCATCTTCTGCCCACTTACCGCTCTGGGCGAGAACATTTTGAAGAAAAGCTTCATCTGTCTCCTGTCCCATAACGGTTATAAGACCTGCTTTTACAGCATCATTATAGTCCATGGTTTTTACGGATGAGAACACATCCGATTTTTCCATCTCTGCCGCAATTTTGGAAGCATGCGCAGGAGGAAGCTGTGCTCCGTCAGACCAGTAGACTTTATAGCCGTTATATTCCTTCGGGTTGTGACTTGCAGTTACATTTATACCTGCAATGCACCCGTAGTGACGAACCGCAAAGGAAAGCTCCGGAGTGGGACGCATATCCTCAAAAATACGCACAGGTATTCCGTTTGCCGCCATAACACCAGCAGCTGCCTGTGCAAAATCTTTACCGTTGTTTCGGCAGTCACGGCAGATGGCAATGCCTTTTTTTACTGACTCTTCACCTTCACTTAAGATAACATTTGCAAAAGCCTGAGTGGCATGACGGATAACATATATATTCATCATTGCTGTGCCGAGACCCATTTTTCCGCGAAGTCCTGCAGTACCAAACTCAAGAGGTCCGTAAAACCTGCTCTCCGCCTCATCATCCGAATAGGATCTCAGCTCTGTTTTTTCTGCTTCTGTCAGCATATCGCTGTCAAGCCAGCGCATCAAAGTATCACGGTAGCTCATTTCTGTTCTTCCTCAACAATATCAGCGCTTACTATATTCTGTGCATCTTCAAGCATTGTCTCAGGTACATAGATATCAACGCCAAATCCCGATGAACCGAGAAATACTTCACCGAAGCTGCCGTCTCCCGGTGCCCTGCGAAGTGCAGGGATACCGTAAGCTTCAAGCAGATTTACTGCCATTTCAACATCAAGTTCTGTTCCCTGTACGTGCTGAAAAAACACAGGAGGGATCATCTCGCCCTTTTCATCTTTGGGCCAACGCTCTGTAATTCTGTCAAACTTTTTTCTGCCCCACTTAAACATAGCTTTTCCTCCCTGTTATTTGTGGTATTTTCCGCCGCCGAGTATTTTATATCCTCTGTAAATCTGCTCCAACAACATAACTCTCGCCAGATGGTGCGGGAAAGTCATGGCAGACATGCTCAGTTTTACCTGAGCCATTGCTTTTACTTCTTTTGAAAGTCCGAAAGAACCGCCTATTACAAAGCATATCTTCGACGAACCCGAAAGCGCAAAGTTTCCAAGAAGGTCTGCAAATCCCTCGCTGGACATCCCCTTGCCCTCTATGCACATGGCAACAACAGCACTGCCCTTGGGTATTCTGCTCTTGACCGCCTCGCCCTCTTTTAAGAGCGCTGCGTCGATTTCAGCCTGCGAGGGCTCCTGAGACAGCTTAACCTCGGGAAGTTCCTCTATCTCCAGCTTACAGAGAGTTGCAAGGCGCTTTGTATATTCTTTTACTGCCTGCTCATAAAAAGCCTCTTTCAGCTTTCCAACACAAATTATTTTAATACTCTGCATAACTATACCTCAATCAGGGGGCCGTGTTCTGTCTTAGGGGCTACAAAAAGCCCCACATTTTCACCGGGCACAGCTCCGGACTTTGCCATCAGCTCAGCTACCGTATTATATGCAAGCTCGGGAGTGTTATTTTCCTTACTCAAATGGGCGAGAATTATATTCTTCGCTCCGTGCTCAAAAAGTCTGCCTGCAAGCAGTCCGCAAAGTCTGTTGGAGAGATGACCGTGATCGGACAAAATGCGCTTTTTAAGATGGAACGGATATGGTCCCTTTTTCAAAAGCTCAAGGTCGTGGTTCGCCTCCAAAACCGCAGCGTCAACACCAATGAGTTCACGCAGAACTTCCTCTGAAACATGCCCCATGTCTGTGGCAAGGGCAAAGCTTTTATTTCCGTTTGTAATCTTATAACCCACACTTTCCTCCGTATCATGGGGCGTGTGGAATGCATGTATAGATAATTCGCCGATCTGAAGTTCCTGCCCTACGGGTATGGTCTGTATGTAACACTCAATCTCGGGAAAAGCATACGCAATTCCTTTTGCAACAAATTCAGGCGCCATAACAGGAATTCCAAACTGTTTTTCCATTGTTCGAAGTCCGCAGATATGGTCTGTATGTTCATGAGTAACAAACACAGCGGAAAGATCGCAGCAGCATATCCCAAGTTCTTTAAGTGCAGTACTTATACGTCTTGCAGATATGCCCGCATCTATTAAAATGTGTGTACTCCCCTCGGAAACAAGTGTGCAGTTTCCGGAAGAGGAGCTGGCAATGGTGCAAAAAAGCATAGTTCCTCCAAAGCTTAAAAATACAGCGGGGTTAAATAACCCCGCCGTGTAAATCTAAAATTATTTATCAGCCCACGTCGCGAGACTCATTTTCCTGCTCATCGGGAACATAAACGCTCTTGATATCAGCGCCTACACCGCGGAGCTTTTCAATGATGGCCTCATATCCGCGCTCGATATAGTGAACACCTTCTATCTCGGTTGTACCCTCTGCGCAGAGACCTGCGATGACCATTGCAGCACCTGCGCGAAGGTCAGGAGCCGTAACAGGTGCTCCCGTGAGCATATCAACGCCTTCAATTACGGCAACTCTGCCCTCAACCTTAATCTTTGCACCCATCTTGGCAATCTCATCAACATACTTATAGCGGTTGTCCCACACACCTTCGGTAACAATGCTTGTCCCCTTTGCAAGGCAGAGGACAACAGCGACCTGAGGCTGCATATCTGTGGGGAATCCGGGATAAGGAAGTGTTTTTACATTTGTACGCTTAAGAGCAGACTTTCTGATTACTCTAAGAGTCTCGCCGTTTTCAACAATTGTAACGCCCATCTCACGGAGCTTGCCGGAGATGCAGTCCATGTGCTTAGGGATAACGTTCTTGATGAGAACATCACCGCCTGTAGCTGCAACAGCAGCCATATATGTGCCTGCCTCTATCTGATCGGGAATAACGGCATAAGTGCCGCCGCGAAGGCTTTTTACACCGCGAACTTTGATAACGTTTGTACCTGCACCGCGGATGTCTGCACCCATAGAGTTGAGGAAGTTTGCAAGATCAACAATATGAGGTTCGCGTGCAGCGTTTTCAATAACAGTCATGCCCTCAGCCAGAGCTGCAGCAAGCATGATATTGACAGTAGCGCCAACAGAGACTACGTCAAGGAAAATTGATGCACCTTTAAGTCCACCGTTTGTCTCACAGTTTACAAGACCGTTTGTGAGCTCAACTTCAGCGCCCATTGCCTCAAAGCCCTTAATGTGCTGGTCAATAGGACGAACACCGCCGAAATTACAACCGCCGGGCATAGCAACCTTAGCCTTGCCGAAACGGCCAAGCATAGCGCCGATGAGATAGTAGGATGCGCGGATCTTACGCATCATATCGAAAGTTGCCTCGGCAGTTTTGATACCTGAGCAATCGATTTCCATTGTGTTTTTATTAATGGTGCGGATATCTGCACCCATCTCCTTTAAAATGTTAAGGAGCATTGTAACGTCTGAAATCTGAGGAAGATTTTCGATACGGCAGGGGCCGTCTACCATAAGTGCCGCAGGGATTATAGCAACAGCAGCATTCTTTGCGCCGCTGATATCGATCTCACCATAGAGGGGTTTTCCGCCGTTGATAACATACTTTGTCACGGTTAAATCTCCACCTTAATATATGACATATAGAATAATTATCTCCTGTTACAGGATATAAGAAAAATGCAAAAATTATAACAAGTTGTGCTTCAAAGCACGGGCAAGACACAATATACGCACACTTACCCGCAGAGATTATACTATATTATGTTAATACATGCAATAGTTTCTTGCATTTTTCTTCAAGAAATATTATTCCAGATTCATTGAAGTTTAGTCACTTATAAGCTTATCCGCCTTTAAAACGCCAAAAACCGTTTTAGCATCAGACACTTCACCGCGCATTATCATATCTGCCACATCGGACAGCCGCAATTTTTCTGCTGTTAGTATCTCACCGTCATCAAGATGCATCTCTCCTGCTGTAAGGTTTCGGGCAAGGTATACATATAGCTTCTCACTGCAGTAACCCGGCGTGGGATACATATGGCCCAGGCTGGTCCACTCACCTGCTGTAAAACCTGTTTCCTCAGACAGTTCTCTCTTTGCGGCTTCAAGAGGATCTTCGCCCTTTTCAAGCTTACCGGCAGGTATTTCAAGCATCATTTTTCCAACGGCATATCGGAACTGACGAACCATATATATATAGCGGTCATCATCAACGGCAACAACACAAACACCGCCGTTATGCTCTACGACCTCACGGGGACGGATGCTGCCATCCGAAATCTCAACCTTGTCCAGATATACATTAAAAATATATCCGTCAAAAATATCTTTTCGCTCAATGCGCTTTTCTGTAAATTCCATGAAATCACTCCTATCTGAACAGATTATACACCATATATATAAATTCGTGCAAATCATAATAAATTTCGTCAAAAATATTTGCAATGGACACATATTGGTGTATAATATATCGGTTAAATTTGTAATCTGATTTTGGATGTGATATATATGAACGAACTTAGAAACGTAGCTATTATCGCCCACGTTGACCACGGAAAGACAACTCTTGTTGACGAGATGCTGAAGCAATCTGGTATTTTCCGTGAAAATCAGGCTGTACAGGATCGAGTAATGGACTCCAACGACCTCGAGCGTGAGCGCGGCATTACAATCCTCGCAAAGAACACAGCCGTAACCTACGGCAACACAAAGATCAATATTATCGACACTCCGGGACATGCCGACTTCGGCGGCGAGGTTGAGCGTATCCTCAAGATGGTTAACGGCGTTATTCTGCTTGTTGACGCAGCGGAAGGCCCCATGCCCCAGACACGTTTTGTTCTGCAGCATGCTCTGGAATTAGGTCACAGAGTTATCGTTGTTGTAAACAAGATCGACCGTCCCGATGCACGTATCCACGAGGTTATCGACGAGGTTCTTGAGCTTCTTATCGAGCTCGACGCAACAGACGATCAGTTGGATTCTCCTATGCTTTTCTGCTCCGGCAGAAAGGGTACTGCTGCTTACTCTCCCGAGGAAGAGGGCGTTGACTTAAAGCCCCTTTTCGAGACAATTATGGAGTACATCCCCGCTCCCACAGTTGAGACAGATGCACCCCTGCAGATCCTTGTCTCCTCTGTTGACTACAACGAGTATGTAGGCCGTATAGCAATCGGACGCATCGAGCGCGGCACGATCCGCCAGAATCAGGAGATCATGGTATGCAACTACCACGGCGACAAGGCTAACAAGAAGGCAAAGGCAGTAAGCCTTTACGAGTTTGACGGTCTTGCAAGAGTTCCCGTAGAAAGCTCTTCCGCAGGCAACATCATCGCCCTTTCAGGTATTGCAGACATCACAATCGGCGACACAATCTGCGATGTAAACGCAGTTGAGCCTCTTCCCTTTGTGCAGATCTCCGCTCCCACAATGGAGATGACCTTCTCCGTTAACGACAGCCCCTTCGCAGGCCGTGAGGGTAAGTATGTCACAACACGTAACATCCGCGACAGACTGATGAAGGAAACTCTTAAAGATGTATCCTTACGCGTAACAGAAGTACCCAACAGCGACAGCTTCAACGTTGCAGGACGCGGCGAGATGCATCTCTCCATCCTTATCGAGACAATGCGCCGCGAGAACTATGAGTTCCAGGTCTCCCCTCCCCGTGTTCTCAATCAGGAGATAGACGGCGTTATGTGCGAGCCTATCGAGCGTTTAGTTGCTGACGTTCCCGAAAATTCCGTCGGCTCTGTTATCGAAAAGCTCAGCGCAAGACGCGGCGAGTTCCTTGAGATGACTCCTGTGGGCAACCGCGTAAAGCTCCAGTTCCTCGTTCCCTCCCGCGGTCTTTTCGGCTACAGAAACGAGTTCATGACCGACACACGCGGTGAAGGCATCATGAGCAGCACATTTGAAAAGTACGAGCCCTTTAAGGGTGAGCTTACACGCCGCAACACAGGCTCTCTTATCGCTTTCGAAACAGGTGAGGCCGTTGCGTACGGTCTGTGGAACGCACAGGACCGCGGCACTCTGTTCATCAGCCCCGGCACACAGGTTTACGCAGGTATGATCGTCGGCGTATCTCCCAAGTCCGATGATATGTCAGTTAACGTCTGCAAGAAAAAGCAGCTTACAAACATGCGTGCTTCCGGCAGCGACGAGGCACTTCGCCTTGTTCCCCCGAAAAACTTAAGTCTTGAACAGTGTCTTGAGTTTTTGGCTGACGACGAGCTTTTGGAAGTTACCCCCTCAAGCCTTCGAATGAGAAAGAGCATCCTCGACCACGGCATGAGAATGAAAGCACTCAAGGGCGGTCAGAAATAAAACATAAACGTCGTTTTAATGAACATTCCCAGATTGAACGGACGGTACAAAAAGCAACTGGGGCATGAAAATTTTGAATTTCAAACGGAGTGGCGGAATAAAAATAACGTCACTCCGTTTTTATGTATATGTCATGGTTGTAGAACTAAATGTCAGTACACAATATACACATGAAGTATATTGTGTATCTCTCACCTAATGCTTTTACATAGTCATAATATCAGTTTCTGGATAAACTTTGGCATTTTCATCTTGATATAACAATACCCCCTGTGTAGCTATATTTACCTACACAGGGGGTATTGTCTACTGTCCGTTTTTACTGCCACTGTTCAATATAACAGGTGCTTTCAGTTCTTTGGTTTAAGTTTTTCCTTGGATCCGTCAGGACGCTGCAGATATGTGTTCTCCAATATCTCAATCGTTGAACGACGGAAATCTGCAATATATTCTGCTCGAAGCTGTGCCTGTTCTTCCTTCTCCTCAGGAGTAAGTCCTACACTTTTTGACTTACGGGCAAGCTCATTAATTCTGTCAATTTTACTCTTTTCCATAATTCACCTTAGAACATAAGATTACGAGGTGTACGAGCATAAGGAATTGTATCTCTGATGTTGCCGATGTTTGTGAGATAGAGAATAAATCTCTCAAGACCAAGACCGAAACCGGCGTGCTTTACGCTACCGAAACGGCGAAGGTCGCAGTACCACTTGAGGGAATCAAGTTCAATACCCATCTCTTCCATACGAGCCACAAGAACATCGTAACGCTCTTCACGCTGGGAACCGCCGATAAGCTCGCCGACACCGGGAACAAGACAGTCACAAGCAGCAACAGTCTTGCCGTCATCATTGATTCTCATATAGAAAGCCTTGATGTCCTTGGGATAATCTGTAAGGAATACAGGTCCCTTGACAACTTCTTCGCAGATATAGCGCTCATGCTCTGTCTTAAGGTCAACACCCCACTCTACGGGATACTGGAACTCTCTGCCGGACTTCAGAAGAAGATCAACAGCTTCGGTATATGTCATAACCTTAAATTCAGAATTTGCTACAGCTGTAAGTCTGTCAATAAGTGTATGCTCTTTGTCGAACATCTGGTTAAAGAATGCCATTTCAGAGGGACATCTCTCTAAAACTGCATTGATACAGTACTTGACCATAGCTTCCATAAGCTCCATATCATCCTCAAGATCAGCAAAAGCAATCTCAGGCTCTACCATCCAGAACTCACTTGCATGAGTTGTGGTGTTGGAGTTTTCAGCTCTGAATGTGGGGCCAAATGTATAAACCTTGTCATACGCAAGAGCAAAAGGCTCTACATGAAGCTGACCAGAAACTGTAAGACAAGCGTGCTTGCCAAAGAAATCCTTCTCATAGTCTCCATCTTCTCTTGTTGTTACTGTAAATACCTCGCCTGCACCTTCAGCGTCGTTGCCTGTGATGAGCGGAGGTGTAATATAAAGGAATCCGTTGGTCTGGAAAAACTCATGGATAGCACCACAGAGGACAGATCTGACACGGAACAACGCATTAAATGTGTTTGTTCTGGGTCTCAGATGAGGGACCTCACGCAGGAACTCAAGAGAATGTCTCTTCTTCTGCATGGGAAAATCACTGTCGCATGTGCCGAGAAGAATAACCTCTTCAGCAGCTACCTCAAAAGGCTGCTTTGCATCAGGAGTAAGAATAAACTTACCGGATACATCAACACTGCATCCTGTTGCGATCTTAGCTGCATCAGCAAATTCAGGGTGCTCATCAATGTTATATACTACCTGGATATTTTCAAAGCATGAACCGTCAGAAACGGACATGAAACCAATATGACCATTATTTCGGTTGGTCTTTACCCAACCGCGGATTCTGACATCAGAATTTGCAGCGGTGGGATCATTTTTCAGAGTATAAAGCTCTTTTACAAGCTTGTACTGATTACGAAGCATAATAAAACTCCCTTTCTGCATATTTTTAATTATCCGACCGTAAAAAAATCGGATTAAGCGACATTATATCATCGGTTTTTCTTAAAATCAAGAACAGCATATACTGTTATATGCCAAAGGATGCAAAATATTCCTCAATAACAGCTTTTGCAGCTTTGCAGCTGCCCTGTATCATTCCGCTTTGTCCGCCACCACGACCTTCAATTGCGGAATTAATCTCTTTTGATGCCTTGCGCAAATCGATAATGTTACTGCCTATAACGTAGCTGTAACCGGTCTTATCGTTACCTGTAAAAGCTGCACAAACACCATTGCACTTTGTCACTCCGACATTGACAAGCTCTCTCAAATCTGCAGGTTCAAGACTGTCTTCAAAAATAATCATATTCCCCTGTGTTTCAACAAGTTCTGCTGCTTTAAAAGCAATAAGTTCACGTCTGAGTGCGCTGCAAGTAAGTTTTAAGTCCGAGAGTTCTTTTTTCACTCTCTCAACTGCTGCAGCTGTCTCATGTTGCTTTGCGGACAGAGATGCGGAAATTGCTGCGATGTTGCTGTATTTCTTATTGTAATCATCAAGCGCTCTGTATCCGCACGCCATATTGATTCTTACACCGCCACGATGACGCATTGTATCAAGAATCTTTATGATTCCAATTTCACCTGTTTTATTCACATGCGGTGCACAACAGGCACATGTGTCATATCCTTCAACTTCAACAATTCTGACATTCTCTGTTATATCAAGTTTGCTTCTGTAGTTAAAGTTACAGAGCTCCTCAGGCTTCGGAAAATAAGTATTGATATTTACATTTTTATATACTGCTTCATTAGCCTGCAGTTCAATTTCAGCTAAAGTCTCAGCATCAATTTCACCATCAAAATCGATGGTTACAACCTCATCACCGAGGTGGAATCCGACATTGTTAAACCCTGTAACCTTATTAATTATTCCGGAAACAATATGCTCACCTGAATGATTCTGCATGAAACGAAACCTGCGGTCCCAATCAATCCGCCCTGCCACAACGGTTCCTACTATAATCTCAGATTCAGTATAATGCAGAACCTCATTGTTTTTCTCGTGTGTATCAAAAACTTTGATATCATTTAAATATCCTGTATCGCCAAGCTGTCCTCCACCTTCAGGAAAAAATGCGGTTTTATCCAGTACCACTGCATATCCGTTTTTGATTTTTTCACATGAAACAACTACAGCGTCAAAGACCGCTAAATGACTGTCTTTATAGTATAATCTCTCTGTCATATACATTCCTCACATTTAAAACATTAAATTTTAATCAGTATACCCTTCAAGGTGTGTATTCGCAAGCAAATAATCAAAAAACATATTTTGTAACTAAAAGACTCTTTATCGTTGTCGAAAACTGTGATAATCTGTAAAAAAACTCCCGAGGTGTTATTTTCATCGTGTTTTCAGGTAAAGTATTTAAAAAATCAATTAGCTTTGTTTTAATACTGCTCTTTACAATATTATGTATCTTCCCTGCATCCGCCGCAGGTGATGTCGACATCTCCTCAACTTTTGATGATGTTGAAGCAAAAGCCGCATTCGTTGTTGATCATACAACAGGCGAAATTCTATACTCATACAACGCTGACAAACCGCTTCCGCCTGCAAGCACAACGAAGATTATTACTACCCTTCTTGTTTTGGAAGCTGTTGAACGCGGCGAGATATCATTGGATGACAAGGTTTTAGTGACAAACTATGCTGTATCAGCTTTATATCCAAACGCAAGCCGTATGCAGATTCCACTTGTTGCAGGTGAATATTTATCTCTGTTAGATCTCCTGTACGCTAACATGGTATCTTCAGATTGCTTTGCAAGTAACGTTTTAGGTGAGTATTTATGCGGCAATCTTTCCGACTTTGTAGATCTTATGAATTCCCGCGCAGAAGAGCTCGGCTGCGAAGATACTCACTTTGCCAATCCTTCAGGTTATCCCAGTTCTCCAATGTACGCTACTGCGAGATCATTATACATAATCACTGCGGAATGTCTTAAGTACGACACTTTCAGAGAAATAGTCTCCGCATCAGAATACGTAATACCAGCAACAAATCTGAAGAAAGAACGTACACTTATTAACACAAATATGCTTCTCAGCATGTATCTTGAAGTTACTGAAGACGAACCTGAACCAAATGAGTATTATTACGAATACGCTACAGGTATTAAAACCGGTCACACAAGCGAAGCAGGTTATTGCCTGGTCTCCTCTGCAGAAAAAGACGGTCATGAAATCGTTGCTGTAGTTTTAGGATGCAAGTCAATACATTATCAGTTTTCTGAAACCATCCGTATTTTTGATCATTACTTCAACTTCATTGCAGAGCGCACAGAAAAAGAGCGCATCGAACGTGAAGAAAGAGAGCGTCAGGAACGGCTGCAGCTTTGTAAGTCAAAATTCGACGCAAGAAAATCTATAGTATTGGAAAACTCCGACAGTGCTGAAATCATCCGAGGCAAAGTTATGGAAGAAGATGAAGCAGTACGATTGGCATTTGAAGAAAAACGTCAAGCAGAACTTAACAATCGTCTGCAAATCATATCTATCGCTTCACTTGTCTGTATCTTGCTTATCCTCATTCTCACAGCAACACTATGCATACGAAAAGTTGTTAAAAGAAAAAAACTAGTTCATAAATAAATTAACTGCCCCGATATAGAATCGGGGCAGTTATTATTATCACCATTTATCTATCCCAATCTTTACCCTGGGGGAGGTTCCAAATATCAAACAGTTCGTTGTAGAACGGAGGACGTGCAAAATCGTATTCCATGTTCATACGGAGCTGACCGTAACCCATGTTGTGTGTACGTGCACCCTTGGAGCACTCTACAAATGCCTCAAGACGGTTGAGAGGAATGGAGAAGATCATTTCATCTTCAGCAGCTAGTGCGCGCTCATAATCACCGGGATCGGGAACAGTTACTCTGTAGTTGCCGTCAAGGATGGGGTTTGTTACAGCATAAGCACAAGAGTCAACAGCATCAAAGCTGCTGGGGATAATGCCGCCGTTTTCAAGCTTTGCGGGGAACAGCATGCTGCGAAGCTGTGCAGGAGTGCAGTAAAGCAGAACAACGTCAGGAATAAATTCTGCATTTTCCATAGGGCCTACTACAAGTCTGTCAAACTCACCGTACTTAAGCTTGGGGAAACCTGCAAGAACCTTCTTTGCATCATCGGGATCCTGAACACCTATGTACTTACATACAAGGTCAAATTCCTTTGTGCCTTCCTCGCAAGGTACAAGACCGTATACGATGAGGGGATTCCAGCACCAGTGGTCTTCCTTGCTCATAACAATAGTCTTGCCATCTCTTCTGGCAGCAGCCTTTGCCTGGCACATTGCCATGTGACATTTAAGATCCTTTGTAGGAGAAACAGCATTGGAAGGTGTTTCTTCGTCGGGCCTTAAAAACTTAATGCCGATAGGACGAGTACGCAGATCATACAGAGAGCGCAGCTCAACGCCATATTCCTGAATTGTTTTAATATCCATTTTAACTTCCTCCAGTTAAATTATTTTTCTTTATTGTTCAAGTATACCGCCCAGTAACCTGCGCCGACCATACCCGCACCGCCTATTATATTACCAATTGTCACAGGAATCAAATTACGCACAACAAAACCGCCCCATGTTAATCCTTCAGCAGGGCTAACAGAAGAATATGCACTATTAGAAACAGTAAACAGGCCTGCAGGTATATAGTACATGTTTGCAACATTGTGTTCAAAACCGCAGACTACAAATATGAGTATTGGAAGATATATTGCCGCAAGCTTGCCTCCAACGGTTTTTGCAGCAAATGCCATCCAAACAGCAAGACAAACAAGGAAGTTGCAAAGAACACCTTTGATCACAGCCTGAACAAACGGAATATTACATTTTGCAGCTGCAGTACTGACAACAGATCTTGCAACCGCTTCACCAAAAAGAGCAAATACTCCGCCGTAAGAACACAAAAACGCAATCAGCACAGCACCGACAAAGTTACCGAGTATTACCGTCATAAGGTTACGAATCATCGCTCTTAACTTTATTCTCTTATTCAGTACAGGGATAATCAACAGACAGTTTCCTGTGAACAACTCGCTGCCTGCGATAAGAACCATAAGTAAACCGGCAGGAAAAATACAGGCACTTAAAAACTTTGCAAGAGATGCATTCTCAACCGTTGCAGCAGCTACAGTAGCACCAACACCTGCAAGCGCAATAAAAATTCCGGCAAAAATCGCAAGAACGAATGTTTTTGTTATTGACAGTGCAGCTTTGGCCTCACCGGCGGCACAATATGCAACAGCTATTTCCTTAGGAGAATTCATAGCTATCACCTCTTACACTTCATGGAACAAGCCAAACAGCTGGGTTCTGTTACGAACTTTAGTCTTGGAATAAATATTAGAAAGATGCTTACTGAGTGTAGCAGGAGTAATAAACAGCTGACTGCAGATGTCTTCACTGCTCTTGCCTGCACACACAAGATAAACGATCTCAGTTTCACGCTTTGTAAGACCAAATGAAGCAGCAGTTCTGCTGAGCTTGCCCGGAGGTGAATTGGGACCTATTTTCTGCTCTTCTTCAAGAAGTCTGTAGAATTTACGTTCAAGCGGATCTTTAAGAGTATTCATCAGGTAGATGTCACGTGCAGAAAAATCCTCATCCTTCTTCTCTCTATGGATACACAACATTATTAAAGGATGGTCATTAGTTACAACAGACAAAAACAATCCCCAGAATATTCCGCGGGGACGCCATATATCCTGATATACACGTGTATTCTCCCATTTTGTAGGTGCAATAATATCAGACTGTCTGAAAACCATGCTGTAAGGAGACATAATAAACTCCGACCAACGAGGATATTCACCGTTCATAAATGTAATATTATCAGCCTTTGCATTAGGAGTATCAAGAGAAATAGGGTTGCTAACAGTTGCCTGTCCGTCTTTTCTTCCGGTTCTGAATATAGTAGCAGAGTTGTAAGGAATGAGTGTTCTAAGCTGTCGGAGCAGCGTTTCGCAGGCCTCAGTATAGTTGTCGCAGTATGTAATACGCATGATCATCTGCACCAAAAACTGCCATTCATAATCAAAAAGTGCCGAGCTCATCAGAATCTCCCTTTCAAAAGATGTAAAAATTATTTAGCGAATTAAGAAAAATTTTGTTCTACGGATAATAATATACACATAAACTTGTACTTTTGCAACACTAAATTAGCACAAAACATGAATTTTTGCAAAAAAGAGTATCAAACCACATAATACAATAATTTTAGAAAAGGATTATAATATATTTGTTATATTGTGTTTTAAAGCGATAGGCAAACTTTAAATTATAGGAGGAAGGATAAATGATTTTATCTGAAAAGCATCAGCTTATTCGGAAACTCTGCCGTGATTTCGCAGAGAAAGAACTGACAAACGACATTCTTGACGAAGTCGAAGAGTCCGGTGTATTCCCCCAGGAAATTCTGGACAAGATGGCTAAGGCCGGTTTCTACGGAATTAAAATTCCCAAGGAATACGGTGGCTCCGGCTGCGACACACTCTCTTACATTCTGATGGTTGAAGAGTTTGCAAGAGTCAGCCCCGTTGCCAGCCTTTACGTTAACTCCCCCAACTCTCTCGGCGGCGGTCCTCTTGTTATGTCCGCAACACCTGAGCAGGTTGAGAAGTACCTGAAGCCCAGCATCACAGGTGAGAAGGTTCTTGCTTTCGGTCTGACAGAGCCCGGCGCAGGTTCCGATGCAGGCGGCACAACAACAACAGCTGTTGAAGATGGTGACTACTATATCATCAATGGTCGTAAGACTTTCATCACTCTTGCTCCCCTTTCTGACTATGCAGTAATATATGCAAAGACAGACCTTAAGGCAAAGGGCTCCAAGGGAATCTCTGCTTTCCTGGTTGATATGAAGGCTCCCGGTGTTTCCTGCGGTAAGCCCGAGCACAAAATGGGTCTTATCGGTTGTGCTACAAGTGATATCGTACTTGAGGATGTTCGTGTACATAAATCTGATATGCTCGGCGAGAAGGATCGCGGCTTTATCAACGCTATGAAGACTCTCGACGGTGGCCGCCTTGGCGTTTCCGCACAGTCTATAGGTGTTGCTACTGCATGTCTTGAAGAATCAATCAAGTATGCTAAGGAAAGAAAGCAGTTTGGTAAGCCCATTGCTAAGTTCCAGGGCATCAGCTTCATGATCGCTGACATGGCTGCAAAGCTTGCTGCTGCAAGAGAGCTCGTTTACAACGCTGCTGTTCTTAAGGATGCAGGTGACAAGGATGCTTCCATGTACTGCTCCATGGCTAAGTACTTTGCTTCTGAAGTTTGCAACGAGATCGCTGCTAAGGCTGTTCAGATCCACGGTGGCTACGGCTACATCAAGGAGTACAAAGTTGAACGCCTGTACCGTGACTGCCGCGTCTTCACAATCTTCGAAGGCACATCTCAGGTACAGCAGATGGTTATCGCTGGTAACCTGCTGAAGTAAGAGAAAGGAGCGACTAGTATAATGAAAATTATTGTCTGTGCAAAACAGGTACCCGATACAAACGAAGTTAAGATCGACCCCGTTAAGGGTACTCTGATTCGTGATGGCGTTCCTTCCATCCTCAACCCCGACGATGCTAACGCACTGGAGGCTGCTCTTCAGGTTAAGGACGCTAACCCCGATGTTACAATTTCCGTTGTTTCCATGGGTCCCCCCCAGGCTTGCTACATGTTGAGAGAGTGCCTTGCTATGGGTGCTGACGATGCATACCTCCTCTCCAGCCGTGCATTCGGTGGTGCTGACACATGTGCAACATCTACAACAATCGCAGCCGGTATCCGCAAGATCGGTGACTATGACATCATCTTCGCAGGTCGTCAGGCTATCGACGGTGACACAGCTCAGGTTGGTCCTCAGACAGCTCGTCGTCTTGGTCTTCCCGTTGTTACATACGTTCAGAAGGTTCGCGAGTTGAAGGAAGGCTCCGTTATCGTAGAGCGCCAGCTCGAAGACGGTTACGAAGTAATCGAGTGCAAAACACCTTGTGTCCTTACAGCTGTTAAGGAGCTGAACGATCCCCGTTACATGACAATCGACGGTATCGTTGATGCATACAACAAGGAAATCACAATCTGGAACGAGAACGATGTTAAGCTCGATCCCAGCGATTGCGGTCTTAAAGCCAGCCCCACACAGGTATTCAGAAGCTTCACACCTCCCCCGAAGGGCAAGGGCGAGATGCTCGAGGGTACTGTACCCGAGATGGTAAACACTCTCGTTGCTAAGCTGACTGAGAAGCACATTCTGTAATTAGGAAGGGAGAATACTTAAATGGCTGTAAGAATTATTGCTGATAAATGTAAAGGCTGTCAGAAGTGCCTTAAGAATTGCCCCTTTGAAGCTATTACAATGCAGGGTAAGATCGCTGATATCGGTCCTGCATGTACAAACTGCGGCAATTGTCTTGAAAACTGCCCCTTCGATGCTATCGAGAAGGTTGACGATGGCAACAAGGGTGTAGATATTACACTCTACCATGACGTATGGGTATTCGCAGAGCAGCGCGAAGGCGCTCTTATGGGCGTTGCTATCGAGCTTCTCGGCGAAGGTCGTAAGCTTGCTGATGAAATCGGCTGCAAGCTCTGCGCAGTTCTCTGCGGCGACAACGTAAACGGTCTTGTTGACGAACTGTACGAGTACGGCGCTGACGTAGTTTACTACGCAAACGATCCCGCTCTCGTAACATACAACACAGACGCTTACACAAAGGTTATTTACGAAGCAATCGTAAAGTATAAGCCCGAGATCGTTCTCCTTGGTGCTACACACATCGGTCGTGACCTCGGTCCCTGCCTTGCTGTTCACTGCAACACAGGTCTGACTGCTGACTGCACAAAGCTTGACATCGATCCCGAAGACAAGAAGCTCATGCAGACACGTCCTGCATTCGGTGGTAACCTCATGGCTACTATCCTCTGCCCCAAGCACCGTCCCCAGATGTCCACAGTTCGTCCCGGCGTTATGGCTAAACCTGAGCGCGTAGCCGGCAAGAAGGGCGAGCTCGTTGAGCTGGAAGTTAAGCTTGCTGAAGGCGACGTACGTATGAAGGTTCTTGAGATCGTTAAGGGTCTTGAGGAACTCGTATCCTTGACAGATGCTAAGGTTATCGTTTCCGGTGGTAACGGTCTTGGCAATCCCGAAGGCTTCGAACTTCTTAAGAAGCTCGCTGACAGACTCGGCGGTGTTGTTGGTGCATCCCGTGCTGCTGTTGACGCAGGCTGGATCGACCACAGCCATCAGGTTGGTCAGACAGGTACAACTGTAAAGCCCGAGCTCTACATTGCTTGTGGTATTTCCGGTGCTATCCAGCACCTTGCTGGTATGCAGACATCTAAGATCATCGTAGCTATCAACAAAGATGAGAATGCTCCTATCTTTGAAGTTGCTGACTACGGTATCGTTGGTGACCTCTACAAGGTTATCCCCACCCTCCTCGAGGTTCTTGGTGAATAATCTGCTTTAAAACACACATAAACCGCGGACATTAATTTGTCCGCGGTTTTATTTTCAGCAACTATGGAACAGTTTTATCATTTTTATGTTGTACAATTACTTTATAAGGATGGTGGAAAAATGAAGTATCATGAAGCAATTTCACTTTGCGAAGAATACATCTCAAAAAATATATCAAAAAGTATTACTGCAGTTGAACTTGCATCGCTTTGCGGTTATTCACTTTATCATTTTTGTCACATTTTTAAAATTTGGCACGACATGCCCGTAGGTGAATATGTCAGAAAGTTCAAGCTATCACGCGGTGCGGAAATGATACTTCAAGGTTACAACATTACCTATGTGGCGATGGAATGTGGTTTTGATACACCTTCAGGATTTACTAAATCATTCAAAAAAGCTTATGGTATAACACCGTCCGAATATCGTCGTATAAACATGAAAGGAGCTAAAACTATGACCCCTACCATTAAATCCATTTCAGAAATCAAAGCATTCGGTTACAGCATCATTCCCGGAACAGGAGATATAAATGTTCTCGAATCAGGTGCATATTGGAGCGATGTGGACTTTAAGGATCTTCCCAAATTCCCAGAAAGCTGTGAAAACATCGGTGAAATTGCTCTTTGGTATCATCCCGAAGAAATAAGCGGTGATTTGACATACTTCTTTGGTTTCATCACAAGTGATGATGTTGTTCCCGCAGGCTTCTCCTCGATGACGATCCCTGCAGCAGAGTACGCTGTATTTGATGTTCCCGCTGCCGACAGTTTTGATGGACTCAAAGATAACATCAAGAACATCTGGAGATACATTTTCAAGGAATGGTTCGATAACAGCGATTACAGTTTTGATAATAACGGCATGTGCTTTGAGCTCTACAAAGGAGAAGTTACTCAGATTTGTATCCCTGTAATTTCAAAATAAAAAAAGAACGGTATCTGTCGATACCGTTCTTTTTTGCTTTATTTGCTGTATCGGATTCTTGCTTCCTTGTAAAGCTCTTCTCTGTATGCAGGTGTGAAGCAGCTTGTACCGTAAAGATTAACAACACAGGGCTTCTCGGGGTTGCAGAACTTTGCTGCAAACTCACGGGCAAGAGCTCTCTGCTCTTCCTCTGTTGTTGTTTCAGGGTCAAACTGTTCGGGAATAACACCGATCATTATCTGATCGCCATACTGCTCATAGAGTGCATGGGTGTCATTCATAACCTGACCGCTCCATGTATCCCAACCTGCTTTGATCATATTGGGAACCTGCTTCATGATCTGACCGCAGGAGTGGAGCTCAGCAACACAACCGATGGAGTGAATGTGATCTGTTACCTTCTTCATAGAGGGAACGATCATCTTCTCAACAAGTGCTGGTGAGAAGAATGTCTCCTTCTGGCTTCCCCAGTCGTCATGCATAAAGAAGGACTTTACCTGAGGGAAGTACTCAACGTACTTGTCGATCATTCTGATATAAAGGTCAGCAAGCTGATCGAAGAACTCAAGAATAAGATTCTGCTGGTCTTCGTCAAACAGAGCCATGATTGCATTCTCAAACTCCATGAAGGAGATAAGACGCTCATACCAACCTGTCTGGAACCAAACCTGTACAGCCTTTGTTGTGTTCAGGAATTCCTTATTCTTTTCAGCACAGCCTGCCCAATCCCATGAGTCGATATCAGGCCATACTACCTTTTCTTTCCAATCATACATATCTTCCATGAAGGGGTTGCCGGGACGAACCATAGAACCGCCAACCAGAGGAACGTATTCCCAATCGATACCGAACATATCTTTACCGCCGCCATTTGCAACAGCATCGAAAGGTTCGCCTTCAATAACAAGTGCACGTGCCACGTTGTCAGGGATCATGCTGGGTGTAAACATCTGTGTCTCAACACCTGTGATCTGCCAAATGGGCTTACGGTCTCTTACAGCAGAGAGGTAGCCATCGCACAGGCTTACAGGAGTATCAAAAAGAGGTATAGAACCATACAGGCTGAAGGACTCACCTACTACCTTCAATTCTTTTTCGTCAAATGCAGGAATAGACATATAATTTCCTCCTTAAATAGATTTTCATACTAAAAAGACAGATGCCTGCCTTACGACAGGCATCTGTGAAATTATAATTATTCGCTGATAAAGTCGCCGAGCTTGCCCCACTCTTCGTAGAAAATGGAAGCATCCATGAGCTTAAGATCAGGAGAAATCTCAGGTCTGAAGCCCATGTGTGCGATAACGTCCTTTTCAAGATCGATACCGGGAGCAACTTCAATAACAGTAACCTTCTTGTCGATCAGCTGGAATACAGCACGCTCTGTGATGTAAAGAACAGTCTGGTTGGGATCTGCAAACTGACCGGAGAAAGTGATCTGCTTTACCTTGCTTACAAACTTACTGAACTTGCCCTCTTCAAGGATTTCCAGCTTGCCGTCGCCAACCTTCAGCTTTGCCTTACCCATGAAGGTACCGCAGAAGATAACTTTGGGTGTAGCACGTGTGATGTTGATAAATCCGCCGGGGCCTGTAAGTCTCTTAGCACCGAGGAAGCTTACGTTGTTGTTACCCTCACCGTCAACTTCGCCAAGACCGAGGCATGTCATGTTAAGTCCGCCGCCGTCGATAAAGTCAAACATAGAACCGTGGTCGATAGCAGCTTCTGCGTTGTATGCAGCTCCGAAGTTAGGCAGAGCGGAAGAAACACCGCCGAAAACGCCAACCTCTGTACATGTAGTAGCGCAATCAAGGTAGCCTTCTTCGTTAAGAATCTTAGTCATATCAGCAGGGATACCAACGCCGAGGTTGATAATGTCACCCTTCTTAACTTCCATAGCACAACGACGGCAGAGAACTTTCTTCTCGTCGAAAGGCATATTCTCGATAGCAGAAAGGGGCTTCTTCATCTGACCGGAGAAAGCGGGCTCATAGTAAACGCCCTCTGTCTGCCAGTGATAGAAGGGATCAGTTGCCTGAACAACATAGTCAACAAGGATACCGGGAACACGAACATCCTTAGGATTGAGTGTGCCTGACTTTGCAACATACTCAACCTGAGCGATAACAATACCGCCGCACTTCTTAGCAGCCTGAGCAATAGCCATACCTTCGTTGATAAAGCTTTCATGCTCGAAAGTGATGTTACCATTTTCGTCAGCTGTTGTACCACGGAGGATAGCAACGTCAACATTAAAGGACTTATAGAAAAGATACTCCTCACCGCCGAACTCGATAAGCTCAACAAGCTCATCTGTAGCAGCCTCGTTCATTCTGCCGCCGCCGAAACGGGGGTCAACGAAAGTACCGAGACCAACCTTTGTGATGAGACCGGGACGACCTGCTGCAATTTCACGCCACAGGTTAACGATAACGCCCTGGGGCAGGCAGTGGCACTGAAGCTTATTCTCAAGAGCAAGTGCGTTAAGAGCGAAAGCGCTGCCGATGTGAGCGCCGGACCATCTTGTAACCAGACCTTCACCAGCTTCACCAAGGTGTGTGATACCTCTGTCCTTCCAGTCGCCAAGAGCGCAGCCCTGTCTCAGTGTGAGATCACGGGGATGTCCTGTCTCTTTAAAACGGTCACGAATTGCAAGACCGATTTCCTCAGCCCAACCTGCAAGACCCTGTCCGCCAATACCGAGAGTATCACCGTCTTTGATCAGAGCAGCAGCCTCAGCAGCAGTAATAAACTTTGCCATGTTCTTTCCTCCATTATGTATATTTATTAAAAAATTACTTACTTTAATGTGTTACATACACACTTTGATATTATATCACGAAGAATTTTCACTTGCAATATTAAATACCGATTAAGAAACTAAAACAGAACTAATATACTGCTACCGAAATTGCCATCTTACCTTTTTTAGTCTGTCTCACAATACCGTAATATTTAAAACGTCCTCTGCCCCGTACCGAGACTATACTTCCCTCTTTTAAAACAGCTGAAGGTAATATCACGGATTTGCTGTCAATATAAATCTTTTTCTGATCAAAAAGTTCTTTTGAATCGCTTCTGGACAGATTATATACAGCGGCGACAACGGCATCTACTCGTTCTGATGAAACCAACACTTCTTTTTCTGCCGGTTCACTCAACGCTCCGTCAGGCATACTATCCAGAATTTCACAATGTACAGTTGTATGCTTGATTTGTAAAATATTATCCTTTAAGAATTCAGCAATATTTTCAAGGCACACTACATATCCTATATTCTCACGTATCACAATATCACCGAGAACTTCCCTTTTAATTCCAAGTGACATGATTGATCCAAGAAAATCACGATGAGACAGTACATCAGAAAACTTTTTAGAAACAGGCTCAATTTTTATTACTTTTATTGGCGCAGCAAACGGATAACCACAACTATCCTCGCTTCCAAAAACCGCAATACGTCGCTCTGCAGCATCAAAGCCGCCCACCAGTTCAAATTCACTCTCTGCAGATGCCGATACCAAGGACTGCTCCGCCATAGTCAAAAACTCAGAATACGTCCAGATACCTCTATTGAATGACCGGCCTGACAGCTCTTTTAATCGTGATGCAAAAAATTTTTCATCTGTTGTCATATCATTGACCAACCACTTTCTTTGACAATTTAATCTCAAATTAAAAGTTTGTAAATTTTCATCCAAATACATTTACATCGTTGTATAATAAACACATTAATTCCATTTTATCATAATTTCTTTAAAAAGGAAGTAATCGTGCTGCTATGTTTAAAAAACTACAAAAACCTTATGAGCAAATTGCAGCTTTTTTCCGCGGGCTATCCATGCGAAATGTCACAGTTTACGCATCATCAAGCGCCTTTTATATTTTTCTTTCTATTGTCCCATTTATAATGCTAATCGGCTCATTACTCCCTATAACAAGACTGGAGAGTCACGAATTATCCGAGTTTGTAAGCATTATCGTACCTGACACTATTGCAGACTTTCTGGACAGTATAATCAGAGAAGTGTATGCTTACTCTCCTGCTATACTCTCAATATCAGCAGTAACAACACTTTGGTCCGCATCGAAGGCTATGATGTCCATTATGCGCGGTATCGAGCATGTCAGCGATGATACTCGAAAAGATAAGTATATACATCTTCGATTAAAAGCAATCCTCTATTCTGTTACTGTACTGCTTGCGATTTATATTTTGATAATGGCAACTATGTTTTTAAACTTTCTGACCAGTTTAAAAATCATTTCAGCAGGCTTTATAAAAATAATATCACCTTTTATACTCGCGCTTATATTAGCAGTAGCATACAGATTCATCCCTGACAAGAAAGTGCCTTTCAGAGATTTATTGCCCGGCGCTTGTATCGCAGCAATTTGTTGGACAATATTTACAGCCGGCTATTCATGGTGGCTCAACTCTTCAAACAGCTATGGTATTTACGGAAGTTTAGGTTCAGTGATCATCACTCTATTATGGTTGTATTTTACCATGTATATAATGCTGACAGGTGCGTACTTAAATCGCTATATTACCGACAGAAAAACAAGCAGAAAAAGACCGGTCGAATGACCGGTCTTTAAAAGCTTATTCTTCTACCATAGGCTTTGCACCTTCATGCTTCTTCCATTCTACACCTGTATCGAGGTTCCACTTTTCAAACATATTGTTGTAGAACTCAGGTCTGGGGAAGTTCAGAGGCATATCCATTTGAAGCTGCTGATAACCGAAGTTAGCACCTGCAAGGATCTTAAGACCGCTGACGATCTCTGTGACCTTTTCAGCCTTCATTGTGAACATTACTTCGTCTTCATCGGTAAAGCCGCGCTCATATTCACCGGGATCGGGGAATGTGATGTTATAGTCCTGACCATTGAGTACGGGAATGGAAGAGTGTACACAGGAGTCAACAGGATCAAGATGGAGATGGAGCATCTCACCGGAATGGAATTTTGCAGCCATCTGAATGCTTCTGATCTGAGCAGGACGGCAGTAAACTGTAATAATATCAGGCTCAAAGTTGCAGCTTCTCAGCGGAGCAATTGTAAAGCCGATAGGTTTCTTCTCCGCTGCGAGCATAGGATATTCCTCACGGAGATACTTCTTACTGCGCTCGCCATCCTTCATAAAGAACTTTGTTCCCATGTACTCATAGTCATCTTCATCAAGATCAACGAGACCGAAAGATACGAGAGGCCATACACACCAATGATCTTCCTTAAGCAGTGTGATTGCCTTTCTGTTTCTTCTTACAAGTGCATAAGCCTGACACATAGCAAGATGGTCGCCATTATCCTTGTTAGGTCTCCATGTACCTTCAGGAATCTCGCTCTCGTCGTAAATGAGCTTTAACGCAATGGGAGAGTATCTGAGAATAAGCAGTTGCTCAAGCTCAGTACCAAGTTCGTTAAATTCCTTTACTGTCATTTTATATTTCCTCCTTAATAACTTTTGTTAATAACCAACTCAAAATATCTTCAAATACTTCGTATTTGTTGATTTCATTCAAAACTTCATGTCTGGCATCCTTGTACAGTTTAAGTGAAACATCATTTAAACCCGCCTCTTTAAAGGCGTTATAAGCCTTCTCAACACCTTTTCCATTTTCACCTACAGGATCCTTATCTCCTGCAATAAAGAGCACAGGGGTCGTTTTATTCATCACTGCAACATTATTCTTATCGCCAATAAGTTTAAGGCCATACATCATATCTCTGAACAAACCTGCAGTTGCAACAAATCCGCACATTGGATCCTCAATATACTTGTCAACAACAGCTTCATCTCTTGAAAGCCAATCAAACTTTGTTCTCGGAGGTTTAAAACCGCTGTTATATGAACCGAATGCAACCTTATCCAAAAGCGCGCTTGGCTTATCATCCGCAAACTTTGAGATCAGCGAAGCAAGTGTATAACCTGCCACTACAATCGCAGAAGGCATTTGGGCAGTACCGCAAATAACAGCACCATTGAAATCGTCAGTATATGTAAAGAGATATGTTCTTGCCAAAAAGCTGCCCATACTGTGACCAAAAAGCACATGAGGAACATCGGGATATTCTTGTGCAGATAATTCATAAATGTCATGAAGGTCGCCAACAGCTTTCATCCAGCCATCTCGCTTTGAAAAGTATCCGATTTTTCCATCACTAACACTTTTACCGTGACCTCTATGGTCGTTGATGTAGACAGCAAATCCATTCTTACATAAGAATTCGCAGAATTCATCATAGCGCTCACAATGCTCAGCAATACCATGAGCTATCTGTACGGTACCGACAGCATCAAAATCAGGAGTCCATTTACGAACTCGAATATCTAAAGCACCGTCAGCTGACTTCATGTAAAAATCTTTAAAATTACTCATGGAAATCCCTCGCCATGTATGGTAATATTTTTGTATTATTATAACTTTTTAAAATGTTTCAGTCAACAATACATTGGAGGCGTCACGATGCATAAATATATCATGGCAATTGACCAAGGCACCACAAGTTCACGTGCAATAATTTTTGACGAAACCGGCACACCTGTTTCTATAGGTCAATATGCATTTAAGCAGATTTATCCAAAGCCCGGTTGGGTCGAACATGACCCTATTGAAATTCTCGAGTCACAGTATAACGCCATGGCTGATGCACTATTAAAAAGCGGTCTTTCAGCAAAAGATATTTTGGGTATCGGAATAACAAATCAGCGTGAAACAACTGTAATATGGGACAAAAATACGGGTAAGCCTGTCTGCAACGCAATTGTTTGGCAATGCCGCAGAACAGCAGATATCTGTCAGCAGCTCACAGCAGACGGCATGACAGACTACATTATTGATAAAACAGGACTTCTGATAGACGCGTATTTCTCTGCATCCAAGATTAAGTGGATCCTGGATAATATTGACGGAGCAAGAATACGTGCCGAAAGAGGCGATTTGCTTTTCGGAACTATTGAAAGCTGGCTGATTTGGAACTTAACCGATGGAATACATGTATCCGATTATTCAAATGCGTCAAGAACTATGCTGTTCAATATTGATTCTCTGCAATGGGATGCTGACCTTTGTAAATTGCTGGACATTCCTATGTCGATGCTCCCCACTCCAGTCCCCTCTTCAACGGAGTACGGAGTAGTCAAAGCAGGCATACCGGCACTATCAGACTTTGCAGGCATCCCTATTTGCGGTAGTATCGGCGATCAGCAAGCAGCACTGCTTGGTCAAGGATGTATTTTTCCCGGACAGGCTAAAAACACATACGGAACAGGCTGTTTTACATTAATGAATAGTGGCAATACCGCTGTTCGATGCCGCAACGGACTTCTCACATCAGTCGCGTGGTCCATTGGCAATCAGACAACATACGCTCTTGAAGGCAGTATTTTCAACGCAGGCAGTTCTATCCAGTGGCTTCGCGATGAGTTAGGTCTTATTAGTACTGCACATGAATGTGATATTCTTGCCGAAAGTGTTGCTGACAATGGCGGAGTCTATATGGTTTCTGCTTTTACAGGTCTTGGCGCCCCTCACTGGGATATGTATGCACGCGGTACACTTGTGGGAATTACACGCGGCACCACAAAAGCACATATCGCACGTGCAGCACTTGAAGGTATAGCTTATCAAGTCAAAGATATGCTTGATGCAATGCAGGAAGCTTCTGACAATAAACTTTCTGTTCTCCGTGTTGACGGAGGCGCAAGTGTCAGCAACTTTATGATGCAATTCCAGGCTGACGTGCTTCGTATTCCGATAGACCGACCTAAGCTCGTTGAAACAACAGCGCTTGGCGCTGCATTTCTTGCAGGCTTGCAAGTCGGTATTTGGAATGATATTAACGAAATCCTCGGTCTGCGAACCGTCGAAAGAATCTTTATGCCTACTATGGCAGAATTCACAGCCCAAACGTATCATAACACATGGAAGCGCGCAGTCGAGCGAGCTTCCGGTTGGGAATCAAACTTATCTTAACTGCAACAAAAAGCTTCGGCAGAATCATTCTGCCGAAGCTTTTTTCTATATTACTATGCCAAAATATCTGTTTAAAATATCAAACAGCATCTCTCTGCTCTCAATTTTGATTTCTTCAGCAGTGCCGTCTTTATGTATTTTAAAAATATCCGCATTGATTGAGTATGCACCATTTTCCGTTGTAATACTTACAACAGGATCAGGTCTGTCTGCTGCCGCAGGTCCCATAGCGCAGTAGTAATTAAGCGGCACAAAATCTATAGGATCAAAATAACTATCGACAAACGAGATAAGGGTCTCGTCGCTTTCTTCCGTTTTTTTACGAACTTCTGTTTCATGCCCGTTAACTGCAATATATACACCATCTTCTGTAATACCACTGTAAGGTACAGATTTTAACCCCGCAGTTCCGCTTGTACCTACATCCGCAAAATATTTTTCTCCATCAATTGTGACGATTGAAGCTCTGTGTCCCACCGGCAGCTGCCCAAGGCCTATCCACATTCTGCATGCAACAGGATAAACGTCATATCCCACTTCTTTAAGCAATGCATAAAACAAACCGTTTAGCTCAAAACAGTAACCACCCCGTTTTCTTACGACCAGCTTATTGTAAAGTCCGCTAATTGTAAGATCAGGACAACTTTTTTCAATACAATATTGCAGATTTTCATATGGTATATGCGTTAAATGCGCATATACCAGCTTATCAAGGTTATCTTTTGTGGGCTTAAGCACGTCAGTTATTCCGATGCGACTTAAATATGCCATCATATCAGGCAATCTGTCATGTACACCTTCAAACATGATTTTTCCTCCGTATTATCATGATTTGACAATAATTTCATTATACTTAGTTTTCAGCTCTTCAAGCTTCCTGTCGGTACTCGAGAACATTCCACTGAGTTTACGCAATACATTTTCAATCTGCGTCTTAATACGCTGCACTTCATCAAGAGAATTGTTAATCTTCTTTCTGACCGTCCAGTCAACAATAATCCCGTCGAAAAAATAGTCAGCAAACCCAAGGAATCCGTCAACATTAACTTTCATATCAGCGCTGATTTTAATATCAACAAGCTCCGTTCTGAACCTTCTCAATTGTACCTGAAGCTGTTCAATTTCAGCTTGTGCATTGTTCAAATGATTATGCTTTGCAACGTGCGATATAATCCCGTCACCTGCGATCATATCATAAGTACTCCAATCCTTTGCCTTTGACAAGCTCGCCAAGACACTACCAGCCTGGTTCTTTGCACCTTGACCTGCCGACATTGCTTCACGAATCTCGCGCTTAAGGTTTTCCAACACGCGAATCTGTTCCTCAAGTTCAATTATTTCGTCTGCTTTTTCACTATTCAAATCCTTCAAAGCAGATGCTTTCTCCTTTAAAACTGCTGCATATTCAATCTCACAATTTCTGAGTTCCTGTAATTCATCTCTGTATCTTTTAATATCACTCAGCACAGAATCGAGCTCAGCTTCCGCTGTGTCGTATTTCACCTTTGCAGCATATGCCTCTTCTTTTTCTTTAGTAAGCATTTCCTCCTTCTTGCCTGTCAGGAAATGGAACAGGGCATACAAACTACGACCTTCCAGACGATCAACGTCACTTTGTTCGCTCCACATAATACTTTTGAGATTGCAGGTTTTATCCTGAAGCTCTCTTCTCTGCATATATAAGTCTTCAAGCTCAGCTTCCAGTTTCTTTTTACGGGCACACTTTTCGCTCAACGCTTGCAATTTAGTATTAAAATCAGTCAATTTTCATTTCCTTTCTCGCAAATTCCCAAAGCTTTGGCTGTATCTCAGGATATGTCAACTTCTCCGGCATTGTTTCAGAAATTATGATTTCAGCGATTTCATACTCTTCGGGAATGTCATCCAAAACCTTAATATCCGCAAAAAACAACATCCCGTATGTCACTCCGCTTCCATCTTTTACACCGTAAACCGCAACCGGAGAAAGTTCAAATTCTACTGCTCCGCTCTCCTCGTACAGTTCTCGCTTTGCAGCATCAATAATTCTTTCCCCTGTCTCTCTGTGGCCTCCCGGCACTTCCCAGGTTGTTCTATCCTTGTGGCGACAGAAAACAAATTTATTCTTATGACGCGCAATAATTACCGCAAACCTCAGAAAGTCATCCGCAACTTCATCTGCTGAGCAAAAAATTACATCTATCATGATATCACCACTTGTTGAAAACCTTCTCTGCAAACCCAAAGAAATCTTTTATCTGAAGTATTGTTCCATCATCAAGTGTTACCCGACCGTTATATTTACCAAACACCTGATTTTGGTCACTTACAAGAATTTTTAAATCTGTCTTGGATGCACGAAGCAGAACAGGCTCAAACTCCATTTCAAATCTCATATCATCAGAAATAAATGTCCATTTGGACATAAAATCATCTATTCCATCCTTCTTTGGAATATTAAACTTTATGCGTGATAGTTTATGGGCTTTTCCGTTAAAGAACAGCATATTTTCGCTGGCAGCAGACGTGTCTCCAAAACCGCATCCTATGTTAAATCCAAACGGCACACCGCCTACTGTTCCGGATGCACTTCCCCAAAACCATGTATTTTTATATGTCCAAACGCCGCGTCCCCAGTCCAGTACGCCAAATGTATCGTTTTCATCAAATCTGTATTCTTCGAATCCGACTTTAACTATACCTGACGCGGGCATGCAGTTTATCTTCTGATTGTAATAAAACGCCTTCTTATCCTCAGCAAAAGGAGTTGCTATAACCATGGAATCCATCTCAGGGCACTTAAGTGTTACAGCACCTTCAATAGACTTTTTATCCATAAAACTGTCCATTTTAAAGGTAAGTACGCGCTTGTCACCCGTATTTTTAAATGCAATGTAGTATCCTTTACCGGAAGAAATAACATCTCCACTTTCTGAAGATGACGGCAAATTTTTCTTTCCGTTTGTAAACATCTGCATTTGACTTTTTGTTATCTCCCAACCTTCTTCAAAGTTGAGAAACGAAATACTGTCAAGTCCCATGTACGAGTTATCTGCAATGGTAAGTGCAATTCCGAATCTGCTGTTGCCTATATAATAATAGTCCCACTCTTTGATTCTGTTTTTGCTTGCCTTAACGGCATTTCTGTTGTAATCGAGAACAAGACTTGTTGCATATCCTGCCTCTGTAAGGTGACCTTTGTTGTCCAACAGCGGTTTCCTTGTTGTTATCTTATGCTGCATCGTTTATCTCCTTACTCTTCAATTTCCCACGCAAGTTCAACAACTGTAATATCATGTCCGGAATACGGTACAACCTTCTCAATAATATCTTTTACCGCGATTTTTAATGTAGATGTGTTTCTGCACGGATGGCAGCATATATACTCATCCTCGTAAACTTCCCGATCCATTACCAAATGAACTTTCTTTTCATTATCATTTAAAATACCAAGAACGCTCACAGAACCAGGCTGTACATTAAGAAGCTGTCCCATCGCATCTGCATCAGCAAAAGAGAGACGCGCTGTTCCCAGCTGTTTTGAAAGAAACTTTGTCTTAAATGGTTTATCCCCCGGCATAAGCAAAAGATAAAACTCTGTTTTTTGTCTGTTTGTAAGAAAAAGATTCTTACATATACCATGTCCTAATACTTCTTCAATTACATGGCAATCCTCGATCGTATCGGCATGTTCATGATCCGCACGATAATACTCTATCCCCAACTCGTCCAGCACATCATAACAACGCATTTCATTGTCTTCGCGCATATTATCAGGTCTGCCCTTATATAAGTTTCTGTCAACAAAAATCGGCATAAAAATTCTCCTTAGTGTCCAATATCGCAAAACTGTGCCTCAATATACTCTGCCAGTTCAAACGGTGACAATCTTATCTGAATACCGCGCTGACCTCCAGATACCGAAATGATATCAAAAAGTGTAGCTGTTTCATCAATAAATGTGGGATATTTCTTTTTCATCCCTATCGGTGAACAACCGCCGCGGATATATCCTGTGAGTCCAAGTAATTCTTTCACATGGATCATTTCAATTTTCTTTTCTCCTGCGCATACAGCAGCTTTTTTCAAATCCAACTCCATATCAACAGGTATGCAAAAAACATATATTCCACCTTTTGAACCTCTTGTTACAAGCGTCTTAAAAACCTGCTCATAAGGAAGTCCCAGAAAATCTGCGGCATGTTCTCCCCCTAAGTCGTTTTCATCAAACTCATATTCAAGAGCGGTATATTCAATTTTCGCCTGTTCAAGAAGGCGCATTACATTTGTTTTAGTCATTTGTTACTCCAAAATCACAGGTATTTCATCTTTCGGAAATACTTTCCCCTCATACACATAACAATCAATTGCCCGTACATCAACCCCAGCATTGTATGCCTTTTTAAGAGTCTCTCCGAACTTCGGATGAGTCTCCATATTGGGAGTCATATATTTTATATCTGACATCTGCACAACAAACAGTATCATCGCACGATAGCCTTCGTCAAGCAGGCGTATAAGGCCGTTTATGTGTTTTACTCCCCGTTCCGTCGGTGCATCAGGAAACATGGCAACATTTTCTTTTTCAAGCGTTACACCTTTAACCTCAATGAACATACCGCCAGCTTCTGTCTCGGCATAAAAATCAAATCGGGAATCACCGTGTGTAACTTCAGATTTTAGGCTTATCAATCCCGGCAATACATTTTCAAGGTATTCTCCGGCTATTTTATTCGGCGCCTGACTATCCATATTTATGAGTCTTTCCCCTTTGTAGACAGACACCAAATCATATTTTGTCTTTCTGTTTTCTGTCTTCGGTTCATAAAGCAGTACTTCAGCTCCCGGAACAAGCAATTCTTTGCATCGCCCTGTATTTTTAACGTGGCATTTTACAAGTTCTCCATCCACATCAACCATGGCAATAAATCGATTAGGGCGTGAAACAAATTTCCCGTGAACTATATTTCCGTATTCCATCTTGAAACCACTTTTCCAAACACTCTGAAACTATCATCATCTTTAATTAAAATCGGATCATAATTTCTGTTAAGCGATTTTAATTTGACTTTACCGTCTGACAAATCAAGTTCCTTGCAGTATACATCACCGTCATATAAAAATATGCCTACTTCTCCATGATTCAGAGCCTGCTCCTGCATTACCCAGACTATATCTCCGTTATGATATACAGGTTCCATACTGTCTCCCGCAAGGCGCACACCGAAATTTGCATTATCAGGAACATCTGCCCCCACTTCGGTAAGCTCATAATTGCTGCTGTCCAAAAATTGTCCTGTTCCTGCTGATGCTGAAATGTGATATAGCGGCAGCTTTCTTATGGGGATTATTTTTTCTTCAGCTTCTATGTATTTATCGCTGAGTTTCAGAAGGTTTATATATTCTTTCGCCATCTCACGACCGCTGCAGTTCAATCCTTTCAGCAGTCCGCCTTTTTTCCCCGAAAACTCACCTACAACATCGTATACCCCCAGTATATCACACAGCGCGATAAACTGCACAGCACTTGGCTGGGTAGTACCGTTCTCCCACTTACTCACAGCCTGATTTGTAACTTCTATTCCTTTTTCGCAAAGCAATGCCGCAAGTTCTCTCTGTGATATCTTCTTTTCAGTTCTTAGTCTGCACAATACATTTCCGATATCATATATCATAGAAACTCTCCTTCATGAAAGTTTTATCTTATATACCGAGTATTATATCTCGAACGCACAAAGATTTCAACATTTTTATCTTATTTGGATAACATTTTCTATTTACTTATCCTTTCAAGCGATGTATAATATAATTAATTATCCAAACAGGAGATATCAGCATGGACAGAATCATTCTTCACTCAGACATAAACAGCTGTTTTGCAAATGTTGAATGCCTCTATCGTCCGGAACTTCGCGGAAAACCGGTTTCTGTATGCGGCAGTATTGAGGAGCGCCACGGCATAGTATTGGCATCCACAATAGAAGCAAAACGCTGTGGTGTAAAAACAGGCGAAGCAATCTGGCAGACAAAACAAAAATGCCCCGACCTTATAACTCTCACACCAAATTATGACAGATATGTTCGTTTCTCAAAACTCTCACGTGAAATATATTCCGATTATACTGACCGTGTGGAGCCCTTTGGATTAGACGAAGCGTTTTTAGACGTTACAGGCAACCCCAAAGCCTTTGGTGACGGTAGTGCCATAGCAGAAGAAATCCGTCAGCGAATCAAATTTGAGCTTGGTGTAACAGTTTCCATCGGCACATCTTACAACAAAATTTTCGCAAAGTTAGGCTCTGATATGAAAAAGCCTGATGCTGTAACTGCTATAACCCGTGATAACTACCGCGAAAAAGTATGGCCGCTTCCTGTCGGAGATCTTTTATATGTAGGACGAGCAACACGGCATAAACTGTCAGAACTCGGTATTACCACTATCGGAGAACTCGCAACGACAAAAGAAGATGTACTCAGAAAGCAATTAGGACAAATGGGCACTGTTCTCTATAGCTTTGCCAACGGTTACGACAGAACCCCTGTTGCACTTCATGGTGAATCAAGTATCATAAAAAGTATAAGCAACGGTACCACCCCACCGCGAGATATGGTAGATATGCAAGATGCCCGTATAATACTTATGATGCTTTCAGAAAGTGTCGCCGAGAGACTTCGCGAACATGGCTTTGCAGCCGGAGTAGTGTATATAAACTACAGAGATACCTCGCTTAATTATTTTCAAAAGCAACTTAAACTTGATAGACCAACATCTGTATCTACCGAAATTTTGGAGACTTCTACCGAGCTTTTACGTCAGAGCTGGTGCTTTTCAGTACCTCTTCGTTCCATTACCGTCGGAGTTTCCGATTTATGTCCCGAAAACACCCCATCACAGATTTCCATTTTTGCTGACGAGCACAGACGCATAAAACGTGAAAAGCTGGAAATCGCCATTGACGATATCAGGCGCAGATTCGGTCACTACAGCATTATGAGAACAATCACACATTTGGATGATACATTGGGAAAAATAGACGCCAGAGGCGAACATGTATCATACCCCGTCGGATTTTTTAAGGAGTACAGCAGATGAACACTAAAGTATACGTCGGTGTTAACGCCATGTTTGAAGCAGACGGAAGACTTCTCCCCCGTTCTATCCTTTGGGAAGACGGCAGAATATTTGAGATAGATAAAATATTGGATGTTCGCAGAGCCGCCAGTTTAAAAGCAGGTGGCTCGGGCATTCGATATACTGTACGCATAGGCAGGCATGAAACATTTTTATATCTCGAGGAAGGTCGTTGGTTTGCAGAACGCCGTTTTTGACAAGATCGTAGTCACGCAGTATAATTACAAAAAAGAATGAGGTAGCGTATATGATAAAACCAATAATGAAAGACCCTATATTTTTAGCACAAAAATCTGTGCCTGCAACAAAAGACGACCTTGAGATCGCTCAAGATCTCCGTGACACGCTTGAAGCGAATAAAGCCGGTTGTGTTGGCATGGCAGCAAATATGATAGGTGTTTTAAAACGCGTTATAATATTTGACGATAACGGCAAGGCAACTGTAATGTTCAACCCAGAGATCATCAAATTTTCCGGAGTCTTTGAAGCAGAAGAAGGCTGTCTTTCCCTTACCGGTTCACGCAAAACAAAGCGCTACAAAAGTATAAAAGTGCAGTATCAGAACGAAGCATTTCAGACTCGTCTTAAAACATATACGGGCTGGACAGCACAGATAATTCAGCATGAGATAGACCACTGCAACGGAATACTTATATAAGAAAAAGCCTGTCTGAAATGACAGGCTTTTCTTAATAAATCTTATACTTCGTAATCGAAGGGGTGTACAGCGCTTACATAAGGAACACACTTTGCACCAACAAATTCCAGATGATAAGGATGCATAGCATAAGTCATCAGGTCTTCCCTGTTATCAAACTCAGCAAACAGCATAAGATCAAAAGACTCGGGAGCACGGAGAAAATCTTCCTCGACACGCATGTTGCGAACAACATCAATATTGTCCTGCATTGTCATAATAAGGCTCTTCACAATATCAATATTCTCTCTTGTAGGATCTTTCAGCTTAAAAGCCACCATGTGTTTTACCATAACAAAACTCTCCTTTATAGTTTATGCCAACTGATCTGTTCTTGAAATAAGGTCGTCCTGCAGGGACTTGTCAAGCTCAACAAAGTAAGCAGAAAAGCCTGCAATACGGATAACAAGGTTTCGGTTGGAATCTGGATCTTTCTGTGCAGCACGAAGCTGATCTCCGCCTACAACGTTATACTGAATATGCATACCGCCAAGAGCAAAGAAGGTCTGAACTAGGTTGCGAAGCTTCATGTTGCCCTCATCTCCCTGTACAGTTGCAGGATGGAACTTCATGTTAAGAAGTGTACCGTTTCTGTATGTGGAGTGATTAATGGCTGTTACAGACTTAAGAACCGCTGCAGGACCGTTTTTATCAAGTCCCTGCTTGGGAGATACGCCCTCTGCCAAAGGCTCCATTGCTTTTCTGCCATCAGGAGTTGCCCAACATCTCTTACCGTTTACAATGTGGGTGGAAACAGGATAAATACCTGCCTGCCATACAGTACCACGGTCATTTGTACACTTAAGGAATTCTGCAGCAAAAATCTCCATAGCTTCTGCTGCAATATCATCAACATACTTAATGTCGTTACCGTATCTGGGAACTTCGTTCAGAATTCTCTGACGCAAAGGCTCATAGCCTTCCCAATCTGCCATAAGAGCATCATACAGTTCACGTGTGGTGCAGTAGTCATTATCAAAGCACATATACTTGATAACAGCCAGGCTGTCAGCTACGTTTGCACAGCCAACACCTGAAGAACCGCTGGAATTATATTTTGCACCACCGTACATGACATCCTTGCCGGACTCCATACAGCCTGTCATGGTTGCTGAAAGTGCAGGAATAGGCATCATTTCACGATACTTGAGCCAGAACAGGTTGGACATGGAAACATGCCAATGCACGTAGTGCTCAACATGCTTTTTATAAGCATCCATAACCTCATCAAAGGTCTTGTAGTCATAAAGATAACCTGTGGAGAAACCGGTATCCTCACCAGTCAGCTTATTGATACCGCCGTTGATAAGCAGGCAGATAAGATTTCCCATATTGAGATATGTAGCTCTTCCGAGACCGCCGCAGCACGGGAAGTCATTACCCGCACCTGCAGGCTCAACACAACCGATAATACAGTAGTCTCTTGCGTCTTCGATAGTAAATCCACGTTCAAGAAGTGTGGGAATAATTACATCGTCATTCTGAAGAGTTGGAATACCGCCGACTATCTTTGTGCACTCAATCGCAGCATCCCAAAGCTCTACAGGTGTATTCTGATGAATTCTTAAGGACAGGGGCGGTTCATGAAGCTGTAAGCGCGCCATAGCGTTAAGCATAAGGAAAGATACTTCGTTAGTCGCATCTGTTCCGTCAGGCTTTACACCGCCCAGAGACATGTGCTGACCTGAAGAATATCCGCCTGAGTTGATAGCAGCTGCAGTTGTTTTTGATACAACAGCCTCAGAAATTTTAAGGAAAAAGCAATCAACAATTTCCTGGGCTCTGTCAAGTGTAATGGTGCCTGCTTCAAGCTCGCGCTTGAGATATTCACCTGTGTACTGGTCAAATCTGCCAAATGTAAGACCATGCAGTTGACCTTCAAAGCAAAGAGTAAGATGATAGATATATGCCGCCTGTACTGCTTCCCAGAAGTTACGTGCAGGATACTCAACAATATGGTTAAGAGACTCCGCCATCATCTTAAGTTCAGCACGGCGCTCTTCTGTATATTTGTCCATTTCAGACATACGCTCACACTCTGCAGCATAGCGCTTTGCAAGAGTAATTACAGCGTCACAATAAATCATGATAGAGCGATAAAACAGATGTTTCTGAGCATCGCCATCCATGAGGTTGCCGTTCATTGCATCAAGTTTTGCCTTGGCTTCAGCTTTAACTGCCGCAAAGCCCTTATCAATTGCAACAGAATAATTTGCAGAAAAATGACCAATAGGATTACCGCCTGTACCTGTGCGCTGGAAAGGTATGATTTTTGCGGACTCAACGGGATAAAACTCATCCGGAATCATCGCATCACAATGAGCAGCCAGAGAGTGGGTGTCCCAGTATTCAGCAATAGAGCAAATGTACGCTGCATCCTCATCGGATATTTCATTATACTCTTCATAAGCCTCTCGCTTATAATACTGACCGGACTCAAGTTCCTCAACAAGCCATCTTACGCCGCCGAATTCGGGGTTTAAAGTTGCTCCATGAAAATCAGGAGTCATATTACCAACGATAAGATCATCATCGCCGACCCAAACTGTCATCTTACTGCAAACTTCAAGCATGCACTTTGCGCGCTTCAGCTGACTTTGCTCTGTCTCATGAGTTTTATAAAACTCAGTAATAATGCGAGGTCTCTCACTTGAAAAACGCGGTGTGGTATTTCTGTATCGATCTCTAATACGTTCTACTCTATCTGTTATAGGGCCAAAAGTATACATGTTAACGCTCCTCTCAATTTTGTACTTTTAATTATAATACAATGAAAGCCATACATTGTGCAACTACTGAGCAACACATTTTGAAAATGTGTAAAAAAACACACCGCATCAACAGATGCGGTGTGTTGACTTTAAATCGGGTTTATTCAGCAGTTGCTCTCTTCTTGAGATAATTGTTGATATAGATCATGAGGAATACGGGAATTACAGCTGTGATTGCACCCATGATGAATGTAGATGTTACATTACCATGGAGGAATGTTCCGGATACCCAGTTAAAGAAGATGGAGCTGAGACCCAGAGCCAGCATCGCTACACCGTAGTTTGTACCGGAGTTCTTAGGTCCAAAGAGGTCTGTGCAGAGAGCTGCGTTCAGAGAAGAAGGACCGCCGAATGCGAATGCAATAATGAGGATAGCAACAAAGTAGCCGTAACCTGTGATGAATGTTGTGAGAATAGCACCAAGGCATGTCATGCCGCAAAGGATATACATTGTATTTGTACGGCCAAGCTTGTCGCTGAGTGTGGACATGATTATACGACCGCCTGCGTTTGCAATACCTGTGCAAGTTACACAGAGAACTGCAGCAGCTTCTGAAAGACCACGTGTTACACCGAGATCCTTGATCATGGGAACAGCAAGGTTCCACGTACCATTGATAAAGAAAATGGAGAAGAACAGGCACCAGAATGCAGGCTTTTTCATTGCCTGTACAAGTGTGAAGTTGATTGTATTTGCAACAGCCTTAGCAGGGAGATTCAGAGACTTGATATAGTTCTCAGAAGGAAGCTTGATGAAGAATGCAGCAATAAGTCCGACGACAGCAAATACGATAGCAAGGATAAGGAATACCGGTGTGAAGTTAACAACACCGTTCTCTGTAAATGCGTTCATCAGAGCATTGGAAACAGGTGTGAAAACAACTGTGGAGAAACCAAAGGCACCGCATGCAAGACCGGATGCGAGACCACGTCTGTGGGGCAGCCACTTCTGGATACAGGAAATACATGCACCGTAAGCAAAGCCGGAGCCAAGACCACCAAGCACAGCATATGTAACATAAATAAGGCCAAAGCTCTCGGACTTAACAAGAGAAGTAAGACCAACACCAAGAGCAAACAGAACAATACCTGCAAAGCAAGTGAGTTTTGGACCCTTCTTATCATTTAAGAAACCGCCGATAAGGTTACCAAATACAAATGCGAACATCATGTAAGAGGATACCATACCTGCTGCAGAAGCACTGCAGCCAAAAGATGTTACAATATTACCTTTAAAAACACTCCAAAGATAGATAATACCAACGCAAAGCTGAACAACAAGAGCAGCTACTATAGGTACTATGGGTTTTTCCTTTTTCATTTACTTTCCTCTTCTTTCTAAAACATAATTGTGCCGCCATTAGACGGTAAAAGACTAACATCTAGTATAATCCCATTAAAGCTCTATGTCAATTTCAACATCACTTTTTATGTACATTTTATATTTCAAAATATCTAAAAATCAAATTACAATTGACTATACAGTTCACAAAATATATAATTATTAAGAATTAAATTTAATATATTCAGATGATAGCTTCTGATTTGGAGGTAATTTTAATGTCAATCGAAAAGTTTACTATCGACGAACTTACAGTAACTAAAATGAGGCCTGCCATGTTCGGTCCTGACACCGAAGTTTTTGCAACCCCTATTACTCCTCGCGAGAATATGCTCCGTTTATACGAAGGCAAAACTCCTCTTTGGGCTCCTTTCTCCAGCGGAGAGCATAACCATATCATGGTTGAGCTTGATCCCGAAAACGTTGCTCGTAATCCTATGACACGGGGCGACCGTTTTGACGGTTGGGGCGTTGAATGGGTATTTGTTGAAA
Source organism: Oscillospiraceae bacterium (assembly GCA_017461585.1). Classification (GTDB taxonomy): domain Bacteria; phylum Bacillota; class Clostridia; order Oscillospirales; family Oscillospiraceae; genus Alloscillospira. The sequence goes on along the minus strand of JAFTYM010000025.1, from coordinate 44,545 downwards.
TGGCAGGCGGCGCAACCGTTAAACCCGGTACTCCTATGGTAACGGATATAAACGACTGGGAAAATCAGGTAAAGTCTATTCCCGACCCTAATTCATGGGATTGGGAGGGCTATGCAGCAAAGATTAAGGAAACACTTGATCCTGACCGCACTCTTTATATTGGAGTCGGTGGTTGTCTCTTCGAAAGACTTATTGCTCTTATGGATTTTGCAGGTGCGGCAATGGCTCTTATCGATGATGACGAAAAAGACGCTGTTCATCGTCTTTTCCGCAGAATCACTGATATCCACAAGGCGTTCTACACCAACTGTAAAAAGTATCTCAATGCCGATATCGTTAACTTCAATGACGACTGGGGTTCTCAGCGTGCTGAATTCTTCTCTGTAGCAACTGTTCGCGAGATGCTTCTCCCCTATATAAAAGAACTTGTTGAACACGTTCACTCTCTCGGAATGTACTGGGATCTGCATTGCTGCGGCTTTGTAGAGGGCTTTGTTCCCATCTTCGTTGAAGCAGGTTATGATTCCTGGGGTGGTCAGGATGTTAACGACAAGTGGAAACTGAAGCAGAGCTTTGGTGATAAGATGATTTTCACGGATGTTCTCAGAATCCCCGAGAACGCAACCGAAGAAGAGTCCGACGCTATCATTGCTGAGTTCTTCGCAAAGTCCGGAAATGACAACCGTGTATTCATTGAGCTTGCTCCCACCTGTCCTGCTGGCACACGTAAAAAAGTGTACGAAGCAAGTCGTAAAAACTATGATCGTCTTGTAGCAGAAGGCAAAGCTATTTTATAATCTGTGCAAAAAGGATTGTTCAAACGAACAATCCTTTTTCATAATTTTTAATTTGTAATTTATTTTGATTTATGGTAATATCAAACTATCGTTAAATTCGACTATCTAATCTGCTAACTACTTATTGGGAGGTCTTGATAATGGCGAAAAAAATAAATGATAAGCTTACTCCAAAGGAGAACTATTTACGCTTATGCCGCGGCGAAGAAATAGAGTATATACCAACTCAGACTTATTTCGGCGCATCTATCAACGGTGAACAGCCTATCGCCCCAACAGGTCTCTGCGGTCCGGGCATGATGTACCGCGAAGAATTTGGCTCCGGCACCGAAACATTTCACGACGATTGGGGTGTTGAGTATATTTCCGTTCCATCAGCAAATGGTGGATTTATGCCCATGGGTACACACACAAATGAATATCTTATTAAAGATATATACAAATGGCGTGATTATATTGACAAACCATGTCTTTATGACAATATCGATTGGGAACGTAAAGCTCAGAGTGACCTTGCTAAAATAGACAGAGAACAGACTGCTGTTGTAGTCGGCAGTCCCCTTCAACCCTTCCAGCAGCTTATGGCTATGATCGGTTTTGTTGACGGACTTGTCGCATTATACGAAGAACCTGAGATTATGGAAGAGATTCTTGACTATATGATCACATATATCGAACCGCATATTCAGGCTAATATTGATTATTATAACCCAGATTTGTTCGTTATCTTAGACGATACAGCTACACAACGCGTACCTTTCATTTCTGTTGATATGTTCCGTGAACTTCTTATGCCTGCATATCGAAGAATAGCAAAAGCTGCTACAGATCGCGGCATTCCCCTGCTCTATCACAATTGCGGTAATTGTCAGGCATTTATGCCTGATATGATAGACCTTGGTGTACGTTACTGGGAACCGGCACAAACAACCAACGATCTTGATACCATTCAGAAGACGTTGTGTCCACAATACAACTTTAATGTTGTTGGCGGCTTCGATTGGGTCGAACCCGAAGTCGAGCTTACAGAGGACTACACAAGACAGCTGATGCGCGATTACATCAACCGTTGGGCTCCAGGCGGACATTTTATTACCGCAGCAGGCATCATTGGTCCCCTGGGTGATAAACGTACAGCACAGATAAATGAATGGTTAACTGATGAGTCTTACACGTATCGCCGCGAGTGGATAAAAAAACAGGGATAACGCAAAAGAGACGTCTTACGACGTCTCTTTTTTGGTGCTCCAGCGGAGATTCGAACTCCGGACACCCTGCTTAAAAGGCTCAAGTTATTGCAGAGTTTTCAATACTTTTCACGGTTTTGACCACCATTTGACACAGTTTTACTTCTTCTTCAGCGCTTTAATTATTTTTCTAATATCACTTTCGCTTATGCCCTGCTGTCTCAAGAAGTTTTCTGTCTGCCCTGCTTTGTCTTTTCCGGTAGTGCTCTGATAGAATGCCCATCCAACCATAAACTCTGCAGGATCTACGCCCTCTGCTTCAAGGTCGTAGTCAACGTATCTTTCATATGCAGCATCGCTTGCAATGCTCAGTGCTAAGTAGCTTTTGACTTCGTCTGATATATCCGCATTCATAACGAAGTCCATTTGGTTCATGAACTTACTGCCGGAAATAGTGTTGCCATCTTCGTCCTTATCTGATGTTACATCGGCAAGTCCCTGCGCAATTCCGTACGCTGTCTCTTCATCAACTCCGCGTTCCACCATACCGAAGTATTGCTCATTACGTATGCTGCTCAGCGGAGATGCGCCGCTTGCGTAATACGCTCTGGAGCTTTCAAGCGCCGTCTTGCCGAAGAGTGTGCCCTGTATCCAGCTGCCCACGTTATCTGTAACGGGATACATGAGATTTCCTTGGCTGTTCGTCTCTCCGCCCCCTGCAACAGTTACAATGCCCTGAATTGTTTTCTGCAGCTGACGTCCGCCCATAAGGAACTCAGAAACACCCATAGCAACATCATAAAGTCCGTCGAGCACTTCTGCGCTTTCCTGTTCTCCTTCTTCGCGTTCTCTGCGAGTAACGAAAAAGTGATCTGCTGCTTTCTTTCCACTCTCAATAGCATCATTGATGCCTGCAGCAAATACAGTTTCGTCATCTGTAAGACCTGCAACTGCCATAACGTTGTTGAGGAACGGAATTTCACTTGAAAGTGTATACGCCGTGTCCTCCCAAGCTGCAGCCCAGTCAAACTCATCAGGCATCTCGCTGTCAAACGTGTGATCTTCCGGAAGCAGTTCTCTGCTCACTATCTTATTAAACACACGCACAATGCCTTCATTAAGTGTAAGTCCGTTACCGGACGCAATGAAGTTTCCTGTGATGCCCAACAGATCTAACGGAGCCGGTGTGCCGCCGTATGTCTCTTCTGCTATTCTGTTTATCAGCGCAGCTAAGATGAGATACAGAACTATATCCTTCGCTATACGACCTGCAGTTGCCCACTTTCCGCGGCTCTTTGCAATGTTCTTATACTCTTTCGGCAAATCTTTAGTGATATGCTGCCACTGGTTAAGAACTTCGATCTGATACGCATTGACCAGACGCATCATGGGATTTTTAGTTGAAAATGCAACAGGCTTTGACGCCTTATTTCTGCTGCCCATTATGTCTTCAGACTTCTGTACGCTGTACCGCATAGCAGACTCTGCGTCCATCTTCTGTGCAATTGCCTGATGATACGCAGCTCTCGCTGTAATCATCGACATCAGCATATCGGAGAGTTCGAGGGGCTTTGCCAAATAGCTTGTAACTTTATCCGATATCTGATAATTAAGTATCGTCGTACCCTTTCTTGCAACAAGAAAGTCGTTTTCCGTTGCCCAGCGTCGCATCTCGCCTGAATGCCTTGTCAGGTCCCAAATGGCCTTCGCTACGTTATTGCCACCCAGCTCTGTAAGTGTCATCGGCAGCTGTGCCATCTGGTTAAGCGCAGACGAGAGGTTACCAACGACCTGTGCGGAGATAAGGCGGTTTACGGCTTTGTTAATTGCACGGATGCCCTTTCTGCCGATTTGCTGCTCGAGACCTCTGTCCATAGCGTTCTGCTTGCCTGCAAGCAGGTTTGTGTAGTTGTCAAGCCACATAACCAGCGCAGAGCTTACCGCCGTTTTGTTCTCATCCTCGTTCAGAATCTCGTCAACATACTTATCCAGAGCATCATCTACTTCAGAACCAATGAGTGTCTGCCCTCTTGCAATTTTATTATTCGCAAGCAGAAAGTTCATCTTGTCATAATAGCTGCCATTTCTGACGTCCTTGATTTGGTTCAGGAGATTTCTGCTGTCCTCTGTGGTGTACATGGTACGCAGATAACGTGACGCAGCGCGGAGACGCATAATATCGTCCATGTGATAAAACACTTCGGATATGTAGTCTACATACTCTTCAAAGCCTTTGTACACATCGTAGTCCGTCTCGCTGCCCACATTACGTGACAGGAAGTGCGGGTTCCATTTGCGGTTTGGCTTTCTGTTCTGTGTCTCGCCCGCAATTTCCGCTCTCAGGTCTGTAATATCTGTCGGGGCTCCCATCCACTCAAGAAGTCTCTCAAGCGGTTTCATAGCTCCTTCAGCCTGCAGGTGCGGTGCATAGCCTTTTATAAATCCTATGGGCTGCTCACCATGCGCAACAAGAAACTCGTTTATGGCTTCATACAATAGGTCGTACTGCTGTGCAAAATGCTTTGCAGCATTGGTAATTCTTGTGCCGTCAACTTTCTTCTTGTCGTATGTACCCGTGCGTATAGCTTCCTGAGCCTGGGTGTATGCCGCAGATCTGCGCGCAAGGTCAGCTTCTTTTGCACTGAGCTCGTCGCCGCCTTCTTCACCGACAACATAAACGCCGTTCTTTTCTCTTAAAGGCTCTCCTTTAAGTATCTTTTTTGCCGCAGCTTCAATGCGATCTTTGCCGCCCGCTTCCATTTTGGCAAGCATCTCACCTGCCGCTTTGCCTTCCATGAGCATCTGAGTAAGCGCACGTTCTTCTTTTGTGAGTTTGCCTTTCTTTCCGTCGGCGCCCACGATTTCAATCGCTTCCTGACGCAGTTTCTCGGCAAATCGTATACGCTCTGCGTCGTTGGTTCTTACCGGGGCAAAGAATGTGCGGTAGATCTCTTCGCCCTGTTCCTGCCCGAACATCTCTATCATAGCGCGACGCGGTGTCATGTAGTTGAGAGCCGCCAGCTTCACCCGCTTTGCGTTTTCAGCACCTCTGAATTTGTCCTCAGCAAGCTGACGATTTCTGCTGTTTATATCCGCCTTCTGCGCTGCAAAGAGGTCTGTGCGTCCCGCCTTACGGGCAATCATATAATCTGCAAGCTCAAGAACTCGGTCTGCATCAATATGCGGAGGAATGCTGCTTTCGCTCAGGTCATTGTTCATAATGCCTCTTGCGAAGTATTCCTCTTCACTGGACGGATGCATCTTCTTTATAGCCTTGTCCATTTCTCTGACAAGGGCAGCATTCGCTTTTCCTCTTTCAAGGAGAGATGCAGATCTCGTGTAGTTTGCAATGCTGTTTGCAATTTTTATGCCCAGCTTCTTCATGTGCTCACTGCCCACAAAGTTTTTGCGGTCAACACCTTCAAGATACTCCGCCTGCTTCTGTCGTGCTTCTGCTTCTTTGGCAGCGTCGATTTCTTCGACCGTCATGCCCTCGTACTTTGCATCCTCCGCAGCCTTTTGAGCCGCAAGTTGCTCTTTGTACTTTTCCTGTGCTGCAAGTATCTCTGCCTCTGTCGCGCCGTTGGGCATGTACATGTCGTTGTTCTCAGCTTCTGCAACAGCATTCTCTCTCGCCTGGCGGCGCTTGTCTTCCACAAGCTGTGCAGTTATGCTCTCCCAGTGTTCAGCGCTGCTCTGCGGTGCTCCGCTGATGTCAACATTTATAGCCGCTGCTGCATCATTCATGATGCGGGACATTCTGCGCTCGGTCTCAGCAAGCTCTTCAGCGTTATATGCATCAAAGTAATTGCTTGCCTCTTCTTCATACTCCCGATTGCGCTGACGCAGAGCTTCGTTTTCCTCATCAAGCTCCTGTGCGGCTCTGAGCTTCTCTTCCGCAAGTCTCTGTACTCGCATTTCATCAACGCTTTCAATTATCTCTCCAAGATAATCTCGATCTTCCTGTGTGAGATCTTCGTATGCGCTCGTATCAGGCTCATAGGCTCCGTATACTTCGTCATACATTTCATCAGCACGCAAGTCATAACCTTCCCAGACTTCCGCCTCGACCTGTGCCTCATAAGCTTCATCGCGCATTTCGGTTTCATATGCCGCGTCAGCTTCCTCAACAGAGCTGTACCCGCTTTTTATGGCATCAAGAAGTCTGCGATACTCTCTGTTAGGCTCTGCCTCATACCCCTGCGGATCTGTATATCCTTCCTGCAGCATGGCGTCAAGCTCAAGTTCTACCTTTTTGACATCAGCACGATTCATTGCTTTTGCGTCATCTGCTTTGTACAGAACAGTAAGCAGTGCATCCTGAATACGCTTATATGTCATTTTGCCGTTATCAAGAAGACGAGCAATGTTGTCAGATGTGCTGCGCTTGGAGCCTGTCCACTCTTTTGAATCAGACGTTGTGGACCATCTCTCACCCTTGACGCTGTTCATAAGGTCATAGAACATTGCCCTCGCCGCCTCTTTGAAGTAAGGCCTCAGCTCAGGATGGTCATATGCATAAGAATTAAACTTGCGGTCGCCAGTGTCCTCCCACGTTCTGTCTTCCGGCGCAACGTCGTATTCATCGGAGAGGGCAAACTTTTGCTTGACATCAGCATCAGTTTCGGTCATACTATTGTTGAACAGTAGTTCCGAACTACCCGTAATTCGGCTTTCGCCGTAACTCTGGGTCTTGATAGTTTCGGAATTGCTGTTTTTTCTTATTATGATAATGTTTCCGTTTTCATCTACAACCTCGTGTAAATAAAACCTTGTATCATTACCTTTAAGCACAACCGCGGCAACATATGTCATATTGCCATCTACCATTACAGGTGCCGCAAAAACATAGCTGTCTGCACCTCTTCCTTTCCAGTTAGCTTGATAATCTATTTGCACTCCGCTTTTAATAACCTGCGGTACAGCTGCAAAGGTTATTGCTTTCGCTCTACCTATTCCATGTGCAATGTCAGACTTGATTCCTCTTTTGTTTAATTCAACATCACCAAATCCCGGTCTGTTAACTCGATTGCCTATGGTATCAAAAAACGATTCCACTTGATCTGAAAGTCTTCCTCCCGCGCTGCCGTCGAACTCATTTCCACTAAGTGTTGCGACAGTAGGTGTGGTCTGTAAAAGATAGATGCTCCCCTTTAGTTTTTCGACTCTTTCTTTGGCATTAGCTTTTTCCTCTTTAGACAGCGTCCCCCTCCTTGCAAATACAGTATCATCATTACCCACATTCGGCAGAGTAAGTCTACGCATATCTTCTGACATACCACGGCGAGCAGAAACATCTCTTGCTTCAATTTCGCCGGCAGTATTTTCATAAAGTTCTGACGGCAATTTGTTTGTCATTCGGTATTTTTCATTATTGAAATCAAACAGAAGATCCTCATATTCAGATATTTCATCCTCAAGCCCCGCATTCTGCGCCCATTCGTACAAGTCATCATATTTAGCATCTTCATTTTCAAGAATATAACGATTAAGGCTTTTTGACACTTCGATTGCGCTTGCGTTTTCAGGGTCAGCTTCAAACTCTACTAACGCCTGCAATGCTCTGTTCATACCGACAGAATATATCTGCTCTCCTCTATCCAACATTTCCTGCCAGTAATCAGGGCTTGCGCCACTGGTAAACCCTTCAAGATTTTGAATAGCGTGCTGTATTTCATGGACAAGAGTGCTTTCAGGTGATTTTCGCAGTTCCTGATTTAATGTTATTGTATTATTTTTTGCATTGTAACTGCCCCTCTCGCCTTCCCCCATTTCCTCAAACACCACTCGTGTGTTCATTAACTCTGGATACGCATTAAACAAAGCTTCGTGACGAATAACTTCTGACAGCGTTGCATTTCCTCGGTCAACACGTTCATTCAGACGTGAGCGCTCTCTTCCCCATATTTCACCGAGCTTTTGTAGTTCGGAATGTTCTTCGACGCTTATTACCCCCGTCAGCATTTTTGTAAGTAAGTTTTGATATCTATCGTAATCAGGATGATTATTTCTAAACATTGCGTCTCCGCTGCGGTAATACTCCATTCGGCTGTCATCAATCTCGTATCTCCACAAATCGTCAGCACCTCTGTACCACCCTGTAGCTGCTAAAATGCTTTCGGGTGTTTCTCCGGTTCTCTCCATTTCTTTTGCAGTATTAAGGGCTTCAATATCCGCAGTTCGTGACCTTTGCCCCGCTATAGCATACCTCGCCTCGCCGCCGTCTTCGGCGGTATTTTTATTGACCTCGGTACCCATAACCTCAGACATAACCTCACGCACGGCGCTTTTTACATCGTCGTATGTCATGCCTCGGGGCGGAGCTCTGCCCTGATTTGCATTGTATTCGCCCGGCAGCGCATCACCGACGATTTCCGCACCCGCTCTTGCAGCGGATGTATATTCTGTGGCACCCGCTCCGAATCGGTTAATACCTGCAAAAGCATCCGCCAGGATCTCTTCAAGAACAATTCTTGTAGCCTCTTCCTCAGACAATGCCTCAAGGTTATACACATCGTTATACTTCTCGTAATATGTATCAATAATGCTGTCGAAGCTGTCAGCTGTATAGTTTGCTCTTATCCAGTTCCAAAGCGCCTCGATCATCTTAGGCTTTCTTTTAAAAACCTTGTGAAACTTCTCGTGGTTATAAGTCTCAGATACGCTCCATCTGTTGCTGTCAGCCTTTAAATACATTTTGTCGCCGACTATCATGCCGTCCGCGGTCTGCTCGCTGACAACCATCGCCCCCGTATAATAGGAAACGCTTATGCCGTTCTTTTCAGCATCAGCTTTTACGGCGTTCATTTCTTCATCATAGGCTTCCTCAGGAACAATATACATCGTCGCGTCTTCGCTGCCGCCTTCGATACCAAGTGAAGCAGCACTTGTAGGCTCTACGCGAAGAGCAGCGACTTTATTCTGTCTTTCACTCGCTGTTTGTGCTCTGCTTTCTGCTCGTCGGACATCTCTCTCGGCTCTTCTGACCGGGGCTGCGTCGCCGGAATACGTTTCAGAAAACCGTCTTCGTCCTCTACCAGAAGATGCTGTGTCTCCTTCGGCTGCTCGCTGTTCAGCGCCTGCGTTACCTGTTCTCTGCTCATTTGCATTACCTCCGTTGTCTGTACTCTGCTGCACCGTGCTTTGCGGTGCAGCGGCTTTTGTTTCCGCAGATGTCTGTATGCTTCCTTCCGTCTCTGCCGCTTCCTGAGCCGCTATAGAAGCTTCTGCGATTATTTCTTGCACTGTATACTCACCAAACTCAGGATTGTCAGCCTTTATGCCGGCGACAAGAGCCTGCACATCTGCGTCGTTTACAGTGTCGCTGTCCAGTATTCTCTGTGCAGCGGCTTTTGTTTTCTCGCTGTACACTCTCTCGGAAGATACAACGTCCTCTGCCATTATCTTTGCAGCTGCAGGTTCAATCTTTGCCCCCTCCGTCTTTGCAGCCTTTCTCTGCTGCAGACGTGTGCGGATTTTTTCAACAATGTTACGTTTCGGAGCGTTCTGTTCCGTTTTTTCGGCACTCTGTTCCGCATTTGCCGCTGCATCCTCGCGGTTCTGTGCTTCCAGCAGAATCTGCGGCAGCACGTTGCTGTTAAAGTCTGCATTGTCCTTCAGAATCTGCTCCGCAAGTTTTCCTTTCTTCGCATTGCTGACACTTTTGCCCTCACTCAGATCCGTCTTGATCTCAGCGGCAGTCTGCTTTGTCTCCTCGCTATACTGTGAAGTTTCACCCGTAGCATCATTTGTATAGCCTTTCTCGACATGGTCTATAAGCAGCGGGAGAGTATATTCCGAAGTGCTTATTCCCGCACCCTTGCTTTTTCTGTCAGAATACTGGTTAATGTTTTTAACTGCGGTACCGCCTGCGCCAAACAGCCCGCCGGACAAGAAACCGCCCAGCGCATCTCCCATAAGTCCCTTTATCCATTCTCCTCCCGCTTTGGCTTTTGCCTCTTCGGGAGAGTATCCCTGCGCAAGATAATTCTCATAGCTGCGCATCAGCGCATTTTTATCTCCCATGATGAGCACGTCAGCAGCAGTATTGACAACTGTTGTCAGCACTTCTTCTGTCGCCTCGTTTGCGCCCTGTTTTACAATGTTTGAAATAATTTCTCTGAAGCCTGATGCAGAGCTGATGTTAAGCAGCTGCTCAAGAGGCAGGCGCTCCATAATCGTTTCCGCAGCACCCGCCACAAGCCCCATAGCAAGAGCCTGCCCGTCTGTGGCTCCGTTGGCTTTCGCGTCGTGCATGGTGCTTGTAGCAGCGCTGCCGCCCAAGAGAAGTGTTGCACCGCCGCCTGTCAGCAGGCTGATGCCCAGTACACCCAAAGAGTCTCCCATAGACATTGCAGTGCTGTAAATAAACTTGCCCGTATCAGACATTCCGCTCATTGCACCTTCTCGTGCGCCCTGTGTGAATGTGTACGCACCCTGTGCATTGCGGTTATAGTCAATAGGCTTGTCAGAACCTGTAATAACTCTCTGAGCACGCTGTCCTAAAACATCAAGATAGCCCACACCCGATGCGAGATTTGCAGGAATTGACGCAACAGATGTGGCAATCTTGGTTCCAAGGTTTTTGTTTGCAAAGTCGTATGTTCTTTCATATATAGCCTGCTGATTTCTTTCGTTGAGAGAATACTCAAGATAGTCGAGATACTTATCTGCAGCATCTTTGCCCGACACGTTGTAGAGATAGTTGTAAATTCCAACCTCTTCATCGGTCATATACTGATATGCTGCCATTCTGTTTTCAGAAGCGACAGTACCTTCTCTCTGTATGTTGTTTATGTAGCGGTAGTCAGGATCGTCCCATTCTCCGCTGTCGGGATTAACTGCGCTGTTCTTTGCAAAGTCGGAATACCCGGGAATAGCAGCGTAGATCTGGTTCTGGTCATACATCCACAATTCGCCTTGTAGTGCTTCTTTTCGGTTTATAAGCTCGTTTACACGGTTTGTGTGCTGCTGGTATCCATCGCGGCTGTCGCCGGTTGCCGAATATCCTGTTTCCTCTGCATAAGCATCCCACTCGGCCTGTGCAATTTGGAGTTCCGCCTCAGTCTCGGCTATCTCCCGCTCAACATCCTCTCTTGTGCGGTTCTGCTGCCCTATCTGCGCAAGCACCTGATTGCGGTACTGTGACATATAATCGGTGCCGGTATTTTGCGCAATCGCTTCCTGTATCTCAGAATATGACTTTCCGCCGTATTCCTTGAACACCGCAAGCGCTTCATCCTGCAGGCGTTTGTCGGAGTATGCCTTTGTCATCTGCGCACCGCTGCCCTTTTCACCGCTTGCTGCAGGCTGATTGTACGATTTATAAGGATTTGGAGCAAAAGATGTATCTTTCTTTGTTTTCCTTGCAAAAGTCTGCCCGCCCGTAGATGCGTCAAGTGCAGCGGCACCTACATTGTCTGTTTGCCCTCTGTTCTTCAGTTTTAAAGCATCCCGGTGTATCTGCTCTCTTATGGCATCAGACAGTTGGTATCCGCTTGTACTTCGAACGGACACAGCAGGGGTGGTTATTCCCTGCTTAGTGTTGCTTCTGTTTACAGCACGTGTTTGTGTTGTGTCGCCGTTGCTTTGCTTTTTTCCGTTTCTGTTGCGCAGTTTTTCAGCATCGCTATGTATCTGCGCTCTTATCTCATTTGATAACTGGTATGCCATGAGTATCTCTCCTTTAGCTGAACAGTTCTCTATACATCTGTACTGCAGCATCTTTTTCTGCACCTTTGAATGTCGTTCCATCATTTATAACCGACCACGCTTGAGCAGGTGTCATTTTGCTAACAAGATTCTGCACTCTGCTGTAAACCGCAGCTTCATCTACGCCTCCAGTTTGTGCAGCACCTCGTTTTGTAGCGACACCATAGGGGGCTGTTCCGCCGGTACCATATCCTAACGCGGAAACAACACCGGCGGGAAACAGTGATGCATTGTCTGGTACGTCAAGTTCATCACTTGAGCTGCCGCCTCCGGAGCCGCCCTGCTCTGCAAGCCAAAGTCTCTGCGCTTCTGCCATCTGCGCATCGCTCCATCCGTACAGCTTACCCATAGCAGAGAAGTCGCCGAGAGCTGCAAGGTTCGCCGCACTGGCTTCCGCCTCAGATGCGTAAATAGACATCAGCTCGCTGTCAGCATTTCTTTCATTGAGCCATCTGTTGTAGTCCTGCTCACCCAGCGCCACCTTCTGATCTGCAAGCTGACCTCTATAGTAGTTTGCGGTCTCCTGCGCCGCAGTTACCGCCGCTGTAGAGGGAATACCGCCTGCCATGCCTGCATATGCGCCCATCGTATCTTCTACAGATCTGTCAGATTCTCGTAAGATACTTTTCTTCAAGGCGCTGTAGGCGGGGTCACTTGCGGCGTCATACCCGCCGTAAGCACCGCCTGCCACCATGTCACGCTGCTCAAGATATCGCGTTACAGCGTCCCTGCTGCCGCCTGAGAGCGACCACGTGCCGGTGCCTGCGTCATATGTACTCTGTCCTCCTGTCAGCGTGTCAAGCTGCTTGGCAAGCGCCTCATTCTTAGACTGCAGCAGCGCCTTTGTGGCGTCGTTTGCATTTGCATACTGCGCCTGATTTTTATTTATCTGCTTTCTGATTTCTGTCTCTGTCATTTTTAATCACTCCTTATACATCACTTCCTGGTGAATAACCGTTGCTTATCGCGTAGATCTTCCAAAAGCCTTTACCTTCCACTTTGAGCCTGTAGTAATCACACCTTGTGGGCACATACGAGAATTTGTGCGTCTGCTTTGTGCTCGGTCCCTTTATCTCGCCTAAAAACTCATACGGGTTTCCGTCACAGCTTATATAAAACCGCAGCTCACTCATGAGCTGAACTTCCGCCACGACGGAAATGTTCATCTTGTTTTTCTTGTTGGTGGTGTCATTCATGGTGTCTCCGAATTCGATCATCGACTCCATGTCAAACCAATCATCCTCTGCGGATGTTTCCATTACCTTCTGACCGAGGCGGATAACCTCTGTGTCTCCGCTTTCTTTTTCCACAAGAGCTGTAAGGTCCCCCTTGTGATAAGCAAAGCCTATGATTCTTATCTCATCGTGCTTAAGCCAGATGTAGTGCGTTGTGTCGAATACAAACAGAGTTGACACACCCGCTTTATCTGTAAGGCACACGTAATAGTCTTTTCCGTCGCTTCCCGCTACAGCGTTCTCATACTCATCTGTACCGAAAGCGTCATTGACGCTCATGGGCAGCGTGCCTGTATATCGCATCATCCCCCTGGGGGAATAATAGAAAAGGCAGCTGTCTGCAATGGCGAGGCTTCTGTCGCAGCCCGCCTTCACTCCGTAGGTTTCGGTTTCCACAAGGCTCCAGTTCTCGGGAGATCTGTCTGTGTACATAAGCCTGTATATTCTGTCCTCTTTGAAAAACAGCACATCGCCGTCATATGCACAGCAGGCTGTAAAGTCGCCTGCGGAGCCAACCTCAACGCTGTAGCTGTCTGTGGATATACCCTCAAACACGTTCCAGTTATACGGATCTCCAAGCTTAGATGCGTAGATTGTGTCGCCCTTACAGCCGAAAAGCCTGTTGTTGCAATGACACATGAAGTCAAGCTCAGGCGCAGGGCGTGTAATTGTAACTGCGTCTTCAACTACCGAAGCATCGTTAACAAGGGTAAATGTATTTTCATAAAACCTCAATTCTTTGCGATCTTCCGAAATTTCTTTTATAACTACAGCTTTGTTGTTAAGAGGCTGCTTTGTGCAGCCGGATATCAAAAGTCCATCTCCTTCGATCATCCCTTCCGGGAAGCCATTTGCGCAGTATATTGTGTTTGCTTCCGCTTCTTCTCCTTGGTAAGTTCCGTTTCTGAACGTCATAGATCTGACAGGCATTCCCACATCGTTTCGGTTTGGCAAAAAACTCCACGAACTTCCGTTCCAAAAATAGCAGGCATAAATACCTATTGTTTGGTCAAATGCACCGTTATCTCCAAAATCTTTTTGCCCATACGCAAAGTTCTCTAAGTCAAGCACTGCGTATACATCTCCGTTTTGCACTTCGAGACCTGACGACTGTGCTGCTTCCAACTTATCCAGAGATTCAACAATTCCTTTTAAATCTCTTCGGAAGGCATCGCCGTAGTTCTGTGCAATATATTTGTTAATACTGGCAAGGTTAAAACGTTCCGCTTTTGCATAATCGTGCATAGACTGCGCAATATCGTAGTTGTTTCCAAGGTTTTTAAGCTCAAAATCTTCTATATCATCATTTTTCCAAAAAACATATGGCGGAGTTCCAAATATAACTCCTAACCCCTCATAGTATGATGCGTGTTTTTCAACAACATACGCATTATCAAAGCTGTATATTTGCAGTATGGGCGGTCTCACAATTTCCGTTGCGCTGTACGCGGGGAATATGCGGCCATTGTCAAAAGCAGGTGCTGTGTTTCTTCCTCTTCTGGGCGTCAGTACAGGAAATTCCTCATGCCCGATATTCTTCATGTCGTAGATTTCACCCTCACCGCAGCTGGACGTGTGGTTATATCCTCCGAACTTCGTCTGAAAGTTCTTATACATCTGCGGTGTGTATGGTACTTGCGGTTTATACATTACCGTTTGCCTCCTTGCTCCAAAATACGGAGATGTCGGCAATGCCGCTGTAGCTCTCCGTTAACTGTATTCTCACTGCGCCGGGCTCGATGCATACTGCAGATCTGACCGCATATGTGCCGCTGCCGCCTCCGCCGTTCCTTGTAGCAGCTACAGCAGAGACGGGCAGCGCACCTTCACAAATGACAATGCCCCGTCCCGACGAAAATTTAATTGTCTCTCTTTTACATCCGATGCGAGACAGTTTTATCTGTGCATTCACATCGCTTACGTATCTAAACAAAAAATCCCAAAGCCGGGCAACGTCCTCATGGTCGTTACCCGTAAGCTCCGGGAGTTTGGTTTCTTTAGACATAATATCGCCTCCATGTGTCCGGCATTAGCCGGACGCTCTTTCTATGTACTGCTTAATCACATCAGCATCACTCTTACGGAATGTTACTTCCCCAGAAAGCGGTATCGACACGATCAGTCCCGTATCGGGAACTGCTTCCCGTGCTGCCTCAAGCAGCTCATCAAGATCTATCATGCCTTCTTCATCTATAACAAAAGTTGAAATGAGCGGATTGCTCATGAGCTTAGCTGCAACTATCTCTGCTCTCCGTCTGATAAGACCGGAGGAAAAGCCCATCATAAAACCACCGAGTGTGTTTGTCGGGTACTGAGGTTTTAATTCTTTGGACAGATAATCTGCAAAACCATCTACAACTGCTTTTGACGTCACTTTCATGTAAATACCTCCTGTAAAGTTTTAAGCCGGGCGGGGAAATTCCCCGCCCTTATTCATTATCGTTAGAACTGATCGTTGCGATATCCGCTGCGAGGAAGCGGATTGTAAAGAAGCTGCGCTGTTGTAGTTGCCGCTGTTGTTACGTCTGCTACCATCTTGGGATAGAATGTAGCGTTGACGTAGTTTACGATTGCATTGTCTGCACAGCTGCGCTCGTCACGCTCGCGGTGAATTGCAGAATACAGTTCCTTCTTGCAGCACATAAGGTCATTGCGTACAAGGTCGAAGGAATCCGCTGTCTTCTGATTCATAACAGCCTGTGCACAAAGCTGCTGGTTGATTCCCTTGATTTCACCATCAAAATACTTGTACATCTCAAGCATTTTGTTATCTGTGTAGATATTGGAATCTCTCAGCTTGACTTCGGACTCAAGCTCTGCAATGCGGGACTGCTGCATCGCTTCATATCTGTTGATAAGGTGTTCATGCATGCCGTAGCCACCATAACCGCCGTAGCTGCCATGACCGCCCCATCCTCCGCCGCGCATGCCGCCGAAAAGGCCGCCTACGATTTCGGGAATTCCGCCTGCGGTGCCGATTGCACCGAGCACTGTGTTCAGGTTACCCTGACCTCTTGTTGTATAGTTAACTTCTGACATATTAAATAGCCTCCTTAAATATAATTTTTAAATAAAATGATTTATATTCTCGTTGGCTTGGCGGACTTTGTTTTCGGGGGATTTGGCAATTAGAACAATGGACTCAACCCTTTCTGCTTCTCAGCATATTACATGAAATATTTCTCAACTTTGAAATCCTTGGCGTCAGGATCTTCTATGAAGTCATGGGCAATACAGTAATAAAAGTCTGTGTTGTCGACATCAAACTTTTCAGCAGTATGCTTGTAATCGTTATAAGCCATATTCATTATCAGGTAATAATGCAGCTCTTTGTCGGGATGTACCGCCTTGTCTGAAAGGTATTTTTTGATAACTTCAACATTCCACTTTTCGCCGTGCGGCTCCATTCGTGCAACGATTTCACGCGCCTCTTTGTGATCTATCATCAGAGCAACACTTTTTAATGTCTTCTTAAACTCCTTTTTGAGTTCATTGCTCAGCTTTTCATAGAATTCTCCAAGGGCTTTATACAGCTCAGTATCTCTGTGCTTTTCGTGTACAAGCCCAAGCAGCCAGCTCACTTCCATCCGCTCACCTCCTCTCCGTTGAGCCTGTGGGGTTTTTAAACCTTCTTTGCATCGGCAAGACTGATCCATCCGGCACCGGATTTAAGCCTGCCGTATACAACGCCGTTAACTGTCTTTTCTTCAACGATCGTAAAGACGCCGTCGCCTGTGTACTTCACCTTTGCAGGGTCTGCAACAATGAGTTCATTGCTGACGCGGTAAAGATTTCTCGTTTCCTCAGGCGCTTCTTCCGGTTCAGAAAGCTTTACTCCCGCCGCAATATACTCAAAAGGAAAGTTCTTGCCGGGGCAGGCCGTTGAGTTATGTTCTCTATGCCCGGACACTTTTACGATTGACGGGTACTCTTTTCTGAGCATGCTTACAAGTTCAGCTCCCGCCTGCTTCTGAGCATCGCTCATTGTTTCACTCTCAAAATTGCCTTCAAAACAGATGCCGATTGTGTGCCCGTTTTCTCCGTATGCGTGTGCGCCTACAGTATCAATAGGTCTGCCTCTGTACACTTTACCATCTTTGCGAACATAGAAGTGGTATCCGATTCCCGCCCATCCGTTTCCGTTAATGTGCCAGTTGTGGATGCTTTCAACAGAGCCGTTGCCTGCTGCGTGATGCAGCACGATTTCATCTGTTTTGCTGCGCTTAGAGAGCGTTCCCGAAAATTTTAAACCTACGTCGAGTATGTCCATTGCTATTCCTCCTGTTCAGATGTCTCAGCACCCGCTTTTTCTTCTGTGTGATCTTTAAGTTTGGTAATAATTTTAGTTAACCACTTGGGAACGGGAACTCCTATAGCCGCTACATTCTCCAGTATAGAAATCAGTTCATTGAGTATTAGCCAGATAATAACGATCATTGCAAATAAGAATTCAAGGTTATACTCAATGTGTAATTCAGTCATTCCTGCCTGTAATACCCAGTCGATGATCATTCCTACCGCTACAATAACCAGATATCCCACTTTCTTCAGAATGCCGATGACACCGATTTTGCTCGAAAGATCACCTGCTACCCACGCTTTGCCAATGCCGGTCCCGTAGTCAAGCAGCATCACTGCCGCCAGAATGATAATGGGAATCACCAAATGTCCAAGATACGCCATAAGTGTAGCCATAGCTGCCGTTAACACTCCTTTGATAATATTTTCTTTCATAGTTATCTCTCCTTTTTACCCTCTCTTCGCCGCCACCATCAAAGCGGCAATTGCATATCCGATACCTACTGATAATGGAATAATCCAAATAAGATGTAATGCGTTCATCATGTTATCTCCTCGTTTATGGTGTAATCGTACCTGTGCTGTCTGTATATGTGCCTGCTTCCACGGTTTGCAATGTGGTATCAAGCCAATAAGAAGCAATAGGTAAAAATACACCGTTGGAAAAATCTCGACCTTTCAGATGTATTCCGTTGTTGTATACATCTACCACATAGCCTTGACTTCCTTCCGACAGTTGTATTCGTGAACCGCTTTCGGTTATTTGAACAGGCAACGCACAGGACGGAATATGGATATTGTGACACCCAAAATCAAAGTCGTATGTTGCTTTATCATGTATTGTTTGTACTTCAAACATCTGATGGCTATGCCCATGAAACCACAACGCATTTGGATAGTGTTTCATTAGGCTTTGGATAACTGTTTCCTGCGTTCCGAACAGAGTTGTAGAACCATAAGCATCCAAAGGGTCTCCAGCCGTACCCACCATAAAATAATGCTGAAATACAAAGCATCGTTTATTTCGGTTTGCTTCCAATGTTTCACAGAGTGCTTGCAAACTCGATGTGTAGAACGGCGGCAAATTACCGCTTTCACTCGGATAACACGCATTAGACATCATAATGAATACATCGTCACCTTGCGTGAATGTGTGGAATACTCCATAGCCAAAATGCTCTTGACAAAACGCATCGGTTACAGTTATTCCATATCCGTCATGATTTCCTGCTATCGCATAGACAGGTGTGCTTTCGCTTTCTTCGGCGACGCATTGTGCATATAGTTCCCACTCTGCCGCTTCGGAATACTGTGTCAAATCACCTGCGATACAGACAAAATCCACATTTGCAGTATCTTGGAAGTATGTCAACGCTCTGCGAAAATCCGCTTCTGCTGTATCCTGTGAAATGTGTACATCAGACAACGCTCCGAAGCTGTACAGCTTTGTACCTGCATTTGAAGGGAAGGCGAGGTGACTAAGTTCAACACTACACACTTTCTTTCCGCTTGCGCTATACACGCCTATTTCGTTTGCTTCTGACGGTGCTACGTTCTGCGGAATAAAATCTGTAAACTGTGCCATGTAATCACCGCCTTAATCCGTGATAGGCTCGTCAATGGTAATGATGACGTTCTGAATATCGTCAATTGTAAGTGCGCTGCTACCGATATACAGAGACAAACGCACATAAGCTGCGCTTGCTTGCCAGTTGCTCTGCAAATTACCGTTTTTGAAGCCTAAGTTGACCATGCCGTCACCGTTTTCATCGGTTGTAAAGGACGAGTTAGTTGAATTAAGTCCAGCGCCGTTTGTGCTTGCATCTGATGCATTAATAACAGTTTTGGATGCGTTGAAATACATAAGACCTGCATTACCTGTCATGGTACCGCCACGCCAACGTAAAACGGACGGATTATCGGCATCTGACGGAATAGTGATAGGAATATAATCCGATACAACAATACCGTTTTCATCCTTGTAAGCAAACGAACTATTTGACCATCTTTGATTAAGTGTAGCCGCCGCAGGGTCAAACAGGTTTGTGTATGCAGGAACAACTTCACCTACTGTGAATGAACCGATATCAGTTGTAGTACCATCATCGTTTTCATATTTCAGAGTGTATGTACCGTCTGCAAGTCCTGAAAGGGTGATGTTTCCCGCATCGTCAACTACTCCAAAAACAGGAGAGCCGCCAAGTGCAGTAATTACTTCGTTGATAATTTCTGCTTTATCATCAGCAGTCCAGTAGTCTGTACCACGAACAGGCGTGTAACCATCTGCACCGTTACTTCCGTCTTTACCAGTTGCACCTGTGTCACCTTTTTCGCCCTGAACGCCCTGAATACCTTGTTCGCCTGTATCGCCCTTATCACCCTTGACACCTTTTACAACGTATACAACATCGCCGTTTTCATCTATGTACTTAAATGCGCCCATTGTTTACACCCCCTCAACGTACAGCCCCACAAGGCTTTCTAAACTGCTGTACACGGGATTTACTGTATCTCTTGTGCAGAGATAGATAACATCGTTCTGAACGTAATACAGACCGCTTACAAGCGCCATGTTGCCATCGTAGGGAATAGGTTCTTCAAGCGTTCCTGCGTGAGTTTCGTTTATCTGCTCCCACAATTCAGGTACATTTTCAGGCTCCCATCCGCTCTGTGATGTATGCGCCTGTTTGCATCTGTAAAGCTTGCCGCCGTACTGTACTTTGTAGTCTGCGCTGTAGGCTGTGTCTGTTGTCCACGCAGGATGCAGAGTCACCGCCTGTAATGCTGAGCTGTCAGATAAGCTCTGTACCGCTTGTTCGATGATTTTACGCAGTTTTAAAGCTTCGCTTCGTGTCATACCGCACCCCCTAACAGGATTTCAAGTGCTTCTGCTTCGGTCAGTTCCGCTTCTTCCTCAACAGGCACTTCGTAAAGTTCCCATTCAAGGTCAGCGGTAAGACGATATGCAAATCCTTCTTCGGCTGTAGGTCTGTTGTGGAGCAGGGAAAGAATTTTGTTGTATTTGGTTTCGGTGATTTCTTCGCCATTATGATAGAATTTACCTTTGCTTGTTTTAGATATATACATTCATATCACCTCAACTCCAAAGCTTGTATGTTTCGTAATGGTAGTCACCATCAATTAACGGATAACTGCTGGAAATGCGGGAACATCCAAACTTCGGAACACCGTCAGTAAGAAAAATTCCAACATTACTCGTTTCTCCAGCGTTGGTAATGTTACCATTAAGGTATCGCAACTGAGCTATAAAGTTGCTGATTGCACCAGTCGGCGTAGTGTCAGTAGGAAGTAGTGTAATTGGCAGCACCGCTATAACAACACCCGCCGTAGCCCCAGCGGTTATTTCTGTTTCTGCCCATACCAACACTAAATCGGGCGTTTCGGAAAGTTCTTGAATGAAATACGAAGTGCTTGATGTTGTGGTAACAGTTCCGCTTTCCAAAAGCACAGCACCGCCACCACCTTGACCGAATCCCGCAATAAGCGTATTTACAGCCGCTGTCAAATCGGTATCCGTACCGCCTGTTGCCTCGTTTGCAGTATCAATAAGACCCTGTATCTTAGTCTTTACACTTTCAGCAGTTGCCATTAGCTGTCACCCCCTACAAGAGTGTCAATATCGGTGATGTATGCTCCAAACATGGCGTCTATCTCTGTTTTGGTGTAGGTTTCTACGCTGCTGTCATCGTCAGGATCATACCAAAACACGCCTGTTTCTGTAGGCTGCTCTGTACTGACGATAATTGCCATGTCGGCTATCTCTTGCTTGTCAGCTTCGGTGAGAACGTAGTCGCTGCCGGGGTCACCCTTTTCGCCTTTTTCACCTTGGATGCCCTGTGCGCCTGTGTCGCCTTTTTCGCCCGGAGCTCCCTGCGGTCCTGTAGGTCCCTGCGGCCCTGCAGGTCCCTGCGGTCCCTGTTCGCCTTGTGGTCCCTGTTCGCCTTGTGGTCCTGCGGGAAGTGTGATATTTACACTTTCCACCTGCGGCATGTTCTCGCTGCTTGCGGTGAACGATACCGCCATCGTGTCAGCGTCTACCTGTGAAACCTCAGGTGTGTAATAGCCGCCTGCCGAGCCTTCACCTTCAGGTATCTCAATCAGCTCCGCAATTTCTTTTTTGTCTTCCGGTGTGAGAATGTAGTCATCACCCGGCTCACCGGGGGCTCCGTCCCTTCCGGCATTGCCCTGATCACCTTTCGGGATATACAGCACAAGCTTTGCATTTGAAGCATCACCAAGGTTTTCAACTCTTGCAGGATCTGTAGGCTCAATAGTCACAACGTCCGCAATTTCAATTGTTGCTGCCTCGCCCTGAGGTCCCGGCTTGCTCCGCATAGGCTGTGAGTGTGGTATGCTGCACTTTGGCTGTTCACCCGCTTTTACGGGTTTACTGCTAATAATTTCCATACTTCACACTCCTTTACGCTTTTGTGTACCATATTTCAACATTTGCAGTTCTATCGCTCGCATCAAAATCTGTAGTAATGATCATAGAAGTAAGATTTACCAGCAGATCTATTGTCTGCTGTTCTGAACCTGTCGCGTAGTGAAGAGGAAAAGCGACCGTTGAACCATCTTGTTTGATCTGTACGCCTCGTGATTCAGTTACTCCGGTCATTGTTATGCCGTGAGATTTCATTGCAAAAGTTGTGTTCGGCATCGTGCCATAATTTACGGTTTTTACATAGACTACTTTCCCGCCATATCTTTTTGTCGTTCGATATTCAACTCCGACGATCATAGGTGGATTAAGCCACTCGGTCTCTCCCTCAACAATGCGATACCAACAGCCGGGATGCTCGGTACTTTCAACAGCCACTCTGCCTAAATCCACATTCAGCTGTGCTGTAGTATCATTCAGAGCTTTGATAAGCTGTCTGACCTTTTCAAACTCCTTGCCTGTAACTCCTGCATCCGCTGCTCTTCCGTGAATTGTAAGAGATTCATCAACGGGGCTTCCCTGCTCTCCGTCCACTATTGCCTGCAGTTCAGACGCAAGCTTTACGTAAAAGCGTTTTGCCCGTTCTTCCCTGTACCTGTATTCTCCGCTTAAAATGTCGTAGCCGACGAAAAGAGAGCCTTTGGAGAGCGCGTAGCTCTGCGCTGCGGTAAGCGTAAATGTCAGCGTATCGCCTTCCATTGTCACATCTGCAAGCTCTGTAGTAACTTCATTCTGCGTCAGCAGAACCTTTGTCTCAGTAACCTCTTCGGCATCAACGGGCAATCCGTACAGATTCACAGTAACTTCATCGCCGCGGAAGATAATAGGAGCTTCTCTGCGGATATGAATTCTGTTATGCTTCGGATCGTGGGTTTTTATAAGCCATTTTTGGAAGCTCTCATGTACATCGTTGTACTGAGAAATGGTGTTGTTGTACTTCTCCATCTCGCTCAGAGCTTCATCTATCTTTGCGCAAATGTAATATACATAGAGCTCGTCATACGGCGTTTTCGCCAGAAGCTCTTCATCCGCATCCGCTGTATAGTCGTACTGAACTTCAACGCACGGCATCAGCAGACATTCCAGCTGAAGTCTTGCTTCGCACTGGTTTAACCACTTCATCTTGTCTCCTATAGTAAACTGGTTATTACGTCGCAAACTGTCAACTTTTTCAATAATTTCTTTTACCGTCACAGCGGCATACCTCCCCCATTAACATCGCCCTGAGCAGGCATGCCCGACGGCATTGCCGCAGGTGCTCCGGCAGGCGTCATCGGCTGTGTCGCCGTTCTATTCTTCAAAGCTTCCAGCTGCGCCTTAACTATCTCCTGTTGCTGTTTGACTCTGTCGCTTATAGCTTTTTTCACAAATGCCGCAAGAGGATAGTGCAGTTCTTCCATCTGAGACCAGTACAAAAGACGTGTCTCGTCGCTGTTCGGGTCTCCGTAAGAGCCGCTCGAATACTGTGTGGTGATCTCACGCCACATCGCCTCTCGGTTTGACGCCAAGGGCGCAGCAGAATCGGTAGAGAAAAGGAATCTGTCATTGACATACCATTCACCCGCTGCGTCTAACTCATAAAACTCCATAGGGTCAAACATTGCGTAGACTGTCTCCCCGTTCTCTTTGCGTCTTATAGGTCTCGGCTCATCCATATTTGCAAGAGCAGTTTTGAACATAAGCTCAAATATACGGGCATACGCCGCGTTCTTCAGGCGGCGTTTACTCTCAAGACGGCCTGCAGATTGTGTAGCTGCAAACTCTTTTGCAACAGCGCTTGTAGCTGTGGAATCGCGTCTCCCCTGAAGGCTGTCTGTAATTCCCAGGATCTGTCTTGGCTCTTCGTATATAGCGGAACGGAACGCCATGTGTTCGCTGATATCACCGGTGAAATCATAGGTTTTTATCTGCCCTGCCTGTTCAGGTCCGTCAAATCTCACAATACGTCCGTTTTTCGGGTCTGTCTCAATGTCAACGTCACGGGGCAGGCCTATTATCGTTCCCGCTTCAAATATGCGGTCGATTATGACCTTATTTATATTGTTCATTGTGTTCTGCTGATCTTCTATCTTGTCAACATCACTTTCACCCAGCAGTTCACCATACACAGAGATATTTCGCTGAATTATGATCGGATATAGATCCACTTTGTAGTACGGATACTTCACATCTTCATACGTTATGTTTCCGAGTTCGTCCGTTTTTTCTATTTTCGCGGGAAGCACCTTTCCCGTTGCTGTTATGTAGTCAACATCAATTGTTCTGTAGTCATCCGTTGCCATCTCCCATTTGCGACCGCCGCAATAGGGGCACTCATCCATTCGCTTTTTCTTTTTCGGCACCTCGGTATATGTGCCGTCATCAGGTATCTCAACACCTGCAAGCTCCGTTCCCGGATATGTGCCGTTCAGAGTGGGAACTCCCATGTGATTTGCCGCCGCTTCCTCAGGAGCTCCGCACTTTGCACATCTTCTTCGCTGGCGTGCGTTCCAGTGCTTTATATTTTCAAGCTCTGTGTCGCCCACATAGCTGTATCTTCCTATGCCGCCGTCCTCATTGCGGAAATAGACGACGACCTGTGTTACCATATCCGTGGGTGCTTCATCGTCGGTACTCTTTACATCAGGTTCTTCCTCACTCAAATCTGAAACGTCAACACCGTATTTGCGCTTGATATCCTCCTTTGTCTTCGGTATCTCAAGAGCGATGAAGTCCATCTCCTCAACAGAGGAGTACACACCATGCTGCGGTATCACCCTTTTGGGGTGCTGTACTTCCGTAAACAGTTCACCTACGGTTGTGTGTGTACGCTTTGTATTGTCCCAGCCTACCTGCCAGAAAGAGCCGCCCTGCACAGGCACGATTCGTTCCTGCAGGTCGTTCATCTCTTCAAAGGGCTGCCTGTCCAGCTCTGAGCGTATAAAGTCCTCTATCTGCTTTGCAAGATACTCATCTTCAGGGCGCACCGCCGTTACCTTCGGCTGCGGAATATTGACATCGATTTCGCTCTCAATATTCTCTGCTACAATGTTGAAAACGTGTTTTGCCTTTTCTTTGCCGCCTTTCCACGCTTCCTCCTGCGCATCTGTAATGGGTTTTATAGTCTGCTCACCCTTGAATATCTTTTCACGCTCTGTTATTCGGTCTCGGGTAAGCTTCATATCAACTTTCGCCTTGCGTACTTTTGCCTGCCATTTTTCAAGCTCTGCGTTGTGTTTATCCATGTTTTTCACTCCCTATACACAAAGCACAGCAGAGCCTCGCGGTCTGCTGTGCTGTACTTTATACTTTTGGATTTATACCAGCGCAGCTGCTCCTGTAACGCCGCCCGCGAAGACGCCGCGGAAGTCTTTAAAGCCTGCGACAAATCGTGCAATACCGGACCATACATTGGACCAGTTGCTTTCATCAATGTGGGATCTGATTTTCAGATCGCTTCTGTCCTGGAAGATAGCGGTGGAGAAGCGCTGATTGTAGACCTCGTCAAGAGTGAACCAGGGGAACTGCTCACCATCTGTCGTAATGTAGTCATTAAGACGCTGCCATACAAGAATGTTCCAGCGTCCGACCTGATAGTTGAAAGCGTTGTTGGAAGTCAGGGGATCTCTTTCAGAGCCTGCCGCTGCAAAGGCAATACGCTTAGCCTGTGCTGTGTTGGGGATGACAAGTGTCATGGGCGCGATCTGAAGGCTCTTCATATGGTCGTCACGCAGGTTCTGATGTGCGGTCTCAACAAGGTCAAGAGCCTCAGCAGACAGCACGTTGCTGCAGACGTTTGACTGAACATTGCTGCTGTTGATTACGCTGGGATGTGCAGCGTTAAACAGAGACAGACCGTCAGCGGATGTAATGTCGCATTTCTGACCATAGAAATCGATCTCGGTCTTGCCCATAAGAGCGCCGCCGATAAGTGCAGCTGCATAGTCTTCCCTTGCGTCATAGAAGCCATCAACAAAGCCCTGAGGTCTTTCGTTGAATTCCATAACAAGTGCGTCCTCAACCATCTCGTGAGAAACAACAAACTCGTCTGTCCAGCGAATGTTTTTCAGGGTTTTGCCAAATGTCTCCTGCATGCCGTCGCGGTTATTTGCGCCGTTTTCAGGCGTGGGGCGGAAACCCTTGAAGCCTGTAACACCGCCGTATGTCTCAGCATAGTGTGTGGAACGCGTCATCTTAAAGATGCGCTTATATGCGCTTTCGGTCTCCTCACGTGTTTTTGCTGTACTCAGAACGATCTCCTGAATAGGTGCCTGAGCTTTTCCATAAATGGAATCAGCAACACCGGAAGCTTCGGAAAAAATAATACCGGGCATTATATGTCACTCCTCTCTCTTATTCGAAAACGACGCGTACTGTAGCGCCTACCTCTGTGCCCTCCATAGCAAGAACGCGGGCAACGCCGTCTGTTGTGGTTGCGGTGATGCGAAGTGCGTCTGTTGCAATGGTTACCTTGTCGCCCACTTTGACAGATGTAAGAGCCGCAGAAGCCTGTGTCTCAAACTCAATGCCAGGGCTTACGGGAAGAACGTGAATATATGTACCGTCTGCAACGGCTTCCTTGTGTCTTTCCATGCAGATATATTCGGGGGCAGTTGTGCCTGTAGCCTTTACCAGCTTGCCGCCGGAAAGATACATTGCCATGCCCACTTCAGTCGTGATCGCGCCAACAGGAAGCTTTTTCCAAGGTGCGACGTTTCCCTTTACAGTTGCGGGGAAAAACATAAATTATCATCCTTTCTTTGTGCGATTGAGATAATCGCTGTATTTCTTGACACACTGCTCATGAGTAAGGCTCGGGTCCATAGCCTTGTACATTGCTTCAACGTCACGGGGTATGTCCACACCCGCTCCGCCACGGGCAGCATCCTGTGTCATGTGCTGTTTGCCGCTGGTTTCATTTAAAGTACGCTGACGGGCAGCGGCAGCGCCCCTCTGCGCAAGTCTGTCTCCGCAGGCAAGGCGGTACGCCTTTTCCCACGAGAGACCGTTGTCTCGCACGTAACTTTCAAACTCTTCGTATTCGGGGATTTTTTGCAGATCTTCAAAAGATTTGATGTCGGGATCTATCTTGGAGATGAGCGCAATCTGCTGAGTGCGGTAAACGCCAAGTTTTTCCGTCTCAACTTCGGCAGTATTCCGGAGTATTTCGCGGCCGCTCTCCGAATTCTGCATAAGAGTCATTAACTGCTCTTTTGTAAGCTCTTTGCCCTCAGACAACGCCTTTGCAGCTTCCTTCGCCGCATTTGCCTTTGCCCTCTGCTCAAGCTGTTCAAGGTTCTGTATTCTGCCGTTCTTGCTCGTGGGGTCGATAAGTCCCGCATCACGCAGAATGCCTTCAAGACGCTTCTGCTCTGCGCTTACTGCAGCGTCGATAGCTTCCTGTTTTTCACGCTCTCTGCGCTGTCTTGCATACTTCTGATTGTCAGCTTTGGATTGTTTTCCTTTGCCGCTTTCGGCACCCTCTGTGCCTTCCGCAGGGTCGGCGACTGCCTGCTCTGTGCCGCCTTCGGTACCCTGAGCATCCGCAGGTTCGGCGATTTCCTGTGTTTCGGCAGGAGCTGTCTCCTCCGCGCCTGTGCTAATGCCTAATGCTTCATAAAGTCCGTTCATATTTTTAAATGCTCCTTTTTATGAGTTATTTCTTGCCGCTGCGCAGGTCTGTACCTGTCACAACCTTGCCGCCGCTGCCGCCCTGTTTCTTCTGCGCGGGCGCTTCGACGTACTGTGTGCCTGTGTTGGAAATTCTTCCGATGTAACTGCCCTTCTTCTCCATGTATGTCTCCTCCTTTCCTTTCGGATTTGGATTTTCAACGCTGTTCCTGCGAAATTGTCAAAACACCCGCTTTGGGGTGGGGAATCATCTTTTTGGTTTGCCCCATATGGAAATGAGGTACGCTTTCTGCTCGGACGTTGCCCTGCGGTAGTCCTCCCACTGATCCTGTGTCCACTTGACTCTCGGTGTCAGATCTTCCGGTGTCGCCTTCTGCTGATGTCTGATGCCCAGCGTGATTACAAGGCTCATAACAAGGTCATCATGTTCACCGGGCAGCGCTTCAGGCTTACCCACATCGTTTTTGCAGAATGTCAGCATCTCGCCAAGGGTTTTGAAATCAACGCAGTTTTCAGGCATATCGCGCATGTACTCTTTGATCAGCGCCATGATCACAGGTCTTGTTGTGCCGTTAGTGTTAAATCCGTACTTCTTCATAACCTTGCGTTCGTAATCGTCATAAGCTTCACGGACGTAGATTCTCGGATAACTCATGTCCTGCAGTTTGCGTGTTGGGTGTGTAGAGTAATTAACTTCAACGCCCACAAGCGCTTTGTTGTAGTGCATACCAAGGCAGAAAAGCTGCTCTGCGTATGCGTCCTCATCGTATTTGTGATGAATGACCGCACAAAGCTTTCCGGTCACGTTGTTTATGCAGTGAGCTGCAAACCAGTCGCTACCGTCACCTGCGGTATCACCGCCCACAACATAGGGATAACCCCTCTGTGGCTCTTCAAATATGCGTACAGGACCGTTTTCACGTTCCGTCCATTTGATGTCTGTCAAGGTCACCCGCTTTGTTTCAGGGTCAAAGAATCGCTTGTATGTAAATTCGCCAGTAACGCAAGGCAAATTCTTCACCGCTTCTCTGCGTTCGATAACCACCGAGTTATCAAAGAACGGCGTACCGGAAGCAATAAATGCTTCGTCAGGTGTGGCGGGATATTCCTGATGAAACAGGTTCATATCGCCGCCGCAGTTGTTCTTAATGCACCAGCGGCGCCAGTAAAGCTGCTCGTCATCAAGCTCAAATTGCTCTTTCACCTTCAGCTCTTCATCTGTAAAAACAGTCCCCTCGGGTACCTTCATGCGGTACTCAGGCATTTCCCACCATGCAAAGAAAACGGGGATAAAGTCACTTTCTCCGGCGACAGCAGCGTCCCAGAGCTTTTTAAACTCATCAAAGCCGTTAGCTGTAGATTCGATAACGACCATTGTGCCGGGGAGCGCAGGAACTGCCTGCATAAGACCTGTAAGCGTTGCGTTTTTATCGCCCGGCCAGAATGCAAACTCTGATGCGTGCACGTTCTGCAGCGTCATAGAGCGGCCGATACCTCGACCGCCGGCCGTAGCACATCGCACGCTGGATTTAAGCCCGGGATTTGCTTCTTTCTCCGCAGGATCTCTTGTGGGGTTCTCAAAAACAAGCTCTTTTGCGTTTGAACGCTTCAGCATAGGCTGCAGTTGCGGCGGCAGCTTTTCGTAATACAGCTTGAACATGTTGAAAAGCTGTGTTGTGGCGTCATCCTGATGGGTAACGATAAAGCTGTTTACAAGCTCTCTTGTCGCCGTCCTCTGAAAGACAAGCCCCTCAGTAAGTGTGGAAAATCCCATCTGTCGGGCTTTGAGGATGATAATGCGTATGGGCTTTCCCGCTGCGTGCTCACGCTTTATGACTTCGTAAAGCTTCAGCTGCGGCGGATTCATGACAAAGGGAACAATGTCACCCGCTTTTGTGCGGATTTTTAGAAATCGCTGTATGTACTCTTTCGCATTGCGTATGTTGACCATCAGAACTCATCAGCTTCGTTCTCAGGCTGATTTTTCAAAAAAGCTTCAACGCCCAGCTCTCTGCTGACCTTCACCTGCTGCTGATACATTCCGATGCTGTCGCCCAGAAGCTTCAAAGCGCCGTTAGCACCCTTGCTGTCGAAGACAAAGGTTCCGTCAGGCTCATACTCTCTTGTTACGGGATTCCATGAGAGATGCTCTGTGCCTTCCATGCACTGTTCCAGTACCCGGTTGAGCTTTATACTCAGCGTTTCTTTGTTGATGTTCAGCGCTTCGTACTGATCGCGCTGGCGTGCGCGGGCGTACGCGGCAACGTTAACTTTCTTTAACAATCTACTGGCGATAACAGCAGCGGATTTTTCGGAGTATCCCGCACGGATGGCGGCTCTCGTTCCGTTCCAGTCTTTCTCGTATTCCCAGACAAAGCGCCGCTCTTTCGGCTTTAAATGTTTTTCTATCTCTTCGGCGCTCATTTCGTTAAAGTTCAGTTCTTCCACGCATCTCACCTCCCTGTTAACATTTTGTGACAGTTTTCGTGCGTCAAACTGTCATCTTTTTGGGCATAAAAAAGAGCCGTGACTGATTGTCACAGCTCTTTGCGGGTACGGCTTATAGCCATGCACTGTATTAGCGCACGGCTGCCGTTAAATTATTCTGTTTTCATGCAATTTGTCGCTCCGGAAGTATGTACCGGATGTACTGAGGATAGCCGGGCTTGAATTCTCCTGCATGCAGCAGCACGGCTCCGCGGGGTGCGCGCAGCTGAGATCCGTTTCTTGCTACGCGGTCTGAAGGAACAACACGCACAAGATTACGGCTGGATTTATATTTCTTTGCATCGGGCAGATATCTCACCTGCTTTATGAGATATACCGCAATGTCTGTATAATCAGCCTGACGGCGAAGTGTGCTGTACTCAACGTTGCCCAGATTCCACTTCGCCATAAAGGCAAACAGGGCCTCTCCGTTGATGACGAGATGATGATGCACACGGACACATTCTCCCGTCTTTCCGTTGAGATCTGATGTAACTGCCACATAGCGCAGCTCAATGTTATCTTTCTCAAGTTCTCTCTTAACTCTGCGCAGAGCGTTTGTAAGCTCATGATCCGCAGCCATGTAAATAGCTTCAAGGCTCTCAGGCTCAGCGGCATCGGATGTAACACCGGCACGTGTGCAAACTCTCTCATAGCCTTCAGGGGAGTAGTCAAGGCCGAGAAGTATATCGCCGTGAGAAAAATTTGCGTTTATAACTCTCGCCAGGCGCTTCACGGTGGAGGCTTCGTTCTGCTTTATTTTCTTCAGATCTGACTTTATCTTTCTTGAAGATTTTGCAGGGCGAGCATTGGGGATCCAAAACTTTATTTTCTCTCCCACATTGCCCGCCTTGTATGTACGAATTACCCAGTATCCGTCCTTCATCATTGCCCTTTATCCTCTCTTGGTCGTAAACTTAGGCTTTTACCAAGCCCACCAAAGAACGCGTGCGCGATCTTCAGTATTATTTAAATGTATTCAGTTGCACTTTTTGACCAAAGCCCCTGTACAAAGGCTCTCGTCAGAAAGTGCACTCTCTTGTCTCCCCCTCTGGTGAGGGAGAGACAATGTGCTACAGCACCTTTGGGAAATTCATATAGTATCTTCGCTGCATTCTGTGGAGGGTGCCCTCACCTATATAATGCTTCAGGCATATCTGTGTAGCTGTCGCATCCGTAGTCACATACTCTAAAAGTGCTTTGTGATGCTCTCCACCCGCTTTAAGGCAAAGCTCATCTATGCGCTGACGTTTTTCTTTAGGCAGCGCCTTGTAGTTTTTGCTTGTAAAGTAAATGTATCCCTGCCGCTCATAGGGGATCTTTAACGACGTTTTCGGCCTGAACATTCTTTAACACCTTTCTTTATATGCCTGCAGCGGCGCCGCTACTATGTAATCGGCACTCCGGCGGCGCAGCCCTTCTTCAGGACCTCCTGCCCGGTCATGATTTCTTTTTTTGTCGGGCAGTAATAATGAGCATCGACCACGATGTAAACACCGCTGCCTCGGTTTGTCTCCTTTGTCAGCTTCCTGTGCTCCAGAACCTGACAGTTTTTACACTTAACGATTTTCGCCATACTGCTCTCCCTTTCTTATTAATTATCTGTTACCTATGGCTTCAACAATCACTTCCGCAAGGCGCATGACCTGTCCGCCGTGCAGGGCGACGAATTCACATATTTCCTCTTCGGAAAAACTTTCCGGCGCTCTGATCTGTGTGCAGTTTAAAAATGCATGCGCAAGCTCATGCCTTATAGTCAAAAGCATCTTGCTGGGCGCTTGATTGTCCGCTATGTATATTTCCGCTTTTGCCGGCCATGTTGTTCCGACACACGCAACACCATTTACATACAACCCCGCATGATTCGGATCTACCCTTTTAACGCTCCATGCAACGTCGTTGATCTTTATGGTTATTTCGTTTCCTGTTTCAGCTATCGTCTCGTTCATCACTCACGCTCCTCTGCTGGCAGTTGCAGCCACTCTTCAAACCAATACGCACAATCTCTTGGTGGTGTAGATGAACATCCACCGCAAACGGTATCTACCGGGCAATTACAACAATGTGGGTCAAATTTAGCTAAAAACGCTGCTAACTCTTCATCACTCATTTCACGAATGCGGTCTGCGTTGGTATAAACTACCTCTGGGCAATATTCTTCCCGTGCTTTTTCACAAGCTTTACCGTTATAGTTCAGCAAGCACCCAGGTACTTTGCATCTATCACACATTTTCACATCATTCTCACTCCTTCGGTGGCTCAGGCTTCAGCATCCAATGCGTGACTTTTGCTTGCCAGATAGGATTTAAATCCCATTCGCCATCGTGCGCTCTCATATACACGACCGACTTTTGACCATCTGCGTATTCAATGACCACAGGCACAGTGTCTGATACTTTACGGAACATATTGGGTGTCCATTTCTCGGTCCCATAAAGCTTTGCGAATATACTGTCGTGTTCATCAGGCAACCTCTCACTAACAGGTATCCACTTCTGCACCGTTACGCCGTTTCTATATCCGCAGTAATAAGCATTGTGCAACGCTTCACATATAGGGTCATTGACTGCTGTACAAAAACCACCAGCCACAAGGCAATTTCCGTTTTCATGTCGCATTGGACAATCTTTTCGTATATCACTCATTGTTAATTACTCCTATCCCAAGCTTCTCTTGCATTTCCCTCACTAGTGCAGTAACTTGCGTGTCTTCCGCAAAAATTACACACATATACAAAATAACCATGTCTGCTTTCTAACCTGATTTCTTTTGCACCGCACCTTTTACAAGGTTTCAGTTTCCGCTTGCTCATTGTCCGCCACCGCCTCATAGGTCTTCTCAAAGATACTCGCCTCGCAGGGATAAAGCTCACCGTGTACGCCTTTGATGATATAATTACTTCCGGCAACCGCTTTCATCATGCCCTCGAGCGTGTGAATGTAACAGAAACTTGAGGGCATGATGCCCGCAATAACTTCAATTTCTCCGTTTCTTACAGCCTCTCTAAACCACTCAGGCTCATCATCCACACCAAGCAAAAACGCCTCTATAACAACAGGCTTCTTTCTGTATTTAGCCATTACCTTTATCCTCCTCGTTGTAGGGGGCGACGTCCTCGACGCCCCGCATTATCATGCTTTTACCGCTGCCACGGGCTCGCAAAACCGTTCTGAACATCTTGTATCGGCAAGGTTCAAGCTTTGCGCAAAGACCATCATGTGCTCTATACTCACAAAACGCCGTCGGCGGGCGGTGGCAAAAAACATAACTAAACATACCTCCGCAGCTCCTGTTAAATTTCTCCTTCAGATGCTTAAGCACCCGCTCATTGGTGCTCAGTCTTTCTTCATACTCGACTATGCTGCCCATGTGAAGTTTGAAAGTGCGCTGAGGCATAAACGGATCAGGCGTAAACAAATCGATTTTAATCCAATCTTCTAAAGCATCACGAATAGTGCGAAAATGTTTGCACGGAGTGTCAGAACTGTCTCTGCACCCGCATGTGTTGGCATATGCGCACATGTTGCAGCTATACATCCCGCCGCTCCCCTTCATCACAATAACCGCTCCGACGCTTTATCAGCCCTGTCTTCCAACAAACACCGGTCTCTTCCTGCAGGCCTTCAAAATGCACACACTCCTCGCGGGTGGCTTCCACCTCCACATCCGGATAGTGCGGCAAATATGTAATTTCAAGGGTAAAACCTCTGTACCGCTGCACCCGCTTTGTCGCCATGTCTCACACCTTCTTCGGCTTTATAAGCTCAATCTCTTCGGGCTTGAGGTAACGCCAGCGGCGGTCAGCGTTTATGTTGTCCGTGCTCTCGCACTCTTTCTTTATATTCATGTGCGGAATACCCAAGAGTGCAGACGCCGTGCCAACGCTCTTATATACCTTGCATTGGCTCATATCCAGTACAGGCTTTGATCGTCCGTCATACATCACCCGCTTCTCCACCTCTGTAAACCATCCTGCACCCGCGGGAGATTTCGACCAGTACAGGCAGTGGTTAGGATCTGCTGAAGGTCTGGGACGCGGCGGAAGAGTAAACTTCTCTTTATCCGCAATGTAATTGCACGCTCTCAGGCTCGTGTTATCAAGTCGGTAACTGTGTCCGCACGTTTCGCATCGGTGCTTACCCGGATACTCCCCGACAAGTCCCGGTGCAGGAGGCTGCTCACCTTTCTTTTCACGCAGCTCCGCACCTTTCTCTCTCAGCTGTGCCGCCTTGTCTCGCCGCACCTCCGTAGAGCACGTCATGCAATAATTTCTCGTCTCCCAACCGGCAGGCATCGCCCTGCCGCAGTTCTTACATATTTTTCCCACGCGTAAACACCGCCTTTCTTAAAACAGCCGTTCCTGTTTGGGCTGTATCTCTTTTATGTTTGTAACTCTCACATCGCCGTACTTCTCAAGATCCTGTGCGATAGCCTCTTTTATACCTATCGCCTGACCTGACGGTGCATTGACTTCGATCGTAATAATAAGCATATCTACCTCTTAAAGGCCCCCTTGCCTAAAGGGGGCTGGCATCGCATACGCGATGACTGGGGGATTCTTAAAGGCTCCCTTGTGTAAAGGGAGCTGTCAGCTAAAGCTGACTGAGGGATTGATTCACAAGTGTGCTTTGTAGGGAGCGGCGTCCCCGACGCCCTGTATTACTTCACATAAAGTCCGCCCCTTAAGCCGGACGGGGTGCTACCCCTAACACCCCACCGGCTATTAAAATGGGAAGAAATAAGGAAATCACCGGGCTTCGCCCGGCTTAAAGGGCGGACTCTGTTATTCAGTTTTTGGGCGCCGCGTTCTGCGAATCTTCCCAATCCGCAAACTTAATCTGCGCAATAAGGGAATCTCTGTAATCCCCCAGCTTCTTGTCAACAAATTCACGGCTCGCCTGCTCATTTGTCAGCGCAGCATCCAGCTCATCAAGCTTGCTCGCTCTGTTATCCATAAGGACATTTCTTATATATCCTCTAAGCTTTGCATCCATTTAATTAACACATCCTCCGTAACATTTCTTGCGGCAGCTATGGTTCTCACAAGTCTCTGCTGCTTTCGGATCTTCATTCCTCGTATAGCAGCATCACTGATCTCAAACATCTGAATTACCTGCTCAATGCCGATAAGCGCATCTACTATCTCTTCCGTCAGATGCCTTTTGTCAAGCTTCCCGCGCAGCGCCTTGCATATCTGCTGCTGCAGCTCCGCAAGCTCTTCTGTCGCAACTGCCAGTTGAAGCTCTTCGCCAAAGGTAACAGCAGCCGCCTTGTAAAGCATCCGCTCTCTTGCCTTTAACACTCGACCATCTCCATAAGCTCTTTCATAGGGCAGCTCTCACACTTCTCGTCCAGCGCATCCTGACTTGTCAGCACCTGCGGATACATACAGTACCCGTCACAGATCTTCGCCAGAAGCAGCGGCGCCTCGTGTCTGATTTTCTCTAAGGCTCCCTTACTCATTCGTCGTACTCCTCCATGTCAAAAAGGCACATGTTCTCACAGGGATCTCCGTAAAGTCTTGTGTTCTCCCAACCGAGCTTTGCAATTTCAATAAGCTTTGCGCCGTCCTCAGCAGAGAACTCACCCGGAGCTGCCATAAGGTAATTTCCGCCAAGCTCAAACACCCCCGCGGGGATATATCCCGTGCGCAGCATCGCCTGCGGCACTATCACGTCTGTATTAAGAACGTCAAGGATCTCCTCATCAAAGGCAAAGACCTCGTTGTCCTGAGAAATAAACAGCTTCCAGCGGTCCTTATATGTAATGGGCAGACGCTTCATCGGCTGCCATTCTCCTTCAGAGCCCGTGTCCACTTCGCTCATGCGCACCTTTGCAGTATCTGCAAATACAGTTTGGTTTGTTGTGCCTGCACATACTCTGATGGGCGCATTGGGCATGTATCCCGCATGCTCCACCAGTGCAAGGCTTGCCTTAAGCGGCAGATCTGCCCTGTCAGCGTTTATCGCCCAGTTCTTTGTACATATAGTCACCCGCTCTCCATCGGGAATGATTTCATATCCCGCTCTGTGCGCCGCCTTCAGCGCTTTCAAGAGTCCGCTTTCATTAAATAACATATTAATTTTCCCTCCTTTCAAAGGCTCCCTCTGACGAGGGAGCTGTCACCGCAGGTGACTGAGGGAGAGATTACTCCTCCACGATAAACCAATCGTCGCTGAGCATATCGCTCTGAGATGCAAGCCAGCCAAGCTGTACACCGCGTGT
This sequence comes from Oscillospiraceae bacterium, assembly GCA_017461585.1. GTDB lineage: Bacteria > Bacillota > Clostridia > Oscillospirales > Oscillospiraceae > Alloscillospira. The sequence continues at coordinate 8,532 of JAFTYM010000025.1, read as the reverse complement.
ACCCACAAAAGCAATGGCCGCGCTGCCGCTGTCTTTGTGCTTTGCGTTCACCTGTTCGCCTGCAGCATTCATATAGGAAATGTTTGTCGCAAGCTCGATATACTGCTCTTTTCCGTTCCAACCACGGCGAGCCGCTTTCTTGCCTTTCTTGATAGCTTCAATAGCAAGTCCAAAGGGCATGCCGTCTGTAGGACGATAAGCCTCTTCGAAAGCGCCTGCAGGAGACCAGCTCTCATATTCTGATGGATATTTCACAAGATATCCGGGAACGTCAGAGTACTCGTTCGCTTTGAGTTCCCTGTTTTTGTAGAGGTCAAAATCGCCTTTCACCATAGGCATCGCCTCAACAATTTTTGTGCCGATGTACTTTTTCATAACTATTCCTCCTTAAATACTTCATGCGTTCCGTCCTGCATAGCCTTCTCATCGTCACTCATCTCATAACCAAGTGATGTAAGCCAGCGATAAAGCAGGTCAAGCTTAATGTTGCTCTTATGTTCAGGTCTCTGCGCTTTATATGTAGTGTGATAGCTTTCATTCACATCACAAAAGCCTTCATATACAAGCTGTGGGAAGACTCCTTCATAATTTTCATTAAGCGTGTCGAGTGCCGCCCTCTTTGTTTCTTCTTTCCAGTCGTTCTCAATACCGGCAAGTTTATATATTTCCGTGCTTGATACGCTTGTATAACAGATACCGCTATAGGCAATACACATTGCAGCACCCTGTATTACAAGGTCTTTGTTTTTCGCCGTAAGCTTAAGTCCCTTCACGAAATCTGCTCTGAGTTTGTAAGCGATTTCGCTTATCTCTTCACATCTCCTGTGCGCTTCTTTTATCGCCCTCTCCTTATCAAGTTCCTCCTGGGGGCGTTTTTGCGGTGCCGCACGTTTTCTCTGTGTAAAAAACCTCAAGCGCCCAATATTTTCATCAAGATAGTAAAATAGAGTCCCTTTTGTTCCGGGCACCTTAAACGTGTCTATATCCAGTGCAGAAAGCTTTATCTCCGTACCTTGTATCTCTGTAAGCTCACCGTTCCACGTCTGCCTCTGTTCTATTTTTTTCGCACCCGCTTTGCGAAGTGCACTCTTGACGTCAGGCAGCACCTTAGCAATTGCCTGAGCCTTTAGCTTTTTCTCAGCCTCCATGCTGAAATTCGGTGTACCAATGCTCTTGAGCACGGCATTTCGCTCGTTAATGTCCTCGATCTGTGCAAGCTTGTCAAAATCCTTCATCTCGATTTGGCGCTCTGAAACCTCTTTGAGGGTATTCTTATCCAGCTCAGACATCTTAAGACGGCGGCGTACTGTGCTCTCGGAGAAGCCCGTCTTTTCTGCAATACCCGACACGCTCTCGCCCAGGTCGATCATCAGTTGAAACCCCTCCGCCTGCTCATAAACCGTAAGGTCTGAGCGCTGCATATTCTCAAGAAGCATTGTTGCAAGCTGCTCCTTGTAGGGAATATCGGTTATAACGCAGGGCAGCTCTTCAAGCCCGGCAAGTCTGGCCGCCGCCATGCGGCGGTGTCCGATAATAACGCGGTACCCCATTTCCGCCTGCTGCTTCGGATCGTCAGCAGGCCTCTTTGTAAGCTCAGAAAACCACGGCACAACAGTCAGATTCTGCAGAACACCCGTTGCCTTGATACTCTCCGCAAGCTCTGTCAGATCTCCGAGACTCTTTCTCGGGTTGTCCGGGTGCGGATGAAGCTTGTCTATCGGTATGTATGTAATCGTATTCATTTCTTATTTTCTCCTCACTTGCACCACGCGGGGCGCGGTAATGTTTTTCTCTCCTTAAAACAATCTCATCTGCGCTGTGTGCGCTTTGTATCTTTCTTCTTGTTGTTCAAAATATTCTCTGTTGATTTCACATCCCGTAAAATCAAGTCCGGCATTGTAGGCGGCTATTCGGCTGCTACCCGAGCCGAGATGTGTGTCGAGTATTTTGTCTCCACTTTTTGTAAACATGGTATAAATCCATTCATATAAGGCGACAGGCTTTTGTGTTGGATGAATTCTGACTTCTTTATTCTTCATATTCTGCTGTACAAAGCCATTCCAACGATATCTAAACATCCGCGCAGCTCCATCAAAGCTTGTGTACGCCATTTCAAAGTCTGCATAATTTACCCCTTCGGGATGAACTTTATCCCAAACCAGCCAACAAGGGGAACTCCTGTGCACTTCTTCGACAAAGTAATTAGCGCCCCATATAATCTGATTTTTACTCACGCGAAAAAGCTCATCAAAATATTGCTTGGTTGGTTTCGGCATCGTCCATATAGCATCACCGTATTTTTTCTGTTTTGCCAATCCTCCGCCCGTGCCATTCATATATCCGCCTTTTGGTATATCTCCATACGGCGGATCTACGACAGCCAAATCGAAATAACCCGTGGGATAACGACGCATAACATCCACGCAATCTTCGTTAAAAGCTATATTCATATCGTCCAATCACTTGCACCACGCGGGGCGTGGTAATGTTTTTATCTCCATGTCGGCAAACTCAGCTTTACACCAGTGCATCACTCTGCCTGTCCATACTCCAAGGTCAGGATTCCTGCATCTGATAAAAACACGCTTGCCGTCTCTGTTTGCCGCAGGCTCTATAGCCGCATAGCCGCAGCCGTCACATGAACATCTTTCTCTCATGCTCATCCATCATCCTCAAATGGTTTGTTCTCGCCTGAACGAGGGCGGATATTGTGCGCAGGTTCTCGCTGTAAACGCGCAGACCTCTGCGCTTCTCTTCGGGGTCTTCTGTAGTCTCAAAGGTTTCACATCTCTCCCCCAGTTCTTCAATGCCCTGCATAAGGCGGTCATATATTGCGATGTCATCTGTCATGCGCTCACGTCTGTGCTCGCTATACATGACTACAGTCCTCTTGATTTCCTCAGCCACATCCGCAGGCATCTCAAGTCCCAAGTTTACGTTTTCCATGTTTTACTCTCCTTTTCTTATTTCTCGGCAGCTCAAGCTCCGCACCTTTTGCCGTAAGCTTGAAGTACATCACCCGCTTGCCGATGTATTTACAGTACATGTGCTGCATCTGCAGCTCCTTGTGGTTCTTCCAGCCGGGCAGGAAGAGTACAGCATCAGACAGCGCTATCTCTTCTAAAGCTACCGTCATATATTTCTGCGTATCCTCCGCTTTTCCCAGATAATATCCAAGGGTAACGCTGGTGCCCGTCATGTCGCATATAAGCTCCTGCATCTTTTCCGCTCTGCACATCTCAGCGGCTGTGCACTCGCTCTTTCCTGCTATGTAGATCATAAGCAGCACCTCGCATAGCAGGCAGCCTGCGTCTCGGTATTTGCTTCGCTCATAGCTTCTAAAACTGCATATGCCAGAGTGCTCACTATTATTTCTTCATAGCTTCTGCACTCTGGGAGCATGTTGTCCATGTACTCATCAACATCGCGTTTCTGAGCACCCGTGCTCATCAGCATCTTTCTGCATTTCTTCCTTGTCATTTCCTTACTTCCTTTCTGTAGTTATATCGGCTTCCTCTGATGAGGGAGCTGTCACCGCAGGTGACTGAGGGAGAGAAAATCCTCATCCCACTATCTCCTTCCACCAACGCTGCTTCTCTATCCACCTCCAGAGCGGCTTGCAGTTATCGACAACTGCCACGCCGCCCACAAGTACCACAAACAGCAGCGCTGTAATAATAATTCCGTTCATCTTCCTTGCTCCTTTCCGTATTGGCCCCCTTGCCTAAAGGGGGCTGGCATCGCGTATGCGATGTCTGGGGGATACTCATCACTTACTCATATTTCTTGCCAGCGTCGGGATCATAATTCCCTCACGGGGTATATTCCATCTTTTCGCCGCTGTTCTCGTACAGCATCCGCAATACTTAGCGACGTCCTTTGCATATACAAGGCGTTTGTCGCCGAAGTAGTTAAGCAGCTGCTCAAGGTTGTCTCGATAAGCAGGTAACTCTCTGCCCATAGCCTTGCTCCTTTCTAAGCTGTGCAGCACTCTACACAGCACATTTCCTGCAGCACTCTGTAGTCCAGCGCCTCTCTCGGTATGGTCTTGAACCCGTCCTCGTCAGCGCCGACAACCAACACCGTTCCACGTATCATCACATCCCCTACAGCGAATGTGTAATCGCCGTCGCTCCACCAGTTGTCTGCATCGCAGATAACGGCAAGCCCGCAGGTCAGCGTTATGTCCTCAATGTTCTCTGTCTTCAAAGCTCTTGCAAACCCTGCAGGAGAATTTTCAACAGTTGTCAGCTCCGGGCGCCTGCCCTCTCTGAATATCCACGCTGTAATTCTCGGAGCTTCCTTCTTCTGCTCTATCGGTTTTCTTGCCTTGCAGCTCATAAGCGCCACAAGTTCTGTCTGCATCTGTCTGTAAATATTCATTCCGTTTTCCTTCCTTATCCCGTGAGATCTGATAGGGGTACGACCTCACCCGCTTACGCTCTGAACAGTTCGTCTATCGTGCAGCCGAGAACCTGCGCCAGTGTAGGCAGCTTATCCGCGGTCGGTCTCGACGCCCCAGTTTCCCACATTGTTACAGTTGTTCTTGACACTCCAAGTTCTTTTGCGAGCTCGCCTTGTGTCATGTTTTTTGACAATCTGCGTTCCTTAATCAAGTTTTTTCCGCCCTTTCTGTCAAGTATCTTGACATTTATATATCACACCGCAGCATTTTTGTCAAGTATCTTGACAAAATATTTTATAATAATTATTGAATGTCAATATTTTTGACTTTATAATGAAATTGAGGTGTATGCTATGAATCAAATCAAGCTTTTAAGAAAATCGAAAAAAATTAGTCAACAAGCTTTAGCCGATTCTCTCGGCGTATCTCGCTCTACTATTGCTATGTGGGAAACCTCTGGTAGTCAGCCTGACAATACTTCTCTCCTTCGCCTTGCTGATTACTTCAATGTCTCCGTCGATTACCTTCTTGGCCGCGATGATGAGGACATAAAAAAAGAAGCCGCCGCCCTTTCGGACGGCGACCTCAATTCTGAAATTATTAATATGTTGACCTCTCTCTTCCCCGGCCGTGAAGAATTTGCCTTGAAAACTCTTCAGACTATTTCTGAAATTCCTGAAGAGAAACATGAGCTTGCTCTTGGCATGCTTCAGGTTTTGAGAGATCACGAAGCCTGATATATATTTTTTCTTTTATTTCTCGCGGCATACTGTCAAGCAGTTCCCGCAGTTTATCTTCTTTCATATCATTCCCCGTCTTTCCTTTTTTTCTAATAATATCTTGGATACTGTCCTATTGGACGGACATTAATTGTTTTTACAAAAACGCACCGGGAAAGTGTCCTGCAAATCAAATGTTCAGTCTTATACCCGGCGCGTTCTCTGCACCTTTCGGTGCATTTCTAACTATGAAAGTTTAGGGGCGAGAGACGCCACCCCCATTGCCGCCAAGCCAAGCGCGGCGTCTCTCAAGCAGCGTGACGAACGTCACGTATGAGCCCTCTTACATATATTCCGGGGCTTCATACAGATCATCTCTGATCTGATTAAAGCCTACCATTGTACTTGTAAATCTTCAAGAAGCGTTGAAGTATCCGGCGGTATCGCTTAAATCTGTCGCGGTATCGTCAAGTTTTATTTCTTGGTTTTTCTTGGTATCTTCAAAATGACAGGAGGCTTTTATGGAAAATACTATCGACCGCGTAATTATTCCCGAAGAGGAAATTAACATCAGCTTTGAGGTAACTGCCGATAAGCCTTTTAACCAATGTTTTGAGTGCCGTTCTTTCCGAAACGGCTGCTCCGGTCCCAACCTCTTCGCCATGGGCATTGAGCGCGCCTGCGAATTCCTGCAGATGGCGCGTATACATCAGGGCTTTTCATATCAAACTGTCGCAGATGCCACAACCATTTCCCTTGCCCAGGTAAAGCGCATCTTTACAGGTAAAGTGTCAGACCCCAGTTTCTTTTCTATGAAAGCACTCAGCGATTTTCTTCTTGGAGATCCGCAGGGTAAGTCTCCCTGTGCAATTCCCGATATCGCACCCGCTCACAGCAGCGGCGCCGATTTGGTAAAGGCTTCAATAGAAATGGAGCGTCTTATAAGTGATAACGAAGCTTATGTAAAAGCGTTGGATGAGATCCACGCTTCCTATAAACAGGAGCTGGATGCGCTGCGCATTGACCATAAGACCGAGATGGATGCAACTGTTCAGCATTATGAGCGTGAGCACGAAGCGCAGCAGGTGCACATCCAGCGGCAGCGTTTGATAATTGACCACTTGACGGATGAGAATTCCCGCAAGTCCCGAATGATAGATAAGTTCGTAGACTCCCACTTCTCCTCCGTCCCGAAAGAATAACGAGGTGTAATTATGAGAAAGAAACAGTTATTGTTTTTGCTGCTCCTTGTATCACTGTGTCTTTCTCTGAACTTTGTTGCGTTGGCTAACACTTCTAACGCCGACACCATTGTATATGTAACAGACACCGGCGATAAATACCACGTCCGCAGTTGTCACTACTTGAGAAGCGTTAATGAATTTACACTTGAACAGGCTGTCGCTGACGGCAAGACTCCCTGCAGCTATTGTAATCCACCGCTCCCAAACTTTATCCTTGCGCAAACACCAAACAATTCAAATGCGCAAGCAGACGTATCCACGAATACTAACTCAAACTCTTTCAACTGGTCTCCTGTTATCTTCGCTGTTATAGTTTTTGTCTTACTTCCTATTTCTTTATATATCGTGCATATTTGCAGGTACATTAAAGACACTCCGCCTAAAACCGCACACGTAAAAGCACAGGTTTGTATCCTGAATAAAGATGAATTCGCGTTTGTTAACGGCAGACGTTACGCCCGTATTTCTCTACAGGCAACAACCTTGCAGTTTAACAGGTATTTTAACACAACATTCACAATGCATGAGATTAAAGACGCTTACTACAACACACTTGGAATGTATTATTGCAATAATCAAGAACTATCACTTGAAGCGCTTGACATGATACAAATGATGCTTTCTTTCAATCAGCCATGGCAAGATATTGCCGCTTGGGTTAATCAAACTTTTTATATGTCTTGCGGTCCATCTGAGCTTCGGAACAAATATCTTAAAGCTTCAACATCAACTCTACCATCTGGTTCACAATCACGGAGGTGACATTATGTTAAAACGAAAAGACGGACGTTGGCAGGAAGTTGTTTTTACGGGCGGCAAGCGCAAGTATTTTTACGGATCTACAAAAAGTGAAGTCTATGCAAAAATGCAGGCTTGGGAGGAAAAGCAAAAGAACGGTTTTACCTTTACGGAAATCTCCGATAAGTGGCAGGAATACCACTCGACCAAAGTTCAATATAAAGCGGCTGAAGTTTACAGAGCTCCCCTACGCCGCGCTCAGGATCACTTTGGAGACACCCTTGCAAAGGATATTACTCCTGCTCAGATAAACGCCTTCATTATCAGTATTGCAAATCAGGGTTACGCAAAACGCACGGTACAAATACACCTCAATATGCTAAATATGATTTTTGATTTTGCAATAGTTCAGCCTGGCAGCCCTGTTATGAACAACCCTTGCACTGCTGTTCGCATTCCCTCTGGGCTTTCTCAGAAGCGCAGGCTCCCGCCCTCTGATGAGCAGCTTGCAAAGATAACTCCCGATGCCGAGTTTGGTCTGTTTGCCTTTTTTCTCATGTACACAGGTCTGCGTCGGGGTGAGCTTCTTGCCCTGCGTTGGGAGGACATAGATCGCGAAAAGAAACTCATCTATGTAAACAAGTCCCTTTCATACGAAAATAATAAGCCTGTTATTAAGTCTACTAAAACAGAGGCAGGTAATCGCGTTGTAGATCTTCTTGACATACTCGATGAAGTTCTTCCCCTCGAAACAAAAGGTTATGTATTCGGCGGTGATAAGCCACTGACAAACACAATGTTCCATAAGCGTTGGATAGCGTTCTGCCGTGACGTCGGTCTTGCAGAGAAGATAGAGGAATCCCACAAGGGCAAGAATGGTCGCGAGTATATTACAACGACATGGAAACCTTTGGTAACCCCTCATCAGTTCCGCCACGCTTACGCATCCATGCTTGATGACGCCGGTATTGACGAGAGCACAGCAAAGGTCCTGCTCGGACATTCATCTATCGTCGTAACAAAAGATATATACACTCACCTGCGAGAAGCAAAAAAGAGCCGCGCAGGTGCAGCTCTTAACGAATATCTGAAGAAATAATGCGCCTTTTTACGAGGCGTTTTTACCGCAAAAGTTTGACACACTTTTTGACACACATTTTTTGTTTTTTCGTGTCGTTTTGTGTCGTTTTGTGTATCGCAGGTGCCCTAAGTTAAAAACGCAAAAAAGCCTTGAAACTACTGGAAATTCAGTAATTTCAAGGCTTTCAGCTTTGGTGCTCCAGCGGAGATTCGAACTCCGGACACCCTGCTTAAAAGGCAGGTGCTCTGCCGACTGAGCTACTGGGGCATTTGGCAGGGATGGCGGGACTCGAACCCACGACTGAGGGAGTCAAAGTCCCTTGCCTTACCACTTGGCTACATCCCT
>JAFTYM010000024.1 GCA_017461585.1 Oscillospiraceae bacterium | reverse complement strand
TCCGCCAATACATACCAGTATTGGCGGATTTTTGTAAATTGATTCTATCTCGAATAGCTTGTGGCAAAACTGCTTGCACTTAAAAAGATAGTTTTTGTTCGTAAACGAGGCAGAAAAGCGCTGTAATACTGTATGTCTTACAAGCTTTGATAACGATGTTTACGGGCAAAGGATTTCTTTTTAAGCTTATGTTTTCTTGTCGGGTTCACCCTTTACTGATCGGTGCTTTTGCTATTTCAATTCATTAAAATATGTATCGACAAATGCAGCATCGCGCTGTATCTGAGCCTTAAGCTCTGAAACGTCTCCGAACTTCATCTCAGGGCGGACGAACTTGTAAAACTCAATTCTGACGCGCTTTCCGTAGAGATCGCCTGAGTAGTTTAAGATGTAAGTCTCGGCGTTGACATTCTCCGTGTCCTCAACCGTAGGACGGACTCCGACGTTTGTTACACCGCTGTAAACACTACCGTCCTCGAGATAAACCTTCGTTGCATACACGCCGTGTCTGGGGACAATTACTCCCTTTTCAAACTGCATGTTTACGGTAGGAGAGCCGATGGTGCGTCCCAGATGCTTACCGTCGCGGACGATATCCGTCAGCACATGGGCATGTCCCAGGTTGCGGTTTGCCTTTTCAATCTCGCCCTCTGCTATTAAATTTCTAATGAGAGTGGAGCTCACACGCACACCGTCAAGCAAAACTGCAGGGATGACATCACAGCCGATGCCGTGTTCATCGCAGATTTCTTTAAGCATCTCAGCCTTGCCCTCGCCCTTGTAACCGAAGGTATAATCGTGTCCGCAGATAAGATATGCGGCGGAAAACTTTTCGATTATATACTCGGCAAAAGATTTCCAATGCATACGCATCATCTCATCGTCAAAGGGCAGGACGATAACGTCTTTAACGCCGAACTCGCGCTCTAAAACGCCCTCACGGTCGAATTCTGAGGTGAGCATAGGCTCTGAAACGCCTGTTATTTTTGACATTGGGTGTGTGTCGAAGGTGAGCACCGCAGGAGTTAGCCCTTTCTCTTCGGCAATTTCACAAGCTCTCTTTATAAGTGCGCCGTGTCCAACATGGACGCCGTCGAAAAATCCGAGAGCTATCGCATACTTTCTTACCATAAATGCCTCATCTATACATGGCAACACGCCAAAATAATTGGCGTGTCAAACTTCAAAAAAACTTTTTACGGTCTTCATAGTGCCGCTTTCGCACTCTCCGACCATGAGGAATCTTCCTTCCTCGTCATAAACTCTGTATCTGCCGTCCGGAGTGTTTCCAATCCGGAAAGAATTTCCGTTTAAGCACATGGACACGGCTCTTCCTGAGATTTTTACCGCAGGGTACTGCGCAAAAACAGAGTCCACAGGACGCAGGATGCTTTCCAGCGTTCCGTTTTCCTTCGCTTCCTGCACCTGCTCAAGTGTTACGGTGTCAGAAAGGGAATAGCTTCCCGCACCTGTTCTGCGTAAATATGACATGCAGCCGCCGCAGCCAAGCCTTTCTCCGATATCATTGCACAGAGTTCTGATATATGTGCCCTTGGAGCAGACAACACGGAGGATATAATCACCCTCGCTCTTTCCAATAACAGAAAGGCTGTGGATGGTTATCTCTCGGGGTTTGCGCTCTATCTCAACGCCGCGGCGGGCAAGCTCATAGAGCTTTTTGCCCTGCACCTTAACTGCTGAGTACATGGGCGGAATCTGGCTCTGCTTCCCCATAAATTCGGGCAGAATATTTACAAGATCATCGTCTGTGACGCTGTGCTCACGCTGCTCGAGGATGTTTCCCGTTGTGTCCTGTGTGTCGGTTATGACGCCTAAGCGCAGATGGGCAACGTATTCCTTTACGGCATTTTCGCAAAACTCAACTGCACGGGTAGCACGTCCCACAAAGACAGGCAGAACACCTGTTGCCATGGGGTCCAATGTGCCGCCGTGACCGATGCGTTTTTCTCTTAAAATACCGCGGAGCTTTCCCACAACATCGTGAGATGTCCAGCCCTCGGGCTTGTCTATGATAACAATTCCGTTCAATTATCTGTCCTCATTCTCAAAGACTTTGTCCAGCGCGCTCAGAAGCTTTTCTTTCATCTGGGCAATAGTCATTCCCGCTGGAGAAGCCCCTGATGCCATAGCGTGTCCGCCGCCGCCTAAAACTGCACAGAGTGCATTTGCATCCACCGCAGGACTTGTGCGGACGGAAACCTTGCAGTCTGTGGTGCTCGTAAGCTCACGCATGGTGATACCGCAGATAACGCCCTCAATAGAGCCGGGCATTGCGGCGATATCGTCCATGTCGTTTTCGGTGCAGCCTGTCTTGTCCATCATCTCTTTTGTGATTGTGATGATGGAAACCTTGCCGCCGTAATAAAACTCAATGCCCGACATTATCATGCCCTCAAGCACAAAGCGTTTTTTGGACTTTGTTCTGAAAAGCTCGCGGTTTATCTCACGGAAAACAAGACCTGTACCTGTAAGCTCACCCGCTACCTTAAAGGTGTTTGCCGTTGTGTTTGCAAAGGCAAAGCAGCCTGTGTCTGTGGAGAGAGCCACATACATGGGAGCGGCAAGCCCGGGGTCTATCTCAACGCCCATCTCACACAGAAGCTCATAGATTATCTCACCGCAGGACGCTCTCTCTCCGTTAAGGCAGAGCATCTTTGCGTAGCCTGAGTTTGAGGGATGGTGGTCGATGGCAAGGTCAACCTTTCCGAAGTATCCCTCTGCGCCCTTGCAGAAAAGTCCCTCGGATGCCATATCAACTGTCAGTACCTTTTCGGGGATATAGCCATCATGTGCCCAATACTGCTCCACGTATTTTACATACTTATCGGTAGTCTCGGGGTTTTTTAGGATATATGCCTTTTTGCCCAGACGGCGCAGCCCCTCACAAAGAGCGGCAGCTGAGCCGTGGGCGTCACCGTCGGGACGGCGATGAGTCAGAACGAGATAGTTGTCATGCTCTTTAAGCCAAACCGCTGTCTCTTTAATATTCATCCCCATCGTCCTCCTCAGGGCTGATGTCAAGGCTGTTTATAACTGTGTTGATGTGTGCGCCGTACTCAATGGACTTGTCAAGCTGGAATACCAGCTCAGGAGTGTAGCGCAGAGAAAGAGCGTTGCCCAGCTCGCGTCTCAGCCAGCCGGAGGCGGACTTTAATCCCTTCATAAACTCTTTCTCGGATTCAAGTCCCAGTACGCTGATGTAAACCTTACACCAGCGCAGGTCACCTGTTGTATCAACAGCAACGATACTTGCCATGCCCTGTCTTACACGGGGATCTTTGATCTCACGGAGACGGTCAGACAGCACGCGCTGTATATCTTCGTTGATTCTCTGAATTTTGTTGGATGCCATAATTTTCAAGCTCCGTTAACTTTATTAGTCGACGATCTGCTCCATAACGAAGCACTCGATGATGTCGCCTTCCTTGATGTCGTTGAACTTTTCTACCTGCATACCGCACTCGTAACCGCTGTTGACTTCCTTAACGTCATCTTTAAAGCGGCGGAGAGATGCCAGTACACCCTCGTGGATAACGATGCCGTCACGGACAACACGTACCTGGCAGTTTCTGACGATCTTACCGTCCTGTACGTAGCAGCCGCAGACAGTACCGACGTGGGATACCTTATATGTCTGACGGACTTCGCTGTGACCGATGACAACTTCCTTGAACTTGGGAGCCAGCATACCCTTCATAGCAGCTTCGATCTCACCTATGCAGTCGTAGATGACGCGGTACATACGGACGTCAACCTTATTTCTTGCAATGCTGTCGCGTGCTGCGGAGTCAGGTCTTACGTTGAAGCCTACGATGATAGCGCCGCTGGTTGTTGCAAGCATAACGTCAGACTCGTTGATAGCGCCGACTGCAGAGTGGATTACCTTAACGCGTACTTCCTCGTTTGTCAGCTTTTCGAGAGACTGCTTGATAGCCTCAGCGGAGCCCTGAACGTCAGCCTTTACGATGATGTTCAGATCCTTCAGCTCGCCCTGCTGGATTCTGGAGAACAGGTCTTCCAGAGATACCTTGACGTTAGCTGCGCCTGCGTTCTTCTTCTCTTCCTTACGCTGCTCAACAAGCTCTCTTGCCATACGCTCGTCTGCAACTGCGTTGAATGTGTCGCCTGCGCCGGGAACCTCGGACATACCTGTGATCTCAACAGGAACGGAGGGACCGGCCTGCGTAACCTTTTCGCCCTTGTCGTTTGTCATAACACGGACACGGCCTACAGCAGTACCTGCGATGATGATATCGCCCTGCTTAAGTGTACCGTTCTGAACGAGAACTGTCATAACAGGACCGCGGCCCTTGTCAAGACGTGCTTCAATAACTGTACCCTTTGCTGCGCGGTTGGGGTTAGCCTTGAGTTCCTGCATCTCAGCTGTGAGTACGACCATTTCGAGAAGGTTTTCGATACCGATGCCCTGCTTTGCGGAGATGGGGCAAACGATCGTCTCACCGCCCCACTCTTCGGGAACCAGCTCGTACTCTGTGAGCTGCTGCTTGATCTTCTCGGGGTTTGCACCGGGAACGTCCATCTTGTTGATAGCAACGATGATGGGAATACCTGCTGCCTTTGCGTGGTTGATGGACTCAACTGTCTGGGGCATGATACCGTCGTCTGCTGCGACGATGAGGATAGCAATATCTGTTACCATTGCACCGCGGGCACGCATTGCTGTAAATGCTTCATGACCCGGAGTGTCAAGGAATGTGATGGGGCTGCCGTTAACCTGTACGCGGTAAGCACCAATGTGCTGTGTGATACCGCCTGCCTCGCCTGCTGCGACGTTTGCACGTCTGATGCGGTCAAGGAGGGATGTCTTACCGTGGTCAACGTGACCCATAACAACGACAACAGGTGCGCGGTCAATGAGCTCTGCATATGTATCTTCGTGGTCGTCGATAAGTCTCTCTTCGATTGTAACAACAACCTCGCGCTCTACCTTGCAGCCAAGCTCCATGGCAACAAGTGCAGCTGTGTCATAGTCGATGATATCGGAAACGGAAGCCATAACACCAAGCTTAATAAGCTGACGGACAACTTCTACGCCTGTCTTCTTCATTCTGGAAGCCAGCTCGCCAACACCGATTTCGTCGGGGATCATAACCTTTAAAGGTGCCTTCTTGGCAACCTCAAGCTGGAGGCGCTGCATACGGTCGCGCTCTTCCTGACGCTTCTTTGCGCCGCTTGCCATGCTCTGGTTGCGGTTCTGGTTCTTCTTGGAGAACTTCTCCTTGCCGCGCTTCATGTTCTCTGCCTTTTCGGGAACGAGGCTGTCGATGTGCTCATCGTACTTGGACATGTTGATAGTAGCACCGGATGTGTCTACTATGCGCTTCTCGGGAACACGGCGGGGCTGGAAGGGTTTGTCTTCCTTCTCCTTCTTGGGCTGCTGAGCCTGAGTCTGCTGCTGTGCAGGCTTCTTCTGGTCATTTTTCTTGTCGCCCTGTGCCTTGTTTGCATTCTTATTGTCAGCAGGCTTGTTTTCTGCCTTCTTCTCTGTCTTTTCTGCAGGAGCATTCTCTTTCTTTTCCACGGCAAAAACCTCTTCAAGGCTTGCAATCTGGTTGTGCTGTGTGATGTATTCGAAAACCAGGTCAAGCTCCTCTTCGGTTAAGACCTGCATGTGGTTTTTTGGTGTTGTGGAATACTCTGTGAGAATCTCGGTAACGGTTTTGGTGGGCAGTTTAAAGTCCTTTGCCACCTCATGGACTCTATACTTAAACATTGTACTCATTTATTCGTCCTCCTCTTACCGACCGTTTTGCTTACTTCATTCTTGCGTGCCGCTTTTCGCTCGTTTGCTCTCTTGAGCTTTACATCCATTACCTGCAGCACATCGGCATATTTGGGATGTTCCTGCGCCAGCTTCGTTACAAAGCTGTGTGCCATGCCGATATCGGTTATGGACAGCATACCCGGTGTTCCGCGTCCTATTACCTCGCCAAGGTCTGCCTTGGTGTAGGGCAGGATTATGTGGGGAACGCTGGCGTCCTCAGCTAAGAAGCCTGCCTTTCGCAGCGATCCCTGCGCTGCGTCAGATGCGGACAGTATGCAGCGTGCCTTGATAAACATTACGGAATCAGACACGCTCTCTTCGCCGACTTCAAGGAAGCCTGCTTTTTTTGCCATTCCAAGCATTCTTAAACAGTTATCCATCTGTCTCCTCCGTACGTTCATTAAGTGCTTCATATATTGTTTCGGGTATCTCAACGCCCAGCGCTCTTTCCAAAGCTCTGGACTTTACTGCTTTTTTAAGACACTCTGCGCTTGCGCAGACGTATGCACCGCGTCCGGGGCTTTTTCCCTTAAAATCAAGGGAAACCTCCCCTTCCGGAGCTCTTACAACACGCATAAGCTCTTTCTTCGGCTTCATTTCACGGCAGCCGAGACACTGCCTTAAAGGTACTTTTTTCTGCATCAGACTGCCTCCTTATCTGACTATTCTGCCTGGCTCTCGGGCTTGATGTCGATCTTATAGCCTGTGAGTCTTGCGGCGAGGCGGACGTTCTGACCTTCCTTACCGATTGCGAGAGACAGCTGGCTGTCAGGAACGATAACGCGGCAGCTCTTTCCGTCTTCCAGCATTGTTACGCTGATAACATCGGAGGGAGCAAGTGCGGATGCGATGTACTCTTCAGGAATATCGCTGTACTTGGCGATGTCGATCTTCTCACCCTTCAGCTCTTCAACGATAGCTGCAACACGGCCGCCCTTGGGACCTACGCATGCGCCGATAGGATCTACCTCGGGGTTGTTGGACATAACAGCGATCTTTGTGCGGCTGCCTGCCTCACGGGCGATGCTGCGGATCTCAACTGTGCCGTCAAAGATTTCGGGAACTTCCAGCTCGAACAGTCTCTTTACAAGGCCGGGATGTGTGCGGGAGATAAGTACCTGAGGGCCTCTTGTGGACTTTCTTACTTCTACAACGTAAACTCTTACGCGGTCGCCCTCTTTAAGGTTCTCACCGGGGATTCTCTCGTTGGGTGTGAGCATTGCCTCTGTGTGCTCGGAATCAGACTGGATGCGGATGGACATGTTGCCCTTGGGGTCGATCTTGGAGACAACGCCTGTGAGGATCTCGTGCTCTTTGGATGTAAATACATCATATACGATGCTGCGCTCTGCCTCTCTGATACCCTGAATGATGACCTGCTTTGCAGCCTGAGCTGCGATTCGGCCGAACTTCTTTGTCTCAACAGGGAAGTTTACGGTGTCACCGATCTCATATCTGGGGGAGATTGCCTTTGCCTCATCAAGTGTGAGATCGATCTCGTCGTCCTCAAGCTCTTCAACTACTGTCTTCTGAATGTACATGTCGATCTTTTTCTTAACGGGGTCTACGTCAACACGTGCACACTCTGCAGCAGCGGGATTATCTTTTCGGAGAGCAGCTAAAAGTGCCTGCTCTATCTTTTCCAGCATGTACTGCTGGGGGATGCCTTTTTCTCTTTCAATGTCTGCAATTGCAGCAAAAAATTCAGCGTTCACAGCTCTTTATCCTCCAATTCTCTTTACTTAAAAACTGATGCGCAGCCTTACATTGGCTACCTGACTTTTTTCGAATGTTATCTCTTTGCCTGCTACGTTTACGGTGACATCGCCGTTATCATACTTTGCGAGGTCGCCAACATATTCTTTTCTGCCTTCGTGTGCCTTATACAGCTTAACCTCAACGAGTTTGCCCATGAAACGCTCAAAATCTGAAGGACGCTTGAGCTGTCTCTCGGCACCTGCAGAGGAAACCTCAAAGGTGTATGCGCCGGGGATAAGATCCTTTTCATCGAGGATGGGGTCAAGTGCACGGCTTATTGCCTCACACTGGTCGATGTTAACGCCGCCCTCTGCATCGATGAAAATGCGGAGATACCATGTGCCTGCTTCCTTGACGTATTCAACATCCCAAAGCTCGCAGCCATGACTCTCGACAACAGGTGTTGCCAACGCTGTTATCTGATCTAAAAGTTTGCTCATTAGGTCAACCTGCCTTTTTAACAATTAATTTTAGTGCAACAAAAAGAGTGGGGAAACCCCACTCTGGAATGACTTTGTACTACTTACGCAAGTATTATACCATATAAAATAAAAATTGCAACACCTTTTTATCGCAAAAACGCTGTAATTTCAACTAAAACTCTCTTCGTCCCTCAAGTGCGCGCATGAGTGTTGCGTCATCTGCAAACTCAAGATTGGAGCCCACGGGGATGCCGTAAGCCAAACGTGTGACCTTTGTGCCGAAGGGCTTTAAAAGGCGGGAAATGTAACGGGCGGTGGTCTCGCCTTCCGTGTCGGGGTTTGTTGCCATGATGACCTCTTCTATCTCACCTTCCGCAACTCTCGCCACAAGCTCCTTGATCTTCAGATCGTCGGGACTTACATGGTTCATGGGAGAGATTACACCGTGGAGAACATGGTAAAGTCCTGTGTATTCTCTGCCTCGCTCGATGGCGATAACATCCTTGGGGTCGGACACCACGCAGATGGTCTTCTCGTCACGTCTCGGATCGGAGCAGATGGGGCAGATCTCCTTGTCTGTAAGATTTTGACACACAGCGCAGGTGGACACACTCTTCTTTGCCTGTACGATAGCATCTGCAAAAGCATTCGCAGAAGCCTCGTCCAGCGAGAGAATGTAAAACGCAAGGCGCTGCGCAGACTTCTGTCCTATACCGGGAAGAGAAGCCAGCTTATCTATAAGGTTTTCAAGTGATACGGGAAAAAAGCTGCTCATATCTTATCCTCTTAAGCTCTTTATTCTTGCTGCGCGGTCGGCTGCCTTAAAAACATCGCTGCCGGCAACCAGAACATTTGCGCCTGCAGCACGGCAAACTGCCGCTGTCTCGGGGTTTACGCCGCCGTCTACTTCCAGCTCACAGTCAAGTCCGTTTTCGTCGATGTACTTTCTCAAAAGCTCGACCTTGGGCATCATATCTGCCATAAACTTCTGTCCGCCAAAGCCCGGCTCTACGGTCATAACGAGAGCAAGGTCAAGATCCTTCATGTAAGGAATAAGCTCTTCGGCAGGGGTTTTGGGTTTTATGGAGATGCCGACCTTTTTGCCCTTTGCCTTTACCTTCTGTACGGCAAGGGCGATGTTCTCGGGTGTGTCAGCCTCAAGGTGGAATACGACGATGTCAGCGCCTGCGTCTGCAAAGCGCTCAACATATTTTACAGGCTCGGTTATCATAAGGTGCACATCAAGCACCATGTCTGTATATTTTCTCACAGATTCCAGAACGGGGATGCCGATGGAGATATTGGGCACAAAGATGCCGTCCATAACGTCAAAGTGGAGGTAATCTGCGGTTTTGATGGAGTCAATGTCCTGACCGAGCTTTGTAAAGTCAGCAGAAAGAATTGAGGGTGCTATTTTTGTCATATCGTATCTCTCCTTGAACACCAGGTTTGAATTATGCATAGATTAAAATAGCGTTTGGCGCGCGCCTTACCGCTTTTATATAGGGGCTGCGGTTTTTATTTTCGCAGCCCCATTGAGTTTGTCTATGTACATAATAATATTTGTGGGCTAAAAGTTCAAGTGGGTTTTGAAATATGTGAAACTTGATGCAAAAAAGCCTCGCCTTAAGACGAGGGAGCCCTTGTCGCAGTGGTTATTCACATTCCGTTACTAATTGCTTAAGTTCCTCAATAAAAACTTTAAGCATCGTTTGGTCGGCATAAAATCCAAACTTCAGTTCATGCTCTCTTCCGCAATCAAAAACATCTCCGCTTACCTTAATACGCCCCGTTTTGGACATTTCCAAGCTGAACTTATTGCCATATTCAATATCATTAAACTCCACTAATGGCTTTTTGAAGTCATACATTCTCTCAAGATCGGAGATGAACTTTTTGAACATCCGCATATTATATTCAAAAGGCGCAATCCCACTAAAATTACCCGACTTCACTTCCACATCAAAAGCGATATCGTAATACCCATCAAGTCTGTGATAGTCAAAGTTTTTAACTGTCAAAGAGTTACCGTCAAATGTAATTGCTGCACATTTCATTCTCATCACCTTATTGAATTATACCATACTGTTTCTTCTCTCTACAACTCCTCAACTTGACTTTAAATGCCCAAAGCGGTATTATATAATCGGTTCAAAAACAGGAGCGGTCTGCATACCGTTCTTGTAGATTTTGTATAATCGATCAAGGAGGAAAATTTAATGAGTGGAAGAACCCCCAAACAAATGTTCCTGGATATGGCAAAGGGCATTCAGCCTGACCGCCTTTTACAGTATTGCTACGGTCCCAACCCCTATGCAAAATATCCCCTCACATGCATGAACACCAACACAAGTGTTCTTGCACACAAGCCCACAGAAGATGGCAAGCTCATCGACATCTGGGGCGTACCTTACGTTACAACACGTGAGACAGGCTTTAGCCCCCTTCCCGAACCCGGTGTATTTATCCTTAAGGATATCTCCGAGTGGCGCGATGTTATCAAGGCTCCCGACATTTCGGGTGTTGATTGGAAGGCTGTTGCTGAGCAGGACCTTGCAAACCTCGCAGCTATGGGCATCGACCGTGAGCAGACAGCTATCGGTCTTATGACACACCTTGGCTACTTCCAGCAGATCATGTCCTTCATGGGCTTTGAAGAAGGTCTTTGCGCACTCTTTGAGGATCCCGAAGAGATGAAGGCTCTTGTTGACTACATGTCCGACTTCTACTGTGAAGTTCTTGACAACATCATGGATCTGTACAAGCCCGACTTCCTGCAGCTCACCGACGACCTCGCAACATGGAAGGCTCCCTTCATGTCCCTTGAGCAGTACCGCGAGATCTTCCTGCCCGCATATAAGAAGCTGGCAGCATACGCAACAGAACGCAACATCCCCGTTGCAATGCATTGCTGCGGCAACTGCACCATGTTTATTGACGATTGGCTCGAGATGGGCGTTAAATACTGGGATCCCGCACAGCTCTCCAATGACCTTGTAGCTATCCAGAAGAAGTACGGCGACAAGCTGGTCATCTGCGGCGGCTTCGATATGGACGGCGAGCTGTCCGACGTAAACTGTACAGAAGAGCGCTACAAAGAGCTCGTTCGCGAAGCTGTTGACAAGTACACCAAGTACGGCATGTACACATTTGACGGATGGCTGTTCTGCGACCCCGACGATGAAGTTCTCAACAGCCACAACCGCTGGCTCACAGAGGAAGTTGAGGCTTACGGTCTTGACGCTTACCAGCGCAACAGATAACCCATACATAATAAAAAGGTACACCCTATGGTGTACCTTTATTTTATTTCTAATAAGGTCAACCGGCGCAAAACTTAGGATGCTGTCCGTATGTTCAAGGAGACTTCTGTGCTTCATCAACCACACCGTCGCTAATGTATATTTTGCGCTGACACATATCCGCATATTTCTGCTCATGTGTAACAAGAATAACTGTGTTGCCGCTGCGATTGATCTCAACGAGCAACTGCATAATTTCATCAGCAGTCTTTTTATCCAGATTTCCCGTAGGCTCGTCGGCAAGAATTATACTTGGCTGGTTGATCAACGCTCTTGCAATAGCAACACGCTGTTTTTGACCGCCGGACATTTCAGAGGGCAGATGCTTCAACCTGCTTGAAATTCCCAAAAAACTGCTGACGGAACGAAGCCGCTTTTTATCAACCTTTTTGGAATCCAACAGCAGAGGCATAATTATATTTTCTTCTGCCGTCAAAATCGGAATAAGATTAAAGTCTTGGAAGATATACCCGATTTTCCGTCTGCGAATCTTTGACATTTGCATATCATCAGCGGATTTGATTGCCAGCCCGTCAATCTCAACGCTTCCGGAAGTCGGTTTCTCAATACCGCCTATTAAGTTCAAAAGTGTAGTCTTGCCAGAACCGGACTGACCAACAATCGCAACCATTTCACCTTTCTTTATGGCGAATGACACATTATTAACTGCCCGTACTTCGTCAGCACCCTGCATAAATACTTTTGTGAGATTTTTTACAACAACTGTATCCATTGATACGCTCTCCTTATAAACGCTTCATTATACTTTTTAATGTTCTATGAACCGGATACCAGTATGCGCTTACAATCAGCAGAGATGTAGCAGCATA
>JAFTYM010000023.1 GCA_017461585.1 Oscillospiraceae bacterium | reverse complement strand
TCGCTTACACCGCCGACCTTCAAACTGGCAGGCCACAGATCCATACAGTACAGTACAACTTTTTTCCCGTGCTTCTTACCGTAAGCCAAAGCGGCAGAAGACATCAAAACAGGTGACGTCTGGTTCGTAAATACAACATCATACTCCTCTTTCGTACGCAGTGCATATAAAACAGAAGAGATCATAAAACTGAGATAATTCAAAAATCTGAACAACAGATTATTCCGTCTGCCTATTGTAAATGTACGTACTATATTTACACCATTAACTGTTTGGCGTCTGTTTTTACCCTTTTTATACTCAGGATAGATATACCCCAAAGGATAGTTCGGTACGCCTGTTATAAGGTCAACCTTATGTCCGCGCCTGACCATTTCCTCACAGATATCCTGCAACGGATAAGGTTCAGGCCAATAATGCTGACAAACAACCAATACTCTCATTCTATTGTTTCCTGACTCTCGCATGTTCCGCCCTCTTCAACACCGTCATGTGTCAGAATTTTCGGAACTGTAATAAATAAAATCTTTAAATCCGTCCAAAAACTGATATTTTTTAGATACTCAATATCCCATCTGAGTTTATGCTCAGCATCAACCAAATCTCGACCATTGATTTGTGCCAGCCCCGTTACACCGGGACATATATTATAAACACCGAACCTGCCTCTCATCTCATGTATCTCACGTTCCTCAGCAATCAAAGGACGCGGTCCTACAAGACTCATATCACCTTTCAGGACATTAATAAGCTGCGGTATTTCATCAAGTGATAATTTGCGCAATATTTTACCAGCGCCTGTAATATATTGATCAGCGTCATGCATATCATTGGTCGCCATGTATTTAGGAGCACTGTATTTCATAGTACGAAACTTGTATAGTTTGAACAGTGTCCCATATCTGCCGACACGATTTTGAGTAAAGATTACCTTACCCGGATCATCAATATAGACAACTAAAGCAATTATCAATATCGGCAGAAGAAGAATGCACAGAGCAACAAAAGAAACAACTATGTCCACAATACGCTTTAGCTTAAGATATTTATTCCCTGTAACATCTATGTACTCAAGATCTCCGATTCGTTCTTCACGTATTGATGCGCAGTCTTTTTTTGACTTCTGTACAGTTGTATTAATTTCCAGCTGCAAAGATTCTGCAGCAGCATCTCGATGTTCAAGCATCTAAAAATGCCCTCCAGCAACATTGTGCACCCGCTTACAAGCAGGCACAGTACCCTTAATTTTACACTGTCATTTATCATAACACACCACTTGATTTTAAGCAACGATTAAAACAACTAAATTCCGTTACTCATATTCATCATCATTGCACATATCGCACTTTCATGATATACTGTAGCACAGTAAATCTTATCCGCGGAGGCGAAACTATGATATCCGAAAAAATGAAAAAGCTGGCAGGCAACAACAGCGCCATACGCGCTATGTTTGAAGAGGGCAACCGCTTAGCCGCCCTTTACGGACGTGAGAACGTGTACGATTTCAGCCTTGGAAACCCCAATTTCCCTGCTCCGAAAGAGGTAAACGAGGCAGCGATCGACATTCTGCAAAATACCGACCCCGTATATTTACACGGCTACATGTCAAATGCAGGCTACCCCGAAGCAAGAAAGGCAATTGCAGACTCTTTAAACCGCCGCTTCGGTACATCCTTTACCGAGGGCAACATCATCATGACCGTAGGTGCCGCAGGAAGTCTCAACGTGGCACTCAAAACCATCATCAATCCCGGCGATGAGGTTATCGCAATCGCCCCTTATTTCGTAGAGTACGGCAACTATGTTGCAAACTTCGACGGTGTTTTAAAGGTCGTAAACGCCAACCCTGAAGATTTTCAGATAGACCCCGAGGCAATCGCTGCAGCCATTACAGATAAGACAAAAGCCATCATCATAAACTCTCCCAACAATCCCACAGGCGTGATCTACTCCGAGGAGAGCATAATGAAGCTGGCTGCCGTATTGGACGCAGCGCAGAAGAAATTCGGCACTGATATCTACATCATCTCCGATGAGCCCTACCGCGAGCTTGTCTACGATGATACTCCCGTCCCCTACGTCACAAAGTATTACGCAAATTCCTTCGTGTGCTACTCATGGAGCAAATCCCTGTCCCTTCCCGGTGAGCGTATCGGCTATCTGGTCATCCCTTCGGAAGTTTCCGATTTTGAGCTGACCTTTACCGCCGCATCCATCGCAAACCGCGTCATGGGCTGCGTAAACGCACCGTCTCTGTTCCAGCTTGTTGCTGCAAGATGTGTGGACGTTCCCACGGATGTATCGGGCTACGACGCTAACCGCCGTCTGCTGTACGACGGACTTACCAAACTGGGCTTTGACTGCGTATTCCCCGCAGGCGCCTTTTATCTGTGGATGAAGACTCCCGGCGAGGAAGCAGAATTTGTTGCAAACGCAAAGAAATATAACCTGCTTCTGGTACCGGGCAAGTCATTTGCATGCCCCGGCTATGTGAGAATAGCATATTGCGTTGCTAAGGAGACTATAGAACGCGCATTACCCGCCTTTGCAAAACTTGCCGCGGAGTATGGTTTGGGTAAGTAAATTATTATTGCACCTTCGTAGGGCATGGATTTATCCATGCCGCTCTCGGAACGGATAAATCCGTTCCCTACAACCGAGCCGCAAGGTTGTGCAAAACAACCTCGCTGTCACCACCGCACAACAAACGTTAGGCATGCGGAAGCCCAGCGATCGGAACACACGATCGCATCATGTCTGAGCCGCAGGGTTTCCAAAGGGCTTGCCCTTGGTGTCATTCTTTTGGACACTTTTCTTAGACAAGTAAGAAAAGTGTCGCCGTCGGCAGACAGGACAAGGTAAAAAAGCTTTTGCCGTGGTAAATCGGGGCGTCGAGGACGTCGCCCCCTACGACACACCATCAACATCGTGCAAATTTTTACAGACGGGACGTCGAAGCGTCGTCCCCTACGATCACCTATTCATTATTCACTATTCATCATTCATTAAAACAACAGGAGGTCATTACAAAATGATCAGAAACCGCGACGAGATCGAACTTCAGTACACATGGGACTTAGCGCGCATGTACGAAAGCGATGAAGCTTTTGAACTGGCGCTGGAGAACACCAAAAACAGCATTCCCGCCATCGCAGAATATCAGGGCAAGATTTCCAAAAGCGCAGAGGCACTTTACGCCTATCTTAAGCTGGAGGACGAGTTCACACTCTCCATTGAGCGTCTAATAAACTACGCCGGCAGAAAGAGCGACCAGGACACACGCGTTGCAAAATATCAGAACTACCACGGTCAGGTCATGTCCGTTTACGTTGCAGCCATGAGCGCATCTGCATGGGCAACTCCCGAGCTTCTCTCCATTGACGAGACAACTCTCGAGAGATATTACGCTGCCGTTCCTGAGCTTGAAGTATACCG
This sequence comes from Oscillospiraceae bacterium, assembly GCA_017461585.1. Classification (GTDB taxonomy): domain Bacteria; phylum Bacillota; class Clostridia; order Oscillospirales; family Oscillospiraceae; genus Alloscillospira. The sequence goes on along the minus strand of JAFTYM010000023.1, from coordinate 1,617 downwards.
CCGCAAGCTGGACATGATAATGAGAAAGCGCGAGCACACACTCACCCCTAAAGAGGAAGCACTTCTGGCTGCAGCAGGTGAAATGGCACAGCAGCCGGGCAATATCTACTCCGTTTTCACAAACTCCGACCTGTCCTTCCCCGACGCAACAGACGCCGAGGGAAACACACACCCCACAACACAGGGCAGCTACATCCCCATGATGTACTCTCAGGACAGAATTCTTAGAAAGTCCGCATTTGAGGTCTTTTACTCCGTATACAAAAAGTACGCAAACACCTGCGCATCTGTCCTCGGCGCTCAGGCAAAGCAGCTCAAGTTCTTTGCCGATGCGAGAAAATACGAAAACGCCCTTGCAGCAGCGCTGGACGACAACGAGATCCCCGTTGATGTTTACCACAACCTTCTCGATTCCGTACACCGCAACATGCCCGCAATGCACAAGTACACAGCTCTGCGCAAAAAGCTTTTAGGCGTTGACGAGCTCCACTACTACGACCTCTATGTGCCCATCGTCGGCGATATGGATATGACCTTCACATACGACGAGGCTTGTGAGCTCATCCTCAAGGCACTTAAGCCCATGGGCGAGGACTACTGTGCTACCGTAAAGCACGCTCTTGAGAGCCGCTGGATAGACGTTTACGAAAATCCCGGCAAGCGCTCGGGCGCATACTCCGCAGGCGGCTACGGCATGACTCCCTATATTCTCTTAAACTTCCACGGCACACTCAACGATGTGTTCACACTTATCCACGAGATGGGTCACTCCATGCACACATATTACTCCTGCAAAAACCAGCCCATCGCATACTCCGGCTACTCCATTTTCGTCGCTGAGGTCGCGTCCACCTGCAACGAGGCTCTGCTGATGCAGTATCTTCTCAAGAACACAACTGACAAGGCAAAGAGAGCATACCTCATCAACTACTTTATGGAGCAGTTCCGCACAACACTTTACCGTCAGACCATGTTTGCAGAGTTTGAGCTGAAGCTGAACACTCTCATTGAGCAGGGTCAGAGCGCAACAAGCGACGCCCTCTGCGAGATCTACGGTCAGCTCAACGCCGACTACTACGGCGAGAGCATCGTGCCCGACAACGAGATCAGCTACGAGTGGGCAAGAATCCCCCACTTCTACTACAACTACTACGTTTACCAGTACGCAACAGGCTACGCAGCAGCGATCGCCCTGTCCGAGAAGATTTTAAACGATGGCGAAGAGGCTGTGAATAAGTATCTCGCCTTCCTTTCAGGCGGTTCTTCCGAAGATCCTATCTCCCTTCTCAAAAAAGCAGGCGTTGACATGGCAACAAGCGCACCCGTAGACGCAGCACTGAGTCGTTTCGACAAGCTCGTTGACGAAATGGCAGAGCTCATGGGATAATATAAAAGCTCCTCGAAAAGGGTGTACCCGATAAGAAAACATAAGCTTAAAAAGAAATCCTTTGCCCGTAAACATCGTTATCAAAGCTCGTAAGACATACAGTATTACAGCGCTTTTCTGCCTCGTTTACGAACAAAAACTATCTTTTTAAGTGCAAGCAGTTTTGCCACAAGCTATTCGAGATAGAATCAATTTACAAAAATCCGCCAATACTGGTATGTATTGGCGGA
>JAFTYM010000022.1 GCA_017461585.1 Oscillospiraceae bacterium | reverse complement strand
TTTTGTTCGTAAACGAGGCAGAAAAGCGCTGTAATACTGTATGTCTTACGAGCTTTGATAACGATGTTTACGGGCAAAGGATTTCTTTTTAAGCTTATGTTTTCTTTTCGGGTACACCCTTTACCACGTCGGTTTTTTGTGTTTATACAAAGCCTTCCCCTTGAGGGGAAGGGGGACCGCATTTGCGGTGGATGAGGTGTAAATATATTCTTCAAATCTGCTAAATAACGCTTCCTTCGGAAGCTACACCTCATCAGTCAGCCTTCGGCTGCCAGCTTCCCCTCAAGGGGAAGCCTTATTTTCATATCTTCCTTGCAACCAGCTTATTTGATGCGTGCTTATGCAGGGGTACATCGGGATGCTCTTCTTCAAAGGTATAGGACAAGTACTGAATTATCTCCCAGCCTTCGTAAAGCTCACAAAGTTCGCCTTCCTTTGCCATACCTATGGCAAAAGGCGCAATATCTGACGTTGGCGGAATACTGTCGTTAAACATCTGTATAATATGGATGCCGCCCACTCTTGTGTTATCCTGCGCCTTTTTAATAAAGGCCTTCCACTCTGCCTTATCCACAAAGTGGTACACGCCGAAACTGAGCACCAGATCATACTGCTTTTCAAATACGAAATCATTTACAGATGTAACCTGCGTGTTGATCCTCAGGTTTTGAGAAGTACAAATCCTTTCTATCTTACCTACGGCATTTTCGTTTATATCAAAGGCATCTATACTCTCAAATCCCTGCTTTGCAAGGTAAACAGCGTTTTTGCCGTCACCGCAGCCAACGTCAAGAATCGACCACTTTTTGTCAAACAGGTGCTCAAGCTCTGTTATTGTCCTGTTGGGAGCAGAGCCAAACAGAAATGTGCTGTCGTCTTTAAAAGCGTCTTCCCAAGCCTGAACTTTCATCATTCCACCTCCCGCAGGCAGATATGGAAGCTATCCCTGCAGGCCTCGTGACTGCCTGTCCATATCCTCAATGACAATATCAAAAATCTCACCTAAAGATGCGCAGTATTTCATAACATCCCAAGGCTCATTCGTATGGTAATGCAGTTTAATAAGTGTGTCATCACCGACCGCCAAAAGGCTGTCGCCCTTAAAGTTTTCAACAATATAGTCGTAAATCGCATCCTCATCAAGGTTTTCTCCCTCAATAAGAAGCTGTGTGTCATATCTGAATTCAAGCATTGCCGATCCTCCTTATATCTGAAACCTTACTCCTCTAAGCTGTCCATGATCTTTTCGTACTCAGTGCAGACCTCGTCGAACTCGTCTTCGGGAATTTCATCCAGATCAAAGTCTTCGCCCTTGTCAATATATCTGTAAAGATAATCTTCATTTTTTTCGGGGTCAAAAAGTGCGATATATTCAACGCCTTTTACATCAAATATGCCTACAATTTCCAGTTCAAGAACTGCGCCGTCATCAAATTCCAATGTAATTTTTTCTTTTTCCATGTTTGATTCTCCTTATCTCTGTGCCTCTCTGTCGTAGAAGGGTGATTTGCCCGCAACAGCCAGAGGAATACCCATAATTGTATTGCAGCCCTCAAGGTGACCGAGGGCTACGGCAGCCTTGCCGATTGTGAACATTACACGGTTGTCGATGCGCATATCCGCAGCGGCAGCCACGGCAGAGCCGATTGCGATGCCGAGATCGATCATATCAAATACGCAGCATGCGCCTGCCTTGCTGCACGCTGTACATCCCTCAAAATGGCAGAGCTGACACTGCTTGCCAAGGTGACGGGTATCTTCCTTAACACCTACGAGTACAACAGCAATGCTGTTGTCAACATTCTTTGAGTCGCGGAACATAAAGTTCTTCTCGTCGTAGTTACAGTTTTTTCTCATCTGCTCAGAAAGAACGTCCTTGTCCTCTCCTGTGATAACGCATGTCTGCAGGTGGTCAACGCCGCATGCCTTGGGGGCAGTTCTTGCGGCAACACAAAGCTTATACGCAGCGTCTAAAACTGCTCTTTCTTCTGCTGTTTTGGAATCAATGATCATAAACAAATTCCTCCTTAAAATTTCCATGAAAGCATTGTATCACACATATTTCACAGAAACAATCACAACTGCGATTTTGACAGAAAGGGCTCTGTGCGGAACGGATAAATCCGTTCCCTACGACATACGATTTAAAACACATCCTTGTAGGGCATGGATTTATCCATGCCGCAAGGCTGACGGAGAGGGTTCTGTCCACATAAATAAAACAGCAGTCCGAAAACTGCTGTTTATTCGTCAATAAATTCAATTATATCGTTAGGAGTGCACTCCAGAACCTTACACAACCGCTCAAGCGTATTCATTGTTATGCTCTTATTCCGCTTCAAATTTGTGATGGTGTATGCGCTGAAGCCTTTTTTGTATATCAATGTATATTTGGTAACGCCCTTCTCCTTCATTGTGCGCCACAACGGCTCATAGCTTATCATACTCTCACCACCATTTCCTGCAGATATAATTATTATCTACCGAAAACTGCGGCTTGAATATTAGCAAATATTTGCCTATACTGTTTTTAAACCACGTAGCAAGGAAAACTGAAATGGCAAATTATCAAAAATTGTATACGCTCTTGTTCAACGGTATAACTGATGCTGTCGAACTTTTAAACAAACTTGACGTAATTAGCGCAAAAGAACTCCTTATAACATTGCAGCAAAAGGCAGAGGATGCCTTCATCGAAGACGACGAATAGCTGACATCATTCGCAAGTCGCACGCGGGCGGATATGGAATCCGCCCCTACGAACACGCCGCAAGGTGTTGCAAGAAAAGCGGACCGTCGGGGACGCCGGTCCCTACAAACGCCCCACGTGCCCCCTCGTAGGGGAGGGTCTCCGTGCCCTCCCATTTACGGGACGGGAAACCCGTCCCCTACAACATTGCGGTCACCACCGCATAACAAACATTCACAAATCGCATAGCATTATGTCAGATTTATTATTGTAGATTGCTCAAATTTCATATATACTATAGTCAGGAAATTATGGCATATTATGCCTGCACCGCATAAAACAAAAATGGAGGTAAAAAAATGTACAATTTTGCACCTGTATCAGACAGAGTTGCGGCTATTCGCGACAAATACCGCGACACCTTCCCCACATTCAGCTCTGAACGCTGCCAGATCATCACAGACTTCTACAAGAAGAACCCCAATATGCCCGGTCAGCTTAAGAGAGCCAAGAATCTCTACAACCTTATTGAGAAGATGACGATCCTCGTTCACGAGAACGAGCTTATCGTCGGCAATATCTCAAAGCACTTCCGCGGCTGCACAATCAGCCCTGAATACGGCGGACTTGGCTGGCTTAAAGATGAGCTTGAGAGCGGCGTTTTTGAAGGACGCAGCGAGGTTGAGGAAAAGACACACATCTCTCAGGAAGATAAGCAGTGGGTCATCGACAACGCAGAGTTTTGGGAAGTACACTCCATGCACGCAAGAAACCGCTACAATGTTCCCGAAGGCTTTGAGCAGATCGCAGGAACAGGCGTTATCCCCTTTGGCGGCCCCGGCTTCGGCGGTGAGGGCATGGGCTTCGGCGGCGGTCCCATCGGTCACTTCGCTTCCAACTACGGCAAGGTAGTTACACGCGGCTTCAAGTCCATCAAGGAAGAGGCTCAGGGCTATCTGGACGCAATGCGCGGCAACATCATGGGCGACAACGCTCAGAAGTACAACTTCTACCGCTCCATCGTAATCGTCTGCGACGCAGCTTCTCTCCTTGCAAAGCGTTACGCTGCAGAGTGCGCACGTCAGGCAGCCGAGATGGAGGACTGCAAGAGAAAGACAGAGCTTCTGACTATGGCAGATTCTCTGAACCATATTATGGAATACCCCGCAAGAAACTACTGGGAAGCTGTTCAGGCTACATACCTCAACCACCTTATGTACTGCCTTGACGGTCAGATGCACGGTCTGACTCTCGGTCGTTTCGACCAGTACTGCGGTCCCTTTGCGGAAAGTGACCTGGCTGCAGGTACATTTGACAGAGCACAGCTTCAGGAGATCACAGACTGCTTCTTCCTGAAGATCGCTGAGACATCCCTCTGCCGTCAGATCTTCGCAGCACTTAACTGCGGCGGTTACTCCTCCGGTCAGCACATCTCTCTCGGCGGCGTAAAGAAAGACGGCACAGATGCAACAAACGTTGTATCCTTCCTCATGCTTGAATCCATGGCAAGACTGAGCCTCCACGAGCCTCCTCTCTCCTGCCGTATCCACGAGAATACACCTGCTGAGCTTTGGGAAGCTGTTATCGAGACCACAAAGCTGGTCGGCGGTATCCCCACTCTGCAGAACGACAAGGTCATCATCAAGTGCCTGCTTGACCGCGGCTTTACTCTTGAAGATGCCCGTGACTACTGCCTCATCGGCTGCGTAGAGCCTGCAGGCTTCGGTAACGACTTCCCCTGCTGCGGCGGCTGCGGCAACGAGACATACCTCAATCAGGCAAACATCCTGATGCTCACAATCAACAACGGTATCAACCCCATGTCCAAGTGCGACTCCGGCTTCAACACAGGCTACCTGTACGAGTTCACAGACTTCGAGCAGGTCAAGGATGCTTACGTTAAGCAGACAGAGTTCTATGTAAGATGGCACTTCACCATCACAAACATGCACTACATGACAGTCCGTGAAATGATGCCCTTACCTTCCGTTTCCGCAACTATGGACGGCTGTATGGAAAAGGGTCTTGACGTAACATGGGGCGGTGCTAAGTACAACGCAATGGGCTCCTCCGGTATCGGCTGTGCAAACGTCGGTGACGGTCTCTACGCTATCAAGCATCTCTGCTTTGACAAGAAGATCTGCACAACACGCGAGCTCTACGACGCTCTCATGGCAAACTGGGAAGGCTACGAGACACTTCGTCAGTACATCCTCAATCAGATGCCCAGATACGGCAACGACTGCGAAGAGGTCGACGAGCTTACAGGCTGGGCAATGGGCGTATTTGCAAAGGCATTCAACGATTGCTCCTGCTACCGCGTAGACCGCTGCCAGGCAGGTATCTACCCCGTTTCCACACATATTATGTTCGGTATGAACACATGGGCAACTCCCGACGGACGTAAGACAGGCGAGCCCCTGTCCGACGGCATCTCCCCCAAGCAGGGTCTTGACAAGAACGGTCCTGCCGCTGTTCTCAACAGTATGGCTAAGATCCCCCACCGTGCATTCAGTAACGGTACTCTGCTGAACATGAAGTTCCATCCTGCAACTGTCGCAGGTGACGAGGGCAACACAAAACTCCGCAACCTTGTCGAGACATTCTTTGACATGGACGGCATGCACATCCAGTACAACGTAATGGGTGCAGATCAGCTGAGAGAAGCTCAGGTTGATCCTGCAGCTCACAAGAATCTGGTTATCCGTATCGCAGGCTTCTCTGCTTACTTCGTAGAGCTTGACAAGCGTCTGCAGGACGACCTCATCTCCAGAACTGACCAAATGGCATAAGAGCCGCTGCTAAAGCAGCGCCCCTTAAAAATAAGCAGGATGAAATCATCCTGCTTATTTTGTCGCCTGCGGGCGGACTATTAAACGTGAAGGGGGGCTCCAAGTCCACCCCCTTCACCATACCCCTGCCGGGACTGCGCTTCAGGCGAGAGAGTTGTCTCTCGCCTGATTTTTTGCATCACCCTTTTTCGCACAAGCACGCTAAGGGCGATGTGAAGTATAAAATGCCCGGTACACGCCCACCCGAAAAAATGAATATAATCTTATTTCACCGCAAAAGAGGCGAAATTCTGTGAAGCAAGGTACCCTGCACAATTCGACAAATTTGTCAAGAGGTACAAATGAGGAAAATTATTTGTCAAGCACACAAAAATAACGTTTGTAACCATTTAAAAATATGTTGTTATGTAACCTCACTTTAACATGGTGAAAAGTCAAAAATATTCAACACAGCGTTTTTAAATTTTTCCACAAAATCCCGCAAATCATTGTGCCGCAAGGGTTTAGGCGTTGTGGAAAACTCTGTGGGAAATGTTATTAACTTTTTGTAGACGTTAATTTTTGCTTTTCTTACGTCAACTTTTTTATTACAGTTACACCTGCAAATATCCGTAAAAATTTGTTCGATTAGGAGAAATATCACGGTAATTTATTGGATATTTTTACAGTAAAATTTTTACATCTGTAACTAATTTAAGCAGATTTATAATTCAGTTTTCACTTCCTCAAAATGAGTATACAATTCGTATATTGTTGACGACTCAGCACACTTTATGATATACTCGCGAAGCATATAGGAAAGGAAGTGACCCATGGACGTAAACTACAAAAACAAAAAGTCTTACAACACCGCAAAATACCCTATCCGTCAGCCTTTGATAATTGTCATCCTTATCTGGATCCTCTCCAAATTCGCGCTGATGGGCAAAAAATATAAGATTGAAAAGATCAACATGGAGGGCTTAAAGCCGCCCTATATTCTCCTCAGCAACCACATGTACTTTATCGACTTTGAGCTTGCAGCCCTCGGAACATGGCCTCACCGCGTAAACAACGTGGTGAACAACGACGGATATTACCGCCGCCCGTGGCTTATGGAGCTTATCGGCGCCATCTGTACCCGTAAGTTCACAAACGACCTGCACCTTATAAAGTCGATCCGCCACGTCCTCAAAAGAGGTGACATTCTGTGTATGTACCCCGAGGCACGTTACACTCCCATCGGCACAACGGCTATGCTGCCTGAGTCTTTGGGCAAGCTTGTAAAGATGAACAAGGTTCCCGTTGTATGTATCGTACATCACGGTAACTATCTCCACTCCCCCTTCTGGAACTTCCGCAGAAAGCGTAAGGCTCCTCTGCACACCACATTCACCCAGATACTCACAAAAGAGCAGGTGGAGACAATGTCGGTCGCAGAGATAAACGACGCTATCAGAAAGGGTCTTGAATATGACGAGTACCGCTATCAGAAGGAAAACGGAATTCTCATAACAGAGCCTTTCAGGGCAGAAGGTCTGCACAAGGTGCTCTATCATTGCCCCAACTGTATGACAGAGTCTAAAATGTCCTCCAAGGGCACAGAAATTTTCTGTACAGAGTGCGGCAAGCGCTGGAACTTAAACGAAGACGGCACACTGAAAGCTCTCGAGGGCGAGACAGAGTTTTCACACGTCCCCGACTGGTTTGAGTGGGAGCGCGAGCAGGTCAGAGGACAGATCGAGCGCGGAGAATACTCCTTTGAGGATGAGGTTGAGATATACTCCTTCCCCAGATGCTGGAGATTTATAAGCCTGGGCAAAGGCAAGCTTACCCACGACCCCGTAAACGGTTTTGTCATTGAGGGGCACTACAGAGGACAAGACTACCGCATACAGCGTCTGCCCGGCAATCACAACGGACTGCACGTTGAGTATGACTACTGCTACATAAAGCCCCATGACTGTATCGATATCTCCACAGACAAGGACTCCTTCTACTGCTATCCCAAAAAGGAAAATGTGATCACAAAGCTGTCCTTCGCAACAGAAGAGATATACAAGATGACAGGTCGTCAAAAATTGAGAAAGTAACGAAAAGAGGTGTAGAAATACACCTCTTTTTTGTGGCAAAATGTAACAAAAAGTTCACATTTGCCCTATTGACACACGGGGATAAGTTGTGATATTCTAGTCGCCCTTTCACTATTTTTACTATATTAAGGAGGATCGAATCATGGCAACAAGACCCGTATTTGTACCGTTTAAGAAGGCTCCCTTCGTATCGGCTTATTCCACAGAGTTTGAGTGGAATCCCGGACTCTCTATTTCTCAGAAGCTGCGGAATGTGGATGCTCTGCACAATGCTTATTCCCGCCGCTTTCCCGGCAAAAAAATCCTTGAGATCTCGTCAAAATCTCTGGAGCCCGAAGGGGTTATGCTCAGCGTTTTCAACCTGAAAAAATACGTACCTGTTTTGGACAGACGAGTTCCCGTTGAGTGTGTCTTTCAGGGCGGCAAGGTTTTCCGCATAGGCGGACCTTTCACAGACCTTTATGAAGCAGAGCCTAAAGATGCAAAGCGTGACGGCAGACTGAAGTCAAGCGGAGAGCTGAAGGGCTTTTACTTTGACGGTCAGGACTTCCCCACCCGTCCGCTGACAGCATTTTACAACTGGCTGTACATAAACGCCCTTTTGGAAAATCCCCATCTCGCCGAAAAGCTTTTGGAGTACGACGCTTTTACGGACATTGAGTTTAACCCCAACCGCTCACTTAACTGTCAGGCAGAAGCCGCAGCTGTGTTCGTATCCCTTAACGCTCTTGGAAAGCTGGAAGAAGCAAGAGACATTAATACCTTCTACCGCTTGATAGCATAAAAAATACAGGTATCAGTTAGTCTGATACCTGTATTTTAATTTATTTTTCAAGCTGTTTTGTAAGTATTTTCAATGTGTTGCTGTAATCATTAAGTGTTCTGCGCCAGTTCTCAAGACATTCCTCACCCTGCTCGGTTATGGAATAAACGCCTTCGTTTTTTTCAATAAGTCCCCGTTTTTCCATACTCTTTAAGTATCGGTATGTCACCGCCTTATCAGGAACCGTCTCACCGTAGGTCACATATTTGCCTATGGTAAGATAGACATAGTATCCGTTGCCGGCATGTCGGTGAAGTGCGTGAAGAATAATAGGCTGGAGGAACTTTTCTAAATTGCTTCCCTCGCACGGGCACTTTTTGGTACCGCGACTCCTTTTTGCAGGAGGCGGTGCGACGCGGTATCCGCACTCTGTCAAAAGCCTGCGCGCTGAATCAATATCCATACCATGCCATTCGTTTTGAGAAAACTCGGCATCTCTGGGAATGGCACCCGCTTCAACGACCATAACATTGGCTCCGCTGTTGAGTGCTTCCTTAGTGACAGGGTGAACACATATATCACGAACTGACGTACCGCCTGAAAGACGCAGTACCGCAATTACATGAGCAATCTTTTCATCTGACACCTGTTCAGTATCTCCGTAAGGCGTTCCCGACACAGGAAAACGAGCCATAACACCACTCATCTTTGCTCCGCATGACACTGCATTCAGGAAAAGATCAGCTATTTCCTCATCTGTGTGCTCATTTCCCAACGGCTCTACAAGACTTATGAGATTCAGATCCGTCTGCGTAACGCTCTGCATAGTTTTTATGCGTTGTACAGGCTCAAAAGGTGTATCCTGTCCTTCACGAAATCTCAACGCGTGATAAACTCCGTACACACCTGCATCCGCAACTCTCTGAGCAGTCATCATATCCAATTCGCCTGTGTTAAGAATTATGGCGTAATCCCCCGGCACAGACGCTCTGATATCCGGAACATAGTCTAAAAGCATGTCAAGACTGTAAAATTCGGTAGTACGAAGCACAACATAAGCCGCACCGCCATCCACATACTGCTTAACACGCCTCAAAAGCTCTGTTTTGTTTATATGCCGGCTCTCCTTTATAAGTTCCCACCGCTCACCAAATGAACAGAACTTACAGTTCATAGGACACGGAGCATAATCCATGCCTACCGCACACCAAATGCATCCGTTATTTCCTGTAATCTTTTCTGCAGCCTTTCTCGCAGCCTTGCGGAGATATTCGTCCTCGCTGCTGCCTATTTCAATTTTTAAAAGACGAATGATCTCACTACGCTTTAAAGCCTTTCCCGATAGGCATTTATCAAGACATTTGTCAATAAATTCAGTCATCAATAAGCTCCATTACCGTCTCACATGCAAAACATACTGCGGGCGCGCAAATTTGGGGCATAAGACCCTTTTCAACGATATCCGCAAGCTGCTCCGGTACGGAAGGATTAAGACCGCCCAGCATCTCGCAGCAAGTGAGACTTCCGAATTTTTCAATGAACAGCTTTTCAAATTCTGACTTTTTTTCGGAAAGCTGCTGTGCTTTTTCGCTCTGTCCAGCTCCGTCTGCACCGAAAGCCAGTCCGAGAGCCATAAGTGCACCGGATACACATCCGCATGTGTTTCCACGACCCATACCACTTCCAAAAGCTGACGCTATTTTGCGTGCCTGCTCCTCCGGAAGACCAAGTTCCGGTGCAAGCTCGCCAAACACAGCCATTGCACAATTTATTCCAGTGCCAAATCCGTTCAATGCCTTTTCTTTATCCATCATAAAATTCAACTCCTTTGGTAGACTTGGTCTACCTCAAATATATCACTTTTGATAATTTTGTCAATTTTTAATGTACAAACTGCACAAAATAGTCTGTCGAATTTTTGCATTTACACTTATTTACAATGTGCCGTTCCTCTGTTATACTAAACACCCTTTCACTTTTTAAAAGGAGAAATGACATGAACACACTAAAGGCGCTGCCTGTTTCAAAGCAGGAGCTGCGGGATATAATTGAAAACCGAAAAAGCGGAATAATCCTCATTGAGGGTCCCAGCGCCTGCGGCAAGACTTATCTTCTCCGTCAGCTGAGAGATACATCTCCGAGGGATATACGCGTGGTGTCTTACGAGACGGTGGTTGACAGCATGATGGCAAACATGATGCAGCATCGCTATGACCCCAAAACGCTGGCTGAAAACTTTTCCTCAGAGGTGCTTTGCATCGAGGATGTGGATTTTCTCCACGGCAAAGAGCAGACGCTTACTGAGCTCGCCTTTCTTGCAAACAGGCTGTCCGAAAACAATCTCGTCATCTTCACGGGCATAAAGCTGAGAGAGCGCATCCCCATGCTCTTCAACTTCCTCTTTGATTACAGCTATTACCGTTATTCACGCAGTGAAAACAGATAAAACCGGGAAATCGCAGGAATTTCCCGGTTTTATGTTTGTTACATATAAATATATGTGATATAATTTAGAAAATATTTTTACGGAGGCTGTCTGTATGTACATAAAAGATACACATAAGGTATGGCTTGCAACGGGCACAGAGCGCGTCTACCTCACCCCCTCTATGGCAAACCGCCACGGACTTATAGCAGGTGCCACAGGAACAGGTAAGACCGTAACCCTAAAAGTCCTTGCAGAGTCCTTTTCCGATATGGGCGTTCCCGTATTTCTGGCTGATATCAAGGGCGACCTTTCGGGCATGTGTCAGGTTGGTGAGGAGACAAAGCACATCCGCCGCAGTATTGACAACATGAGCATCGAGAATTTTGAGTACACCTCTTATCCCGTGCGCTTTTTCGATGTATACGGAAAGCTGGGTCACCCCGTCCGCACAACCATTTCCGAGATGGGTCCTGAGCTTCTTTCCCGTCTTTTGGGGCTTAACGACACACAGAGCGGCATTATGCGCATCGCTTTCCGTATAGCTGACGAGCGCGGACTTCTACTTATCGACCTTAAGGACCTGCGTAGCATGATCCAGTACGTGGGCGACAACGCAAAGGATCTCAAGACAACCTACGGCAACATCGCACCTCAGTCCGTTGGCGCTATCCAGCGCTCTCTTTTAGCACTCGAGGACGAGGGCGGCACCATTTTCTTCGGTGAGCCGGCTCTGGAGCTTTACGACTGGATGCAGTTTGACGAAAATGGCCGCGGCGTCATGAATATTTTAGAGTGTCAGGAGCTGTTCCAGCACCCGCTGCTCTACGGAACATTCCTTCTGTGGATGCTGTCCGAGCTTTATGAGATGCTGCCCGAGGCAGGCGACCTCGACAAACCCAAGCTCGCCTTCTTCTTCGACGAGGCTCACCTTCTGTTTAAGGACGCTCCCAAGGCTCTTATCGAGAAGGTAGAGCAGGTAGTACGTCTCATCCGCTCCAAGGGCGTCAGCGTCTGGTTCATCACGCAGAACCCCTCCGACCTGCCCGACAGCGTTTTAAGCCAGATAGGCAACCGCGTTCAGCACGCCCTGCGCGCTTACACTCCCAACGATCAGAAGGCTCTTCGCGCCGCAGCAAACTCCTTCCGTAAGAATCCCGACTTTGACACAGAAGAAGCTCTGCAGGCTGTAGGCGTAGGCGAGGCGCTTGTTTCTGTTCTGGACGAGGACGGCGTTCCCTCCATCGTTCAGAGAGCAAACATCCTTCCCCCCAGAAGCTCTATGAAGGCTGCAGACCCTGCCGTTATCGCATCTGTCATCGCCTCCAGCCCTCTTGTAAACAAGTACGCTGCGGTCACAGACCGCCGCTCAGCTTACGAGGAGCTTGAGGAGATAAGAGAGGACGAAGCTGAAGAAGAACAGGAACGACTTGAGCTTGAAGCTGAGCGCAAGGCGCTTGAAAAAGAGCGCAAAGAACTTGAGGCGCGTCAGCGCAAGGCAGCCGCTGCTTCACGCACATATTCCTCTTCCCGCTCTTCATCGTCCCGTTCATGCTCCACATCGACAAGACGCAAAAAGTCAGCTCTCGAAAAAGCCATAGACTCCACAGCCAACACCATCGGCCGCGAGCTTGGCAAAAAGATAGTAAGAGGTCTTTTTGATACATTCCTTAAATAATAACAAATGCAGCAGGAACTTCCTGCTGCATTTTTCTGTTACTTGACGGGGTTAGGCCTTTGGTTGTATAATTTTCATACATACGTCTTAATCGCTTCTAAAATTTTAATATGAGGTACACAGACATGCCCAAAAGACACAGTTTTTTCTGGAAACTTCTTCTCCCTCTGGTCAGAATTTTCCTTCGCATAAAGTTTAATTACACCTTTGAGTTCGTCAAAGACGCACCTGAAAAGTTCATTGTCCTTGCAAACCACACAACAGACTTCGATCCCCTTTTCGTGGGTTCATCCTTCAAAAATTTCATGCGCTTTGTGGGCAGCGAGCATATTGCCCGATGGAAGGTGTTCCCACTTTTAAAGTTTGTCTTTGACCCCATCATGCGCTATAAGGGCATGACAGCATCATCCACCGTTATGGAGATGATAAGAACCGTGCGAGGCGGCACATCCGTCTGCATGTTTGCAGAGGGCGTAAGATCATGGGACGGTCTCCCCTCTCCCATTCTCCCTGCAACAGGCAAGGTCATCAAAAGCGCAAAGTGTGCCCTTATAACATACCGCATCTCCGGCGGCTATTTCGCAAGTCCCATGTGGAGCGCAGGCAGCGGCACAAGAAAAGGCAGAGTTTACGGCAGACCTGTCAACATCTACTCTGCTGAGCAGCTTGCAAAAATGTCTGTTGCCGAGATAAACGAGATTATCAACTCCGACCTCTACGAGGACGCTTACGAGGTTCAGAAGGCAAATCCTGTAAAGTACAAGGGCAAAAACCTGGCTGAGAAGATGGAGACAATGATGTTCATCTGTCCTGAGTGCGGCGAGATGGACACACTTTCTTCCGCCGGCGACGCGGTTTCCTGCTCCAAATGCGGTCTTAGCTTTACATACGATGAGTACGGCAAGCTCCACGGCTGCAAGTTCGACACCGTCCGTGACCTTGCTCTCTGGCAGAAGGGTGAAATTGCAGGCCACGCGGAGAGCGTGACTTACACCTCTCCCCTCGGCACACTTATAAAAGTTGAAAAGCACGAGGAGACTCCTTTGGGCAGCGGCGTCGTCACCATGACAGCAGAAAAGCTGACGTGCGGCGGGCATGAGTTTAATGTCGCCGACATAATGGACCTTGCAATGCACGGCAGACACGCCCTCGTTTTCTCCACAAATGACGGCTATTTTGAGCTAATCGTCGAAAACGGCGGCAACGCTCTTAAATACCAGCTCCTGTTCAATGCGCTGAAAAATGCACCGGTTGCAGCAGAGTAAAAAATCAACCCGATAAGCTTTAGGGTGTACCCTTTAAGCTTATCGGGTTTTTGCTTGGTTAATCAACAAATATTATCTGTGTACACTCGGCATAGGGGTCTGACATTATGCACTTTCCTGCGTTGGGAGATGTCTCGGAAATACAGCCCATTGCAAAATGTACCGAGCCGCCCCATGCAGCATCTATCAGGTCATCCCAATCCATTACTTCAAACTCACACTTTAGACCGAGATAAGCACATACCTCAATGGCAATATCTATTTCAATGCCGCGCAGTTCTCCGTCTTCACCGTAGTAGCAGAAAGGTCCTTCCTGAATACATACGCCCACAGTAAGAGTCTTTGCATCCTCGGGCACCTCAGAGTGTTCAAAGACAAATTCATCTTTCTTCTTGTTATGTCCCTTTATGATGTCCTTGAGTATACCCTCATCATCAAGATAAAACAGAGCGCTGTTTATATCCTTGATAAGGTTTGGATTTTCATAGGCTGCGGCAATGCGAAGCTCCACCTCGAAGGGATCGTCCAGCGTCTTTACGCCAAGCTGGAAGCGCTTTACATAGCTCTCGTCATCTTCGTCAACCAGCGCGCAGTCTACATCACCCAGCTTAATGGCACTTAAAAGCTCCTTTTTGTCGCTGCATACGCGAACCTCGGATCCGTATATCTGCGCGTACATAACAGAAGGGGTGCCCTCTAAAACAGCGATACGCTTGCCGTAAATATCTCTCGGTTCCTCAATAAGTTTTTCTCCGCAGCCTGTCAGGGCAAGCAGAGCAAAAACTGCCAGTACGGCACACAAAATTCTCTTCACTATAATAACCTCTTAAATTTATTGCCTTACTATTATAGGGCAAGGTTCCCTTAGCTTCAACCTCTTTTTTGCTTAAATTTTTATTATATTTCAAGGTTTTTTGCAAAAACTACGGTCAAAAAGCCAAGGAGATACCTCTATGTGCACAGCAGTTAGCTATAAAACCCAAAACACTTATTTCGGACGCAATCTGGATCTGGAGTATTCTTACAGCGAGTATGTCTGTGTAACTCCGCGTAAATTCCCGCTGAGCTTCAGACATCGTGACACTCTTACACATCACCACGCCTTCATCGGCATGGCGCATATTGAAAACGGATATCCCCTTTATTATGACGCCGTAAACGAAAAGGGTCTTGCCATAGCAGGGCTGCGCTTTACAGACAGCGCCCCTTATGCAAAGGATGCAGCAGGCATCGCATCCTTTGAGCTTATCCCTTTTCTTCTGAGTAGCTGCAGCTCCTTGGATGAGGTAAAACACGCACTTCACAGCATCAAAATCACAGACGACCATTTTTCCCAAAGCCTTAAAAATACACCTCTTCATTGGATGGCGGCAGACAACACAGGCTCCGTCGTTTTGGAGTGGAGCGAAAACGGACTGAACATTTTTGACAACCCCACAGGCGTTCTCACAAACAACCCGTCCTTTGACCGCCAAATACAGACCTCTTTCCCCCTGCTTCCCGGAGGCCTTTCCTCCGAGGAGCGCTTTGTGAGAGCTGCACACGTTCTTAAAAATTCCGTCTCTGGTACCTCGGAGGCTGAGAGCATAAGCCAGTTTTTCCACATTCTCGGCTCTGTGACACAGGTCCGCGGCTGCAATGTGACCGACGAGGGTCTTGAGATAACGGTTTATTCCTCATGCATGAACTTAAGCCGCGGAATCTACTACTACAAAACCTATGAAAACAGCCGCATAACCGCCGTCTGCCTGCAGGGGGCAGAGCTTGACAGCCGTGATCTCATCACTTTTCCGCTGCGCACCGCTCAGGACATACGCCGCGAAAATTGAATTTTTGTAAATGGCATGGTATACTTTATGAAAAAAAGTGCGGAGGTAGTATGTATGAAAATAAAATGCCTTATTGACAACAGCACACAGCGTCCCGATTTCTGGGCTGAGCATGGACTCAGCCTTTACATAGAAGCCTGCGGCAAAAAGATACTTTTCGACACAGGCGCATCCGAAGCTTTTGAGGACAACGCCGTACGCTTCGGTATTGATCTCAAAGAAATAGATTTCTGTGTCCTCTCCCACGGTCACTACGACCACGCAAACGGTCTTATGAAGTTTCTGGAAGAAAACGATACCGCACCTGTATACATGAATGAGCACGCCTTTGAGCCTCATATGGCACACAGCGGTAAGAATATCGGTCTTAAAAAAGAGCTCGAGGGCAGCAGCCGCATTGTTTTGGCGGGAGACTATCTCAAAATTGCCGACGGGCTGGAGCTCTTCTCCTGCAACGAAAAGGAGCGCACACACGCTGTCCCCTACGGCGGTCTGGACGTTATTAAAGACGGTGTTCAGCGTCCTGACGATTTTATTCATGAGCAGTATCTCATGATAACGGAAGGTTTTAGAAAAATCCTCATCAGCGGCTGCTCTCACAAGGGAATTCTGAACATTATGGAGTGGCTTTCTCCCGACGTTTTGGTAGGCGGCTTCCACTTTATGGGCGTTGAGTCCGACGGACTTGGCAGCGATATGCTGAAAAACGCAGCCGAGGAGCTGCTCAGTTATGACACGGTTTATTACACAGGTCATTGTACAGGCTTGGAGCAGTACTGTTATATGAAGCAGATCATGGGCGAGCGCGTTCATTATCTGGCTGCCGGTCAGGAGATAGATGTGTAATTGACAGGACATCGAGGCGCCGTCCCCTATAAGCTCCCAACAAGATTAGTTGATATTTCGTAGGGGAGGGTCTTAAGCGCCCTCCCGAGTAGTGGGCGGATACAGAATCCGTTCCCTGCGAACATGCCAACAATATTGTGCAGCAAAAAAGCTGAGGTTTTTAGGGTGTACCCTTTACCTCAGCTTTTTCTATTATACTTCGCTTAATCTCTCTGCATGTTTCTTCTCTTTTTTCAGCATCAGCACAAAATATGTGACGCACAGCACCATCTGAACAACAGTTGAGATAGGGGTTGCAAGACCGATTTTGAAAAGAGAAACCTCAGGCAGGTTTGCCATAATAAAGGACGCGGGAACACGTACAGCCAGCGCACCGATAAGTCCCTGAATCATGACGAAGGTGGTTCTGCCGCAGCCGTTGAAATAACCGATAAAACAGAACAGGAAGCAGACCATAAATGTGTCGATTGCGTAGGCCTTAAGATAATCTGCAGCGGCGAAGATGACCTCTCCGTCTTTTGAGAAGATAGCCGCCAGAATATCACCGTGGAAGAAGGAGACATACGCCATGACAGCGCCGAGAATAAGGGATGCTATCATACCGCAGAGCATGGACTGTCTTGCTCGCTGCTTCTTGCCTGCACCGATGTTCTGTGCAACGAAAGCGGACAGAGACTGAGCAAAGGCAGAAGGTGCCAGCATAACGAAGTTGCATATCTTACCTGCGACACCAACACCTGCAGAGGCGATTACGCCGAGACCGTTTGTGATGCCGCTGATGATAAGGAAGGAGATGCTTACCAGCGCATCCTGCAGAGCTATGGGAAGACCGATAGTACAATGCGCTTTGTCACCTTTTTATCAAGTCTGATATTTTCCTTGGAAAACTCAAAAGGCAAACCTTTTTTCTTTACGATAAGTACACACAGCACAACGCTTACACCCTGGGCAATTACAGTAGCAAGTGCAGCACCTGCAGCAGCCATTTTGAAAACAGCAACAAACAGCAGATCGCCGAAAATGTTTACAACGCTTGCAATGAGAACGGAAATAAGAGGTGTCTTAGAATCGCCCATTCCGCGGAAGATACTGCCCAAAAGGTTATATGCCGCAATGAGAACAGATCCGCCTGCGCAGATGCGGACGTATGCAATAGTCTGCTCAAATGCCTCGGCAGGTGCGTCCAGAACCTTTGCAAAGGGAATAACAACCGCCTGCATAATGCCTGTAAGCACAAGGCCAAGCACAACAAAGAAAACGATACTCGTGCCGATTATGTTACCGCAAAGCCCCTTCTGATTGCTGCCCATTGCCTGACCCAAAAGAATGGTAGTGCCCATTGCAAGACCGGACAGGACCATGGTTATCATCTGCATCATCTGACCGCCGACGGAAACAGCAGAAACATCTCCGGGAGTTCCGAACTGACCTACAACAAGCAGGTCAACTGCGCCGTAAAGGCTCTGCAGGCACATGGCAAGAAGCACGGGAAGTGCAAATTTTATAAGTTTCGGTACTATTTTACCTTCGGTAAACTGATTTTTCTCGTCCATAAACTACCTCTTTTCACCGAGAAAAAACCGGATAGCTTCTATCCGGTACAATACACTCTTAATTCTTTAGACTAACCGTATGATTTTAGCAGACAAACATATCAATGTCAACTTAATTTACTGTTTTCTTTTGTCACATATTGTCATCGTTTTGCCTTGACATTTTTTGTCATAATATGTATAGTAAAACCAATGTAAAACCTTAAAAGGCACCGAGCTGCCGCCAAGGTCAAACAGCATAATACGCTTATACACAGGTTGCGTTATGTGCCTTGTCGGTTATCGGCAAGGTATTTTTTATGGTGTAACATACAAATATTTTAGGGAGGAAATTTTCAAATGAATCTTGTCTACGGCATTAAAGACAAGCCTAAGTTTGGTCAGATGCTGATCTTTGCACTTCAGCAGGTTCTGGCTATTCTGGCTGCCACAATCGCAGTTCCCGCCATTGTAGGTAATGGCATGTCCGCTTCTGCTGCTCTCTTCGGCGCAGGCGTAGGTACAATCGTTTACCAGCTTTTCACTAAGTTCCGCAGCCCCGTATTTTTGGGCTCTTCCTTCGCATTTATCGGCTCCATGGTAACTGCTTTTGCAGGTGCTGTTTCCGCATCCGCAGGTTTTGCAGGCCTCATCATCGGCGCTGTATTCGCAGGTCTTGTATACGTAGTTATCGCTATCATCATCAAGATCGCAGGCGTTAAGTGGATCGACAAGCTTATGCCCCCCGTTGTTATCGGCCCCACAGTTGCTCTCATCGGTCTTTCCCTTGCAGGCGCTGCAATAAGCGACGTATTCTCTTACGGTCCTGTAGACGCTAACGGCTCCTTCATTATGACAAGTAACATCTGGGCATCCTTTATCTGCGCTATGGTTACACTTCTCGTTGTCATCATCGTTTCCGTATACGGCAAGAAGATGGCAAAGATGATCCCCTTTATCATCGGTATCCTCGCAGGCTATGTTGTTGCTGCTATCTTCACAGTTTGCGGTATCCCCGTAATCGACTTCTCCCTGTTTAGCGATCTGCAGTTCATCGCTGTTCCCGAGTTCACATTTATCGAAGCCATGAAGGGCGTAAAGGAACTTGACGGTTCTTACTTTGCAACTGTAGCTGTTGCTTACATCCCCGTAGCATTCGTTGTATTCGCAGAGCACATTGCTGACCACAAGAACCTCTCTACAATCATTGACACAGATCTTCTCACAGATCCCGGTCTCCACCGCACACTCCTCGGTGACGGCGTTGGCTCCATCGTCGGCGCTATCTTCGGCGGCTGCCCCAACACAACATACGGCGAGTCCGTCGGCTGTGTTGCTATCACACGCAACGCTTCTGTTGTTACAATCACAACAGCTGCTATCATGTGCATCGTAATCTCCTTCTTCGGTCCCTTCGTAGCATTCCTGGATTCCATCCCCGGATGCGTCATGGGCGGCGTTTGTGTAACTCTCTACGGCTTCATCGCTGTTTCCGGTCTGAAGATGATCCAGATGGTTGACCTGGGTCAGAACAAGAACCTGTTCGTCGTTGCTTCCATCCTCATCCCCGGTATCGGCGGTATGGCAATGGCAATCGGCAAGGTCACGATCACAGCTATCGCTTGCGCTCTCATCCTCGGCATCATCGTAAACCTCGTAGTTTCCAAGGCTAAGGACGAGTAAGAAATAATAACTAAAAATATATCGGCAGAAGCAATCGCTTCTGCCGATTTTTATTCTCTAAAACAAACTCTGCTCTATTCTGTCTACCTCGTGCATCCAACGTTTAAGCTCTTCGTCGTCGGGTGTATACTGCAGAACGTAGTTCATTCTGCCGTAAAGATTTTCAAGATAGTTTATAGGTGATACGTAACTTTTCTCGTCCTTCAGCCTGTCCATGTGTCCCAGAACACCGTATTTGCGGATGTAATACATCTCCTGACGTATTCTTCTGCGGTATTCCTTGGTGGGCTGGGGCTTATCGTTCACAACAGCGCCCGTTACCGTCTGCCTGTGGTGGCGGTACAGAACCTTTGTCTTTTTGTCGTTCATTGTAAAGCCGTAGAACTTCAAAACTCTGCGCAGGTATGTAATGAGCTCTGACGGCGCAAAATCGCCGCTGAAGGTCATATCGTCGCTGTAGCGGGTATATGTGATGCCTCGCTCCGTGCAAAACTCACTTATCACGCTGTCTATTTTCGTAAAGCAGAGATTTGACAGCGCAGGAGAGGTACACGCACCCTGCATAATGTGACCGTCACAGCAGCAGAGGTTCGCAAGCAGGGTCGCAACGCTCTTGGAATAGCCTGCGTTTTTAAAGACATCGTAAACTGAGAGATATTTTACGTTTCCGAAAAAGTCTGTGATATCCGCCTTTACAACCAGCTTTTTGCCCACATGGGGCGCTGCGTTGTCCATTATCTTTCTGCCCTTTGCATACGCTGTCGCGTGGCGGCTTACAGGCAGCTCGTCTAAAATATTGCGCAGTATCCAATGCTGCACATCAGCTAAAACTCCCGAGACCTTGTACACGGTTCGCATTTTGCCGTATCGCTTCATAATGTCATAGCGTCGGTAAAATTCCCTCGGCTCATTGCTGCACTTCATGATGTCTCTGTAGTTTTCCCAGAAGTAATACATTTTTTTGAAATTGTGCATAAAAAGAGGCAGATGATACGGCGTAAGAATGGGCGGCAGATTTTCGGGGATTTCGGAGTTCAGTATCTCCTCCATGGGATTTGTCTGCCCTGCATACTTTCGCAAAACGAACACATCAAGCTCGCTTAGATTTATTCTTTCTCTTTTTCTCCAGATCATTTTCTCACCAAAAATAAAAAATCAAACAGGAAGCGGCACAAAAATTAATGTCTCAAGCGAAGCTTGAGAGCGCAAACGGGTACGTTTGCGGACCTCACTGAATTAAGCTCACGGAGGGCGACTCGCCCACCTTGCCCTCATCTTTTTACGGAAGAAAGCGCGGCTGCCGCTCCCTGTTTTCAGGAAGCAAATATTTACCTGTGGAAGATGTATTATATCGAAATCATCGCACCTTTTCAATGTGCTTATATACCAAAAATGTCCTCTGCGTTTTTGGTAGTTTGCCTAATTATCTCCTCTTCGTGCATGCCCTTAAGCTGCGCCATAAGGGAAATGACCACCGGAAGATTTGCGGAATCGTTCTTCCCCTCACACCCTGCGGGAGTTAAAAACGGCGCGTCCGTCTCTAAAAGAAGCATATCCAACGGCGCGTATTTCACAGCTTCGCGGACGTTTTCCGCAGCATCGTGGGTTAGGCTTCCGCCAACGCCAAGGGCAAAGCCAATATCCATATAACGCTTTGAAACTTCCTTATCCTCGCTGTAGCAATGCACAACACCCGAAAAGCTGCATCGAAAGCTTTCCAGAATGTCGAGAGCATCCCTTGCCGCCTCACGGACATGGAGAATGATCGGCTTTTTAACTTCCAAACCCAAAGCTATAAGTCTTGCAAACCACGCTCTTTGGTGTGCTCTTCTCTCGTCTTCGGTGATGCGGTAATAGTCAAGACCTATCTCCCCCAGTGCAACGGTGCTATGCTCTGCAAAGAGGTTTTTCAGCGTATTTACAGTATTATCATCATTTATATCATGAAAAACCGTCTGATTGGGGTGTACGCCCAGCGCAGGATACATCCATGGATACTTCTCACAAAGGCGCAGTACATCTGCATTTGACTCCAACGATATGGGCACTTCTATGACCTTTGAAACACCTGCGGTATGAATTTTCTCCAGTACCCTTTCCCTGTCAGAGTCAAATCTGCGGTGGTGGTAATGTGCGTGTGTGTCTATCATGTTCTGCACCTCCTTTTGAGTATATTTTATCAATTAGTGACAACGGGCGCAAGGGCTGATATAATTTCGGTAAAGGAGTGGTATCATGAACATACAGCTTCACTACACAGAAAAAGGCACAGGCACGCCACTTATCCTCCTTCACGGAAACGGAGAGGACAGCTCTTACTTTGTGCATCAGATCGAATACTTTTCCGCAAGCTACCGCGTTATCGCCGTTGACACACGAGGACACGGGGCATCCCCCAGAGGAGACGCGCCCTTTTCCATCCCGCAGTTTGCGGAAGACCTTAAAAGCTTTATGGACAGGCTGAATATCGAAAAAGCACACATTCTCGGCTTTTCCGACGGCGGCAACATTGCCCTGACCTTTGCGCTGAAATATCCCGAAAGAGTGGATAAGCTCATTCTCAACGGCGCAAATCTAAACCCCAAGGGCGTTAAGGCGTCCGTGCAAATCCCTGTTGTCATCGGCTACTACATATCAAAAATACTGGGCGGCAAAAAGAAAGCAGAGCTTTTGGGACTTATGGTAAATGAGCCTAATTTTACTCCCGAGGACCTGAAAAAGCTCCAAATCCCCACCTTTGTCATAGCGGGTAAAAAGGACATGATAAAAGACAGCCACACAAGGCTTATAGCCGACAGCATCAAGGGCGCTCAGCTTGCAATAATCGAAGGCGACCACTTTATCGCAAACAAAAACGCAGCAGAATTTAATTCATCTGTTGGCAATTTCCTTGACAATTGACATTTATATTTGTTTATGTTAAATTGTACTCGATGTAAATTATCAATTTTCATGGAGGTATACAATATGTCAACACAGTTAAGTCCCGAGATTTTAAAGCTTTTTACTGATTTTCAGCAGGCGGAGCTGGATGGTGTTCTCACCTATCAGAAGTTAGCCGAGCTTACCGATGATGAGCAGCTTAAGGCTGCTTTTAAAGAAGCCGCTGCTGATGAAGGACGTCACGCAGCAGTGCTCAAATCCTACACAAACGCAAATCTCACTCCCAACAGTGCAGGCGCTGAGCAGCTTGCAGCGGCAGCGGCAATGTTTGATATGTCAACGCTTTTAGACGGCATGTCAAAGGGTGAATACGCAGGCTATGACGTATATGCCCCCCTTATCAAAGACTACCCCCTTTTAGAGAGCGTAATGAACGATGAGCGCAAGCACGGCGAAATGCTGGCAGCAGAAGCTGAGCGTTTAAGAAATAAATAACAGACTAAAAGGCTCGGCGAGACAAGAAATCATATGGTTTCTTGTCTCTCTTTCCTATTGTGTTCCCCTTGATTTAATCTTTCAAGTTACATATAATATATTTACGCTTTTGGATTATTTCCACGAAAGGAGAACACTATGCATTGCACAAAG
Source organism: Oscillospiraceae bacterium (assembly GCA_017461585.1). GTDB lineage: Bacteria > Bacillota > Clostridia > Oscillospirales > Oscillospiraceae > Alloscillospira. The sequence goes on along the minus strand of JAFTYM010000022.1, from coordinate 1,996 downwards.
CATATTACCGATGATCTTATATGGATTGGCGGAAATGACCGCCGTCTGTCACTTTTTGAGGGTGTTTATCCCATCCCCCGCGGAGTTTCCTACAACTCCTACGTTCTGCTGGATGAGTCCACTGTTCTTATCGACACAGCAGATCAGGCTATCGCTCCCCTGTTCTTTGAAAACCTTGAGCATGCGCTGGGCGGACGTGAACTGAACTTTTTTATCGTTCAGCACATGGAGCCTGACCACGCAGCACTTATTAAGGAAGTAACTCTCCGCCACCCCGAAGCTGTTTTAGTCTGCAACGAGAAAATCGCAGTCATGATAAACCAGTTCTTCGGCATGGATATCCGCGAGAAGGCATACATCGTAAACGAGGGCAGCATTCTTTGCTCCGGCAAGCACACTCTTACCTTCGTAAACGCACCTATGGTACACTGGCCCGAGGTCATGGTAACTTACGACACAACGGACAAGATCCTCTTCTCCGCTGACGCCTTCGGCACCTTCGGCGCACAGAACGGCGCTCTCTTTGCTGATGAAGTGGATTTTGAGCGCGACTACCTCCATGATGCACGCATCTACTTTACAAACATCGTCGGCAAATACGGTCCTCAGGTTCAGAAGATTCTGGGCAAAGCAGCAGGCCTTGAGATAAAGCTCATTTGCCCTCTCCACGGTTTTGTATGGAGAAAGGATCTGGGTTACCTTATTGAGAAATATCTTCTGTGGAGCTCCTACAGCCCTGAGGAAAATGGCGTAGTCATCGCCTACGGCAGTATCTATGGAAACACAGAAAACGCAGCAGAAATCCTTGCAAGCGCATTGAGACAGCGCGGTCTTAAGACATACATCTACGACGTATCCGTAACACATCCTTCCGAGATTCTTGCCGCCTGCTTCCGTTACAGTCACCTTGTTTTCGCCTGCCCCACATACAACAACGGTCTGTACACTCCCATGGAGACACTTTTGCACGAGCTTACAGCTCACAACCTGCAAAACCGCGTTATCGCTCTTGTGGAAAACGGCTCATGGACCCCCTCCGCTGCCAAGAATATGCGTGCCATTTTAGAAGGACTTAAGAACACAACATTTGTTGATACTGTTCTCACCGTCAAGTCCGCTCTTAAGGAAGAGCAGCTTGAGACGATAAACGCCATGGCAGACGCCATCGCCGCAACAGTTAAAGACCCCGAGCCCGTTAAGGAAGTTGTTTCCGAGGATGTTGACAAAAAGGTTCTGAACAACATATCTTACGGTCTGTATGTCTGCTCCACTCACGACGGCAAGCAGGACACAGGCTGCATCATCAACACTCCCGTGCAGATTTCATCCGATCCTCTGCGCATTGCCATTTCCGTAAACAAGGCAAACTATACTAATGAGTGCATTGCAAACTGCGGCATTTTCAACCTGTCGATTCTGGCTGAGGACGTGGACTTCGGTCTTATAAAGCACTTCGGCTTCCAGTCCGGACGAGATGTCTATAAGTACGAAAACTGCGACAAGAGCAAGTTCTCCAAAAACGGTCTGCGCTACACCACCTTCGGCACAAACGCGTTTATCTCCTGCAAGGTAGTATCTTCTCAGGATATGGGCTCTCACACTCTGTTTATCGCAGAGGTAACTGAGGCTGCAAAGCTTCGCGATGTGCCCTCTCTCACCTATGATTACTACCACAAGAACATAAAGCCTAAAGCAGAAACCAAAACAAAGAAGGGCTATGTCTGCACAATCTGCGGCTATGTCCACGAAGGCGACGAGCTGCCCGATGATTTCATCTGCCCCATCTGCAAGCACCCAGCATCGGACTTTAATCCCATTGCGTAAAGTTTCTGAATAAACAACAAAAACACGGTATCATTAGGGTGTACCCGATAAGAAAACATAAGGTTTTGCCTTTATCTATTCGGCTATAATGCAACTTAAAAAATCCGCCAATACATACCAGTATTGGCGGATTTTTGTAAATTGATTCTATCACGAATTTATATTGGCAAAA
>JAFTYM010000021.1 GCA_017461585.1 Oscillospiraceae bacterium | reverse complement strand
GGAGCAAACGAAGCTCCACCTGCAGTAGTGTCAATGTTTATGGGCGATGAGTTGACCGGTGTACTGGAAGCCATTGAAAACGATAAACCTTATCCGGGCACAGAGAAGCAGAAAATAAAGCTGGGTGTGGACAGTCTTCCCCGTTTTATACGGGACAACACCGACAGAAACCGCACCTCACCTTTTGCTTTTACAGGAAACAAGTTTGAGTTCCGCATGCTGGGCTCCTCCAACTCCATTGCCTGCGCAAACATTATGCTCAACACCGCAGTTGCCGAATCGTTAAAGATTTATGCCGACATACTGGAAGGCGCTTCTGATTTCAAGACTGCGCTGCACGAACTTATCAGGACTGTTATCACAGACCACAAGCGCATCATCTTCAACGGCAACGGCTATGACGACAGTTGGATAGAAGAGGCCACTGACAAACGGGGCCTTTTGAACCTGCGCACCACACCGGATGCTATGGAAGAGCTGCTGAAAAAGAAGAATATGGAGATGCTCATCTCTCACGGTGTTTACAGCGAAAGGGAACTTCGCTCACGTTATGAGATCATGCTGGAAAACTACTGCAAGACGGTATGTATTGAGGCACAGACCATGAGCGACATGGCGAGAAAGCAAATCCTGCCTGCTATTGAGCGTTATCTGGCTGATGTTGCCGATGCTGCGGCAAGGAAAAAGGCGCTGGATGCCGGAATAAGCTGCGCTTATGAGAAAAGGCTTGCAAAGAAACTTGCAACTATGGTTGACAGCATCGACGAGAGAACAGACGCGCTGGACGGTGCAATCGCAAAGCTCAGAACACTCAGCAATGTAACGGAAGAGGCAAACTACATCCGTGATGAAATACTTTTGAAGATGTCTGAACTGAGAGAAGTTGCTGACGAGGCAGAAATTATAAGCGCCGAAAGCTATTGGCCCTTCCCCAGCTACGGTGATCTGCTGTTCGGCGTTAATTGAATATCAGAGGTTATTATTATGTGTTCTATTATGGCTTATTGCTCTGACGGCGCCTCATTTGAGCTTTTCAAAACCGCCTTTGACAAGACCGTTTCCCGTGGTCCCGATGACAGCAATATCATTGATACAGGTAAGGGATTGCTCGGGTTTCACCGGCTGGCAATCATGGGCCTGCAGCCGGAAGGAATGCAGCCCTTTGAACTGGACGGAAGCTATGTGGTCTGCAATGGTGAGATCTACGGTTTTGAGCGAATCAAACAGATTCTTCAGAAAAAAGGCTATTCATTCCAAAGCGGTTCAGACTGTGAAATCCTGCTCCCACTTTACATGGAATACGGCGCGGCCATGTTCCGGATGCTGGATGCGGAGTTTGCTTTGATTCTTTTTGACGGGAGAGAAAACAAATTCATTGCCGCCAGAGATCCTATTGGTATCCGCCCACTTTACTACGGCTATGATGCCGCTGGTGCTGTTGTTTTCGCCAGTGAAGCCAAAAACCTTGTGGGGATATGCGACAAAATCATGCCGTTTCCTCCCGGTCACTACTACGAGGATGGAAAGCTTATCTGCTATCGGGACATAAGTTCTGTAGCGGAAGTTTGCCATGAGGATCTGGAAACTGTATGTGGCCATATACGCGAAAAACTGGTCGCAGGTATCAGAAAGCGTCTGATCGCTGATGCTAAGGTCGGTTTTCTTCTCAGCGGCGGTTTGGACTCCTCTCTGGTATGTGCTGTAGCGCAGAAGTATTCCGAAAAGCCCATCCGCACCTTTGCCATAGGCATGAGTGAAGATGCCATCGACTTTAAATACGCAAAGGAAGTGGCAGACTATATCGGCAGTGAACACACGGAAGTATATATGACACCGGAAGATGTGATTTATTCACTTGAAACGGTAATTGCACTGCTCGGCACATACGATATTACCACCATCAGGGCAAGCATAGGCATGTATCTGGTCTGCAAGGCCATACACGAGCAGACCGACATTCGCGTT
>JAFTYM010000004.1 GCA_017461585.1 Oscillospiraceae bacterium | reverse complement strand
TTTTGCCAATATAAATTCGTGATAGAATCAATTTACAAAAATCCGCCAATACTGGTATGTATTGGCGGATTTTTTAAGTTGCATTATAGCCGAATAGATAAAGGCAAAACCTTATGTTTTCTTATCGGGTACACCCTAATGCGTTGCCGGTATTTTTTGTGCGCAATATACAAATCACAAAAAGAAAAATCGTAAGGTTTGACAAAGTTAAAAATGGGTGTCACTTTTTGATATTCTCATGGAATAAATAAGTAGTAGGAAAAATTTAAAAGGAAGCTTTGGAAAAGAGTATCGGTGTTGATTTTAATGCTAAATTCTATATTTTCAAAAGTAGCAGAAGTGAGATACCACTGCTGAAGGTACTCACCGAAATGGTGTGTCTTCGCAGTGGTGTTTTTTTGCGAACTTATTGCAAGTGCGAAACGGGGTGACGATGAAGCGATGCGTGAGAATGCACAGAATATGAGAAAACAGCAAAGCTCCGATTTATAAATCGGAGCTTTAAATATATGTGCGGGCGAAATGTCGCACGGAAAGGACAATATCTCGCCCGCCCAAATCTGTAATAACAATGTAAACTATGGGAGAGAGCGGAGGGGAAGCTTTTGAGAAAATGTCAGAATTTCGCAAACAATTTGGAGCTTATAAGAAAGATAAAGGATATGTCGCTATATGAGTTCTCACAAGAGCTGGATATTCCCAAGTCAACATTGAAATCTGTTATAAAAGAAGGAAATACAACGTTGGAAACAGCCGTTCGTATTGCTGACAGTATGAATACATCAATGGATGCGTTACTTCAAGACGACATGGATCCTGAAAAGTGTGATGTTTTGATGCGGTTATTGAAGAATTTGAAATGGTTTTCACAAAAGAGTCCCGAAAGGCAAAAGCAACTGAAGTACCATATTGAAAAACTGCTCGAGAATATTTGTGATGAAACGGAAACCTGTGATGGAAGAACTGATACTTGACAAAGTAGATATGTTTCTGAAGGAATTGGAAATATACGACGATAGAAATGTATATAGATACTACACATACGCGCTGTGTCTTGTCAGCGAAGCTCCTGAACGGATTGATCATATGATAAAGTATGTATATCATCCGATGTCGGTGCATTTTAGAAACAGTATGATCTGTATCGAACGTTCTATGCGGGAAGCGCTGGGATCCTTAAATATGAAAATGCCGTTATTTTTTGAGGAGTTTATGAAAGAACGGGCAGCCGGCTGCCCGACGGTATCAGAAGTTTTGAACATGCTGGTACATTTAAAATATAGCAGCGACTGTTAATTTTGTTTGCCCCACTGCAGGTGTGCGGGAGGTGTGCTTGCATAAGGTGAAGAACAGATATATCTTTCCGTCCTACATGATTATTAAGCAACAAACAATTTAATAACAAAACCTCCCAATGAAAAAGAGACCAAGAGATAAGTTTTATCTCTTGGTCTCTTTTCTGTTAGAGAATTTAATAATCAAATTTGTTGCTTGTAAAGCGCGTTGTCAACGGTATGCTGCAAAAAGCAATGAGAACCTTTAATTTAAATTCTGCCGACATCGAGAGCTGCAAAGAAACCGTCGTGTACAGCGCCTGTAACCTTGCCGGGTTTCTTGCAGTCGCCTGTAATGGCGAGCTTTACTTCAAGCTCTGCAAGGTCGAAATAGAGTTCATCACAGCTCTGCATACCAACAGCGTAAAGAACCAGGTCGGCATTAGCTGTAAGTGTCTCGCCGTCCTTTTCGTAGGTAACACCGCCTTCTGTTATCTCGGTGCACTTTGCGCCTGTTATGATGTTAAGCTTCTGCTCGTCAATGGTCTGCATAAGACCGAAGAGATATACGCCGCGTGCGTCTCTGAAAGCTCTCTCGTCAAGCTCAAGAACAGTTACCTCATATCCGAGGTTTCTCAGGTGAAGACCTGCTTCTGTTCCCACCAAGCCGCCGCCGATCATGACGATGTTCTTCTTGCCCTCAAGCAGTGCGGGATTTAAGTACATATCCATTGCGTGATATGCCTTCTCGTAGCCCTTTATGTATGTGGGGGCTTTGGGAACGGATCCTGCTGCAAGAATAACATCTGTTACTCCAAGCTCTTTGACAAGTTCGGCTGTTGCTTCTGTGTTAAGCATAACTTCTATCTTGGAGCGCAGTGTTTTTGCGACCATGAAGTCTTTGTATCTTCTCAAATCGTGCTTTAAGCTGTCTGTGTCTGTGAAGTTTAAAAGTCCGCCCAGCTTGTCACTCTTTTCGCAGAGAATGATCTCGTGTCCGCGTTCTGCGGCTGTGATTGCAGCTTCCATACCGGAAATACCGCCGCCGATGACTAAAACTGTCTTCTTGACCTTGGCTTTTCCGATATCCTCGCCAAAGCCGAGTCTTGCTTCACGGCCAATAAGGGGGTTGACGCTGCACATAAAGTGACGGTCTGCGTTGTCGCCGTCGGTGCAGTTAAGACATCTGAGACAGGGGGTAATGTCATTGGTTTTGCCCAAAAGTGCCTTTTCGGGCAGATAAGGGTCAGCGATAAGGGCACGAGACATGGAAACGCCGTCTGCCTTACCTGATGCGATTATCTCCTCAGCCTGCTCGGGGTAGATTACAGAGCCTACTGTGTAAACGGGGATATGTACCTTGCCGCTTTTCTTGATGATTTCGGAAAACTCTGTGTTTACACCCAAAGGACGGTAAGTGGAAGCCATGTTGTAAGTAAACACTTCGCAGCTAACTTCAACAAGGTCGATATACTCCTGAGCATGGGACAGGAATTCTGCCATGTCCTCTGCTGTAAAGCCGCCTTCTGCTCTCTCAGAGCCGGAAAGGCGCATCATGATAAGTCTGTCTTTACCAAGACGCTCACGGACAGCTTTTAAAATCATCATGGGGAAGCGCATGCGGTTTTCAAAGGAGCCGCCGAATTCATCTGTACGGGTATTGACTAAAGGAGAGAGGAACTGTGCGGGAAGCCAGCCGTGTCCGAAGTGAACATGAACTGTGTCAAAGCCCGCGGAAATCATATATTCTGCTGTGTCAGCGTACTGCTTGCAGATAAGCTCCATGTCCTCTTTTTCAAGAGCTCTGTATGTCTTGCCGTCGTACATACATACGCTCTCCACAGGACCCATGGGCATTATCTCACGGTTAAATTCAGGCTTTCCGCGCATGCCGCCATGGGTAAGCTCTGCAGATGCGATAGCTCCGTGCTCGTGGATAGCGGCAGCCAGCTCTGCGAAAAGGGGCAGATTGTCGCGGTTTTTAATCATCTCGGGTGTGTGGTTTCCGCCGTCGCCGACGGAGACTTCACCAAGGTTTACGATGGCAGCGCCGCCGCGGGCCTTGTGCTCAAGATAACCTGTGTAATAATCTGTAGGACGGCCGTCAACTGTGTGGAAAAGCATATTGGGAGCGGACATGATGCGGTTTTTCAGAATATGACCGCGCACTTTCAAAGGACTTAAAAGGTTGGGGAATTCTTTCTTTGACATAACAGGTTCCTCCTCGGTTTTATGGGATCAAAGTAATTATAATTGCATTATACTCTGAAACTTCTGCTTCCACAACAATTTTATACCAAACAAAAACCGCAGAAATCTATCATTTCTGCGGTTTCGTTATTTATGTTCTCAGCACTCTTCAAGGCCGCCAAGAATCTTGGTGAGAAGACCGTGAAGCTGGAGAGCCTCTTCGGAAGAGAGCTTTACGCAGTTTGCCATGAGCTGAGGTATTTCAACTGCCTTATCCTTAAGAGCTGCGCCCTCTTCTGTGAGTTCTACCAGAAGAACACGTTCATCAGCGGGAGAGCGATAACGCTTGACAAAGCCCTTGGCTTCCAGACTCTTGAGTACAGGTGTAAGTGTACCGGAGTCGAGATACAGTTTTTCGCCAAGTTCTTTTACGCTATGAATCTTATGCTCCCAAAATACCATCATAGCGATGTACTGAGTGTAGGTCAGATTGATAGCGTCCAGATAAGGACGATATCTTTTGACAACTTCCTTGGAACAAGCGTAAAGGGGGAAACAAAGCTGGTTTTCGAGTTTTAAGCAGTCATACTTATTGCTCATGATGAATGTTCACTCCTGTCGGTAATATTATAAATGTTTTATATCAAGCCTAAACCTGAGAGGACATCAATTACAGAGAGAATAAGACCGGCGATAGTCAGGATGTTGACCAATCGGTTAGTACTCTGCTGGTACAGCAAGTCGAGTTCTGATTCCAGCAGTTCCAGCAGATATTTAATGCTGTCTATAAGCGGTGTGATCTTATAACTGCGCAGAAGCATTTGCTCAAGCTCGCCGATTTCTGTAATACCCAGGTTTTCGACTCTGTTTAAAATTGTGATAAGCTCCGAACGGAACTTCTTGGTTTTGCTGATTTCAGCTCCGAGCTTATTTGATGTGAAAGAAGCAAAGCCCGATTGTCTGTTGAGAACACGGTTTGCGATGGTTTTGATAACGAAAACCGTCTCCTGAGAGAAGATGATACCGTGGTTTATTCCTGCTACATTGGAGTTCATAAGGAAATAGGGATTTGCTCCGCCGTAAACAGCCTCGCCGAAGGCGCGCTGATGTTCAACATAGTCCATGCCCGGCTTAAGTCGGTTGAAGTTCAAGAGCATGGCGTTGCTGCCGAAGACGATAAATCTTACGAAATTACGGCTGCCCCATTGGTTGTCTATACGATATCTTGCCAGTTCCTCGGGTACGTATTCCCAACCCTCGTCGCCGCATATGATGCCATAAAGTCTGCGGGATTCTTTTTCGATGACTTCATTTAAGTCTGTGTAGGGGTGCATTGCCTTGAGCTCCATAAAGTAGGTCTGGTCAATGTCTGAGACCTTGCCCAAAGGCTTGATTATTTTGTGGAACCAATCCCAAAGACAGTTTTCCTCACCGTCTTTGGAGCGGAATTTTGCCGCACCTGAGAAAATCTGACGGTAATACACCAGCTCGTCTGTTGTGGCATCGTTTACCTCAAAGCAGAACATAAGCGTTGCCGTGTTGAACTCGGGGAAAAATGTGAGAAGGATTGCAGTCTCATACATTTCCGTTTCAACAAACTTGAGGTAAAATCCTTTGATCAGAAAGCGCAGACAGTCAAAAGGTGTGCCGCCTCCGTGAAGGAAATTCTGAGCTGTTGTAAGATCGCGGAAGACAGGATCGCTTACAGCCTCGGGATCGTTTTGGGCGATGCTGCCGGGAAATGCTGTGGCAAGCTTTGTATGGAGCAGATAGTACTTGTCGTTAAAAGGTGCTTTTTGAGGAAAATCACTTAAGCTGAAGCTGTATTGAAAGCTGATGCATGCATCCATGCGGACATTGTCGCCCTCAACATCTGCGCTTCTGCGGAAGATAAAGAGAATGTCTCTTGCGCCTTTATCGTCTCCCTGTGCGTTTTTTTCAATGTCTGTTCTCGCGGTCTGTGTTTCGCCGGGGACGTAGTAGTGGAAATAACGCTTGGCGGAGACTTTGTCAAATCCGTGCTTTGCAAAGAGCTTTGGAACCGAGCCGTCTGCAAAGAGACGGACAGGGAGAACGCCCTCTTTGGAAAAGCTCTCTTTAAAGGTTTCCTCATCTACCTCGTCGCATACACGCTTGCCGTCTTTAAAATACTCCATAGTGAGTATATCTTCGGCTCTGTCTGTATGTGTGGTTGTGACGATGATGCATCCTCCTGGAGCTGTGTGGGCAGCAATGTCGGCGATCATGGAGTCTGCAACAGATTCGGGAATATGCTGGAGCACATGGCTGGACAGCACAATATCAAATTCCTGATCCCGGTTTAAGGAGGATGAGTCGTTATTTTTAACGGCTATATCATATTCGGACAAAGCTGCTGCAGAATCGACTGCGATGCTGTAGCGCTGAGTGTCGGGTTCAAGAGCGTAGATGCTTTGAACATGAGGTGCAAAAATGGGGAAAAGTCTGCCCTGACCGCAGCCGCAATCCAGCATTTTCGGATTATCATAGCTTTTTACTGTGTCGAGAGCAACCTTTAGGATCTCATTTTCACTTTCACCCCAGTAATTGCCTTCAGAAACACCCATGATAAGCTGAATTGTCAGCATATCGTTTTTATCGGGATAGGTATACAAGCTTTTCAGCCTCCTTGATTATAATACAATACTTTTTTGTTAAATTAAACGATAAATTGTACAATCAAATACATTATAGACACTATTCGACAAGATTGTCTATCACAATTTAAAGCGCGATTTAATTTTGTTGTTTTTAACAAATGAAAGCTTGGTCTCGCTTATAAGAACTGCCGCAAACATGGCTGCAAAGCCCAACACAAGACGGAAGCTCATCGCTTCTTTGTAGAAAATGATGGAGATAACGGTTCCAAATACGGACTCAAGGGTCAAAAGAATGGCTGCCTGTGATGCAGGTGTGTTTTTCTGACCGAAGGTCTGCAGCAGGAAGCATATTCCCGTGCAGACGATGCCCAGATATAAAATGGAGAATACTGCGCTTGAAGGAATATTCTCAGGCGCGGGCTCTACGATGAGAGCGGCTGTCCATGTTATGACCGCTGCAACGGCAAACTGGATAGCCGTGAGCAAAGCGGAACTCTTGCCCTCAGCTTGCTCGTCGATGATTATTATGTGCAGAGCGTAAAATATGCCGCAGATAATAGTCAGGATATCGCCGATGTTGATGTTGAGATTGCCGTCAACAGAGATAAGACCAACACCGATAAGGCAAAGGAAAGCAGCTATAAGGTTGTGCTTTCCCGGGCGCTTTTTCTTGTATGCCCAGTATAAAAACGGAGTCATAACGCAGTAACTTGCGGTAAGAAAAGCGTTTTTACCGGGAGTGGTATACACAAGTCCGTATGTCTGTACGATGTAGGCACAGGAAAGTGCAATACCCATGAGTACGCCGCCTTTTAAATAGCTGCGGTCTAACTTTTTGATGTCCTTTGCTGCGATGATGAACATGAGCACCGTTGCAATTGAAAAGCGGAATGCAAGAAGGTGAAGAGTGCTGATATCGTCCAGCGTGTTCTTCTGCACAACAAAGGATGTGCCCCATATAAGAGTTGTTGCAAGCAGGGCAAGCCTGCCCAAAGTAGGATTTTTCTTCTCTGTCATATCTTAGTCATAAATGCGGAGGCGGACTTCATCATAAGGCGCTTTGTGCCTGCTGTTTCAAATTCCACTTCCATTAGTGCGTCGCTTCCTGTAGGTTGTATCTTTGTTACTGTTCCCGTTCCGAAAGCCTTGTGCTTTACCTTGTCGCCCACCGCAAAGAGGATTGCTGCCTTCTGCTCTGCGGGCTTGGGTATGGATATAGGCTTCTTTTCGGGTTTTCTTGCGCTGTAATCTTTTTTCGGCGTATATCGGGGAGTTTCGCGGTCATAGGATCTTGAGGTGTCTGAATAACGGCTGCCGCCGAAACCTCCGCCCCAGCCGCGGTCGGGGGCTGCGTCCCAATAGCCGTTTTCACCGCCGAAGGCAAAGCCTTCGCCGCGGGGTCTGTTGATATGGTCGCCGTCGACCTCTTCCACAAATCGGGAGATCTGACCTGCGACGGTCTTACCGAAGAGCATACGGCGTCTTGCGCAGATGAAATACAGCTTTTCCCTTGCTCTTGTCATGGCGACGTAGCAAAGGCGGCGCTCTTCCTCCATCTCCTCAGTCTCGCCGATGGCGCGTGTTCCTGGGAAAACGCCCTCCTCAGCGCCGATGATGAATACTGTGGGAAATTCCAGACCCTTTGCGCTGTGCATTGTCATAACGGAGACGCAGTCTGCCGTGCGGTCCAGATTGTCAAGGTCTGTGTAAAGGGAAATCTCGTCCAGAAATCCTGCAAGATTGCCCTCGGGATTTTCCTTCATGTATGTGATGATGTTGGTTTTAAGTTCATTTACGTTTTCGATGCGGGTAAGGTTTTCGTCGTTCTGCTTGGCTTCAAGCATGGTGATGTAGCCTGTTGCGCGGATGATCTCATCGTAAAGCTCGGGAAGAGACATGGTCTTTTCCTTTTCGCGCAGCTCGTCCACCAGAGCTACGAACTGGCGCAGCTTTGCCTGTGAGCGGGTGAGCGCCTCAAAGCTGTCTGCACTTGCCATTATCTCGTAAACGCTGCGTCCCGAGATTTTGGAAAGCTCCTGAACATTGTCCAGCGTTGTTTGACCGATACCGCGGGGAGGCTGATTTACAATGCGCATAAGGCGCATCTCGTCAGCAGGGTTTGCGATAACGCAGAGATAAGCCAGCATATCCTTGATTTCAGCGCGGTCAAAGAACTTTGTGCCGCCGATAACGCGGTAGGGGATGCTGTTTCTCTTGAAGGCAAATTCTATCTGGTTGGACTGGGCGTTCATACGGTAGAGTACGGCATGGTCACGGAAATTAGAGCCGCCTGCAACACCTGCGATGATTTTGCCTGCAACGAACTGAGCCTCGTCACGCTCGTCGTTTGCTATGTAAAGGGTGGGCTTTTCGCCCAGATCCTTGTCTGTCCAGAGGTTTTTGCCCTTACGTCCCGTGTTGTTTTTGATAACAGAGTTTGCCGCTGCCAGAATGTGCCCCGTGGAGCGGTAATTCTGCTCGAGTCTTATGAGACGGGCATTTTTATACTGGTTTTCAAAGCTTAAAATGTTCTCAATAGTTGCGCCGCGGAACTTGTAAATACTCTGGTCATCGTCACCGACGACGCATATATTGCCGTGTCCCCCGGCCAGCGTGGAGGCGAAGAGGTACTGCAGGTTGTTTGTGTCCTGGTACTCGTCGATGAGAACATAGCGGAACTTGCGCTGGTAGTATTCGCGCACATCCTTATGCTCCAAAAGGAGCTTTACGGTGAGGAGAATGATGTCGTCAAAGTCAACGGCGTTAGCACTCTTCATTCTGTTTGCGTATTCCATATAGATCCTGCCGATGTTCTTTTTTCGCAGGTCGCCGATTTTTTCGGCAGCTGCATAGTATTTTTCGGGATCTGTCATGGAGTCCTTCGCCTTGCTGATTGCAGAGAGAATGCTGCGGTACTGATAGACCTTTTCGTCAAGGTTAAATTCCTTGATAATGCGCTTTATAAGCGCGCCCGAATCCGTGGTGTCATAGATGGTAAAGCCTGAGTCGTAGCCCAGCTTTTCAATGTCACGGCGCAGAATTCTTACACAGGCAGAGTGGAAGGTCATCGCCCAGACATCACGCGCGCCGGGACCCAGCATGCGCTCAAGTCTGTCCTTAAGCTCATCTGCAGCCTTGTTTGTAAAGGTAATGGCGATGATGCGCCATGGCTCGCAGGGGTCGAGGGCACAGAGACAGTGAGCCTTTTCGCGGTCTGCCTCTGTGGGGAAGTTTATATAATTTTCAAGAAAATCCGCGTCCTCTTCGGTTATTCCCTCGGGAATATCAGCTGAGTCCGATGCTCTGCCGTAGCGGATAAGGTTTGCAATGCGGCTTATGAGAACTGTAGTCTTACCGCTGCCTGCACCGGCTAAAAGCAGCAGAGGACCTTCTGTTGTGAGTACAGCCTGACGCTGCATATCATTGAGCTTTCCGAAGCTGCGGGAAATTATCTGCTTACGCAGTTTTACAAATTTATCTTTAAACGGCGCTGCCATTTTTGTGTGTCTCCTATCTGAAAAGTTATCTAAATATTATACAACTTTGCGTCAGTTTTTGCAATATGGGCGACGGGTGGATAAATCCGTTTTACCCGCCTTGCCTCTCCCTGCGGGAGAGGTGGCATTTGCGAAGCAAATGATAAAGAGGGTATAAAAAAGGGCGGATATGGAATCCGCCCCTACGAGTTATCCGAGTTTAATCTCTCCGTGCTCTTTTTCGTAATCTTTTATGCAATCGCGTATGAGAATAAGAATCTGACTATTAGCAGAACGTCCCTCATAGTCTGCAACTACATGAAGCTTATTAAGCATCTCTTCATCAATTCTTATTGAAAGACTTTTGTTAGCCATAAAATCACCTCTAAACAGATGTATTATGTGTTTACATTAGATGCAAAATAAGTTACAATGTTGCAAAAGGATGTAAAATGCGTTCAAAATATATCTAAAAGGTGATATTATGGCAGACTATAAAGAAATGTACTTTAAGCTTTTAAATGCTACTGAAGATGCTATAAGAATACTTATCAAAGCACAGCAGGAATGTGAAGAAATGTATATATCATCCGAAGATGAAGAGGGAAAACAACCTTAATGCTCGCACGTTTGCGGGACGTCGAGGCGCCGTCCCCTACGAGCAGCTACGTAAAATTGTGCAAATAACAACATCGCTGTCACCGACTGTATAACAAACGTTAGGAATGCGGCGAGTTGAGCGGTGGGAACACCCCACCGCGCCGTGTCTGAGCCGCAGGGTTTCCAAAGGGTTTACCCTTTGGTTTGGTTCTTTTGCATACTTTTCTTTCAAATAAAGAAAAGTATGCCGTCGGAGACATGACAAGGTGATTGTTTGTACCGTGGTAAAACGGGACGGGTAACCCGTCCCCTACGAAACTTCAACAACATTGTGCGGGCTTTCACAACGGGAGGGCACAGAGACCCTCCCCTACGAAATACCATAAACCTCATACGATATTTTTACACACGTGGCGCCGAGGGCGTCGTCCCCTACGAATACACCGCAAAAACAAAAACACCCCGATACTCGGGGTGTTTTACTTATTTCTTTGTTGTAATTTTCGTAATAAACGGAAATGCAAGGGGCCACACTACGGCGGCGAACATTACCATGATGAAGTATCTCAAGGCTCTTGCAATGCCTGCGCCGTTAAAAAGTGCGTCCAGCGGAGCTTTCAAAACGGATTTGAGCAGAAGTGCAATGCCGAGTCCGACGGCAATTTTGATGACCTGACCCAAGAAAGGTGCTTTTGTCTCAAAATTTATCTTCTTTGTGTCAATAATGCAGGCTATGACCATGGCGGCGGAGCAGCCTGTAAGTGTCCAGCCGTTTTTGATGCCCGATGCCAGATTGTCGGGATCGATATCAGAAGGCCATGCGTGGTTTTCCACAAATGCGGTGTAAATCACAGAGATGACAAGCATACCTGCCATCAGTCCGTATAAAAACTTGGGATCATCGGCTTTTTTGTAGATCGGGTGCAGGGCGAATACCAAAACAGCGCCGATAACAAGGGAGACACCAACGTCAAGGGGAGTGTGTACTCCGAGATACATTCTTGAAAAAGCGGTGAGGACGATGAGGACTATGGAAATAATCTGCACAAGTCTGCGCTTTGAGGTGCGTGCAATGCCGCCTAAATATCCCGTGACGTTCTGGGTGTGACCGCTGGGGAAGGAGTAGCCTGTTGCCTCTTCTCTTGCCGCCTCGACGATGGTGAAATCGGGGTCTTTTACCCACGGACGGGGGATACGGAACATGAGCTTTAAAAACTGGTTTACCAGTGTGCCGATAAAGCAGACGGACAGGATATAATAGCCCCGCTTTTTGTCGATGCACCAGTAGAATATAAGTGCTATTACAATGAATACGGTCTCGCCGCCCAGATGGGTTATGAGGGAGACAATGGCGTCCAGAACGGGGTTGCGTATGCTCTCAAGAAAATACAGAAGCTGCATTTTGTAAACCTCCTGTGATAATATGCCATGATAATAGCACAATTGCCCCGTCTATTCAAGAAGTGCCCGCAGGCTTGTAAGCGCACGCCTTTCAAGGCGCGATACCTGCACCTGCGATATGCCCAGAATTTTCGCAGACTTGTCCTGTGTAAGTCCTCGGTAAAACCGCAGAATGATGACTGACCGCTCCTTTTCGGGAAGGGAATTTATTGCCTCGCGCAGAGAGACGTACTCCACAAGCTTGTCCTCCAGCATGGAGTCGGACAGAACATGCTCCAGGGTAAAGCCGTCTTCGCCCGTCTCTTTCTGCAGAGATTCGGGTGCAGCCGAGGCTGTTTCAGCCGTTGCGATATCCTCGGCTGTGAAGCCTGTTTCCTCGGAAAGCTCGGAAAGGGTAGGCTCTCGCCCGAGGCGCTGCTCCAAGGCAGAGCGGGCATTTTTTATGGCGTAAGACCGCTCTTTCAAAGTGCGGCTTACTTTTATGCTGCCGTCATCACGCAAAAACCGGCGTATCTCGCCTGTGATTTTCGGTACGGCGTAGGTGGAAAACTGGGTGCCGAACTCAGGGTCAAAGCCGTAAACCGCCTTGAGAAAACCCATGCAGCCAAGCTGATACAGGTCATCGGGGTCAACGCCCCTGCCGAAAAAGCGCCTTGCGATGCTCCATATAAGTCCGTTGTTGCTCTCAATGAGCTGGGTGCAGGCGTCTTTGTCTCCGTTTTTGGCACTCAGCAGAAGCTCCTGCGTTACATATTCCGTCATTTTCTGCCTGCTCTGACGGAAATTCTGCGCCGCATTGTGACCGATGTACCGCGGCCTTGTACGGATTTGACCTTGAGCTTGTCCATAAAGCTGTCCATGATGGTAAAGCCCATGCCCGATCTGTCGTCGCCGCCTGTTGTGAAAAGGGGCGTCAGCGCTTGTTCAATGTCGGGTATGCCGACGCCTGAGTCTTTAACGGTTATCTCAAGGCTGTTGTCCTCAAAAATGCGCATTTTCATGGTTATGACACCGATTGAGTCGGGATATGCGTGGACGATGCAGTTTGTGACAGCCTCGGATACTGCGGTTTTAATATCGCCAAGCTCGTCTAAAGTGGGGTCGAGCTGGGCGGCAAAGGCAGCTGCGGAGGCTCTGGCAAATCCTTCATTTGCGGACCTGCTCAAAAATTTCAGGGTTACGGCGTTTATCTCTTTCATTATGTATCACTCCTTTGTCAGTGCGGAAATCTGCACTATTCTGTCGATGCCCGCGGCGTCTATAACGCGCATAGCCTGTGCAGGCACATTTTCCACAGTAAGTCTGCCGCCTGCCTCGTTAACTAAGCGCATAGTCTTTAAAATCACGGCGATGCCCGATGAGTCCATGAATGTTACATGGCGCATATCGAGAATACACTCTCTGGGGAGAGAGAGGTCTATGCGGCTTTCAATGGTGACCATGGCTTTCTTTGCTCCGTGGTGGTCAAGCTCGCCTATGGGGTAGAGATATAGGGTTTTATTGTCAAAATTTGCGCTTACTTTCAAATAATCACCTCATTTGAGTGTAAAAAATACCGCTGTATCAAGTCGATACAGCGGTATTATAAACTCATTTATCTGCGTATTTTGTCGCAAAAGGTCGATTAACCAAGAGCTTCTAAACTGTTTTTGAGGTTTTCTATGAGAGTTCTTGCCTTTGCTGCCTTTTCGCGTTCCTGTGCGACAACATTTTCAGGAGCCTTGGAGACAAACTTCTCATTGTTCAGCTTAGCCTCGATTTTAGCAAGGTCAGCTTCTGCCTTGCCGATCTCGCGGTTGATTCTCTCGCGCTCCTTGTCAAGGTCAACAAGCTCAGAAAGCGGCATGAACATACGTGCCTCGTCTGTAACTACGTTAACCATGCCCTCTGTGTCAGCGGGAACTTCTGTTACGATCTCAACCTGACCTGCGTAAGCCAGCTTGGAGAGGTAAACTGTGCCCTTTTCGAAAACGTCTGCCTTGGGGGAGACGATGATAAGACGGGGCTTTTTAGAGGGGGGAACATTCATCTCAGCTCTGCGGCTTCTTACTGCGCGGATCGCGTTCATGATGATCTCAAACTGAGCCTCTTCCTCGGGGAAGTTAAGAGCATCTGTAAACTCAGGGTAAGTCTGAATCATGAGAGCATCGCCGTCGTGGGGCAGAGCCCGGAAAATTTCCTCTGTGATGTAGGGCATGAAGGGGTGGAGGAGCTTTAAGATCTCTGTGAGAACATAGAGGAGAACCTGCTGAGCGGAGATCTTTGCTGCCTCGTCCTCACCGTTTAAGCGGGGTTTTGTCAGCTCAATATACCAGTCGCAGTAGCTGTCCCAGATGAAGTCGTAGATCTTTGTAGCTGCAACGCCAAGCTCGTAGCGGTCAAAGTTTGTGTCAACCTCTTTGGCGAGCGCGTTCAGCTTGGAGAGGATCCACTTATCCTCAAGCTCAAGCTTTTCGGGCAGCTCGTTTTTATCGATCGTAAGGTTCATCATTACGAAGCGTGTTGCGTTCCAAAGCTTGTTGCAGAAGTTACGCATAGCTTCGCATCTCTCCACGTAGAAACGCATATCGTTTCCGGGGGAGTTGCCTGTGATGAGGTTAAAGCGCAGAGCGTCAGCGCCGAACTGGTCGATCATCTCAATGGGGTCGATGCCGTTGCCGAGAGATTTGGACATTTTGCGTCCCTGAGAGTCTCTTACCAGACCGTGGATAAGAACGGTGTGGAAGGGAGGCTTCTTCATGTGCTCGCAGCCGGAGAAGATCATTCTTGCAACCCAGAAGAAGATGATGTCGTAACCTGTTACGAGAACATCTGTGGGGTAGAAGTACTTGAGATCTTCTGTGTCCTCGGGCCAGCCAAGTGTGGAGAAGGGCCACAGAGCGGAGGAGAACCATGTGTCCAGAACGTCGGGATCGCGCTCGATGTTTTTGGAGTGGCAATGTTCACACTCTGCTGCATCATCGCGGGAAACTGTTGTATGACCGCAGTCTGCACAGTACCATGCGGGGATCTGATGACCCCACCAGAGCTGACGGGAGATACACCAGTCGCGTACGTTGTACATCCAGGTAAGGTATGTTTTGGAAAAACGGTCGGGAACGAACTTGACTTCGCCCTCTTCAACAACGCGGATAGCTTCCTTTGCCAGAGGCTCCATCTTAACGAACCACTGTGCAGAGGTGATAGGCTCAACGTCAGTTCCGCAGCGGTAGCATGTGCCGACATTGTGACCGTGCTCTTCGATTTTTACAAGGTAGCCTGCCTCGTCGAGATCTGCTACGATCTGCTTTCTTGCCTCATAGCGGTCGAGACCGTTGTACTTGCCGCCGTTAATGATCTTGGCGTCGTTGTCCAGAATAAGGATCTGCTCAAGTCCGTGGCGCTGACCAACCTCAAAGTCGTTGGGGTCGTGGCAGGGAGTCATCTTTACGCAGCCTGTGCCGAACTCTGTGTCAACATATTCGTCTGCGATGATGGGAATCTCACGGCCTACGAGGGGCAGGATGCAGGTCTTGCCGATAAGGTGTGTGTAGCGCTCGTCATTGGGGTTAACGCAAACGCCTGTGTCGCCCAGCATTGTCTCAGGACGGGATGTTGCAACGATAACCCACTCGTCGCTGTCCTTTACGGGATAGCGCAGATGCCACAGATGACCAGGCTTTTCTGCGTACTCAACCTCAGCGTCGGACAGAGCTGTTGTACAGTTGGGGCACCAGTTGATAATGCGGTTGCCCTTGTAGATAAGACCCTTTTCGTAAAGGCTTACAAAAACTTCACGGACAGCCTTAGCGCACTGCTCGTCCATTGTAAAGCGGAGACGGCTCCAGTCGCAGGATGCGCCCATTGTCTGCAATTGCTCTAAAATGCGGCTGCCGTACTGCTCCTTCCACTCCCAAACGCGGTCGAGGAATTTTTCACGACCCAGGTCAAAACGGGTAAGACCCTCCTTGCGAAGCTGCTCTTCAACCTTTATCTGTGTTGCAATGCCTGCATGGTCTGTGCCGGGCAGCCACAGAGTTGCAAAGCCCTTCATGCGCTTATAGCGGATAAGGGTGTCCTGAATTGTGTCGTCAAATGCATGGCCAAGGTGAAGCTGACCTGTGACGTTGGGGGGCGGGATAACTATTGTGAAGGGCTTTTTCTCGGGGTCGCGCTCAGCCTTGAACCAGCCGCCGTCAAGCCACATCTGATAGATTTTCTGTTCTACGGATTTAGGATCGTAGATTTTGGGAAGTTCTCTCATTTTGTTTCTCCTTTCGTGTAATTGAATCGTCTTGGATTCTCGGGACAAAAGTCCGACGTTAGTCGAACATATACCGCATTTCAGCGGATGCTTTTTGTTGAATAAGTCTGCCGAAGTTTCTGATACTGAAATGTGCACTGCAGTTTTTTCGGAGCCGATTTTTCGTACAGACGAGGCTTTGCTTGCAGGGAATCCTTTGTGGATTTCCAAAAGCTATAACGAAGTATGTGCGGAAAAGCGCCCGAATAAAACTGGTCTATGTTCGGCTGACGTTGGACAAAAAAACGCCCCGAGTAAAGATTTTTACTCAGGGCGTGAATACACGCGGTACCACCTGAATTTCGCGCCTTTGCGCGACACTCATCTTCACGATAACGGCGTGGGACCGTCAAGACTTAAATATTCGGTCTTGCAGCTCAGAGGCGACTTCGGCACCGCATCATAAGGGCTCACACCATCCGCCCTCTCTCTGAAAATCCGCTTAAATGCGTACTACTCCTCGTCAAAGCTTTTAACCATAAAATTATAATTCCCAGAAAATTATTTGTCAACAGGGTTTCTCGGTGATTTTCCTGCGTTTTACAATATAAATGACGATCGCGATGATAATTTCCGCGGCATAGACCATATAGAAGATTATCATAATGTTATTTCGTACCATAAGACCGCGGGAAATGTCACGGTCGGTGTAGACGGTGACGTGGAAATTATCCTCGGTTATGGCGCTGTAATTTATTCGGGAAACGGAGTTGTTAAGGCGCATATATGTGTATACGATATTACCCTCGTTGTCGTAAAGATGCTCTGTCATTGCCTCTTCTTTGGTAATTACATTGCCGTTTTCATCGTAGTATTCAACTGCTGCATCAGGGGCGAGAGCAGAAACCGTTCCGTTGTCGTATGCATAATATACCTCATGTTCAGGCTCGGGTGTTTCCATAAACGCCTTAAAATCCTCGAAATTGTCAAATACCGTTCCGTCAACAAAAGTAGTTGAGTCTGCGTTTGCAACGAAAAACTGAGGGATAGCGGTGGCGATGACAACACAGAGTGTAATTGAAACTGTGTTTTTTGCAAGGCTGTTCAGCTTTTCAAATATCTCGTTTTCCTGCTCTGACAGCTCAAAAACACCGCGTCTTGAAAGTGAGCGGAAGACGAAAGGGCGTACAAGGGCGATAATTCCCAGCGCAATTACGGCAAAAAGTGCACCATAGAGAATAAAATCGCCGATTAAAATCCCCACCTGCCCGTTCCACGGAAATATTATGAGGGGCAGAGTGAAAATAAACAGCAAAATTACAGCAGAAAAAGAACGGAACGCAGTTGTTGCCATGGTGTATTTACAGGTATTTTGCGTTTCTGTCTGGAATACATCGCTATTTACTGCGTTGAATGCCGACGCAGTAAATATAAACTGGCACACCACGGCTGCTGCATAGAAAATACAGGCGGCGAAAAAGCCGATATATGCCCTGTTAAATCCCGAGTTGCATATCATAGCCACAAGAAGTCCTGTGACGGCGATTCCGATGGCAATAAGACTTCTGTTTGACAGTTTTGTCTGAGCATTGCGCAGAAGTACATTTACCTGCTTTTCCGTTTTCTTTTCCTGTTTTTCGGGTTCTGAAAGTTGAGTTAACCGCTGACCGCGCAGTATTTCATCTGATGTGACATCAAATATTTCGGCCAAAACAGGGATGAGAGTAAGGTCGGGAGCGCACTCGTCCCTCTCCCAGCGG
Source organism: Oscillospiraceae bacterium (assembly GCA_017461585.1). Lineage (GTDB taxonomy): Bacteria > Bacillota > Clostridia > Oscillospirales > Oscillospiraceae > Alloscillospira. Next base: position 47,427 of record JAFTYM010000004.1, on the reverse strand, counting down.
CTTACAGCCTTGTCGGAAACCCCAAGCTTTTCGCCGAGTTCTCTTTGTGTCATGCCGTGGGCACGGCGAAGGGCAGCCAGAAAGCCGCCGATAGTATTCTTTACCATAAAAATTCCTCCGAGAAGTGATGCTCAAATTCTACGAAAGGGTCAGAGAAAATACTACACCGCAGACCGAAAATCACTCTCGCAAACCGAGAATTTGCTTTATTTTGCCTCCAAAGTTACAACAACAAGCTCAGGAGGATTGTTGATGCGGAAGGGAAAAGCGCTGTTTCCAAGACCGCGGCTTATTATCATGGTTGTGCCGTCTTTTTCAAACAGACCCTCTGAGTAATCGGGCAAAAATCCCTGCTGAGGGGCGAACAGACCTCCCAAAATCGGCAAACGAAACTGACCGCCGTGGGCATGACCTGTTAAAACAAGGTCAGCGCCGGTTTCGCAGTATGTCTCAAAAATATCGGGACGGTGAGATAACAGCAGAGTAAAACCCTCATCGGGAACCAGCGCTGTGAGCCTGTCTGCAAAGTATTTGCTGTCCTTAAAATTATTGATGCCGGAAAAATCGGGATCCTCGGCGCCTGCAATCGTTATTGTCTCGCCGTTAAGCTCAATTTCTGCGGTTTTATCACGCAAAACCGTAACGCCTGCATTTATCATGTGAGCTTCAAACTTTTCGAAAATCAGCGGGAAGCGGTATTCGTGATTGCCCGTGATGTAGTACACAGGGGCAATTCCGATAATACCGTCTATAAACTCACAGGCGATGTCAAGGTCTGTGTCATAAGAGTCCATAATGTCGCCTGTCAGCACTATAATGTCGGGCGCTGCAGCTGTTATTGCAGAGATAAGGTTGCAGTTTCCTTCGCCGAAAAGGTCATTGTGCAGGTCTGAGACCTGCACAATGGTAAAACCGTCAAAGCTTTCGGGAAGGTCTTCCGATGACACCGTGTAGTGCGTTGTTAAGATAGTAACATTGTGATGCCATATCCAAACCGACAGGGCTGCGACGACAAGAACAGCCAGAATTATAAATATCAGCTTTTTCATCAGGCTTTGGATGCTGCGCGGAACTTTTCAAACACCTCGGGCTGATTTTCAGCGAGGTTGTAAGAGCGGTTGTCGGGACCTGTCCAGATATGGAAGGTGCGGCAGGTGTTTATAACTGTGCCGTCCTCTGTTCTTGTCTCGTACAGGAGCTCCAGCTTTTTGGGTGCGTATTCGCCCATTTTTGTGGTGATGTAAAGTGTCTGGGGATATGTTGCCGTAGCCTTGTACTGCAGGTGCAGGTCTACCATGGCGGGGTTTACCCCAAGGGCGTTCATATCGTCAAAGGAAAAACCCACAGCGGCAAAAAACTCCATTCTTGCCATTTCGTACCAAATGGGGTAAACTGCGTGGTGGACGATGCCCATTCTGTCGCAATCGGGGTATCTTGTCTCAATTTTTGTTACGGTTTCCATATTAAATCCTCCGTTAAAGTTTTTGCTTGACGGTATTTTACCACATTGCATATATATTTTCCACCAAAAGTAAAAAAACACCGAAAGAGCCGTCTTTCGGTGTTTTTATTATCTTACAGAGTTGTGGAGAAGCCTCCGTCAATCTTGATGTCTGCGCCGTTAACATAGTTGGAGGCGTCGGATGCAAGGAAGACCATGCAGCCCATAAGATCGTCCAGTCTGCCCCAGCGGTCTGCGGGGATTCTTGCTGTGATCTTGTCGTAATACTCCTTGTTGTCGGAAACGTCGGAGTTGACAGAGGTTGCAAGGAAACCGGGGCAGACAGCGTTGCACTGGATGTTATACTTGCCCAGTTCGTTTGCAAAGGAACGTGTGATACCGATAACGCCGTGCTTTGCGGTTACATAAGCGGGGCACATAGCGTCTGCTGTGTAGGAGAGAGCAGAGCCGATGTTGATGATCTTGCCGCCGCCCTGCTTGATCATGATCTTTGCGACTTCATGACCGAGATAGTAAACAGCGTTCATGTTGAGCTCAATAACGCGCTGCCATTCTGAATCGGGGAACTCTGTGAACTCTCTGAAGCAGTTTGTGCCGGAGTTGTTTACTAAGATATCGATACGTCCGTAAGCTGCCATGCAGGCATCTACGATCTCTTTGATGTGCTCGTGCTTTGTCATATCGCCGCGGATGAATTCGATGCGGCGTCCTTCAGCTTCAACAAGAGCCTTTACTTCGGAGACATCCTCGGTAAAGTGGGGGCAGAAAATGTCTGCGCCTGCCTTTGCAAAAGCAACTGCGTAGCCCATGCCAAGGTTCTGGTTTGCGCCTGTGACTAAAGCTACCTTGCCCTTCAGGCTGAAACGATCCATAGAGAAGCTTTTGATGCTTTCAACCATTGTCATATTAAAATCTCCTTTTTTGAAAACAGGGCAAAGCAGTTGCTTTGCCCTGTATAGTTATAGTTTTTAAATAAATGCTTGCATTTTTGCGAGGTTGCAGTTATTTAAGTAATTCTGCTGTTGTCTTAGCAATACCGTCGGGATCCATGCCGTAATATTTGTAGATCTCGTCTGTATCACCGAGAACGGCAAACTCATCAGGCAGACCGATTCTCTTGAATTTACCGCTAAAGCCGTTTTCCAGAAGAACTTCTGCAACGGCAGAGCCGAGACCGCCGTTGATGGAGTGCTCTTCAACAGTTACGATGTTGCCTGTCTCTTTTGCACACTTGAGGATCATGTCAACGTCAAGAGGCTTGATTGTGTGCATGTCGATAACGCGTGCGGAGATGCCGTACTCTTCCTTGAGTTTCTTTGCAGCCATCATGGACCAGTAAACGGGAGAACCTGCGGAGATGATTGTTACATCTGTGCCAGGCAGAGTTTCAATTGCCTTGCCGAACTCAAACTCATAGTCGTTGTCAGCGTAAACCGCGGGAGAGCCTGCTCTGTCAATACGGATGACCATGGGTCCCTGATATGTGAGGGACTGGCGGACAGCCTTACAGCACTGAGCTGCGTCAGCGGGAACAACAACTGTCAGGTTGGGGATAGCGCGGTAGAGAGCGAGGTCAGCGATACAGTTATGTGTAGGACCGCCGCCTGCTGTAACACCTGCGTGTGTACCGATAAGACGAACGTTTACGTCGTTGTAAGCGATATCTGTGTGGATCTGGTCAGCGCTGCGAAGGGAGAGGAAGGGACCCATAACCTGGGAGAATACTACCTCGCCGGCTAAAGCAAGACCGCAGGCTGCACCGACCTGACCGGGCTCAGCAATACCGAAGTTGAAGCATCTTTCGGGGTACTTTGCAATGAGCTTACCTGCAGAAGAGGAGGGTGCTACGTTGTCGGAGTATGTAAATACGAAATCAAGACCGTCGTCTGCCATTCTCAGAAGCTCTTCGCCGTAAGCTTCTCTGGCGTTGGACAGCATCTGGTCAAAGTCAAAAGTGGTGTTTACTGCCATTTGCTCTGTCTCTCCTTCCAGTTTTTCTCGAGAGAAGCGATAGCTTCTTCATACTGTGCCTTTGCGATGCCGCCGCCGTGCCACTTAACGTTGCCTGCCATGAAGTCAACGTCGTGACCCTTTTCTGTGTTTAAGATGATTGCAATGGGCTTGCGGCGGATCTGGCTGTCAGCAGCAGGAACGTTGTCTAAGCACTGGCATACCTGAAGCATGTCGTTGCCGTCTTCAACAACTCTTACATCCCAGCCGAATGCTTCCAGCTTCTTGTCCAGAGGATCAATGTTCATAACGGTCTTTGTGGGACCTGTCATCTGGAGGGAGTTCTTATCGATCATGAGCATAAGATTACCCAGCTGGAAATGTCCTGCGGACATGATTGCTTCCCAGTTGGAGCCTTCTTCAAGCTCGCCGTCACCTGTCATAACGGTAACGCGCCAGTTTGCCTTCTGCTTACGTCCTGCGAGAGCCATACCTACTGCAATGGGCAGACCGTGTCCCAGAGAACCTGCGGAAACTTCGATCTGGGGGCAGTATTTTCTGTTGGTGTGCATGCCGAACTTGGATTTATCAAGGCACTCAAAGTTCTCAACCATGTACTCCAGAGAGTAAGCGCCGAGGTTGGAGAAGATAGAGTAAAGTGTCTCGGAGCAGTGACCCTTACTGAGGATGAAACGGTCACGGTCGGGGTTGTGGGGATCGTGAACATTGAAGTTCATGTAGCGGTAGTACATAGCAACAGCAGCCTCAACCATGGAAAGCTCACCGCCGAGGTGACCGAGACCGATGTTGTAAACCAGTGTGAGCAGTTTGTGACGTACTTTATAGCACTCTTCTTCCAGCTCATGCACCGTTGCCATATCAATGGGCTTGAGGTTCATTTAATACACTCCTTTTGTGATTTATTCGCCGGGGATCTCGTTGCAGCGGATGAGGATCTTGGGCCACTTACCGGAGATCTGAGCCTCAAATGCAGCTACAGCGTCGTCAATGTCGAAAATCTTGTTTGTAAATGCCTCGAGATCGAATCTCTTCATGATCTGAGCTGCTCTGGGGTATGCATAGGGAGCAACGTACAGACCTGTGATTGTGAGCTCGTTGAAGTAGCAGTACTTGTAGAGGTTGAGGGGCATCTCCCAATCGTTGGGATACATAGCAGCGTAAATCAGCTTGCCGCCCATAGCGCAAAGCTGGGGCAGGGGAGTTGCAGCCTTGGGGTTGCCGGAGCAGTCGATAACTACGTCATAGCCAAGACCGTCTGTCAGCTCGCGGCCCTTTGTGACAACGTCGTCAACCATGGGGTCGATAACGTGCTCTGCACCGTACTTGAGAGCAAGCTCACGGCGCTCTGCGATGGGCTCGATAAGAGTGATGGAGCTTGCGCCGCTCATGTGGATAGCCTGAAGAGCCAGAAGACCGATGGGGCCGCCGCCGCAGATAGCAACGCGCATACCGATTTTGGGCTCTACCTTGTCAATAAGGCGAACTGCGATGGAGATGGGCTCGAGTAAGCAGCCTGTCTTAAGGCTTACGTCATCGGGAAGCTTGTATACCTGAGACTCATGCCATACGATAGTCTCACTCATACCGGGGTAGTTTGTCTCGTTGCAGTTTGTGCAGAACTGCTGCTGACCGTTCTGGCAGTAGTAACAGGTGCCGCAGAAGTGCAGGAAGTTACCTGCAACACGGTCGCCGACCTTGAGACCCTTCTTTGTAGCCTTGGGGCCTACTTCCACGATAATACCGGACAGCTCGTGTCCCATGCCGTAGGGAGGCTCCCAACCGAAGATGTTCTCAACAAGATGGGGATCGGAGCCGCAGATAGCGCAGTAAGCTACCTTGATTCGGACATCCTCAGGTCCTAAGGGCTGCTCGGGGATATCGGTAACGGCTACCTGACCGCGAGTCTCGGGATTGGGATCGCGCAGAGAGCCTACCTTAACAACGGTAATAGATTTCATTGTGATTGCTTCCTCCTTAAATTTTTAAAAGTTATGCCTTCATTTTAACATATTTTTGCAGATTGGCAATACGGTAATTAAAACGGATACTACCCTATAAACTTACCGATATCCCACGGAGTCTCGGCAATGTATGTTGCGCCTGCTTTTTCGTGCTCGGCGCGGTCGCCATAGCCGAAGAGGACGCCGATGGAGTCTACGCCGATTTTCTGCGCGCCGATTACATCATGCTCGCGGTCGCCGACCATTACAACAGAGGACAAATCTGTGACACCGCAGGTTTTTAAAGCGTAGTCGATAATATCAGCCTTTAAAATACGTGACCCGTCCATAGGTGCGCCTGCGATGTATGTGAAATATTTTTTAAGACCAAAGTGTTCCATAATCTGTACTGCAAATTCTTCGGGCTTTGAGGTGGCGACAATGACGGTCTTGCCATCTGCGTGAAGTCTTCGGAGAAGCTCTTCTATGCCGTCGTAGACAAAGCACTCAAAAACACCCTTCGGTCTGTAATATTCTCGGTAAATGTCAACCGCTTTTAAGGCGTCCTCGTGGGAAAAACCGAAAAATTTCTCAAAAGATTCATACAGAGGAGGTCCGATGAAGCTGTAAAGCTCTTTTCGGTCGGCTACCTCGATGCCGAACTTTTGAAGGGCGTATGCAACGGAGTTTGTGATGCCCTCGCCCGGGTCTGTTATTGTGCCGTCGAGGTCAAAAAGGACAACGTCGTAATGTTTCATGTTGGTGTCTCCTTTGGTGTGGAAAGTCAGCATTGTAGGGGGCGACGTCCTCGACGCCCCGTGAAGGTTAACTCCAATTATACACCACAACCCATAAGATAACAACAAAGGCGAATCGTATTTTACGATTCGCCTTTGAATTGGTTATACCATTTTTTCGCTTAATTTTGTGCCTGCCAGGATGTGGAAGTGCAGGTGGTGAACGGTCTGACCTGCGTCCTCGCCGCAGTTGGAGATTACGCGGAAGCCGCTGTCTAAGCCTTCCTGCTTTGCAATAACTGCAACAGCCTCAAGGCACTTTGCAGCCGCGGCCGCATTTTCAGCATTGATTTCGCCAACGGATGCGATGTGAGCTTTGGGGATAACAAGAATGTGTACGGGAGCCTGAGGTGCAATATCGCGGAAAGCGAGAACATCCTCTGTCTCATAAACCTTATTAGAGGGGATATCCCCTGCTATTATTTTACAGAAAAGGCAATTTTCCATAATCAAATCTCCTTAACCAAGCTTGGAAGCTACAAAATCGTCAACAGCAGCAAGTGCGTCGTCAAGCTTAAGAACATCCTTGCCGCCGCCCATTGCAGAGTCGGGCTTGCCGCCGCCGGAACCGCCGCAAATCTTTGTTACGTGCTTGATGATGTCGCCGGCCTTGACGCCCTGAGCGACAGCAGCCTTGCCGCAGGAAGCGAGGAATGTGATCTTGTCCTCGTTAACAGCAGCTAAAACAGCAACAACTGTCTCGTCCTTATCGCGCAGGTAGTCGCCCAGCTGACGGAGCTTGTCTGCACCTGCAGAGCCGATAGAAGCTGTAACGACCTTGACGCCGGAAATCTGCTTTGCGCCGACGAGGAACTGCTCTGCCTCGGAAACTGCTTCCTTAGCCTTGAATACATCAATGATGCGCTTCATTTCCTTGATCTCGTTTACATAGCTCTCAGCCTTAGCTTCAAGCTCTGCAAGGTTGTTTACCTTAAGAGCAACAGCCAGATTAATGATTCTCTGCTGGTTTGCGCTCATAACTGCGATAGTTTCCTTACCTGTGATAGCCTCGATACGGCGAACACCGGACGCAACGGAGAACTCGCTCATAATGCGGAAGGAGCCTGCCTTTGCTGTGTTGTTGAGGTGTGTACCGCCGCAGAGCTCAACAGAGTAGCCGCCCATGTTTACAACGCGGACAACATCGCCGTACTTCTCACCGAAAAGTGCGGTAGCACCCTGTGCTCTTGCCTCGTCGATGGGCATCTCACGGATGTCGATATCGTAGCCGCTTAAAATAGCGTCATTAACGATTGTCTGGATCTTGTCCAGTTCCTCAGGTGTAACAGCAGCGAAGTGTGTGAAGTCAAAGCGGAGACGGTCGGGCTCGACGAGAGAGCCTGCCTGATGTACGTGGTTGCCAAGAACTTCCTGAAGAGCCTTCTGGAGAAGGTGGGTTGCAGAGTGTGCACGCATGATGGCGTTGCGGCGCTCTGTACAGATAGAAGCTGTAACTGTGTCGTCAACTTCCAGCTTACCTGAAGTCATAACGCCGTGGTGCAGGTACTTGCCGCCCTTGTCCTTCTGAACGTTAGTTACCTTAAAGTCGCTGCCGTCGAAGGTGATGACGCCGTGGTCAGCGGTCTGACCGCCCATTTCAGCATAGAAAGGAGTCTTGTCAAGAACGATGATACCCTCTTCGCCGTCACGGATGGAGGAGCAGAGCTCACCGTCTGTTACGATTGCAAGGATCTTGCCCTCGTCCTCTGTCTTATCATAACCTGTGAACTCTGTGGGAGTGGGAGCAAGACCGAGATCAATACCTGCCCATGCAAGATCGCCCAGAGCCTCTCTTGCCTTTCTTGCTCTTGTTCTCTGCTCGTTCATGAGGTTATCAAACTCAGCTCTGTCGATTGTCATGCCGTTTTCCTCTACGATCTCTTCTGTAAGGTCGATGGGGAATCCGTATGTGTCGTAGAGCTTGAATGTATCAGCACCGGAGAAGGTTGTAAGGCCCTTTTCCTTGTGCTCTGCGATAACGGAGTTAAGAATGGAAAGACCTGCGTCGATTGTCTTTGCAAAGTTCTCTTCCTCTGTTTTGATAACGCGGATGATGTAATCCTGCTTTTCTACGAGGTCGGGATATGCTGTGCGGTTTTCGCCGATAACTGTCTCGCAAACCTCAAACAGGAAGGGATCGTTTACGCCCAGCATCTTGCCGTGACGTGCAGCTCTTCTGAGGAGTCTTCTGAGAACGTAGCCTCTGCCCTCGTTGGAGGGGAGAACGCCGTCGCAGATCATCATTGTGGAAGAGCGGATGTGGTCTGTGATAACACGCAGGGAAACGTCTGTCTTGTGGCTCTGACCGTATGTTGCGCCTGTGATAGAGGAGACCTTGTTTGTGATGTTCATAACTGTGTCAACGTCAAACAGGCTGTCTACACCCTGACATACACATGCAAGACGCTCAAGACCCATACCTGTGTCGATGTTCTTCTGAACAAGCTCTGTGTAGTTGCCGTTGCCGTCATTGTTGAACTGGGAGAAAACGTTGTTCCATACTTCCATGAAGCGGTCACAATCGCAGCCGACCTTACAGTCGGGCTTTCCGCAGCCGAACTCTTCGCCGCGGTCATAGTAGATCTCAGAGCAGGGGCCGCAGGGACCGGAGCCGTGCTCCCAGAAGTTATCCTCTTTACCAAAGCGGAAAATGCGGTCTGCAGGGATGCCGATCTCCTTGTTCCAGATGTCAAAAGCCTCGTCGTCGTCTACATAGATAGAGGGGTAGAGTCTGTCGGGGTCAAGACCGATCCAGTCGGGAGATGTGAGGAACTCCCAGCTCCATGCAATAGCTTCGTGCTTAAAGTAGTCACCGAAGGAGAAGTTACCAAGCATTTCGAAGTATGTGCCGTGACGGGCTGTTTTACCAATGTTCTCGATGTCGCCTGTACGGATGCACTTCTGGCAGGTTGTAACTCTTCTTCTGGGGGGGACCTGCTCACCTGTGAAGTAGGGCTTTAAGGGAGCCATACCGGAGTTGATGAGCAGCAGGGATGCGTCGTTCTGGGGGATAAGGGAGAAGCTGGGAAGGCGAAGATGTCCCTTTGTCTCAAAGAAGGAAAGGTACATTTCGCGCAGCTCGTTTAAGCCGAACTTTTTCATTCAAAAAACCTCCGTCAAGTGTTAAAAATTATGAATTTAACAGGCGGTATTCCGCAAAAAAATAAGCTTTGCCCCCATAGCAATAGGGGCAAAGCATTAGCTTCGCGGTACCACCCTAATTTGCCTGCGAAACGCAGACAATCTCAAGTCATCTTTTAACGTGGATGAAACGTCCCGGTCATCCCGGGCAGCTCAAAAGCGGCGTGCCGTAATGGCTTAACTTCAGGCGGCTTCCACCGTTTCCGCCCTCGCTGAGAAGATCCAAAACAGCTGACTTTATCACAGCATTTAACATATCACCAAAATATTTTAACACATTTTCTAAGGCTGTCAACAGAAAAAACATTGAAACTACGACAATTTGTGGAGATTTGAGGATATTTCCGAAAGGGCATGGGCTGCTGTTTGTGTGCAGTCTTTCCGCTTTGCGATGTCTCCCAGAGTGAGCATACCCACAGGTTTTCCGTTATCCGTAACGGGAAGGCGGCGTATCTGCGCGTTCTCCATCTTTTTGACTGCATCTTCAAGGCTGTCATTTGCCTCACAGGTTATGACGCAGCGGGACATAACATCCTGCAAAGAGGTCTCCTCGGGGTCATTTTCCGCGGCAATGCACCGCAGGGCAAGGTCGCGGTCTGTGACGATTCCCTTGATCTTTCCACCCTCGCCTAAAACTGCCACAGAGCCGATGTTGTGGCGGTAAAGCAGACGGGCAGCTCTCGCTGATGAGTCAGTTTGATTAGCGGTTATGAGATTTTTTGTCATGACATCTTTTACCAGCATAAGTAAAATCCTCCGTTTTAAGTAGTATAAAATAATACTATCCATTTTTAGATTGCTTCAAACATGATGTTTACATCACCGATGTGAAGTGCTAAAATTTTTTAAAATAATATTGAGGAGGGTGAAAATGGATTCCAAGAAATCAATGGTCACCGACCTTACCAGCGGAAATGTTTTTTCTCAGCTCATCCGCTTTGCTGTACCGCTGCTGCTGGCAAATATGCTGCAGATGGTTTACAACATTGTGGATATGGTAGTTGTCGGTCAGTTTGTGGGCAGCGCAGGCATCTCTGCGGTGGCAAACGGCGGAGATATCATGATGCTGTTCACCTCGTTCAGCATGGGTCTTTGCAGCGCAGGACAGGTAATCATTTCTCAGTATGTCGGAAAGAACGAAAAGGAACTGTTGAAGCGAACCATCGGCACGATGCTGTCATTTATGATTTTGTTTGCTGTGGTTCTGACGGTTATAGCACTCTCTGTTGCAAAGTGGTGTCTTAATGTTATAAACACCCCTGCAGAGGCTTATGACATGGCGGTGGATTATCTTGTCGTGTGCTTCCTGGGCCTTATATTCATCTTCGGATATAATGCCTTAAGCTCCATTCTACGCGGCATGGGAGACGGAAAAAGACCTCTTATTTTCATTGCGATCGCAACCGTTGTAAACATTGTGCTGGATCTGCTGTTTATTGCGGTGTTTGAGATGGGCGCTATGGGGGCGGCTCTTGCGACGGTCATCGGACAGGGCGTATCTTTCATATTCTCTCTGTTTTATCTCTACAGACACAAGGAGTCCTTTGGCTTTGACTTTAAGCCTGCAAGCTTTAAAATCGACATGAAGTCCCTCGGTATGCTTGTAAAGCTGGGAATGCCCATGGCTCTGCAGCAGATCGCGGTATGCATATCCGGTCTTGTTGTGAACACCCTTATCAACGGATACGGTGTTATCGCATCTGCCGTTTCCGGTATCGGAACAAAGCTGAGAATGATAATAGCAATTCTCAGCAGCGCTGTCGGTACGGCATCGTCTACCATGATAGGTCAGAATGTAGGTGCAGGACGCTATGACAGAGTGAACAAGGTATTTGCATGCAGCTTCTGGTTCCTGCTTGTTGTGTGTACCGTACTTGGAGGAATTTGTCTTGCTTTCCCCGAGGCTGTGTTCGGAATTTTTGACACAAGCCCTGAGGTGCTGGCGATGGCGCCGAAATATATGGTCATAAACTTTGTGACATTCTTCCTCTTTGCCTTTATGCAGCCGGGCGTTTCACTTATAAACGGCATAGGCAACGCGAAAATGAGCCTGTTTATGGGCATAATGGACGGTGTGGTGGCAAGAATCGGCCTTGTTCTGCTCATGGGCGTTGTGCTTGATCTTGGCGTCTGGGGCGTCTGGTGGGGTGCAACTCTGGCAGCTCTTATGACGATGATAATTGCCATGGGCTATTACATAAGCGGAAAGTGGCGGACTTTCAAACCTATAATCAATGGATAAGATTTAAAGCTCACGGCAGTTTGCTGTGAGCTTTATTCACTTTTTATGCATAAATTCATCGCGTATTCACAGGCGAAAGTAATGTAGTGTTTTATGAGAAAGAAAGCGAAAAGGCATAAACGATAGTTTAAATTATATGTATAAGTCAAAATTTACAAAGAAATTGACCCGAAAAGAGGGGGAATTGTACTGGATAACGAAGTATCACTTTAGTGTAAAAAATACTTGACTTATTCATCGTAAGGGTGCATAATTATACCCACGTATATGAATGGAGGCAAAATTTCATGAATAAAAATACAATCAAAAAAGTAGTTCTCGCTTATTCAGGCGGTCTTGATACATCCGTTATTATTCCCTGGCTGAAGGAAAACTATAACAACTGCGAAGTTATCGCCGTTTCCGGCAACGTCGGTCAGGCTGACGAGCTTGAAGGCCTTGAAGAAAAGGCAATTAAGACAGGTGCTTCCAAGATTTACATCGAGGACCTGACAGACGAGTTCGTTGACGATTTCATCATCCCTACAATGAAGGCAGGCGCAATTTACGAGGACTATCTCCTCGGTACATCCACAGCACGTCCCGTTATCGCAAAGCGTCTTGTTGAAATTGTCCTCCAGGAGGGCGCAGATGCTATCTGCCACGGCTGCACAGGTAAGGGCAACGACCAGGTTCGTTTTGAGCTGACAGTAAAGCACTTCGCTCCCGACATGAAGATCATCGCTCCCTGGCGTGAGTGGGATATCAAGTCCCGTGAGGAAGAGATCGATTACGCAGAGGCACACAATGTACCTCTTAAGATAAACCGTGAGACAAACTACTCCAAGGATAAGAACCTGTGGCACCTTTCCCACGAGGGTCTTGATCTTGAGGATACAGGAAACGAGCCTCAGTACAACAAGCCCGGCTTCCTTGAGATGAGCGTATCTCCCGAGCAGGCTCCCGATGAGCCCGAATATCTGACACTTGATTTTGTACAGGGCACACCTACAGCACTTAATGGCGAGAAGATGAGCGCAAAGGAGATCATTCTGAAGCTCAACGAGCTTGGCGGCAAGCACGGCGTAGGTCTCCTTGATATCGTAGAAAACCGTCTCGTCGGCATGAAGTGCCGCGGTGTTTACGAAACTCCGGGCGGAACTATACTCTACAAGGCACACAGCTATCTTGAGACAGTCTGCCTCGACAAAATGACAGCTCACAAGAAGCAGGAACTCTCCATCACATACGCAGAGCTTGTTTACAACGGTCAGTGGTACACACCTCTGAAGGAGGCTCTTGACGCATTTGTAAACAAGACACAGGAGACAGTTACAGGTACAGTTAAGCTGAAACTCTACAAGGGCAACATCATCAAAGCAGGTGTATGGAGCGACTACAGCCTGTACTCTGAAGACATCGCAACCTTCGGCGAAAGCGACTACAACCAGAAGGATGCAGAGGGCTTCATCAACCTCTACGGTCTGCCCATCAAGGTTAAGGCCATGCTTGATCAGAAGAACAAGTAACTTGCAAAATTATACACGTCATTTCCGCCTTTGCGGAAATGGCGTGTTTGAATTATTTAAAAGGAGCGCAAAGATATGTCTAAACTCTGGGCAGGACGTTTTTCTAAAGAGCTGGACAGCACAGCAAACGATTTTAACTCATCCATACGCTTCGACAGCCGTATGTATAAGCAGGATATTACAGGCAGCATGGCACACGCAGCTATGCTGGGTGCAAAGGGTATAATCTCTCAGGAAGATACCGACACCATCATCGCAGGTCTTTCAGAAATTTTAGCGGATTTAGAAAGCGGCAAATTAGACTTCGATTGGGAAGCTGAAGATATCCACAGCTTTATTGAGGGCGAGCTTACTCACCGCGTGGGCGACGCAGGAAAGCGCCTTCACACGGCGAGAAGCCGAAACGATCAGGTGGCGCTGGATATACGCATGTACCTGCGCGACTGCGGCAATGAGATAATCGGGCTTGTCAAGGAACTGGCAGAAGCTGTCTGCGAGCAGGCACTTAAAAATGCCGAGACTATCATGCCCGGATATACACATCTTCAGCGCGGTCAGCCTATCACATTCGGCCATGCCCTTATGGCGTATGCCATGATGCTGACCCGTGACATAGACAGATTCAAAGACGCACTTAAGAGAATGAATGTATCTCCCTTAGGTTCGGGCGCACTTGCGGGAACAACATATAATATTGACCGACAGATGACCGCAAAAGAGCTTGGCTTTGACGGCGCTGCGGTAAACAGCATAGACGGCGTATCCGACAGAGATTTCTGCATTGAGCTCTGCGCAGCAGCAGCCACACTTATGATGCACCTGTCCCGTTTTTCCGAGGAGATAATTCTCTGGTCGTCATGGGAGTTCCGCTTTGTGGAACTGGACGATGCCTATACAACAGGCTCCAGCATCATGCCCCAGAAGAAAAACTCCGACATGGCAGAGCTGGTGAGGGGCAAGACAGGCAGAGTTTACGGAAACCTTATGGGTATCCTCACAGTTATGAAGGGTCTGCCCCTTGCATACAACAAGGATATGCAGGAGGATAAGGAGTCCGTATTTGACAGCATGGACACCGTCATCATGTGCCTTAAGGTCTTTGCACCCATGGTGAGAACCATGAAGGTAAAGCCCGAAAACATGAAAAAGGCAGCTTCTGAGGGATTTATAAACGCAACAGACCTTGCAGACTATATGACAAAGAAGGGCGTGCCCTTCAGAGATGCATATAAACTGGTCGGTCAGATAGTGGCGCTATGTATCGACAAGAAGTGGACACTTGATGATATGCCCTTTGAAGAGTATAAAAAGCTGTCCGATGTATTTGCAGAGGATCTTTACGAGGAGATCAGTCTTGAAACCTGCGTAAAGCGCAGAATTTCCGAAGGCGGCACATCCCCCGACTCTGTAAGAGAGCAGGTTTCCTATGTTGAGGAGTTTTTGAAAAATGTATAAAATTTTTATCGACGGCAGAGAGGGAACAACAGGCCTGGAGATTTATGACCGACTCTCACCGCGAACAGATATAGAGCTTATCCTCATTGACGAGGACAAGAGAAAAGATATAAACGAGCGCAAAAAGCTCATAAATGAGGCGGATATCGTTTTCCTCTGTCTGCCCGACGATGCAGCAAGAGAAGCAGTTGCGCTTTTGGAAAATCCCAATACACGCATGATAGATGCATCAACTGCCCACAGAACAGCTGATGGCTGGGCATACGGATTTCCCGAGCTTTCAAAAAAGCACAGGCAGGCTATAGCCGACGGCAGACTTGTTGCAAATCCCGGCTGCCACGCAACAGGCTTTATAAGCTCTGTTTACGCCCTGCGCGCTCTTGATATTCTCCCTTCCGACTATCCCGTGACGGCTTATTCCCTGACAGGCTACTCAGGCGGAGGCAAAAAGCTCATTGCCGAATATGAGGACTTAAGCCGCGATGTTCGCCACGAGTCTCACAGAATTTACGGCACGAACTTAAAGCACAAGCACCTGCCCGAAATGAAAAAGGTCTGCGGTCTGGACTTTAACCCCGTATTTTCTCCCATTTTAGGTGACTTTTACCGCGGAATGGCAACGACCGTCATGCTGGAAAACAGACTTTTGAAGGGTAAGCCCACGGCACAGGAAATTCATAAGAGAATAGCCGAATATTACAGCGATGAATATTTTGTGCAGGTGGCTCCCTTCGGCGGAGATGAGCCTGTTATATATGCAAGCACATTGGGTGGTACAAACTTCTTAAAACTCATAGTCTGCGGAACTGATGAGCAGACAACCGTAACCGCAGTTTTCGACAATCTCGGAAAAGGCGCGTCAGGCGCGGCGGTGCAGAACATGAACATTATGCTCGGCTTTGACGAGAGAGCAGGACTTTAAGCAATCCACTTATAGGAGTGATAACAATGATACATATTGAAGGCGGCGTATGCGCGGCAAAAGGTTTTAAGGCAAACGGAGTTCATTGCGGCATCCGCAAGAACCGGGACAAAAAGGATCTTGCCCTTATCGTAAGCGAAAAGAGAGCTGCGGCAGCCTGCGTTTACACAAAGAACCTTGTAAAGGGCGCGCCTATCCACATTACAAAGCAGAACGTGGCAGACGGCTATGCACAGGCAATGATCTGCAACAGCGGCAACGCAAACACCTGCAACTTAGGCGGCGAGGAGATCGCCCTTGAGATGTGCAGATTGGTTGAAAAGGAGACGGGCATCCCGTACAGCGATGTCATCGTCGCTTCAACAGGTGTTATCGGTCAGCCTCTTGACATTGAGCCTATTGCGGCCGGTCTTCCTGCGCTGGCAGCAGGACTTGAGGTCTCCTCGGAAAATGCCTGTGCTGCTATTATGACAACAGATGTAGTGCCCAAGGCTACTGCTGTTTCCTTTGAAATTGGCGGCAAAAAGTGTGCTGTGGGCGGCATCGCAAAGGGTTCCGGTATGATCCACCCCAACATGGCAACTATGCTGGTTTTCGTAACAACAGATGTATCCATCTCTCCTGAGATGCTTCAAAAAGCTCTGTCAGCCGATGTTGACGACAGCTTCAACATGGTAAGCGTAGACGGTGACACATCCACAAACGACATGGTCTCTGTTTTGGCAAACGGCATGGCAGGAAACGATATGATAGTTTCCGAGGGTGAGGATTTTGACACCTTCAAGGCAGCGCTTGCTGAAGTCACAAAAACTCTCTGCCGAATGATCGCAGGAGACGGAGAGGGCGCAACGAAGCTCTTAGAGTGCAATGTCACAGGCGCTGAGACAAAAGCTGTTGCGGTAACGGTTTCCAAGTCTGTTATCTGCTCTGCTTTGGTTAAATCCGCCATGTTCGGCGCCGATGCAAACTGGGGACGTATTCTCTGTGCAATCGGTTACAGCGGAGCACAGGTGGACGTTGACAAGATAGATGTAGCTTTCAGAAGTGAGGCAGGAGTTCTCCCTGTATGCAAAAACGGCCGCGGCGTTCCTTTCTCCGAGGAGTTTGCCAAGGAAGTTTTGACAGAGAAAGAGATAAAAATCGATGTCGAGCTTAACGGCGGCACAGCAAGTGCTACCGCATGGGGCTGCGACCTCACATACGATTACGTCAAAATCAACGGCGACTACAGAACCTAAGGAGAGAACCGATGCAGAACATGGACGCAATGAGAGCGGAGATGCTGACACAGGCGCTTCCGTACCTCCAAAAATACAGAAACAAGACCATTGTAATTAAATACGGCGGCAACGCCATGCAGAGCGAAGAGTTAAAGCGCCTTGTTATGGGCGATGCGGTTCTCCTCTCCATGGTCGGCATCCGTACAGTTATTGTCCACGGCGGTGGCCCCGAGATAACCGATATGCTGAAAAGAGTCGGCAAAACCTCGGAATTTGTGGACGGTCTGCGCGTAACCGATAAGGAAAGCGCCGAGATAGTACAGATGGTCCTGGCCGGTAAGGTCAACAAGGACCTTGTAAAGATCCTGCAGAACGCAGGCGGCAAGGCTATCGGTATTTCAGGTATTGACGGTCATCTTATCGACGCAAAAATGCGCGATGAGCGCTTGGGATACGTTGGCGAGATAACAAATATCAATATTGAGATCGTTGAGGATATTCTCAACATGGGCTATATCCCCGTAATCTCCACCGTCGGCTTTGACGATGAGGGAAATGTCTACAACATAAATGCAGACACAGCTGCAGCGAGAATCGCAGGCATGCTGGGGGCTGAGAGCCTTATTATGATGACCGATATCCGCGGCGTACTTGAGGACAAGGATGATCCCAACAGCCTTATCACAAAGATAGTTGCCAGCGAAGTGCGTCAGCTTATGAACCGCGGAATCATCTCAGGCGGCATGATACCCAAGGTGGAGTGCTGTGTAGAGGCTATCCGCCGCGGTGTAAACAAGGTCTTCGTAGTTGATGGCAGAGTTCCCCATTGCACACTTATGGAGCTCTTTACAGACGAGGGCATGGGAACAATGTTCGTAGGAGGTTAAGGCATGGATATTAAGCAGATAGACAATACCTATGTTGCTGAGACTTACGCCCGCTTTCCCCTTGAGATCGCAAAAGGTGAGGGCTGCATAGCTTATGATGAAAACGGCAAAAGCTATATCGACCTTGGCAGCGGCATCGCGGCAAACGCCTTTGGCTATGCTGATAAGGTTTGGGCAGATGCGGTAAGCAGACAGGCAAACAGCGTTCAGCACACATCAAACCTCTATTACTGCGCACCCGGAGCGAAATTAGCTCAGCTTCTCTGCGAGAAGACAGGAATGAAAAAGGTTTTCTTTGCAAATTCGGGCGCTGAGGCAAACGAATGTGCCATTAAAACCGCAAGAAGATGGGCATTTAAAAAGTACGGCGATGAGAGTCATGCAGGCATCATCACCCTTGTAAACAGCTTTCACGGCAGAACGATCACAACTTTAGCCGCTACCGGACAGGACACCTTCCACACAGAGTTCGGTCCTTTCACTCCCGGCTTTTACTATGCGCCCGCAGATGACGCAAGCGCAGTAAGAAAGTTGGCTGAAGAAAACGGCTGCTGCGCTGTTATGATGGAGCTTGTACAGGGAGAGGGTGGAGTTAACGCCCTTTCAAAAGAGTTTGTAGCAGATGTTTTGGAAATTGCCAAGGAGCATGACCTTCTCATAATCATAGACGAAATCCAGACAGGCAACGGAAGAACAGGCAAGCTCTATGCGTGGATGCACTACGGCTTTACACCCGACATCATGTCCACGGCCAAAGGACTCGGCGGCGGACTTCCCATCGGCGCATGCCTTATGGGAGAAAAGGTGGAAAACGTTATGACTCCCGGAAGCCACGGATCCACCTTTGGTGGCAATCCCGTATGCTGCGCAGGTGCTTTAAGCATCATCGAAAGACTTGACGATGCGCTGATGGACGAGGTTTGCAAAAAATCTGAGTACATTATAAATGAGCTTACGGGCGCGAAAGGCGTAAACAGCGTAACGGGCATGGGACTTATGCTTGGCATCGACACCGTCCGTCCTGCAAAAGAAGTCCTTATGGGCTGTATGGAGCGCGGAGTTTTAGTCCTTACCGCAAAGACAAAGGTAAGACTTCTGCCGCCTTTAAACATTCCCTTTGAAAGCCTGAAAAAAGCCATATCCATTCTGAAAGAGGAGCTTGCAAAATGAAACATCTTTTAAAACTGCAGGATCTCACAAAAGAGCAGATCCTTGAAATACTGAACCTTGCAGATCAGCTGAAATTTGAAAAGAAAAATAACATCCCCCACCCCTATCTTGCGGGAAAAACGCTGGGTATGATCTTCCAGAAATCATCCACCCGTACAAGAGTTTCCTTTGAGGTTGGTATGTACCAGCTGGGCGGCAGCGCTCTGTTTTTGAGCAACCGCGACCTGCAGATAGGCAGAGGCGAGCCGGTAGAGGATACAGCACGCGTTCTCTCCCGTTATTTGGACGGCATCATGATCCGCACTTTTGAGCAGGCAGAGGTAGAGGCTCTGGCACAGTACGGCAGTATTCCCATCATCAACGGTCTTACAGACTATTGCCACCCCTGTCAGGTTCTGGCTGACCTTATGACCATCCGCGAATATAAGGGCGGCTTTGACGGCCTTAAGATGACCTTCATCGGCGACGGCAACAACATGGCAAACTCCCTTATCGTCGGCGGTATCACAATGGGCATGGAAGTTTGCATCGCCTGCCCTGAAAACCACAAGCCCGACGCAGCACTCATGGAGTGGGCAAAGGAAAACGGAAAGTTCACCTGTACATCCGATATAAAGGCTGCTGCAAAGGACGCAGACGTTCTGTACACAGACGTTTGGGCATCCATGGGACAGGAAGGGGAAGCAGACCTTCGCAAGAAGGAATTTGCAGGCTTCTGCATAGACGCAGAGCTTATGTCCCTTGCAAAGCCCGACGCTATGGTTCTCCATTGTCTGCCCGCACACCGCGGCGAGGAGATAACAGCCGAGGTCTTTGAGGCACACGCAGATGAGCTCTTTGAAGAGGCAGAGAACAGACTTCATGCACAGAAGGCTGTCCTCGTCAAGCTGATGGCTGATAAATAAAGATTACCCTCCCGTATCAATACGGGAGGGATTGTTATATTGGCACAGACAATTAATCTGTCATGTCTGCCGACAGCCTACCTTTTCTTGCTTGCCTAAGAAAAGGAAGCAAAAGAACGGCACAAAAGCGCGGTGAGATAAGAATACATATGGTTTAGAAACAAAAATTTACGCTCTCACATCATGAAAATGCTCGGAAATACAGGCAAGTATTTCCTGTGCTTTTCATTTCGTGATAACAAAAATTTTTAGTTTCTAAACTGCTTGCACCCGAAAAGTTAAGATTTTGCCTGTAAGAGAGGCATTTAAGCGCAGACATACTTGGTGTCAAGGGGCTTAAATAACGATGCTTGCGGGTAAAAGATTTCTTTTCGGGCATATGCTTTCTTGTCTCACCGCGCCTAAAAGAGGGGCTTCAAACAAAGAAAAGTATGGCGCCGCAGGCATGACGTAGTTATTATCAGTACCAACAAAAAACCTCCGTATCATTTGATACGGAGGTTTAAATTTACTCTTCTATTGTGGGAAGGGGTTCAGTGTTGAAGCTTCTCTTGGATGCCATGAGCTGGCAAGCCTTGCTCTTGCGTGAGTACATAATGCCGAGCATAATGCACAGTACGATGAGAACAAGAATTACAACGCCGATTGCAATAGCGATCCAGAATACCATTTTGTTCTTAAGCATAGTGGCAAGTGTGATCTCTTCGGGTTCTGCGGGAACTTCAACAGGAACCTCGACCTCTTTCACGACCTCTACTTCAACCTCTTTTATTACCTCTTTTATCTCAACGGAGGATGAGATGCCGAACTTCTGGAATGTGCCCTCTGCAGGGTCATAGCAGTAGAGAACTGTCTCGCCTTCGGAGTTGATGCCGTATACAAGGCAGTGGTCGGGATCCTTGCCGTCGTCTTTTATAAAGGCGTCGTACTCGGTCTCGCCGATGGCGAACTTGCCGGGGATGTAGCCGTCAGGTGCGCTCTGAGAGGCGTTGTCTATCATGATGATGCCGCCTGTGGGCTGGGTGAGAGTAACCATGGGATAGCCCAGACCTTCCTCGTTTATGAAGTAGAAGCCGGAGGGGTTGTTGTCATCACCGATGAGCCATACGGCAGGATCTGTGTTCTCGCCGTAGAAAATGGCGTCAACCGTAAGATTTTCAACGGTTGTCTCAGTGAGCAGGAAGCCTGCGGGAACTTTATCCTCGTCGATAGTCTCTGATACCTCAAGGATGCCGCCGTCAACCAAAGAGATGTATGCCTCCTCTGTTACTTCGGGAACATCTGTATCGGGAGTGCCGCCGGGGTTGTTGCCTGTATCGGGAGCGATGGTTGCGGCAGGACGTGTAACTGTGATGGTGTAGGTTTTCTTTGTGCCGTCCTCAGCTGTTACGGTTACCGTTACCTTGTTGCTGCCGACCTTAAGGGATGTTCCGGAAACGGAAACAGATGCCTTGGAGTCATTTTTTGTGGCAGAAACGTTCAGCTTCGTTGTGGAAGAGGAAACTGTTGCTGTGTAGCTTGTAGTTCCTGAGGAGAAGCTGGGGGAGAGGGTGCCGGGGCTGATGCTCAGAGCTTTCAATGTGGCATCGGAAGAAGCTGTAGGGGGATTAGAAATTGTAACTGTAGAGGAGCCGATGTGGCTTGCAACGTTATCTCCGTTGTCGTCTACCATATCATAGTAGGAAACTGTGATCTTGGCAGAGCAGACCTTAAGAGCTTTAAAGGTCAATGTGCAGGAGAATGTGCCTGCGCCTGAGCCGTTGTATCCGTTTATGTGAACAGTACCGCCGCTGCCGGAGATTTCCATTCCCGAGCCGCTGATAAATTCAAGCTGGCTGGGGTCATAGGAGAGCAGGATATCGCACATGGATATTGCGTCGCCGACCTTTACAGTAACATTTACATTGTTGCCTACGATAACGGAGGGGTCAGAAAAGGTGATGTTTCCGTTAGCTGCAAAAGCGGGGATGCAGAGCATTGAAACCAGAATGCAGCAGGTAAGCAGAAGGGTTATTGTATTTTTGAGAATTTTTTTCATTTGGGGACCTCGTTAAATTAACTTAACTGTGATTTGCCTAACATGTGGTTGCGGATCTTGATAACATCGCCTGACATGATTTTTCCGTCGCCTGTAACATCGGCTGCTGCAAAGGAAACTCCCTCAAGAGTACCCTTGTTCAGCATGTGGTTTCTTGTCTTGATGCAGTCGCCTGAGGTGATTTTTCCGTCGCCGGTTACATCGCCGATGACGCATACAACGTATACGCCCAGAGCTTCGTCATTTTCGTCGTATATCAGTACCTTGTCACCGGTCATAAGAATATCGGTGATTTCCTTGGAAGAACCGCCGCTGAGGGTGATAATGGCGCTTCCGGAATTTAAGAGGTTGCCTGTCATGGCCTCAACGGTAGTTCCGGGGGCTGCCATAATATATGTACCTGACATGGCGTAGTTTCCTGAGAAATCAATTCCGCCCACTTCGGGAGCTTCCTTGGCGATGGTGAGAACGTAATCTCTTGTGTCGCCGTTTTCGGCTGTTACTGTTACGGTGACAGTATTTTCAACCTCGGGCAGCTCGACCTTGCCTGCTCCCGCAGTTTTTGCTGCGGTGTCCATGGTGACAGCTGTGATATTTACAGAGGAAGTTCCTGCGGGAACGACCAGAGTATATTCTAATGTATCGGGCATGAATTCGGGAGTGAGCTCAAAGCCTTCTACGGTAAGAGAGGAGAGCTTGATGTTGGGAGAGCCGTCTCCTGTGGGTTTTACGCATGCTGTCTCGGGCATTCCTGTGTAAACGGGAATTGTGAAGGTGAGCGTTGCCTGTCTCATCTCCTCAGTATAGCCCTTTGCCGCTCTCTCGCCCTCTACCTTGGGACTGTATACGCTCTGGCTGTACTGGTGAGTGAAGGGGTCGCCCACGAAGTCAAATCTCTTGTAGTAAAGAGTGCTCTGACCGACGGAAACGTAACCCTCGGCAAAGCTTTCGATACCTGCGGTGATAGATTTTCTGGCTGAATTCCAGCCTTTTGTTTTTGCGTATGCAAGGCCTGATGCAACGGGATTTGTGCCGTATGCGTTGTAGTTAAAGTAGTTGTAGTAGCCCTCGTAACCGGGATATTTGCCGCTGCAGAGAGCGCTGCCTGTTGTGCCCTGCTCTATGAGGATCATAGATGCGATAACACAGGGGTTAACGTCATTCTCTTTTGAAACATCAAAAATAAGCTGCGCGTATGAGATATCTTCGTCAGGCAGATTGCCTGCCATAAATGTGCCCTTGAGCATTGACTGAACGACCTGGAGAGTATGTACGTCTTCGTCAAAG
Source organism: Oscillospiraceae bacterium (assembly GCA_017461585.1). GTDB lineage: Bacteria > Bacillota > Clostridia > Oscillospirales > Oscillospiraceae > Alloscillospira. Next base: position 24,482 of record JAFTYM010000004.1, on the reverse strand, counting down.
CCCTGCTCCAAGAACTGGAATATGGTGTTGCTGTCAAGGAAGTTTCTGGGGTCTAAATAGTGCTCGATGATCTCACGGGAAGCCTGAACCCAACGTGTGCCGTCCAGAGGGATCCACTCACTCTTTTCCCAGTCGTAAGCGCCTGCCTGCGTGGATTTCCATGAGGAGGGGAAGGTGTTTTCAACAAGGCTGACCTTGAGCTTCATCTGAGCGGCTAAAATAGTCTCCCAATCGTATTTGATGTGGTCTGCCTTGAATACCCAGTTGGGGTACTTTTCGTGGAGTGCGCGCAGTCCGTCTTTATAGTCTTCAGGGAAGCCCTGCTGCTCCATCCATGCCTCAAAGTCTGTTATGTAGAGTGGCTCGTCCGTCTCTTCACCGCCTGTTTCGGGGGTATCGGTGCCTTCGTCCGGTACGTTCTCCTCTTCATCGCCCTCATCGGGATCGACCTCGGGAACTTCGGGAGTTGTCAGTGTAACAAACTTGCTGCTTACATATCCGTGCTCTCCGACGCTGCTGATGTATTCGATTTTATACCAGACCGTGCCGGCAGAGTCTGTCTCCTCGCCGACGATGGTGACGGTGTCGTCCTTTCTCAGCTTGCCAACAATATCGCCGCCTGAGTTTGCAGAGGCGCGCACGTTGAGATAACCGCTGCTGATGGTTATGGTGCCGTACTTTGTCTCATATGCCGCAAAAGCGTCAAAGGAGAAGACGGGTACCAGCGCAATCATCATGGCAACTGTGAGAACCACGGTGATAACGCAGCGGGCAGCCTTATTAAAGATAGGAGAGTGTAATTTTTGCAGGATCATAAAATCCCTCCCGTTGAGGATTTTTGGCGTATTTTAAGCCATATTGCGAAAGTGTCCAATAATGGCACAATATCACATTATAAGTAACAAATATAATACAAAAAATTACACGTCTTGTCAATATTTGAAACTATTTGATGACAAAAATGAAGTTTTGAGCAAAAATCGACGATTTAGCGGTCGTTTGACAAGTAATATCTAAATGTTGTATTATGTAACTCAAACAGTAAGCAAATTGCATAAAACGGAATAAAATTTTTTGGAGAACAAAACAATGATTTTTACGGAAAAATACAGCGTTGGCTTGGGAGACCTTGACCAGAAGGGTAAAATTACCAATAAAGCCATTTTGAAAATGTTTGAGGATACAGCAGGATTCCACTCTGATTCTGTAGACAACGGTGTTGCAAAAATCGACGAAAACGGCACAGCATGGATAATCATGTCGTGGAAGCTTAAGGTAACAGACAGACCCGAATACGGCGCAAGGCTGACGGTTGAGACATGGTCCCGCAGCATGGAGCGCGCCCATGCCTACAGAGATTTCAGGCTCATAGACGAAAAGGGCAATATCCGTGCCGTTGCTTCCTCCAAGTGGTCCGTAATTGATATAAATTCCCGCAGAATTGCAAGAATCGATCCTTCCATGAACGAACTGTATGACAGCGACCCCACAGCTGTTTTTGAAGAGTGGAAGCCCGACAGAGCAGCAGTTCCTGAATCTTTTGAAAGCATGCTGGAGTTTCGCGTCAGAAGATGCGATACGGATATCATCGGTCACATGCACAACTTAAACTATCTGGACATGGCTCTGGAGATGCTTCCCGAGGAGGTTTTTGAAAAGGGCGAGTGCAGCGACATGACCGTAACGTACAAAAATGAGGTCAAGGTGGGCGAGACCGTAAAGAGCGGATATTACCGCGAGGATGAGAAGCATTGCACCGCCATTTTCGGAAATCGCGGCATAGCGGCTGTAATTAAAATGTGGTAAATAAAAAAACAGGAGGGAAAATCCCTCCTGTTTTAATTTATTTGGTTGTTGTACGGGGCTTGGGCTCTAAATGGGAAGAGCACTTGGGGCAGGTGTATTTGCCGAAACGCTTTTTGTTCTGACGGATGTACAGGTCAGATGCGCGGATACCGCACTTGGGGCAGAATTTTGGCTCTTTCTTTTTGACCATAAGAAAGCCCAGTGTGGATGCGAACATAACTGCGCCCACGATGAGCATGGGAGTGCCGATGGCGTAACCCTTGCCGCCTACGGCGTAGCCAATCATAAGAAGACCTGCGCCTACCATGCATAAAATAAAGGCGAGCTGCTTTGCTTTCTGATTTTTCATGTTCAGACCTCCATAATGATAAAGCGCAGCTTGTCCTCTGTAAAGCTGGGCTTCAGGCCTTTAGGTGCGTAATACTCAAACACGGCATTTACTGTAGCCTCGTCATATTCGTCAAAGCTGAAAAATGTGCTGCCGCACTGGTCGTGGAAGTGGACATACTGAAGGTCACGTTCTTTTAAATAGCGTTTTAATTCCAGCGCGTCTGCATAGGTGGGCATATACATAGGATTACCTCCGAAATTTCAATAAGTAATTTATACCATATTATTATATAAAGGACAACAAAAAATTGACTACGGGTAATTAGAAACTTATAATGATTAAAAGAAATCTTGGGGTGAGTGTGATGAGTAAGAAACATCTGGACATTTTTGATAAGCGGTTATCGTATTGCATAAAAGGAATAGCGCTTTTGATGATGCTGTTCCATCATTGCTTTTCTTTTCCTGAATATTGGTTGGATTTGCCTCAAATCCCGTCTGTGCTGATAAAGCTTGGCAGCTTCAATAAAATTTGTGTTGCGATATTTGCTTTTTTGTCGGGGTACGGATTTTATGTAAATGGCGATTTCAATTACCGAACGACTATTAAAAAAGCATTGAAGTTTATGGCAAAATACTGGTTTCAGCTGTTTGTGGTATTTTTGCCTATAGCTTGCATCGGCTATCAGTTTTCACCGATAAAAATACTTTATAATGCGTTTGCTTTGTTTGACAATATCATTGTCTTTGCTTGGTATGTGTTATTTTATTTAATTGTTCTTTTAACATTTCCGTTTTTTAAACGGCTGCTCAAGGGAAAATGGTGGACTGATCTGCTCACGGTTATTGGCGGCGGTTATTTACTTGTGATTGTGCTGTACTTCAGTCCGCGAGAGAACAGCGTTATTCTGTCTGCGCTAATGGATTGTGCAATATACTATCCTGTTGTTGGTGTCGGATATCTTTTTGCAAAATACGATATTTTTGCGATAATTACGAAGTATATAAAGCATACGGTACCTGCTGCGGTGGTGGTTTTTGCAGTTGTATTTTTGCTGCGCTCAAAGGTTAGTGTAATTAAGGGATTTACACTTGACGCTGTCTATGCTCCGATGATTATTCTTGCATTTTGGTGGTTGCTCAGAGCACTTGAGAACGCACATGTAAATCGCGTTTTAAGCTGGATTGGAAAAATGTCATTTAGTGCATGGCTGTTTCATTCAATATTCTTTTCAGCATATACGTCACAGGTTGTGCAGCCGTTTGTTAACTGGTCGCCGTACATATTAATCAGGTTTTTGCTGGTGACCATAATAAGCCTGCTTGCATCATTTATTATTGAACAGATATATTGTTTGGCAGCAATGGTGTTGAAAAAGGAAAAGTAAGATGATAACTGTCGCGGAACACAGGGATAATTTGTGGTCCGTGACAGTTTTATTTTTAAAGGACAACAAAAAATTGACTATGCAGGCGCAAAAACGTATAATGTTTGCAATATAATTTTGAAACGGATGTGAAGCATATGATGCTGATGAATGCTGAAACAATGAAGGCGCTGGATGCCTATGCCATAAACGAACTGGGTATCCCCTCTCTTACACTTATGCACAATGCCTCTGAGCATATCGTCAACGCTGTAGTTAGTCACGGCGGTGAGACGGTTGCGGTTTTTGCAGGTTCGGGAAACAACGGCGGAGACGGCATAGATGCTGCAGCGAAGCTTACAAAGCTGGGCTATACCGTCCGCACATTTATGGTGGGTTCTTTTGACAAAATGACTCCCGACACAAAGGCGACGGCTGAATATTTAATGGAAGCAGGCGGAAAGCTTGAGGAGTTTTCTGTATGTGACGATACGGCAAAGTTTGTCCGCTCCTGCGATGTGATAATCGACGCCATGCTGGGCATCGGCTTAAACGCGCCTTTGCGTGGAAAATATGCTGACGCCGTGGCGATGATAAATAAGGCATGGGGCTATGTTATAGCAGCCGACATCCCAACAGGCATCTCTGCCGATACAGGACTTGTTATGGGAGATGCCGTCAAGGCTGATCTCACCGTCACATTCTCATGCCCCAAGGCAGGACAGTATGTTGAACCCGGCTGTGTTTACTGCGGAAAGGTACAGGTCTGCGACATCGGCATACCCGAAAAGGCTGCTGAAAACTTTAACACGGAAACTTATCTCGTAACGGCCGACATGGTAAATCTTCCCAAGAGACGACCTGATACACATAAGGGCGACTACGGCAGAGATTTTATTCTGGCAGGCAGCATCGGCTATACAGGAGCGCCCTTGATGGCATCTGAGGCAGCGCTCAGAATGGGCGCAGGACTTGTCTATCTCGGTGTACCCGACAGTATCTATTCCATCTCTGCCATAAGATGCACAGAGGCTATGCCCATGCCCATCCCCTGCGACGAGGACGGCATTGTATCATGGAACGCACGTGAAGTAGTTGCGGAGATGATGAGAAAGTGCGATGTGTGCCTTGCAGGTCCCGGAATGGGCAAAACATATCAGACAAGATACCTTCTTGAGATGATAGTCAGAGGCGAAAACTGCAGAGTAGTACTGGATGCTGATGGCATAAACGGAATTGCAGAGAATATAGATGTATTGAAAGAGGCGGCAAAGCCTGTTATCCTTACACCCCACCCGGGAGAATTTGCCCGCATCGGCGGAAAGATCGAAAACGGCAGAATCTATGGAGCGCGTGAGTTTGCATCTGCGTATAACTGTATCCTTGTCTTAAAGGGACACCGCACAGTAACCGCCCTTCCCGACGGAAGAGTGTACGTAAACGCTACAGGCGGTCCTGCTTTAGCCAAAGGCGGAAGCGGTGATGTTCTGGCAGGCATGATAACTGCCCTTGTGGGACAGGATATCCCTGCGGAAAAAGCAGCTGTTGCGGCAGTTTACCTCCACGGTCTTGCCGGTGACATCTGCGCAGAAGAGATGGGTGAATACTCTGTTATTGCAACGGACGTCATAGCCGCCATACCCAAAGCTGTAAAAACTGTTATGAGGTGATAATGTTTTGCGGCAAGTATTTTTGCTTGCACTGACGATAGCCCTTGTCTTCTCTCTGTGCGCCTGCACCGATACGGGTAAGGCGGAGAAGATAAGCGAAGAATTTGAAAACGCACAAAGGATAGTCTTAACGGCTGATATTCGCGCAGACTACGGGGATAAGGTGTTTGATTTTAAAATCACCTGTACGAGAACTCCCGACGAGACGTCAATAGAGATCAAAGAGCCGGAAGAGATAGCGGGCATACGGGCTGTATGCACGGAAGACGGTTATGAAATCGAGTACGACGGCGCGATAATGACCACGGGAGCTGTCACAAGAAACGGACTTTCCCCTGCGGAGGCGCTGCCGTGCCTGATTGATTGCTGGCAGGACGGCTATTTCATCGCTCTTTTAAAGGAGACTTACGGCGATACAAAAACGCTGGTTCTGGACAGCCGCATTACAGATACGGTTTATCAGAAAACATGGTTTGATGCGGAAACGCTGCTGCCTGTAAAAAGTGAGATCATGCAGAGCGGAAAAAGCGTCATAATCTGTGAATTTGAAAATGTCATAGTGGAATAGAAAGAAGTAATGACAATGGACAGACAAAAGAGAACATGGGCAGAAATCGACCTTGATAATATAAGATATAACTACCGCAGTATGCGTGCTGCCCTTAAACCCGGGCAGAAATTTCTCGGTGTTGTAAAAGCCGATGCGTACGGACACGGCGCTGTAAAGATTGCAAAAGTGCTGGAGGAAGAGGGGGCAGACTATCTTGCCGTCGCCTGTCTTGACGAGGCGGTAACATTGAGAGATGCGGGGATTACTCTGCCGATACTCATTCTTGGTATAACCGACCCCAAGTACACCGATATTCTCATAGATAAAAATATCACGCAGGCTGTGGGAAGCTTAGAAAACGCCCGAAAAATGTCCGAAATTGCCGTAAAAACGGGCAAAACGGCAAAAATCCACTTGAAAGTGGACAGCGGCATGGGAAGAGTGGGCTTTACCTGCCATTCAGGACGCGACCCCATAGAAGAAATGGTGAATGCTGCAAATTTACCCGCACTTGATATAGAGGGCATTTTCACCCACTTTGCGGTGTCAGATGAATTTGGCGATGGGTACACAAATATGCAGTTTGATGCATTTTGCGATATTATAAACCGCCTTGAGGTTAGATTGGGCAGAAAGCTTTCAATTCACCACTGCACCAACAGCGGCGCTATGATAAATTACGAGTGGGCGTATATGGATATGGTCCGCCCGGGAATTGCCCTTTACGGCTGCTATCCTGCGAAAGAGCGCGGAAGCATCGACCTTAAACCCGTAATGCAGGTGAAAAGCCGTATTGCCCAGATAAAGGATTTTCAGATTGGCGACACAATAAGCTACGGACGCACATACACGGCATCCGAGCCGAGAAAAATCGCCATTGTTCCCATTGGCTATGCAGACGGACTTCACAGAGTGCTGTCGGGAAAAATAGACATGCTGGTATGCGGAAAGAGGGCAAAACAGGTAGGAAGAATCTGCATGGATATGTGTATGCTTGATGTGACGGATATCCCCGAAGTAAAGGTGGGCGATATAGTAACCGTATTCGGTTATGACGGAGACGAGTTTATTCCCATTGAGGAACAGGCAGAAAAAGCAGGCACCATTTCCTATGAGCTTTTGTGTGCTGTGTCACCGAGAATACCGAGAGTTTATAAGTGAACTGTCAGATAAACTTGGATTTTTAGGAGTGAATGATGAGCATGTGCGAATGGTGTGATTATAAAGAAAACGAATGGCTACTGCATAAATCATTACATTGGTCGGTTTATTTGGCAGATGTACAGGATTATGTAGGCAGATGTATTTTGGTGTTGAATAGACATTGTGGAAGTCTTTCAGGCTTGGATAGTTCTGAATGGATTGAATTAAAAACAATTATAGACAGATTAGAATATGTCTATAAGGACATATTAGGAGCTGAATTAAGTAATTGGAGTTGTTTGCTGAATAACTTTTATAAAGAAGCAATACCAAACCCTCATTTGCATGTGCATGTGAGACCACGATATAAAAATGCTATATTAATTAACAATCACTCATACATAGACGCCGAATTTACTCATCACTATGCTCTTAAAAAAGAGGATCTATTACTTGATGATGATAAACAAACCTTGTATGCACTAATGAAGAAGCATTTTACTTTATAAATCAAAATCTCCCCTGTGCAAGGGGAGATTTTTGCATTTTTAAGAGTGTGTTGTGTCATAGCAAACACCAATACTTCCGCATAATATAAACAGGGAGAAAATTTTGCCCCGTTGTATAAATTCTCTCCCTGCGTGAAAGAATTAACAATGACACGGTTACATAAGAGGTGACCGCGGACACTGTTATTCTCGGAGAGTGAGCTGCGTGACAAGCGGAGTAAAAAGAGGCGATATTTATTATGCCGATCTAAGCCCTGTAGTGGGCAGCGAGCAGGGCGGTATGCGTCCTGTTCTCATAGTACAGAACGACACGGGCAACAAGCACAGCCCAACGGTGATAGCCGCCGCCATTACATCACAGATAAACAAGGCGCGGCTTCCCACACACATCGAGCTTGAGGCAAAAACTTACGGACTCACAAAGGATTCCGTAGTGCTTTTGGAGCAGATACGAACAATCGACAAAAAGCGCCTTAAAGAGCGTATGGGAAAACTGGATGATGAGCTGATGGACAGAGTGGACAATGCAATTGCCGTCAGCTTCGGATTGAACTGAAAAAATGCCGAGGTGAGTACACTTCGGCATTTTTTACTTTCTGCGGCATAAACTGTATAAAAATATGTTTGGAGGTTTTTATGAAATACGGAAATTTTGACGTGTACATAGATGATGCTGCCGTTGGGGAAACGGAGGTCACACAGGACGGACTTTTAACGCGCATTAAGTGCAAAGCACGATATGAGTCCGACGAAATTCTGCGTCTTGCCGCGGATTTGGGAGACCGCTATGAGATGCTTGGCGTCATGATGCCTAAAGGTAAGCAGTTCTGCATGGAAAAATGTTTTACGAAAAACGAGGTGCGGTGCAAAGAGCTTGAGAAAACCAAGCGATATGTGCTTATAACAGAAAACGAGCAGTATAAGAAAGAAATGCAAGAGACGCATGAGGAGACTGACGAGCGGGTGTGGGTGAGGTGCGCAGATCCTGCCGCTATGTTTGCGGATATGGAGTGCGGCGCGGCGCTCTCAAGATGCCAGGGTGTTTTGAAATCTGAGTGCGGGGAGTTTACATATATTGCCGTTCCCACGGAAAAACCCTTTCCCGCGCTGCCCATTTTCTACTTCGGTCAGCGTGAAAAATTAAACGGCACCGAGTATCTTGTGTTCACCCTGAAAGATGGTCAGCTTTTGATATAAAGACAGCGGCAGGTGTTATACCTGCCGCTGCTATATTACAGTGTTATCATATTTTCCCAGAAGGTGTGAGGCTTATCGCCAAGCTCCAGCCATACATGCTTCTGGAATGTGTACTCATCGTATACCATAAAGGAATTTTCCTTTGTCCAACCTGATTCCTTGCAGCCTCCCCAGGGTGTTTCAGGGACGATCTTCAGGTGCTGGTTTATCCAGCAGGTGCCTGTTCGGAGATTATCTATCATCAGAAGGCCCTTGCGATAATCGCGTGTCCATACAGAAGAGCAGAGTCCGTACTTGTTGTCGTTAACAAGCGCTACTGCTTCTTCTGCGGTTTTGACCTTCATAACGCCTACAACAGGGGCAAAGATCTCATCCTGCATAAATTCGTGCTTGTTGTCTGTTATCTCAAAAATGTGAGGCATTACATAGGCTCCGTTTTGCAGATATTCGGGAAGCCTTTCGCCAAGCAGAAGCTTAAATCCCGCATCTTTTGCAGATTTGATATATTGTTCTGCTGTTTTACGGCAGTTCATGTATGCGAGAGGACCCATCATGGTTTCGGGATCCATGGGATCACCTACTTTGATGCGTTTTGCTGTCTCCACAAAGCGGGTAATAAACTTATCGTAAATACCCTCCTGAACATAGAAACGGCTGGGGGAGCCGCAGTTCTGGCCTGAGTTGAAGAATGCGCTATACACAGCTGTTTCGATAACTGCGTCAAGTTCGGCGTCGTCGAGGACTATCATTGCGTTTTTGCCGCCAAGCTCAGAGGCAACGGGTTTTACACTTTGGCTTGCAATTTCCATAATGCGCTTGCCGACCTTGGAGTCACCTGTGAAATTGATCTTTGCAACGTCAGGATGAGCAACGATTGCTTCGCCGACCTCAGTGCCCGGACCGGTAATGACGTTTACAACTCCCTCAGGGAAGCCTGCTTCAACGCAGTACTCGGCAAGCTTGAGAACTGTGAGAGGAGCACAGGAAGGAGGTTTTAAAACGCAGGTGTTGCCTGTGATAAGGGCGGGGCCCAGCTTGGAAACTGCTGTTACCAGGGGGAAGTTCCAGGGCGTGATAAGACCGACAACGCCGTAGGGCTCGCGGAAGGTCATAACTCTTGCATTGGGGTCAGCGCTGATGGTGGTGCCGCTGATGCCACGACCCATGCCTGCCATAAGCTCAATCTCGCCTACTGCAGAAGGAATGTCAAAGTTGCTGGTCTTGCTCAAAGGACCGCCGTACTGGACAGTTTCCATGGGAATGAGCTCCTGCTCGTGTTCGGCAATGATAGCAGCAAGTCTAAACAGCAGTTTCGCTCTGTCGCCGATGTATGTATTTTTCCATTTTGGAAAAGCCGCTTTTGCTGCGGCAACAGCAGCATTTACATCGTCAATGGAGCAGCGTGGAACTTTTGCAACGAGTTCACCGTTTGCCGGGTTGACTATGTTCATGGTCTCGCCGGTGCTTGAGCCGGTGAGCTTACCGCCTATCAGGACTTTGAATTCATGGTTGAGAAAGTTCATAGTTCTCCTCCTTATATATTTATATTATAAAGTATAGGAGAAGAAACAAAAATTTGCTTTATGTGTCTGAATAAAAATGAGTAATGCAATTTTGTGCGTTAGAACAAAAAAGAGTTTAAAACAGGGGCTGATAAGAAATTGTACTTTACTAATTTGGCACAATATGATAAACTATTATGCAGAAAACTGTGCTCCTGCAATAAGGAGAGTTTGATACACATGAAAGGAAGAATATAGACAATGCTTACAAAAAGACAGAATCTTATGGAAACAATCCGCGGCGGCAACCCCGACAGATTTGTTAACCAGTATGAGCCTTTTGCAATCAGCTTTGCAACACCTTACACAGTTAAGTATCCCCAGCCCACATATGGCGGCGAGCCCACTGTAGACGGTTGGGGCGTTACAAAGTCCTGGCCCGTAGGTACTCCTGGTTCCTTCCCCGTACACGATGCTGAGCACATCGTCTGCAAGGACATCGAAAACTGGAGAGACTATGTAAAGGCTCCTTCTCTGGACTTCACAGATGAAGATTGGGCTCCCTTCGTTGAAGAGTTCAACAAGATCGACCGTAACGAATACCTCGCTACAGTATTCTATGCACCCGGCATCTTCGAGCAGTGCCACTATCTGATGGAGATCACAAACTGCCTCGAGGCTTTCTACACAGAGCCCGAAGCACTTAAGGAAATGATCGACTACATCGCAGATTGGGAGCTTGAGTACGCAAAGCAGGTTTGCCACTACCTCAAGCCCGACTGTCTCTTCCATCACGATGACTGGGGCTCTCAGATCTCCACATTCATCTCTCCCGCTATGTTCGAGGAGTTCTTCCTTGATGCATACAAGAAGGTTTACGGCTACTACAAGGAGCACGGTGTTGAAGTAATCATGCACCACTCTGACTCCTATGCAGCAACTCTCGTTCCCTACATGATCGAGATGGGCATCGACATCTGGCAGGGCGTTATGCGCTCCAACGACATTGCAGCTCTTCAGGAGAAGTATGCAGGTCAGATCACATTCATGGGCGGTATCGACTCTGCAGAAGTTGACTTCCCCGGCTGGACAAGAGAGATCGTTGCAGCTAAGGTTCGTCAGGCTTGCGAAGAGTTTGGTAAGAACAAGACATACTGGATCCCCAGCGCATCTCAGGGTCTGCCCCTTTCCAACTACCCCGGTGTTTACGAAGCTCTCTGCGAAGAGATCGACAACATGAGCAAGGAAATGTTCTAAAAACATTTTGCATAATAAAAAGCTCCCACTCTAAAGGCGCGGTGAGATAAGAATACATATGGTTTAGAAACAAAAATTTACGCTCTCACATCATGAAAATGCTCGGAAATACAAACAAGTATTTCCTGTGCTTTTCATTTCGTGATAACAAAAATTTTAAGTTTCTAAACTGCTTGCACCCGAAAAGTTAAGATTTTGCCTGTAAGCGAGGCATTTAAACGCAGACATGCTTGGTGTATGTCAAGTTTAAATAACAATGCTTACGGGTAAAAGATTGCTTTTCGGGCATATGCTTTCTTGTCTCACCGCGCCTAAAGTGGGAGCTTTTTATTACACGGAATTATCAGAAACAGTTAGACATATAAAAGCTGCAGAGGCGGCAATTGAATTGCCTTTGTATTCTGCGACAGTTTCATGGTGCACATGATCGCGTATGGTGCCGCTTGATATGTTAAAAGAGTGAGTTGCTTTGATGCTGCTGTGCGTGCAGGTGATGACAGCAGTACATACAAGTTCACATTCCGTTATTGTACCGACAATTGTGCCTCTGCACCGCACTGTAAAAACTGCGGCGCCTTCAGAATTAAAGTGGTCGAAGCTGTAAGTGCCGATAATTGTATTATTACCGGAGATATCTGTATATACCGTGTTGTCAATGACTGATGCGGAAGATGTATTAAAAATAGAAACTGTTGTCAGCGGGACAAGGTCTGATGAATGTGAGGTAGACGCTTTTGTTTTGGCAGACAGGTGTATGACACGCCAAAATGCACACGCGGTCACAGCAGCCACAGCGACTGCTATTCCAAGTAACATCGTATTGCTCCAATCTCTCGCAAAGCGAGCTGAAAATGCTGTATTCACAGAAAATATATGAGCTGTAAACTGCGGAATACACAAAAATATAACCTATTTCAGGTTAAAAGTCAATAACCTGTTTCAGATTACATACAATGTCATCAGGAGATGATGTTTATGTATCCGAGAATAAGAGCGCTGCGTGAGGACAAGGATTTGAACCAGACGCAGGTTGCAAAAATGCTTAATATGTCACAGACAGGCTATTCCAAATATGAGACAGGCGAAAATGATATACCGACGCATGTGCTTATCAAACTTGCAAAGTTTTATGATACAAGCACAGACTACATTCTGGGACTTACGGAGATAAAGCAGCCGTATAAATAAAAATTAGCTAACTCGTTTTTTGTTTGTGAGGATTACGTTTAAGGCTCCCTCTGACGAGGGAGCTGTCAGCGCGTAAGCGATGACTGAGGGAGAGATATGCCGTATTGAAAGTGGCTCTCCCTCCGACTTTTTGCTTTGCAAAAAGCCACCTCCCTCGTCAGAGGGAGGCAATTTTATATCATATCTCAATTTCAAACATATCCCACGGATATTCTCTCGGGGGAAGGGAAGTGCAGCACACCTCCTGACCTGTCATGGGATGTTTGAATGATAATCTGCAGCTGTGTAGTGCGGTCTCGCATTTATTATCACGGCTGCCGTATTTACCGTCGCCCAAAAGGGGCATTTTGCGGGATGCAAACTGAACGCGTATCTGATGGGTACGCCCTGTGTGAAGCTTTACGAGAACAAGGGATGTCTCCTCGCGGCTGTCCAAAACGCGGTACTCCAAAGACGCCTCTTTAACGCCCTTTCGTGGTCTTGATATAACAAAACTCTTGTTTTTACGGGAGTCTTTGAACAAAAGATTCTTGAAAACGCCCTCTTTTTCCTCGGGGCATCCTTTTATGACAGCAAGATACTCCTTGGAAAAGGCGCGTTCAGAAACCAGCGCGGAGAGCTTTCCTGCACACTGCTTGGTCTTAGCCAGCACCATGACGCCGCCTGTTCCGCGGTCAAGTCTGTGAACGGGAAAACACTCGCTTTTCGTGTACTGCGAGCAGAGGGTGACAATGTCATTTCCAGAACCGTCTGGCTCGGACAAAATTCCTGCATCCTTTTCTGCCACCAAAAGGTGTTTGTCTTCAAAAAGTATTCTCATAAAAGTATCTCCAAAAGCTCGCGAAGGTGCTTTATCTCAAAGGTGGGGGCATCACCGGTGGGCTTTAAACACTTGGGGTTGAGCCAGCAGGTATCAACGTGAGCGTTTATACCGCCTGAAATGTCCGACGAATAAGAGTCGCCGATAATAAGGGCTTCATCGCGTGAAATGCACAGCTCGTCAAAGACGATGTCGAAAAATTTGGCAGACGGCTTTTGCGTGCCCATGTCCTCGGAGATGAAGAATTTTCCGAAATATTTCTCAATGCCTGCATCAAAAAGGCGGCGCTGCTGAGTGGATTTTTTGCCGTTTGTGATAATGTGCATATTAAATTTTCCGCAAAGTGCCTCCAAGACATCGGCTGTGCCGTCAAGAAGCTCGTGGCATTCAGACAGCTTGGTCTGATAGAAATCCGCGATGTCAATGTCGGGAAGTGTTACGCCGAAGTGTGCGAAGGTCTCTGTAAAGCGGCGTGAAAAAATATCGTCACGCGCGATTTCGCCACGTTCGTAAGATGCCCACAGACTGCGGTTTATTTCTTTATATTTTGCGGTAATCTCGCTCCCTACATCGGGCGCAAAGCTTGCAAAAGTCACTTTGAGCGCCTGCATTTCAGCGGCGGCAAAGTCTAAAAGTGTGTCGTCGCTGTCGAAAAGAAGTGTAGTGTATTTCATAAATATCACCTATAAATATGCGGCGGGGAAAAGCCCGCCGCAATAATTTATAATTTGTTTTTCGATGAAGCGGTTTAGCCCATCATGCAGGCGCCGCCGTCTACAACGATCGTGCTGCCTGTTACCCAGTCAGCTTCGTCGGAGCAGAGCCATGTTGCAGCGTAAGCAATGTCATCGGGAATACCGAGTCTGCCAACGGGGCAAACATCGCGGCACATCTGAGCCTGAATTTCGGGACTGTCCTTAACCTCCTGAGGAGTCATGTTTGTATTTACAGGACCGGGGCAAACAACGTTGAGACGAACGCCCTGGCAAGAAAATTCACGGACAAGGTTTCTTGTCATGATGTCAATTCCAGCCTTCATAGCGCCGTACATATATGCGTTTGTTTCAGGCTTGGAAACGGAGATGGAAGCTACGTTGAGGATAGAGGAGTGACCGTGCTTTACAAGTGTGGGCATAAACTCCTGCATCATCCATACATAACCCTTGAAGTTTGTGTCGTAAACCTTCTGAAGATCATCGTCGTTGTGCTCAAGGAAGGGCTTGTGTACGAGGATGCCTGCGCTGTTAACGAGAGTTGTTACGTTGCCGTAAGTTTCAAGAGCTACCTTGTGGAGGTTCTTGATAGCGTCCTTGTCGGATACGTCTGTAGAGACGAAGATGCCCTCGCCGCCAACAGCCTTGATCATCTCAAGTGTCTCGTTGCCTGCCTGTACTCCACGGCTTGCGCAAACGACCTTTGCGCCTTCCTTTGCGAACATTACTGCGATACCGCGGCCAATACCGGAGCCTGCGCCGGTCACAACTGCGATTTTACCGTCCATTCTACCCATGGTTATATACTCCTTTTCAATTAATTTTTACTGAGGTAACTTGCCCAGAGCTTCAAGCTCATCGGCAATGTATTTAAGTCCGTACTTTTCGTAGACCTCTCTTGTGGGCCAGCCTGTCTCCTTGTCCCAGTCCTTTACTTCGTAGTAAAGGTCAACAAGGTCGTTCCACTCTTCCCATGTGGCAACTTCACCGAAGGTGTCGGGAATTGTCAGCGCGGGGAAAACGGCGTTAACTTCCATCTCACGAGTTCTGCCGAAGTTTCTTATCAGAATCGCACGGAAGATAAGGCGGCTTCTTTCGGAAGCAAAGTCAAGGTCTTCCTGAGTGGTGGGGATACCTGTTGCAGCTTCATACATCTGAGCCTCCATGTCGGGCCAGTAGATGTCGGGACTCTGCCACTCACATGTGGTGACGCTGTCTTTAAGCTCTGCCTTGTTTTCGTTGAAGATGACCGCATCAACAAGCTCGCGGCTGTGATAGGGGTCGTCTCTGTATTTAAGGAAGTTTTCATAATCGTCGTGGAAGTGGGCGATGGTCATAATATCGCGGGTGCTGGTCATGAGCTCGAGAGAGTGTGCTACCCAGCCAGCCTTGTAGATAGAGCCCTCAAAGCCTCGGCCCTGCCAATGGAAGCTGTGTCCCCATGCTGTCTCAAGGCTTACGGGCAGGTCAAGCGGCTTATTTATCATCTGGGAATATCTGCCGTGATAGATGCTGTCGCCGAACTTTTCCTTGCCTAAAGTCCTGATGGCTCTTGCCATGCCTTCGGCAAAGATAGGACCGTATTTGCCCTTGCGGTAGGTTATCATATCGAGGAAGTATTTTACAAACTCCTCGTTTTCAACGTCGACTTCCATGCCGAAGTCCATGTCCTCAAGTAAGCCTTCCTGTTTGCACATGGACAGCCATGTCATGAACCATACAATAACATCCCACTTGTCGATGCCGTACTGGTTGCACATATCCATCATGACGCTGCCCTTGTCAAAGTCGGGCTTCCAGAAGTTTACAATGTCGCCTCTTACCTGCTTAAACAGCTCAGGTGCGTAGGGGTCTTCAAAATCGGGGGGAGGATTTTCCATACTCAGCATTTTGCAGGGCAGGAAGTGGTTGCGCTCTGTCTCAAAGTTTTGGATGGGAGACCATGAGCAGTCCTCCTGATAGCCGTAGGCAAAGATACCGACGCACTTTTCAACTTGATTGATGCGCTCGTCGGAAAATGCGGACTTCATGTCCATCATAAGGCGGTTGCAATGCTGGTTGCAGCCGTGGCTGCAGGCTACCTGACCGCGCAGCCAGCCGCCCTCAACAGGGATCATGTTGCCGTCCATACCGTGAGTTGCCTCACGGACAACAGGGCAGGGGCGCATGGTGGGATTTGCCATCTTCATACGAAGCTCGAAAAGCTTGTCAATGTCATAGGGGCGGACAACGCCGTGACCGCGGACGGTGATAGCCTTTAGGTTCTTGGAGCCGAAAACAGCGCCGAAGCCGCCCTTTGCAGCTACGCTGTCGTTACTTGTGGTGACGGTAGCGTTTCGCATAAGGTTTTCACCTGCAGGGCCGATAACCATGCTCTTAACGTCCTTGCCGTGCTTTTCCTCAAGTTTTTTCTGTGTGGGGTGTACCATAAGACCCCACAAATCGTCGGCAGGAAGAAGCTCTACCTTACCGTCTTCTATGTAGATATATGTGTGCTTTTCTGCCTTACCCTCGATGATAAAACCGTCAAAGCCTGCAAATTTCAGCTCGGCACCAAGCCAACCGCCCATACCTGACCAGACGTACTGCTCGGGGAAGCTGTTGGGGGAGATGCCTGTAAAGACGGAGCGGCCGCCTGTGGGGATACCCGTTGCGGTAGTTGCACCTGTCATGTAGATAAGCATATTTTCGGGGTCAAGGGCACCTGTGCCGGGCTTGACGTTGTCCCAGAAGATCTTGTTGCAGACCAGTCTGCCGCCGATATACTCGGGAACATAGTCAAATGTGGAGATCATTTCCACAGTGCTTGTTGTAAGGTTGATTCGGGCAATTTTGCCTACATATCCGTAACGCATTTCACTCATTTGCTTTCCACCTCCCAGGGCAGGGGATCTGTGGACAGACCGATGCATCTTACGGGGCACCACTGTACACAGGCAGGACCTTCAGGTCTTGTGCGGCACATGTCGCACTTTTTAGCCTTGCGCTGCTTTTTATCAGCAGACTTGACCATGTTGATGCGGGAAGGCTCAAAAACACATGCCTTCTGGCACAGACCGCAGCCTACACACTCATCTTCGTTTACATAGACGATATTGTTCTCATCAATGCACATTGCCTTGTCCTTCTTGGGACATGCGTTGTAGCAGGGGTGATCTGAGCAATGCTGACAGGAGAGAATGTGGTGGACCATACTTCTTGTGCCTCTGTCAACGAAAATTCTGTTATAGCTTGGACTTACAAGACCGTCGTGAGTAAGGGTACAGACGATCTCACATGTAGTACAGCCTGCACACAGAGAGTAGTCCATTGGATACTGGACTATGTGCTTTCCGTATGTGCGAGGATCATTTTTTTCCATGAGACAACTTCCTCTCTGATTTTATACTGCTATTTTATATCCGATTTGATGAAATGTATATAGTTAGTTTTCAATCAATACTGTTGTGCAGAGATCTGCGGGGATAATGCCAAGGTCGGACTGCTCGTTTCCGAATACTACAGCGTGATAGTTTTCAAAAGGCTCAAGCTCTAATGCCAGGTGAGCGGACTTGTTCATGGGAGTTACAACAGGAGTGTAGCTTACGGGCTTGTCCTCATCGTAGCGGACGAAGTTGGCGATAACGCGCATGTTGCCAGAGAGATTGCCTGAGAAGGCAAGAAGAGGGATTATCATGTTGCCGAGACCGGAGGATACGATAAAGACGGGAATGTCGTTCTTGTCGCAGAAAGCCAGCATGTCGCAGGCATCCTTGCGAAGCATGAAGTTCAGCTTGCCGCCTGCGTTTGTATAGCTGTCGGGTGCTACGTTGTGCTTTTTGAAGAGCTCCATCTGTGCGCTCCACCATTTGTTCTGCATTTTATAGCGTGTCATGTCATCGCCTTCTGTGAGATACTTGCCGTACTCCTCGTAAAGAGCGGTGCGGTCCTTTGCAAAGTCGGACTCATAGCCGAAAAACTTTGCCATTCCGTTCATAGTGACATCGCTGTCTGCAGTTGTGATAGTTCCGTCAAAGTCGCAGACAACGATGATCTCCTTGTCGCCTGCATTGTTTAGTACTTTTACGATCTCTTCCTTAAAAGACATGTCAAAAGTTCCTTTCTATATTTAAAGTATGCGTCTTTTGCCTGTATACATAGGGCGGTCTGTGAGCTTTGCTGTAATCATTTTCACATCAAAGCCGCGCAGATGCTTTTGTACAGCAGACATCAGTTCGCTGTCATTGTCCCTGACTGACAGTATAACAGAATTATCGGATATATGAAAGTCAATTATATTGTCAAAGCCGAAAAGAATATCCTCATAATGACCCATGACGGCATTTTTGGAAATTCTTCCCATAACCTCAAGGCGCTTGACCTCACTTCCGCAGGGGCATGTCCCCTCAAGAATTCTTGCGAAATCTCCTGTCCTGTAGCGGAAAAGGGGCATTGCCTCAAGGCCTATGGTGGTGATTACAAGCTCACCCCAGTCTCCGTCGGGTAAAGGTGAGCCTGTTTCGTCTATGATCTCGCAAATCATGTCGTTTTCTCTTATGTGCATACCGGCATGAGCTGTGCAGGTGTAAGCTCCGCCAAGACCTGATTCGCGCAGACCGTAGTGGGGAAACAGCTTGCTGCCCAGAATCTCCTCACAGAAGCTCAAAACAGTTTCGCTGCAATGGTCTCCGCTGACTAAGGCGCGTTTGAGTGTCGTATCAGGCTGAAGTCTTAAAAGAGACAGCAGCAGCACGGGAGGTCCGAGGTAGACGTTTGCCTCATTTTCACGGATAATATCCAAAAATTCGCCGTAGCTTCTGTCGTGTCCCGGAAGCAGGGGAACGGCGCCGATGCGCCTTACCGCCTCGCCGATAAGACCGCCGAGACTTAAGCTATCTGTATAAGGAAAGCATATTATAACTTTGTCACCGGGGAAAATCAGCTCAGCTAAGCCATTTGCAAAAAACTCTGTGGTGCGCGCTGAATCGTAGTCGGAATACGCCATTTTCTTAGGCGCGCCTACTGTTCCGGAGGTGTACTCCGTGCGGACTCTTGTAAGCTCCTCAAGAGAGGAAAGGCACAGTTTGGAGTAGTTTTCCCTCAGCTCCTGCGCCGTAATAAAGGGCAGAGTGCTCAGCTCTTCAAGGGAAGCCACTTTGTCGGGATAGTATTTATAAAAAGGAGATACCGCCTTTGCCCGCTTAAGCTGGGTGTTAAGCAGTTCCAGTTGGTGCTTTTCTAAAAGCTTACGGGAGAAAAAGGGCATGTCCTCCTGCCTTACTATAAGGTCTTCCAGTGGTACTTTGTGCATAGTTTTCACCTGTAAATGCTCTTGCCGTCAATATTTGTGAGGTTGTAGGCGCAGAAAGGAACAAGCCCGTATCTGGGGTCAACCTCGCAGATATAACAGCGTTTAAGGCGGTCTAAATCAAGATTGAAGCAATCCTGAAACAGCATGCCCGAAATGGCGAGAGTATTGTCCAATGTGTCTTTTACGAAGGCGTCCATTGTGCCTGCTTCGGCTACGATGTCCGCGCCGCCCTTCCATTGCCTTGCCACGTTCTCGCGGGATTTTTTGGAGGTGGTGCAGCAGCAGGATGAGGAGGACTTTAAAAGCTTCAGGCTACCGTCTTTTTTCTTAAGATACTCTGCGTGGAAAGAGCAGTAGGGATTTTCCGCACCGCCTCCTGCAAAGTCTGCTTTTTTAAAGCGTTTATCCGTCTGCCACTCTATCTGTCGCAGCATATAGGGGATTGTGATGCGTTTATCTGCCATAGGGATGCATCTTCCGAAATAGCTTATGGGCTGGAAATGTACACCGCGCACATGGGGCATGTTTTTCTCGGCAAACTTTATAAGTGTGCCGATTTCATTATCGTTGATTCCCGGTGCGATAACGGGTACAAGGACAACGCCAAGTCCTGCATCGGCACAGTTTTTGATAGCTTTCAGCTTTTTCATAAGCAATGGCTTTCCACGCAAAATCTTGTAGACCTTGTCGGAAAGACTGTCAAACTGCAGAAATACGCAGGAAAGACCTGCGCTTTTAAGCTTTTTTGCGTAAGTCTCATCGTCGGCAAGACGAATGCCGTTGGTGTTCAGCTGGAAAAACGTAAAGCCTTTTTCCCTGCCCATTTTGATTATTTCGGGCAGGTCATCGCGAACCGTAGGCTCGCCGCCTGAAAGCTGCAGATTGAAAGGTCCGCCCTTTCGCATGAGCATATCCATGCTCTCTCCCAAAGCATCAAGGGTGGGGTCAGAAGGACATGCTCCGCCTGCCGAGGCAAAGCACACGGGACAATTAAGGTTGCAGCGCTGTGTTATCTCCAGCAGGACACAGCAGGTGCTTCTCACATGGTCCTCGCAAAGACCGCAATCGTAAGGGCAGCCTTCGAGGTTTTTATCTGTCTTGGGGTCGATGATTTTATCCTTTTTCTTGTTGCCGCGGTCCCAGTTTTTGTAGCTTACCGCGTCATCTTCCCAAACGAGGACAGAAAAATGACCGTGCTCTGTGCACTCCTTTTCCATATAAATGCCATCATCTTTTTCGACTAAATATGCGTCGATAGTTTTAAGACAGACGGGGCATACGCTTTTTGTTTTGTTAATGGTTTTCATAAGGCATCACCTGTAAGGCTGATATATTTTTCGTAAAGCATTTTGGAAAATGCAAGATCTTTTCTAATTCGCATCCCCGTTTCGCTTCCTTCGGGGAATTTCTCCAGAGCGGGTGCATAGCGCACATCGGGTGTTACAAATTCTCTCTCCCGCATGAGCTTGTCGGCTAAGAAAACAACGGTCGTTTCGTTAAAATCTGCGCTTAAGTTTTCAGCTGTCATGTGGTGAGAGACAATGTTTGCCACAGCGTCATATCCCAAAGTGCGAAGATAGTCTGCCCCTGCTTCGGCGTGCATTTTCTCAAGACGCTTTATATCATGCAGCGCACCTGCAGAAAAGCACAGTTGGGCGTCCAAAAAGTAACCGCACTTTATGAGCTTTTTTGCAATGTGCTTGGATAAACTGCCCACCGCCATGCAATGTGCCGCAATATGTGAAGGTGTGCCCGCGTCTTTCAGAATTTTCACGCAAAGCTCTTCAGAAAGCCCCAATCTCTTTTTGCCGACAGCGGCGAGCTTATCAAATTCATGCTTAAAATCCGCATCACGGTTAGAGTCAATATCTCCTGCCTCAACGGGTACCTTTTCAAAGCCTGCCAGCGCTTTTGGCAGACCTCCGTCTCTGTCAAAGCTCAAAATCGCATCGAAACACGCCTTTTTAATAAGAGGGGGGTGAGCGCTTTTTCCCATGACCGTAGGTACGATATAGTCGCCTGAAGCACTTAGCACCGTCTTAAATGTGTCGGGCGGAATAAGGGGCATATCTCCTGGGAGAAGGAAAAATCCATCGCTGTTTTTAACCTTTTCAAGGCCCAGCTTTACAGATGCCAGCATATCGGAATTAGCGTAATTCTCGTTTTCCGCAAAGATGACGTCAAAGGAGGAAAGCGCTGCCTTTATCTCGTCTCCGCGGTGTCCTACAACGACGCAGACAGGGGCGAGATTTGCGTTTTTCATGCTTAAAACCGTGTGAGCTATCATGGGCAGACCGTTAATTTCCATAAGAGGCTTGAAATCGCCCATGCGCGAGGAGAGACCTGCCGCGGTGATTATTCCTGCATAGCTCATTTGCACTCCTCCTTTTCCCATGCGGAGATAAAATAGCCGCCCTTTGCTTTTGCTGCGGATTTGAAATAGCCGCAATCGCCAAGGTCGAGTCCGTTCCAGATGCAATGTATCATAAACTCTGTCCACGCCTTTGTACGGTCACAAAAATTCATGAGAACAAAGCCTTCTGCTGCATTTTCCCAGCCCTCTTTTGTGGCAGGGATTTTCATGGACAGGCAGGGGGCGGTGTCGTTTTTAAAGTAAACATCGGAAATGCAGAGGGTGCCGTTATCTTTAAGAACTCTGTAAGCCTCGCGGAAAGCCTTTTCCGTATCTCCGCATACGGAGAAGGCACACTCTGCTATAACGGCGTCAAAGATCCCGTCCTCAAAGGGAAGTGCGGTCATGTCTCCCTGCGTTACATTTTCTGCTGCTGCAAGGTCAACTCCGTAAGCGTCATAGCCAAAAGAGCGCAGTAAAGCTACAGCCTCGCCGTCTCCTGCGCCCATGTCTAAAATACGGGCGTTTTCAGGAAGAGATGCGAGGGCAATCAGCTCCCGTGTTAAGTTTTCACCGTCGGGATGTTTTCTCATTGCCTGTCTCCGAAGAATATTTGATAATAATATTTTATCATATTTGAGATATCTATATAAAGGTAGAAAACCGCTTATAATCGGTAAAAACTAACAATTTTTCGTAACTTTAAATGAGTTTTTAAACCTGATGTTGTGTCCTGTACAAAAAATTGATAATATATCTTCAGAAAAATGGAGGTAAGTTTATGGATACAGTTTTTGAAAAGGCAGTACAGCTTTTAGAAAATAAGCAGAGCTTCGCTCTTGCGGTTATAATAGCAGAAGAAGGCTCAACCCCCAGAGGAGAGGGCTCCAAAATGATAATCACGGAGGACTCTATCTTCGCTACAATCGGCGGAGGACTTTTGGAGGCTCAGATAATCGAGGAGGCAAGAAAACGCATAATCCCCGAAAAGTGCGCCACAGTCTGCGCAGTTGATATGTATGCAAAGGCAGATGCAACGCCCGATATGATATGCGGAGGTGCCTGTGAGGTGCTTGTTGCGTATGTGGACGGCAGCGACGGGAATATGTTAAATGTGTTTAAAGCTGCCTATAATGCCGACAAGTCGGGCAAAAAGAGCTGGATTTTCTACATTTTCGATGGCAACAAAAATGATTTTACATGCTGCGTAAATATTGGCGGCACGGAGGTTGTGGGAGAGTTTGAGGAAAATGAGCACTTTTCCCGCGAAATGCTGAAAAATCCAGTCCGCGTTGCGGTACACGGAGATTTTGTGGACGGCTGGCGCATAACCGTGCATGATATAAATCCAAACGGCAGAATGTATATATTCGGAGGTGGTCATGTATCCTTTGAGGTTGCAAAGCTTGCTTCTCATTTAGGTTATCCCGTGACAGTTATTGACGACCGCGAGGAATATGCAAATCCCGAGAGATTTCCCGAATGCGACACAGTCTGCATCGAGAGCTTTACTGATATGCAAGACTTCCCCACGGATGAGCGCAGCTATATCCTTATCATCACACGCGGTCACGCCCACGATAAGACAGTTCTGAAATGGGCACTTAATAAGCCGTGCCTGTATCTGGGTATGATAGGCAGTAAGACAAAGCGCGATGCCCTCTATGTAAGCCTTGAGAAAGAGGGCTACAGCATGGAAAAAATGCGTCAGGTAAAATGTCCCATCGGTCTGTCTATCGGTGCGGAGACTCCGAGTGAGATAGCTGTCAGCATAATGGCAGAGGTAATTGCGGTAACTAAGGGGAAGGTATTATGAGCAGCGGAAGAGAGAGACTTTATTCATGGGACGAAAAGAGCATGGCGTGGTATATAAATGCCGTGAATTACGAGTCCTTTCACTCTGTGGTTTCAGAGATGATACTTGCATCTCTCCCTGAAAATCCAACCGTCTGCGATATTGGCTGCGGTGTGGGTGCACTTACAATGCATTTAGCTCCCAAATGCAAAAACGTCTTTGCCATGGACTTAAACTCCAGGCCTCTTTTCTATCTGGAGGAGGAGATGGCTCGCCGCGGACACACAAATGTGGACGTCGTCTGCGGAGATTTTGACGATACAGGCGCACCGAAAGAAAAATACGATGCCGCCATATTCTGCCTTGCCGGCGGTGTGCCGAACTTTTTGGGTCGCGGTCTTATGTGGGCGAAAAAGGTGTTTTTTGTAGAAAACGCAACGGACAAGCGCAGCTTTTCCTCTGTCGGAAAGCGCGAGAAGGAGATGTACTGCAACGAGGACATCGAATATTTAAAGAGCATCGGTGTTAAGTTTAAAACCACATTTTTTACAGCGCCATTCGGTCAGGTTTTTGTTGACCGAAAAGACGCGGAAGATTTTATGCACCACTATGACAAGTTTGAACGTGAAGAGGACATACAGGACTTTTTGGACAGCAAGCTTGTGAAAATCGATCACCCCAAATACTCACTCTATATGCCCAACGAAAAGCCGCTGGTGCTTATAGAGGTTGAAAGATAAAAGCAAAAGCCTGCGTATTAGGGTGTACCCGACAAGAAAACATAAGCTTAAAAAGAAATCCTTCGCCCGTAAACATCGTTATCAAAGCTCGTAAGACACCAAGTATTACATCGCTTTTCTGCCTCGTTTACGAACAAAATCTATCTTTTTAAGTGCTTGCAGTTTTGCCAATATAAATTCGTGATAGAATCAATTTACAAAAATCCGCCAATACTGGTATGTATTGGCGGATTTTTTAAGTTGCATTATAGC
>JAFTYM010000003.1 GCA_017461585.1 Oscillospiraceae bacterium | reverse complement strand
AACAAGCAAAAATGATATACGGCAATCGGTATTAACAAATTCCAATTATTGAATAGTTTACCGCAGCACCTCAGAGTGGGTGCTGCGGCTGTTTATTATGAGAACTCGGCGGGAGCAAGCCCCCGGCCCTACGGCATAATTTTCCGTTAAGGATATGACCCAAAAGTTCGGGGGATTTTCTTATATCAGGTTTATAATTACCGCCATAACAGCGCCGAGCAGCGCACCGCACAAAACCTGCAGCGGTGTGTGGCCCACAAGCTCTTTCAGTTTTTCTTCATCAGAAATTTCGCGATCCCTAAGATGCTCAAGCAGCTCATTGATTATCTTTGCCTGCTTGCCTGTTTCAAGGCGAACACCCGTTGCATCGTGCATTACCACTATGGCAACTATGGCGGCTATTGCAAAGATACCAGTGTCAAAGCCGTACACCATGCCGCAGGATATTGCCATTGATGTGACCGTTGCGGAGTGTCCGCTGGGCATTCCGCCATCTCCGAAAAGGCGTTCAAAGCTCAGGGTCTTATTGATTATGGCGTAAAGAATGGTTTTTATGATCTGTGCCGCAGCCCAAGCTGACAGACTGCATATAAGTATTCTGTTAGATAAAAGCTGTGACAGCCACTCCATAAATAACTCCTCAATAATAAATATTACTCCCGCATCAGTTAGATGTGGGAGTAATTAAATTTTTAGTAAATTGCCTTGGACATATCATCCAGCCAGTTGCCTTCGTAGGCTTCGATCTTACCTTCGTCGCAAAGCTTGGAGAGGCTGGGATCGATGGGAAGTCTTGCGATATTCTTGATTCCGTGCTTTGCAGCAACTTCTTCAAGATGGCTCTCACCGTAGATGTAGTGCTTCTCGCTGCAGTTGGGACATTCAAAATATGACATGTTCTCAACAATGCCCAGTACGGGAACATTCATCATCTCTGCCATCTTAACAGCCT
This sequence comes from Oscillospiraceae bacterium, assembly GCA_017461585.1. Lineage (GTDB taxonomy): Bacteria > Bacillota > Clostridia > Oscillospirales > Oscillospiraceae > Alloscillospira. Next base: position 15,840 of record JAFTYM010000003.1, on the reverse strand, counting down.
TTTCAACGATCATGGAAACAAGCTCCTGAGGAGATGTTACGATTATGATACCGTCAATGGGAAGAGACTGGAAAACTGTAAGTGCTACGTCGCCTGTTCCGGGAGGCATATCGACGAACATATAGTCAACATCGCCCCAGACAACGTCTGTCCAGAACTGCTTAACAACACCGGAGATAACAGGTCCGCGCCATACAACAGGATCTGACGCATCCTCTAAAAGGAGGTTTACGGACATAAGAGCAATGCCCTTTTCTGTTTCAACGGGAACAATACCCTGCTGAGAACCTGCAGCGCGCTCTGTTACGCCAAATGCCTTGGGGATGGAAGGACCTGTGATATCAGCATCGAGAACGGCTGTAGAATAGCCTGCTCTGTTTGCATTTACAGCCATAAGGGATGTGACCATAGACTTACCTACGCCGCCCTTACCGCTGACAACAGCAATAAGCTTTTTATAGGAAGAGAACATATTGATCTCTTCTACGAGACTCTGAGGTGCAGTTCTTTCGGAGCAGGATTCTCCGCAGGAACCGCAGTTGTGTGTGCAATCGCTCACTTGAAATTACCTTCTTTCAAAATATTATCTGCATACAGTATATGCTTAAACCGTAATTAGGTCAATATTCTCATTTTTGTATTTTTTGGAGTTTCTTTGACAAAAAACAGCATCGGGGGCAAAATCCCGATGCTGTTTTATTGTTTTTATTCTCTTCTCAGCGCATCAATGGGATTGAGATTTGATGCTTTTACTGCGGGGATAAGTCCGAACAGTATACCGATGATCATAGAGAACACAACTGCAATTATTATAGCAGGAACGCTTATTGCCGTAGGTGTCTGCATGAGATAGGACAGCAGCTGTGCCAAGGCAATTCCGACGATAACACCAAGTATACCGCCGAGACTTGTCAAAACTGCAGCCTCTGTTAAAAACTGGCGAAGAATGCGCTTTTTCTTTGCACCGATCGCCTTTTTAAGACCGATCTCACGTGTGCGCTCTGTAACTGTAACAAGCATAATGTTCATAACGCCGATACCGCCGACGATAAGGGATATGCCTGCGATCCAGACAAGCTGTCGGTTTGTGGAGGTGGACATCTCCTGCAGCTGCTTTGCCTGCTCCAGAAGATCCTGGCTGCGGTATGAAAATGTACTTGAAGTGATTTTGTTCGATGTCAGATAATCTGCAGCAACCTGACCTGCTTTTGTCATATCATCGGTGCTTGCTGTACCCACAGCAACAGTCTGAGGTTCGTCAAATCTGTAAACCACAGGCCATGTTGAATACGGCATAAACATCTTGCCGCCGCTCTGATCCATGTACATGTAGTAATCGCTGAGGCTGTTGATTACAGGTGTAAACTCAGACGACTGACCTATTACACCGATAACCGTAAATGCGTCCTCACCAATTTCAATAGTCTCACCGATTGGATTTGCACCGCCGAAAAGGTTCTGGCAGACAGTTGAGTCTATAAGCAGCACTTTTCTGTTTTCCGCATAATCGCTGTCCATAAAGAATCTTCCGTAAGACAGCTTATATCCGTAAATATCAAAGTAATACTCATCAACACCGTAGACTTCACCTGAATAGGCTGTGTTCTGATAGTACACATTGTCAGCCCATGAGCGCTTATTGAAAAATGAAACACTCTCGATTTTTTCCAGCTTGAGCAGCTCTTCTCTGTCTTCTTCGGTGAGGACGGACACACCGCTGGGCACTGGCGAATACTGCATATCGTACTGATAGTCATCCTGATACAGACTTACAACTACCGCATTTACGCCTGAACCGATAAGGTTCTGCTTTATCTGGTCGTTTGTTCCTTTAATGGTCGATACGATAGTTATGATAGAGGCTATACCAATGATGATACCGAGCATAGTAAGGAAGGAGCGCACCTTATGGGACCATACGCTTTGAAATGATAAGGTTATATTTTCAAACATACCGTTCCCTCCTTAATACATGGATGAATAGAGCTCTTCTATTCCCGCTTCAACGACCTCTGCACCCTCTTTGACATCCTTACCGTAGGGGAAGGCAATGAGATCTTCCATGGTAAGTCCGCTTGTTATCTCGATATAGCTGCCCCACAGGGACTTGCCCGTGGCGACTTCACGTTTTTCAAGCTTACCTTCTGCATCTGCCACATAGACATAGCTCTTGGAATTTTCTGTCACAACAAACGGCAATTCGAGATAAATACCGCTGCCTGTCTCAGCAGGTGAATACTGGATGGATACGTACTCATTTTCCTGCAGAGCCGCATCCTCGCTTACGAAAACAGTAAACGGATAGAAGGATACGTTCTGATTGCCGTTTGACCAGTTATATCCGTCTGTTGTGGGGAACTTGGAGATATCAACGATCTCGCCCTCTATCTCGGCATAGTTCATCCAGGAGATAACTGTTACTGTCTGTCCGATGTGTATCGTGTCAAGCTCAAGCTCGCTGAGTGTTCCCTGAATATAATATCCACCGCCGCCCGACACAACGATAAAGGGTGTGCCGTACATCTGTGCCTCATCGGGATTTGCAACGGTCTTTACAGTACCGTCCAGCTTTGCATATACAACACCGCTTTCAAGCTCCAGTTTCAGCTTTTCGTATTTTACTTTTTCAACACGAAGCTGCAGTTCAAGGTCGCGTATCTCCTGCTGCTTCTGCGCTCTCATCTGCGCAATCTCGGAAGCGGTATACTGGGGACCTGTGGGATAGCTGACCTCAGGCTGAGTCTCCTCTTCCTCTTCTTCCGACTTGTTGTAATCGGGATCCGGCTCATACACGGCAAACTTATAGCTGCCGTCTGTATTGCGGGTAAATCTTATGCCCCAGTATCTGATGAGTGCACCCTCTGTATTATCACTTTCTCGGACTTCAAATACCACCCAGACGCTGCTGGTCTTATATGTAGGCGAAGTCTCGGGTTCTGTGTCTTCGGGAGTTTCGGGTTCTGTGGGCACATCCGGTGTGTTTGGTGTATCGGGAGTTTCAGGTACTTCCGGTGTTTCACTTCCTGTTTCGTCCCCTGTCTCTGTCTGCGTTTCCGGTACCTCGGGAGTTTCCGATGCATCCGGAGTTTCAGGTGTTTCCGGAGTTTCGGGACTTTCCGGAGTTTCAGGAGTCTCAGGTACTTCGGGAACAACAGGTGCTGTCTCAAGCGGAAGGATACTGTTTATAAAGCTTTCCGTATACCAGCAGTCATCGTTCCACAGATAGACAAAAGGCTTTTCTTCCGTTCCCTGTCCGCCCTCTTTAAAGGGCAGCGCCATAGGCTCAAGCTCATCGGGCTCAGGCTCCGGTTCAGGAGCGGGAGGAACATACGGAACATATCCGTTAATGACCTTCAGGTCTTTTTTTGCCTGCTCAAGCATCAGCTCGGTCTTATCTACCGTAAGGCGCTGGCGCTCAAGTTCAATATCGGACAGAGTGGTGTCAAATACTGCGAGCACATCGCCCTCTTTGACGGTCTGTCCCTCTGTTACAAGAACCTCAACAACCTGCTGAGTTCCAGAAATATACACAGACTGCATATTGTCGGTGCGCACAAGACCTTCTGTCTCAGACACATCTCCCCAATATCCGTCCATGGCAATATTGTACATGGAATAGACATTTACAGGGTCACCGCCGCCGAATTTGATTGCAGCGACAGTTCCCGCACCTGCAGCAATAATGAATGCAGCTACAACAATGATGATGATAACGCTGCGGCGTTTCTTTCCCGTCTTAGCCATTAGAGGTGCCTCCTCTCTCAGAGGACAGCTGTCCGTCTTTAATGAAGTATATCTTTTTTGCGCAATCTGCAATAGAACGCTCGTGAGTGATCATTACGATAGTTGCTCCGTTTGCGTTAAGCTCCGCAAAAAGCTCCATGATCTGTTCACCTGATACGGAGTCCAGCGCACCTGTAGGCTCATCTGCAAACAGTACTTTGGGATTTGTTACCATTGCTCTCGCAATCGCAACACGCTGACTCTGTCCGCCTGAGAGCTGATTTGGCATAAAGTCAATTCTGTCTCCCAATCCAACGTTTTCAAGTGCGACCTTTGCCCGCTCACGGCGCTCTTTTTTTGAAACACCTGCATACAAAAGAGGCAGCGCCACATTGTCTATGGCGGACAGCTTCGGCAGAAGATAGAAGCTCTGGAATACAAATCCTATCTTTCCGTTTCTGATTTCGGCAAGCCTGTTGTCATTTGCCTCGGCAACATTTTCGCCGTCCAGTATGTATGTGCCCGAAGTCGGCACATCAAGGCATCCCATAAGGTTCATGAGAGTGGTCTTTCCCGAGCCCGAAGGACCCATTATGGCGATATAATCTCCCTCTTCAACCGAGAGATTTATATCCTTGAGAACATGGACCACATCTTTACCCTGAGGATAATCCTTGTTGATGTCGGTAAGTTCAAGAAGCATGATTATCCTCCTACTGCGACACCGTAACCGACAGCTATATCGCCGCCCATGTCGCCTCCGCCGTCAGTTGCGAACATATCCTCGTCATATTTTGAAACAGGCATTCCCTCTTCTAAAGTTTCATCGGGGAATGCGATATAATCTTCAGCTTCAAGACCAGACTCAATATAGTATGTATCTGTCATGGGATCATACTCACCGAGAGTAAGGCTTCTCTTTTCCAGCTTGTCTCTTGAGTTTGCAGCCCATACCCAGGGAGATGTCTCGATATCTGAAATGAAGTATGAGGGCAGCCATACGCCGTCCTGCTTCTCCTCGCCTGTCTCACCCGGCTCGATGTATACGTGCTGTCCCATAAACAGCTCATCGTAGCTCGTAAGCACAATATAGAAGGGATATTTGGACGCAGATGTCATCTCGTCTGTGTAGCCGTAGTAATAGCTGTCATCCTGTATGGGGTTTTCCCAATCAACATAGTCCACGTATCCATCCCATGTGACGCTGCTGTCTGTACGGGAGCGGATGATAACAGGCATGCCTGCAACAAGGTCATCTCTGTTCATCTCATTGATAGTACCCTTGATACGTAAATTCCCTGTCTCCATAATGGTCATAAAAGGCAGAGGATTGCCATAATTGTCATAGCCGCCGTCTTCGTTGATTGCGATAACTCTGCCGGTAATGCCCGCCTTCACCTGAGTTTCACCTGACATCGCTTCCTGATGAGCCAGTTCTTTTTCCTTGATACCGATGTTATACTCTGTCTCACGGATAGTTGCTTCAAGAGTCTGTATCTCCAGAGTGTACTGGAACTTCTGAGAATCTGGCACTCGGTTGCGCTCTGTCTCCAGATCCTTTACCTGCTGCTTATAGGTCTCAACGGAGTTTTTCAGCCCCTCTATCTCCAGCTTAAGCTGCTCGATCGTGAGCATCAGCGCCTCATTATCGTATGTAAACAGAAGCTCACCTGCAACAACGTCCTGTCCGACTTCAACATGTATCTCAGAAATCGTCATGGACTGGTCCACCTGTATTTCCTCTGTGCTGCCCGCAACTACAAGTCCTGCATATCTGTCTGCCAGACCTACACTGCCCATTCCTGTTATCATGGAAACAGACTGGACTGAAACTGCGTCTTCACTTGCTGTATTGCAGCCTGCCATGCAGAGCAGGAGTGCAGTTGAAAGCACCGACGCTATTACACGAAATATCTTCCTTTTCATATTTTTCCTCCTGTTCGAAAGATCTCGGGTTTCTCCATAACATATAAGACGAAAATCGTGGGAAAAAGTTTCACCTTTTTCTGAATTTTATCATATCTTAATGCAATTATATATTAATATTTCTTTAATTCAACCTTAAATAATAAAGTCCCTGCCCGAAGGCAGGGACTTTGGCTTATAAAAGTATGGTTGCTATCCATACAGCGCTTGTTATTATGGCCCCGAGAGCTGTAAAGAACAGCGGCGGAAGCTTTGGCAGACGCCGTTTTTTCAGATTTTCTCTGACATATCTGTCAGCAATTTCCTGAGCTTCCTTAATTATCATTTCGCCGGTGACGCTTTTCTCATTGCAGACGTCTTCGCGTACAATAAATATCGCCTCTTCAAACACACGAGTGTCAGGCGGCCGGATCACAACAACTCTGCGCGAAATACCTTTTACCAAAACTCACACCTCTTTTCAAATTCTGTTCTAATATTTCCCATATCTGTTCAAATTTATTCATCACACATCACTTTCTTTCAGAAACATATATAACAAATGCTGTCATATCATCCTGATCACCGTAAAGCTTTACCGCATAACGCACTATCATTCCCGCGAGCTCTTTCGGGTCCGTACCGTCGTACTTTTCCAAAAGGTCGAAAAGCCAGTTGTCGCTTCCACCCGATGTAACTCCGTCGCTGACCATTACCGCAAATGTTCCCGGGTGCATATCGACCTTGAATTTATCGGGAGAGTCCTGGGGAGGAAATCCAAGACCTGCCGCCAGACTCGTGCCTGTTATACGCTCCACCTCATCGTCATATTTCAAATACGATGCCGCAGCTCCGTATTTGAAAATCGTGGTCTTTCCCGAGAAAAGATTTATACTGACCAGATCTACAGTACAGCAATCTGTCTCATTCTGATTTTTTAAAAGCATCAGGTCATTTAATATGCGCATGGCAGCATCGGCATTAACACCTGACTTCAAAAACGTTTCCAGTATGGAAATCGCATTCTTGCTGTACTTTTCCGCCTCGCGCCCCGTACCCATTCCGTCGGAAAGTATCACATAAAGTGCACCTTCATCAGTTTTGAAGTACGTGCTCTTATCTCCGCTGTGATAAGACGAGCCTTTATTTACAGCAGCGATCCCAACTGCCGCTGTAAGAGGCTCCGCCTCCATAACAACAGCGTATGCCCTGCTTCCCTCACCTGTACACAGTCTCATTCCCAAAACTGCCGACAGCTCATCCAGCCAGTTTTTGCTGCGCTTAAGCTTGCTTGCCGCAGCATGAGATATTTCCGCTCTGACTCTGCCGCCCGTGCCTTTATAGACAGCGACATCGCCTGCGATATTTTTGGATTTCAAATACTTTTTCAGCCGAGTCTCCAAACCAGGCTCATACCCAGCAGTTTTCTCCATCTCCTTTGAAAATCCGCTGAGGATCGAGGACATATCGGCATACTGACCGAATGCGGCTTTCTGATTATTCAGCAGCTTCGCCCTGTACTGTCTGCGATAAGCCAGACCTCTCAGTTCGTCACTTACCGCGTAAGTAAAATCGTCAATATCACTGCATCGCTCGGTAAAGTATTCTGGCAGGTCAGAAGTTAGCAGCTTACCCTCTGACAGCATTTTTCCTGACACTCCGTTTAAGGCATTCAAGGTCGTCTCGTATTCGCTGCCCCAGCATTTATGGCTGTTTCTGCAGTTTCGGCATATTCTCTCCGCCGCTGCATCAAACACGGCGGCGATATCGCTGTCATTTCTGTCAAGCCCCACAGCGTCCCTTACTGTTTCATAGAGCATCGTAAACGCATCTGCAGCCTGCTGGATGCGTTTTTTCATATACTCGCGGGTTTTCTGCTCGCCGTATCCTGTGACGGCAGATGGCAGATATGCCTCAAGTCTGTTCATAAATCCGTTGGGCAGAAGGACAAAGACCACAGAGGCAATAAACATTTCATAAAGGCATCCGGGTACGGCGGCGCTGTATATCTGAAACGCGGTTACTGTACCGCAGGTCAGTATTGCTGTAACTGTAAAGTATGCTCTGCCCTGTTTTGAAAATATGCCCGATATCATACCCACAAGACTGTACAGTGCGGTATACCAAAACATACCTGCTGCTGCATCAATCGCGAGTCCCAATGCCGTACCTGCTGCACAGCCAAGCCCCGCTCCGCCCTTGAAAGCAAACAGCAGAACAGTCAGGACTGACAGAACACGTCCGAGAGCGATCATCTCAAGGATTTCCGCTTTGCATAGTGCTATCACTATTACCGACAACAGGAGCATTACGCTGACAGTATGTCTTATATCCTCACTCTTCGTAAAACTCAGCTTTCCTGTCCAGCCCGACAGCGCAATTTTGAAGAAGTACGCACCTGCGGCTGCCAGCACGGCATCACAGACACACAGCGCTACTGCAGATATCGTCGGATTTGCCATCAGGTCACAGGCAACAGAGAACACAGCAGTAACAAAAAATGCTGTTCCCGGAGCAAACAGCACGCTTTGAGAGTGGGGCCACTTTTTCAGCATTTGAGCCGCCGTAAAAACAAGCAGTGATGCTGAAATGTATTTAAGCCCCGACATAAATGAGCCGCCGGCTATGTATCCGAGTATCGCACCTGCCATTGATACAGCCGATACTTTCACATCTCCCCCCGAGGCGGTAAAGCCCACACCAAAGGGAGCAAGATCTCCAAAAATTTCCGCACATCCCATTACAAACCCCAGAACGAAGCGAACTGCGTATGAGACCGCTTTGACCGCTGCAGACTCCCGGGTTTTAGAATATCTGTCGATTTTGATAATTCCTTTATTTTCCGTCACCCTTAACATTCCTCTCAAGGTATATTTCAGTTTTAACTGCATAGACTGATAGGTTGATTCTATTCCCACTTATGAGATAAAAATGTCGCTGTTTGGATAGCCGTTTTTCCTATTTTCTGTCGGGAAAACAGCGGAAATTATTTTGATTATCAAATGTTGTTATGTAATGTAAGTAACTGTCAAATTAAACTAGTTAAAATTTGTAATTATTTTAAATTTTATGTAAACATATTGAAGCAAAAAAAGATGACCGCGAATTTACTCGCGGTCATCTTTGATATCAGGTTGTGTTTTATGCTCTTTCAAGCACTTCATTATCCATCTTCTTCCACTGGAATACGAAGAATACCACAGCGATGATGAAAGAGGTCGTGTCCGCAACGGGCGATGAGAACATAAGTCCGGTAAGGCTGTCTTCAAAAATGAGAGGCAGGAACAGAACACAGGGCAGAAGCAGAACGATCTGACGCAGGCTTGAGAGCAGCAGAGAACGCAGGGGCTTTCCTATAGCCTGAAAGAATACTACTATACTTGCCTGTACACCGTTGAACAGCAGAACTGACATAAATATTCTTACGCACTTAACGGCAAATTCTGTGTAAAGCTCTGACTCACTACCGAAGAGGTTTATTACAGGGAGTGTAAACACCTCAAGGATAACTGTGCCTATCAGCATAACAATAGCGCAGACGCCTGTCGCAGTGAGGTAAGTTTTCTTAACACGGGCAATATTTCCAGCACCGTAGTTATAGCCGATAATAGGCTGGGAGCCGCTGGAGATACCGTTTGCCACAGAGAATACCACCTGACTGAGCTTGGATGTGATACCCATGGCTGTAAGGGGAATTTCTGAACCGTATATGGACTCTGCTCCGTATTTAACATAGGAATTGTTCATAAGTCCCATGAGGAACAGCATGGCAGCCTGTGAAATAAAGCTGGACATACCGAGAGAAGCGACCTTACCGAGAATATGGAAATCGATCTTTATATCAGCCTTGGTAAGCTTGATGGTCTTGAACTTATTGATATATGTGACTGTTATGATAAGACCTGTGAGCTGGCTGATAACGGTTGCAATAGCCGCACCTGCAATACCCATATCGAATACGAGCATAAATATGGGGTCAAGGATTATGTTCAAAACACAGCCGCAGAGCATAGCTGCCATTGCGCGTTTGGGGCTGCCGTCTGATCTGATGAAACCGCTTAAGACCATAATAACGGCAACCATGGGATTACCGATCAGGATAATTTTTCCGTACTCCTGTGCATAGGGCAGTATCTGATCTGTTGCGCCGAACAGTCTGCATATCGGATCAAAGAATATGTACACAAAGATGGTCATGACTATTGATACGATTGCAACAGCTAAAGTAGAGCTTACAACACAGCGCTTTGCCTGATCATGCTTCTGCTCACCAAGTCTCAGGCTGAAAAATGCAGCACCGCCGTTGCCGAACAGCATAGCGATAGCCATTACTGCAACTGTCATGGGGAAAACTACGTTTGTTGCACCGTTGCCGAGGAATCCCACTATGTTTCCGATGTAGATCTGGTCAACGATGTTATACAGGGCGTTTACAACCATTGATAAAACACCGGGCACAGCATACGCTGCAAGCACTTTACCTATGGGCGCACTTGCCAGCTTTTGTTCTTCTGCAGAAAGCTCTTTAGCAGGTGCAGAAGTGTTAATTGCTTTTTCCAATCTTACTCTCTCCTTTTTTCGTGCATAATGCACGCAGAATCTAATTCTGCTTTAGTATAGCAGATTATTCGACAGAATAAAATAATGCATAAATACATAATGCCTAATTTATTTTAATAATTTGCGTTAAATATTGCCAAAAATTATGCTTACGTCTATAATATTTACAAAAATTGATCTTTGGAGGCACATTATGAACGATACTATCCGCCAGTTGATTGACAGAAAATCTGTCCGCGCTTTCGAGGACAGAGAAATTCTGCCCAAAGATAAGGCTGCGATTTTGCGCGCTGCGGCTGAGGCACCTACCGCAGGAAACCAGCAGCTTTATACCATTTTGGATATCACAGATCAGGATCTTAAGGATAAGCTTGTTGTCACATGCGACAATCAGCCCTTTATCGCAAAAGGAAAAATGGTGCTTATATTCTGTGCAGACTGTCAAAAATGGTATGATGCATACATTGCCACAGGCTGTGAGCCGAGAACTCCCGGAGCAGGCGACCTGCTTTTGGCTGTCAGCGATGCCAACATCGCAGCGCAGAACGCTGTCGTTGCCGCATGGAGCCTTGGCATTGGCTCATGCTACATCGGCGATGTTATGGAAAACTGCGAAAAGCACCGCGAGATGCTCTCTCTTCCGGAATATGTATTTCCCTGTGCAATGCTCGTCTTCGGATATCCCACCGAGCAGCAGGCGGAGCGAGAAAAGCCCGCACGAGTAGAAATGCACCACGTTGTACATGAAAACGGTTACCGCAGAATGGGTGCCGACGAACTGGAAGCGATGTGGACTCCCAGAGCAGGCGTCAAGACATACACCGACTGGATGCAGGCTTTCTGCAGCCGCAAATATAATTCAGATTTTTCCAAAGAGATGACACGCTCTGTGGGCGAGTATCTCAAAAGTTTCACAAAATAAGGAGGATTCTCAATGGGACGCTGCAAAATTACTGTACTGAAAACGCTCTATTTCCCCGAGCTTGCAAAGGAATATCCCCCTTATGAAACTTCTGCCTGCGACATGATGCACGAAGGTCAGGTTTTCTACACCTGCGGTCCTTACGGAGTTGACATGCCCGTGGGGTTCTGCCCTGCAGCATGGCGCGCTATTTTCTCCTTTGCCGGAAATTACGCCTCAGGCGGAACTGTTTACGGCTACGACGCCCATGTGGTCGCCTGCCCTGACGGTGTCCGACCGGTACTTTTAAGACTCGAAGCTGCAGAAAACTAAGCTGATTTCACATCAAAATATGTATCCAAAACATCCGATTCTCTCACAGAGGATCGGATGTTTTCTTATTTGATTTTACATAGATTTAACACAGATTTTACCTGTTTTGCCTGTTATTTATTTTTAGCAAAGTTTATAATCTACCCGTAAGTCAAAGTATATTAAGAAAGGAAAATTCAAAGATGTCAATTTTCAACGTATTCACCCTGCTGGGCGGACTCGCGTTATTCCTCTTCGGAATGGATCTCATGGGCAGCTCTCTCGAGCGTCAGGCCGGCGGTCGTCTCCAGTCAATCCTCTACTCTGTTACTTCTTCCCGTATTACCGGCTTCCTGCTTGGTCTCGGCGTTACATCCGTTATCCAGTCCTCTTCCGCTACAACGGTTATGCTGGTCGGCTTTGTTAACAGCGGCATTATGCAGCTTAAACAGGCAATTCCCATCATCATGGGCAGCAACGTCGGTACAACAGTTACTGCGTGGATCCTCAGCCTTTCCGGTATTAACGGAGAAAGCTTCTTTATTCAGCTTTTAAAACCCACATCCTTTACTCCCATCCTTGCTCTCATCGGTATCGCAATGTACATGTTCTGCAAGGATGATAAGAAAAAGAACCTCGCAACCATTTTCCTCGGTTTTGCTGTTCTGATGTTTGGTATGGATGCTATGTCCGGCGCTATGAAGCCTCTCAAGGACGAGGTTTGGTTTGCAGAACTGTTCCTCAAGTTTTCCAACCCCATTCTTGGCGTTCTTGTAGGTGCTGTTCTCACAGGTATCATCCAGTCCTCTTCTGCCAGCGTCGGTATTCTTCAGGCACTTTCCGCAACAGGTGCAGTTCCCGTATCCGCTGCTATTCCCATCATCATGGGTCAGAACATCGGTACATGCGTAACTGCTCTTATCTCCTCTATCGGTGCTAACCGCGCAGCACGCAGAACTGCCATGGTGCACCTCTACTTCAACGTCATCGGTGTTGTTGTATTCATGATCCTGTTCTATGGCATTAACCTGTTCTTCCCCTGGTCCTTCCTTGAGGCTCAGGCAAACGAGCTCAACATCGCCATTATCCACACATGCTTTAACCTTCTCACAACAGGTCTTCTGCTTCCCCTCACAGGTACGCTTGAGAAGCTTGCATATCTCACCATTAAGGATAAACCCGAGGACAACAAGACAGTTATTCTTCTGGATGAGCGTCTCTTCACTTACCCCGGTGCTGCCGCACAGCGCGCATGGGATGTAGCCTGTGAAATGGCAAATCTTGTACGCGATGGTTTTATCAAAACCGTTGAGCTTCCCAATACATGGGATGCAAAAATCGCAGACGAGATAGTTAAGTCTGAAAGCAATGCAGACAAGTACGAAGACGCTATCGGTACATATCTTGTAAAGCTTTCTGCTTACCCCATGAACCATGACGATAACATGGCCGTCAATATCACACTTCAGGCAATCAACGACCTTGAGCGCATCTCCGACCATTCTCAGAACATCATGGAAACCGCACGGGAGATAAACGACAAGAACGTACAGTTCTCTGCCGCTGCACAGGAAGAGCTGGCTGTTCTCAAAACCGCAGTTGTTGACCTTGTAAACCGCACAATGGACGCATTCGTAAACCGCAACCTCGAGCTTGCGGCAAAGATCGAGCCTCAGGAAGAGGTTATTGACGGTCTCGTTCGTGACATCAAGGCACGTCACATCGAGAGGCTTCGTCTCGGTACATGCACTATTGAGTACGGCTTTATTCTCAATGACCTGCTGACTAACTATGAGCGTATTGCAGACCATTGCTCAAACATCGCAATTGAGCTTCTTGAAGTCTCTCGTGACACTTACAACAGACATGAGTACGAGGATACAGTCAAGACAGAAGCTGAGTTTGAAAGACGCTACGAACGTTATCATGAGAGATACTCTCTTGGTGACGAGACAAAATAGTCCCCTTGTATAGTACGTCGTTAATGTACTGAAAAAGGAACACCCGCACAAAGGACATGTGCGGGTGTTCCTTTTTCATTGATTTACCCTTGAAAAAAGTATATAATTCACATTCAAGGAGATGTTTTTATGCAGCCAAATAATGCTTTTCTCGGAACGGAAAGAATAAGCAGGCTTCTCTTCCGTTTAGCCATCCCTGCCGTCACGGCACAGATAGTCAATATGCTGTACAACATGGTTGACCGCATATACATAGGACACATTGATGTCATCGGTGCCGACGCCCTTACGGGACTTGGTGTATGTAATCCGCTTATAATAGCAATTTCTGCTTTTGCAGCTCTCGTCTGTATGGGCGCTTCACCAACAGTATCACGTTTTATGGGCGAAGGCGACAACGCAAAAGCCGAAAAAGTAATCGGCACAAGCGCAACCGTTCTTATTATCGTCGCGCTGATCCTCACCGTCGTCATGGAGATTTTCTGCACTCCTCTTCTGTACGCTTTCGGCGCAAGTGATATTACAATTAAATATGCGGTCGAATATCTGCGCATTTATGCTATAGGCACAATTTTCGTACAGATCACGCTGGGACTTAATACTTTTATAACTGCGCAAGGTTTTGCCAAGACAGGCATGTTTACCGTTATAATCGGTGCTGTATTAAATATTATTCTCGATCCGATTTTCATATTCGTGTTTGATATGGGCGTTTCGGGAGCTGCACTTGCCACAATTATTTCTCAGTTCGTTTCCGCCTCCTGGGTCGTTATATTCCTTTGCGGCAAAAAGAGTATTTTAAAGCTTCGCCTTTCAAACATGAAGCCTGATTTCAAAATACTGGCAAGATCCATGGCATTGGGCATTTCACCCTTCATCATGCAGATAACGGAAAGTGTTCTGTTTTTAAGCTTTAATTCATCGCTTTTAAAATACGGCGGTGATACAGCTGTCGGCGCCATGACGATCCTCACCAGCGTCATGCAGTTCTGTATGCTTCCTCTTACGGGATTTACACAAGGTGCAAGTCCAATACTTGGCTATAATCTCGGTGCCGGAAACCCTCAGCGGCTTAAAGATACTTTTTCGCTTCTTCTGAAAGTCTGCCTTATTTACGCAACCATACTTTGGCTGCTGATAATGCTGTTCCCGAACACTATTGCAGAAATATTCACCTCCGACGCATCACTTCGCGATTATGCCGCATGGGCAATGCGCATATATATGGCGGGCACATTCATGTTCGGAGCTCAGATATCATGTCAGATGGCATTTGTATCACTCGGCAACGCAAAGTATTCCATATTCCTCGCTGTTCTGCGTAAGATAATACTGCTTATTCCCCTTATATTCATTCTTCCGCATATATTCACAGCAGACAAATGTATGGCAGTATTTTTGGCTGAACCTGTTTCTGATATTCTTGCCGCTATCACCACATCAACGCTGTTTTATATACAGTTCAAAAAGGTACTGAAATCTTTATCCGATAAATAACCTCGATCGTCGCGGAAAATATCCGCGACGATAAATTTTTTCGTTTTACCTATTGACTTGGTTGGTAATTAGTGTTATATTCTATTCACCAACCTACATAGTAGGTAAAAAGGACGCGTGTTATATGCAGCATTATTTTGAACGGCTCGTCAGAGCAAATTTCCGTTTCGGTCGAATGTGACGGTCATTTAGCCTTTATCCACATTCATATTAACGAAAGGAAATAATATTATGTCTAACTACAAATTTGAAACTCTGCAGCTTCATGTAGGTCAGGAAAATCCTGATCCCGCCACAGACGCACGTGCAGTTCCCATTTACGCAACAACTTCCTATGTATTTCATGACTGCGCACACGCTGCCGCCCGTTTCGGTCTTACAGATTCGGGAAATATTTACGGCAGACTCACTAATTCTACGCAGGATGTTTTTGAAAAGCGCATCGCTGCTTTGGAAGGCGGCGTTGCAGCTCTTGCTCTCGCCTCCGGTGCCGCAGCCATAAGCTATACATTACAGGCACTCGGACAGAACGGTGGTCATTTTGTTGCACAAAAGACTATCTACGGCGGCAGCTACAATCTGTTGGCACACACGCTTACAAACTTCGGCATCAGCACAACATTTGTCAATATCCATGATCTTGACGAAGTTGAAAATGCAATTTCCGACAACACACGAGCAATTTATATCGAAACTCTCGGCAATCCCAACAGCGACATTCCTGATATCGACGCGCTGGCAGAGCTTGCACATAAGCACGGTCTGCCGCTGGTAGTTGACAACACTTTCGGTACTCCCTATCTCATCCGTCCCATCGAGCACGGCGCAGATATTGTAGTTCATTCCGCAACCAAGTTCATCGGCGGTCACGGCACTACACTCGGCGGTGTTATTGTAGACTCCGGCAAATTTGACTGGGCAGCATCCGGTAAATACCCTGCAGTTGCAGAGCCGAATCCCAGCTACCACGGTGTTTCCTTT
>JAFTYM010000020.1 GCA_017461585.1 Oscillospiraceae bacterium | reverse complement strand
ATAGTTGGTGTTGATGACGGCGAGGGTCCACCCGTACCCATTCCGAACACGGCAGTTAAGCTCGCTCGTGCCGACAATACTTGGCTGGTGACGGCCCGGAAAGATAGGTAGACGCCAACACAGAGGCTGAACTTGTGTCAGCCTCTGTCGACATTCCTCCATAGCTCAGTCGGTAGAGCACGCGGCTGTTAACCGCGGTGTCGTTGGTTCGAGTCCAACTGGAGGAGCCAAGAGCAAGTCGTAAGACTTGCTCTTTTTTTATTCTCTTGTACATTTCTTTTAGACGGAATATAATTAAGCTGAGGTGAATAACATGAGAGCATATAACACTCTTCCTGATGACTACAGTGAGATATTCTCTGTTGATCTGCAAAAAGATAAGAAAATGATGATACTTATCAATGTAATAGCTGTTCTGATTGCTGTTGTGCTTGCTGTACCTATGCATTTCCACATTTCGATTGTAACACTATTTGATATGAGCCATGGTCTTGGTGCGTATGCTGTCAGATTTATTGCGCTTCTTGTTTTAATTATTGTCTATATGGTGCTGCATGAGCTTGTTCACGGTATCGCAATGAAGCTTTGTGGCACTAAAAAGGTCAGGTATGGTTTTACGGGAATGTATGCTTTTGCCGGCAGCGATGACTGTTATGATAAAAAGAGTTATATCTTTGTTGCTCTTGCGCCTGTTGTGCTTTGGGGCGTTGTTATTGCTATTGTAAATGCTGTCATTCCTGCAGAATGGTTTTGGGTGTTATATATAATTCAGATCACAAATCTATCAGGCGCTGCAGGTGACCTATATGTAACCTTTAAGTTTTCAAAATTTCCCAAGGACATACTTGTCCGAGACAGTGGCGTCAGCATGCGCGTGTATTCTAAAGAAGATATTTAAGATTCAACCTTCGGAGATAAGTTCTCCGAAGGTTTTTTTAACATTTTGTGTGCATTTGTCTATCAGAATACTAATCTGCTGCAAAATGTCGCAAATTGCTGCATTTTGTCGTAAAATATATTGACAAATGTTGCAAAATATTACATAATACTGATATTGCTACAAAATTTTTACATAGTATTTTAATTACATTATAAAGGAGACTTTAAAATGGATGAACGTAAAAAACTGAGCGCGGCCGATGCCTTTGTCCAGATCTGCAATGCTCTCGATAAGCTTGACTGGAAGTACAGCCAGGATGAGTCCGATCTCAGAATTGAATGCAGCGCACAGGGAGAAGATTTGCCCATGGATCTTATCATCAGATGTGATGTGGATATGCAGCTGCTGCAGCTTTTTTCTCAGATGCCTTTTACTGTGCCTGAGGATAAGCGTCTTGACTTTGCTGTTGTTGTATCTGTAATCAACAACAAATTGGTTGACGGATGCTTTGACTATAATGTTCTGGACGGAAAAGTATTTTTCCGCATGACAAACAGCTTCAGGGACATCGCTCTCGGTTTTGAGACTATAAAATATCTAATTTTCGTCTCATGCGCAACAATTGACAGCTATAATGATAAATTCCTCATGGTTTCAAAGGGAATGATCTCTCTGGAACAGTTTTTGGAAAGTGAAGCTTAAGGAGGTAGAGTCTAATGTCTGATGTAAAAATGGATCGAGCAAAAAAAGTTTATGATGCTTTGTGTGAAGCACTTGATGCACGCAATTGGAATTATGAAAAAGCAGAGGAAGAGTTGTTGGTTCACTTCCGTGTAACCGGCGAAGATCTTCCTATACAGTTCATTATTTTTGCTGACATAGAGCGTCAGCTTCTGAGATTGCTCTCTGCTTTGCCTTTTGATATGTCAGAGGATAAGCGTATAGACGGTGCTATCGCAGCCTGCCATGCAAACTACGGTCTCACAGATGGCAGCTTTGATTATGACATCTCAGACGGCAAAGTCTCTTTCAGAATGGTTCAGTCGTTCCATGACAGCGAGGTAAGCCGCGAGATCATCGAATATATGATCGATTTTACATGCTTTATCATTGACAAGTATAATGATAAATTCTTTGCTCTTAACAAGGGCTTTATGTCCATTGAAAAGTTCCTCGAGGAATAAATTTTTAACAACAGAGCCTCAGCTAATACTGAGGCTCGTCACTGTATAATAGGAGTTGTATTATGTCTGATATCAGGGAAAAGCTGATAGATAATATGACGGAGAATCTACCGGTTTTAAGAAAAAAACTAAAACTTACACAGGAAGGTCTGGCTCAGATAATCGGCAGCAGCAGACACAGCGTTATGCAGATAGAGGCAAAAAAACGCAAAATGACATGGAATACTTTTCTGTCTTTGGTTCTCCTGTTCGATAAGAATGACGAGACTGCACTTCTGCTCAAAGCTCTTGATATATATACCGATGATTTTGAGAGCATAATCATGCAGCAGCGCGACGCGGAAATGTAGAGACAGAGGGGGAAAAAGATGAGAAGGGTTTTAACATTTCTGATGGCGCTTGTTCTGTTTTTCGGTGTAGCTGCGGCTATTCCGATGTATGCATCTGCACAATCGCTGTATGTGAGAAAAATAGTTTCCGTTGTCTATGATGACTCCGGAAGTATGATCTCTTATGAAAGCGGAAAGAACTGGGCTTATGCCAGTTATGCGATGCAGGCATTCTGCGGTCTTTTAAACAGCGAGGATCAGCTGTTTATTACATACATGAGTGATGTAATTGAAGATCCTTATGCACAGCCTGTGGAGGTAGATCTGTCAAACGGCGGAATTCAGGGCTCTGTTGATACGATACGTGCCCATACTGACAATGACGGAACGGCATATTATGCTATTGATATTGGCTTTAATGCGTTGGCAAGTGTCCACGATGACGATGAAAATACTCAGTATTGGCTCGTTGTAATTACAGACGGTGAAATGGGCGTTTCCGAAAGCGAACTCACCAATGACCTTCTTGATTATTGTGATATGACCATGCCGAACGGCACAAAGCCTCAGATCACTTATATGGCTATAGGTTCTTCTGCCACAAAGCCAAAAGAAAACATTGATAAGGGACTTTATGTTGAAGATCCCAACGGAATTGAGATCGTTGACGTTATGTCTGAGATCGCAGACAGAGTTTCGGGAAGAACGCGTCTGTCCGGCAAGGATATAACTATGGTTGACGACAAGACCATAAGAGTAAATTCTGCGGTGCCTCTTTCCAATATTGCTGTTCTTATGCAGGAGACGGACGCAAAAGTACAGAGCGTCAAATATGAAGAGGGCGGAAGTCTTGTTATTGACCGTGCGGTAAATATTCAATACCCCGAGGTGTCGGGCTGGAAAACTGACAAGTCGCTTATAGGAAGCACCTTTCTTATAAACAACGGGGATAAGAATATTACTGCAGGCGGATATGAGATAACCTTTGATAAGCCTGTTTCAAAAAATAATTTCGTTGTTATGTATGAGCCTGCGTTGGAGCTTCGCTTGACCATTACATGCAACGGAGAGCCTGTTGAAAACTATTTCGATCTGAACAACGCCCATGCGGAGGATAACATCAGCATCAGCTATGAGCTCTATGAGGCGGGTACTGACAACAAGATCGATATGTCTATGCTGCCGAAGGGGACAAGCTCTGAGATCTCTATTTATGAAGGCAATCAGATGAAGGAGTCCAGCTCCGGTGAGGATATGAGTATTTCCGAGTACTCACTGAATCAAACGGAAACAGAGATCAAAGCATCTGTTAACATTGGCGGCTTCAACCCTATCGAGGTTGAGATACACTTCACTCCTCAGGAAAAAGCCATACGCTATACTCTTGAGGCAGAATATGAGGATGGCGTTAAAAGTGTTAAGCTGGACGATCTGCCTATGAACAGACAGCTTCGCATCGTATTTACCGTTCTGGCAGACGGTGTACCCGTCACAGATCCGAATACAGTAAAAGGTTTGGGCGCAGAAATCAGCGTGTCTCCAAACGGCAACAGCGGTACTACAGAGTATACCGATGACGGTAAAATCATTTTTACACCAAACTATTCGGATAACGATTCTATGAGCGGTATGTTCGAGGTCGCCGTTACATGTGATATCGATGGCTCTTCTGCAACAGCTACATACGCAGTTCTTACTGCGGAATACGGTATCACCTCTCTCGGCAATGACGGAGAGATACGCAAGAATGAGTTTTACGGCAACGACAAGGGCGCATCGTTCTATATCACCAAAGACGGAACAAGAATGACAAAGTCTGAGGTTGAGGGCAGCTTTACGGTTTCTCTTAACGAGGAGCATGCGGACCTGAAAACCATCATCACAATTGATGACGACGGTACCATAAAGTGTGTTCCGTATTCAGATGAGGCGAATGAGATAACATTCGGCAGCTGGTGGATCAACTGGATAAATTATTTCGGCACCAGCGGCGAGGATGTTGTGGTGACATTATCACATCCCACAGGAGACGCATCAGAGGCAATTCCTGTTGTTGGAGCTCCGCTGAAATATCTGATTTTATATGTTATCCTGCCTCTCTTTGTTGAGGTTCTTGTTTTGGCGGCAATAATCGCCTATATAGTAAGATACTTTACAAAAGCGCGTTTCGCGCCGAATACATCCATGTATATTGGCAGCGTCATGCGAAACAGACGCGATAAAACCCACAGCCTTGAGCTGCGTGAAATTCCTTTGGCACAGTATAATAAATTCAAAAACCTTTGGAATCCGTTCAAGGAGCTTACAGTCAATGTGAACGGACTTAGCTTTACGGCGGCTAAGCGAGGCAAGGTAATATGCAATGAGGCGTTTCCGTGGTTCTGCGGTGAGGTCATACCCAAGTCCAGACTTATAAATATCGAGATGCCCATAGACGTGGTGAGATATTGCATGGATAACGGTGAGCTTGAAATCAAGGAAATCCTGCCCACAACGGTTATGGACTCTCAGAAGAGAACGGTTTCGCAGAGCAGCGATTCTTATTATTGCGTCCGTGCAGATATTACTTATGAAAAAGTTTCTGCAAGTAAACAAATGGAAGTTATTGACAGTGCGACGGTATTCTGCTACGCATTGAAATCTACAAATGCTTGATTGGGAGGAAATTTAGAAAATGGCACAAACATTATTGCTGGGTCTTGGCGGCACAGGCAGCCGAATCGTAAACAATGTTGCCAATGACCTTAAAAAGAGAAAGATCAAAGTCAACGATGGAAATATCTGCTGCACGGTTCTGGATACAAACGAGAACGACCAGAACAAGATCAAGGGATCCGGCGTAGGTATTCCTGTTGTTGCAACAAGTAAGGACAGAAAAGTTGAAGACTATCTCAAGATGTATGCCCACAAAGGTGTACGCGACTGGATGCCTGAGTCTCCCAGTCTTCTGAAGGAGAGCATGAAGGACGGCGCTTCTCAGATGAGACCCAAGTCCAGACTTGCTTTTATGGATATTATCGAGGACCGCTCCATCCATGAGCTTGAGGCATTTATCAACAGACTGTTTGACAAGCGCGATGATGCAAAGATCCGCGTTATGATCGTTTCCTCTCTGGCGGGCGGCACAGGCTCCGGTATGTTCATTCAGGCAGCTCTGTGGGTAAGAAATTATTTTGCAAAGCGTAAGTGCAGCATCACCATCCGCGGCATTTTCGTACTGCCCGATGTTTTTGTAAACACAGTTAAGGATATTCGTGAAGACGATACAGAGCGCGCAAGCCTCTATGCAAACGCATACGGTGCTATCCGCGAACTCAACGCTATCACAAAGATCAAGACAAAGGCAAACGCGTCCTCTCTGCTTCCTGTAAGGATCGACAATCTGTTCGACAGCGAGAAGAACCAGCCTGACGGAACTCCCGTTTATGACTACGCATTCTTCATCGATGATATCTCCGAGGGAGGATCTGTTCTGCAGGAGATCGAGCAGTATGAGCAGGTAGTTGCAAGACTTGTATACATGCAGATGTATGCCCCCATGCACGACGACCTGTACTCCGAAGAGGATAACCTGTTCAAGCGCTTCCAGAAGAGCTCAGAGCCCGTGTTCGGTTCCTGCGGTACAGCAAAGGCTATCTACCCCACAGAGGATATCGTTCGTTACTGTGCACTTAGAGCTTCTCAGGATGCTATCTCCACAGGCTGGAGACGTATTGATGATGAGATCGCCAAAAAGCAGAAGAAGGAAGAGGATAAAGAGGCAGACGGTGTAGTTGTCAGCAAGAAGCTCAATCCCGTTAACGAGTACATCCGTATGTTTGAGACTCTGTCCTCCAAGAGCGGTGATAAGGCGGGCAGCGACAGACTGTTCCTCAACATTGCAACCGATGTTAAAAACGAAGAGCTCATGGAGAGCGAGGACGGCAACGTTGTAAATTATACAGATAAGATCGAAGATTTTATGGAAAATCTCGATGCACTTATCGCAACCACTATCGACACCGAGGATCCCGGCAGCCTCAGCAAGCTGAGACTGAAGAGAGACTGGGCAGACGCAACAGGCGAAACTGTAGAAACTCTTAAAAACACAGTTACAAACACAGAGAAGAAGGTAACAAGATTTATCAATGACATGGAAGAGAGCGTTGACGGAATTGTTGACACTCTGCTGGACCAGATCTTCTCCACAAGCATGGGCGACGTAAACATGACCGATACAACTTCTGTTTACGGTCTGCTCTCCAAGAAAGACAACAACAATCAGGATTATTTTGTTCACCCCATCGCTGTAAGATATCTCCTCTACAAGCTCAAGAACAGACTGGATGAGGTCAAGGCAGACATTGTTGTGTCCGCTCACCGCAGCCGCGCTGAGAAGGGCTACAAGAACGAAGATGCAAAGATCGAATTTGACAATACAAAGACAAGAGCCGCAGAGGATACTCCCATTGAATACCTTGAGAGCATGAAGCGCGGACAGAAGAAGGATAAGGGCTTCAAGGAGTTCAAGAGCCTGTATGTTCAGCACAATGCCGGTCAGGTAGAGCTGTGCCGCACTTATGCCATCTCCATTGTTAAGTACAATCTTGCTATCAAGATGCAGGAGAGACTTACAAATCTTATTGAGCAGATCGAGCAGTTCTTCAAGGATCTGGTAAAGGTTTCCAACACTCTGAAAGAGTCTGTTGCAGAAAACGTTCGCAAGAATTCTGAGAATGTACAGAAGGTTCTGTATATCTGCGCTTCCGGTGAGGAGAAGGAGACACTTTACAACAGCCTTAACTTCAACACAGGCACAAGCGATCACAGTATCAACGCTATTATCGTCAAAGCGCTGTACGGTAAGTTCTGTGCTCAGGAGAGTCCCACAACTCCCGCAAATGCAAGCTATGTTGACAACAGCGTTGTTGTAACGTTCTTCACAGAGGTCGTAAAGGCATATCAGGAGCTTATCCTCAAGAAGAACAAAGACGATGTTGATCTCGATATTTACACAGCTGTTTGCAAGAGCGCTGATATTGCTTTTGCAAAGGAAGAGGCTGCGATCCTGGAGAACAAGCAGGAGTCTGATACTCTCAATATTGACGTATCCACAGGTGAAGTTATTGAGGATGACTCCAAGCATCAGCGTCATGTTGCCGCAATGCAGACTCTCGTAGAGGATCTTATGAGAATGGGCGCCCCCTTCCTTATCAGCGATGATGAGCAGCCTGAGGACAACCATGAGTACGACGGCAGCGAGGCTGACTACGGCGATTACGAGACAAGCACATTTATGCCCATCAAAAAGCGCAAGACATTCTGGGGCTTCAACCCCATTGTCGGCGAAAAGTGCGCAGAGCTGGGCGCTATCCTCGGCATCAACGTATCCTCTCAGGAAAATATTGCTTACAAGAAGAACGAGCTGGATTGCTACCGTGCGGTATACGGCATCCAGGCAGGCTATATTCCCAAGTTCAACGAGCTTAACGGCGGCGAATACTACACATGCTACCGTGAGGCAGTTGACCAGATGGTTCTCGAAGCAGGCAAGGGCAACGATGCTGAGCTTATCCACACACCTCATCTGGACAAGACATGGCATCTCTTCCTGCCTTATATCACACCCGAAAAGCAGAGAGCAGAGGATGAGAAGTTCTACCGCCTGTTCTGGCTTGCTCTGGCATATGGTATGATCTCTCTGAGCAAGAGCGGCAAGTATCAGGTTGCAAGAACAAGAAAGACCGTTACAGGCGAATATATCGAAAACGAAGTTATCAAGTTTAAGGGCAAGGAAGTCGGCAAGGTAGACGTAGACCAGCTTGTCGCTGCACTTAAGCTGGACGGTTCCTTTGTTCTTATGGCTTCCCGTCTTGCAAAGAAGTTTGAGCAGGAGTGTGAGGAGATCGTAAGCTACGAGAACACAGAGCTGCTTCGCGGCAAGTCCGTAGCTGACGGCAAGGGCGGCAAGAACATTGAGGGCGGACTTGCATCTGCACAGGATAACAACGCAGTAACAGTTATTGTACGTTACCACAAGTGCCCCAAGCACGACACAGACGTTACAGCAATGCTTATCCAATCTCTTGAAAAGCTGCTCCAGAAGCTTATTGAAAACAAATATGAGCGCGGCGAAGAAGCTAAGGTAAAGCAGAAGGCTTATGAACTGTGCCAGCGTATCTACAATGCATCTACAATGAAGGACAAGGATATCGACCTTATCAGACATTGGAAGGAAGCATGGTCTAACTAATTGCGAAATAGCGCCGGACAGAGGGTGAAAGCTCTCTGCCCGGCGGACCGTAAGGAAGGTGTCATTATGCACACATTTTTTATAAATACATCCAAACAGGAACTGAATATTTTTGATGAGGTATTTGACATTCCGAGAGAAGTGCGCGATCTCATCACCTTAGATTGCCCCTTGGACCAATGGATGGATCCGGAAAGCGGCTTTAAAGGCTGTATACGCAGTATGGGTGAGATAATCGACAGCTATCAGGATGTTACCAACAATTTTAATCTCATTCTCTATGTGGATATGATTGCCTTCCGTCAGTATGCGTCTCTGTCTCTTGATGAGCACAGAGCGAGAAGTGCGTGCACCCAGGTCATGCACATGCTGCTGCGCCACTATATCCGTGACACTCTCGTGTCTGAACTGGAAGCGGTGGGCAGAAAAGCAAACTCTGTTCTTGTTATTTTTGAAGAGAACAAAGAACCTAACGATACCGCGGACAAGGGACTTCTGCGCAAATATGTGTGGGATATGATGGGCATGCCCGAGGAGAGCAGCCTTGTCTCCCTTGCAGAAGGGATAAAGCGCGCTGAAAATAAGGCGGAGCTTACAGAGGAAGCGGTAATGCAGACTATTGCCGACGGATTTACGGCAAATGTCCGTGAAATGCTGGTAAAGGATCTTATGAGTACCTACGAGGACGAGATAAATGTCCTCTATGAAGAGCTTTGCCATAATTCGATTCACGTTATTGATTCCATTGAGATAGAAAAATATGTTGATGCGTTTTACGACAAGGTCGTAAAGCACGAGGAACTTGACAAAAGAGAGGTACATATAACCTCTTTCATAACCAACAGATATGCAGAGGCGCAGACGGGCGAAATGCGCGCAAAACGCGTTGTAGAGCTTGACCTGTTCCTGCTTCAATGCATAAGAGAAAAGAGCGTTACGGTTAAGGCTGATGCCTTTGATGAGCAGGTAGGCAGAAGATTCAGACCTATCAACTGGGCTGCCGTAACAGAACTTCTTCAAAAAAAGCTGAGAATTTTTAACAAGGCTTATCGTGTCACCGAAGACATGAGCCAAAAGTATTCCGATGTGGGTCTTGCGCCTACCCTTTACAGCCTTGACAGCGAGAGATTTGGCCTTGATGAGTTTGGTAATCCCCTCACAAAGGCTGTCCTTGTAAATGTTGAGGAAGAGAAGAAGGACGACGAGAAAAAGAAAAAGAAGAAAAAAGACAAGCGCGTGCGTAAAGAGAGCCGTATCCAGAGAGTTGATTCCTCTGTTTTCTTAAACGGCTATACGCTTTTTGACCCCGCTAAAAGTGAAAAAACATCAGGCGAGTCCGTTCTGAGCTTTATTCCCAGAAAGACGACCAAGCCTGAAGAATATAAACAGAAGGCACAGGAGCTGAGACTTGTGCATCTCAAGTATCTTGATGCTCTTAAAGCCCACGTGTCTCAGGTGCTATCAAACTATGCCGGAAGATCTGCAGATAATGATCCTGCGCTTTTGAAAAAGCGTGACATCAGCATACCTGAGGTAGATTACGATCCGGTACCTGCTGTTATAAACTACTCTGAGACAAGAGTTCCCGAGGAGAGATCAAGCAAGGTAGCACATGATGCTGCGGTTAACGGCTATTCAAATGCTCAGCGTGATTATTTTGAGTTTTACGCCAGCCGTGCAGTATCACTCACAGATGTTGAAGAGCCCTGTAACTGGCTCATAAACAAGGTGGATGAGATTACAGAGAGTCTCAGAAGAATTAAGATAATATTCTTTGTGCTTTTAGGTGCTGTACTTGTTTTATACACACCCTACTTTGTCCTGCAATGGGACGCTCTGTTTGACGATCTCACTTCCGTACTTACCACCGTTTTCTCCGTCCTGATACCGCTGGGACTTCTTACGTTGGTGTATTTCATACTGCGGGAACTGCAGAAGAGAAAATATCTTAAGGTATGGAAAGAATTTAAAGACAGATCTCAGCAGATTTTAGCTGAAAACGATGATGCAACACAAAAGTACGATAAGATGCTCTCGTCCTGCATCCCTCAGCTTCGCTGGATGTATGAGTATGTTACAGATGTGGAGTTTTACAGGGACTGCTGCGAGATCGCCAGAGCAAAGCTGGAGCACCATGCATTTAAGCAGAAGGCTTACGCTGGAGCTATCGGAAATATCCTTGAGGATCTTCAGTGCAGCAGCGATCTTCGCGGCTCCACGGTTGAGGTAGATCCCAAGGAAATCGATTTTGGTTCCGCTTTCTGCAGCGGAGACAGAAACCGTGCGTTCTACTCTATTATCACTGGCGAAGAGCTGAATACACTTTACGAGAATTAACAAAGGAGGTTAGAGCATGGAATTTTTAAAAATGCTGTTGAAAATACTTGTGCTGCTTGCCTCTGTGTTCCTTGCGGTGCTGCCGTTCCTTTTAAACTGGTCTGCCCGCAAAAAGGATAAGAAAAAAGGAATAAGCTACAAATATTTTCGAGTTTTAGTCTACTGCGTGGTCTATGCCATTGCGGCAACGGTGGCACTTTCGCTGCTGGAGGATCTCTATCAATGGATAGCCTCATGGAGAATAGTGCAATGGCTTGCTTCGAAAATCGCCATTTCCACACGCACACAGTATTACATCACCGTATTCACTACAATTCTTATAAACGCAGCTATAGGTTTTCTCTACCTGCTGCTGCAGAAGCTTGTTCGTGCAGGGCTTAAAAAGAAAAATCTTGTCATGCCCGCAAAGAAAGACGGTGAATTTAACTGGAAGCAGAAGGCGGAGAGAGCTGTTATTCGCTTTTTCCACAATGAGACATGGTTCCTCGTGGGACGCATTCTCAAACACTTCAACCTGCTGCTCTCTGCACTTTATATCCTCACATTCATTTTCTTCCAGATACCTGCCCTTTCCGATGCGAGCTGGATCCCCTACGATTTCCTTCTGGACTTCCATGGCGCAGGCTACATCTATCCCGTAATCACACTTTTAGTGCTTTGGGATATGTATTTCTTCCTGGCGGGAATTGAGCTTGTGGAAAAAGAGTGCCCCGAAGTTTTGAATGACAACCTCGGAAATACAACCGAACTGTCCGTTGATATTGCGGCGATTGACAAAGAGTGCAGAAAATATTATTCAGACAGATATCTCTGCAATATCGAAATGCCCGAAAAGGATACGGCAATGGATATCGCAGCAGAGAGCGACTCTGCGGCGGTGCTGGTCGGACAGGCGATGGAGAAGGATTCGCGCAATCCCAAGCTTCAGAAAGCGCTGTTTATAAACTGTCTGGATCAGCTTTCAAAGGAGAAGAACCTTGTTATCGAGGGCGGCTTCTTCTCTGAATTCGGAATGTACTTTATCAGATATATAAGCATGATTCTGGCTCGTGGTGAGAACATCGTCTTTGTCTGCAACGGTGACGAGCAGATAGAAGCCACTTATGATTATATATACGAAGGTCTTTCCAATATCTCCAGCCTTTACTGCAAAGGCGTCGGAGCAAAAGTGAACGATTACGACTCTCCCATTTGGGGAATTCTCAAGGTCAGCAGTACAAAAACAGGTGCGGAAAAATCCTCCATTGATGATCACAGCGTGCTCATTACAACACCTGACTATATCTGCTCTTCTGATTTTGAGATGAAGCATAAGGAATTTATCCAGCAAATCAACACCATTGTCTTTGTTGACACGGTTGAGACGCTGACTCTTCATGCACCCCTTATGTCCCTGATGAACACACGTTTCCAGCATATTGCAAAGACAAATGCTGTAATAGCAAAAAACAGCGGACGAAATATCGGCTTCAAATCAAGATTTATCTTCAGACCCATCAAGTATGTCTGCTTTGATGACAGCATGATACCCGGACTTGACAAGGTTCTGAAAAATCTGCTCTCTGTTGATTTTGAGACAACAGACTGTATGCAGATAACACCTGACACTATCATCAGCTGTTATAACCACGAGGGTGTAAAAGACGATGAGGGCAAGTCCAAGATAGCTCAGTTTGTACATACAGACGAAGAGCTCGGTCTTATCATGAACATGATAATGCTCTGCCGCTCAAAGGGCGTCTCGCATATCTCCGTGTTCCCCAATAACGCGCTGCCCTATAACAACATGATAGAGTCTGCCGTGTCCAACAGCGCAAAGCTTCCCTTTGCTCTGACCAAGGACAATATAAGGGTCAACAAATACTTTTACAATCCCGATAAGTATTCTGCGATCATTGCCTTTGATCCCTTAAACAATCTGCCCGATGCAATAAGACGCTATGCGCGTCTTGCCGGCGATAAGCCCACACTTATAAATATTATCTCTCGTCCCTACATGTTGAGAGACTTCTATGCTGCAAACATTGCAGACCTGTGGCAGGGCAGACAGATAATCAGAATCCCCATGCGTGAGGGCTTAAGCCGTGACGTAGCGCTGAGAATTCTGGTAAAGGCAAACTCCGGCGGTATTTCCGAGGAGGAGCTGTTTATCATCGCAGGCGGAGATCCTGAGCTTGCAGCTGTTGCGGCAGGCGGAAACGCAAACGCTGTTATGGTCGCACTTTTAAAGTACTTCGGCATAAACGGAACAGACAGCAGCCTGTTCTATTCCTACTTTGAATACTCCACAGAGCGCGATTTTGACGAAAACGGCATCTATAAGCTGGAAAACAGAATACACCTGCGTAAACAGGGCAAGCTTTACGATCTCCTTGAGGGACGCAATCTTGTCCGCATTTACCACGGCAACAGAATTTATGCGCTGCCCCTTGCAAAAGAACGCCTTACACAGAAGTATATCCCCGAACAGAACCTGCTGTATAACGGTGACCTGTACCACATCAGCGCTATTGATGCCGCAAACGGCGTTATCCATGCAAAGCTTGCCACGGGCGGCAAAAACGATGAAGCGTACGAATACATCCAGACGCGCAGATACGTTGTGGATGATGCTCCTGAAAGCATTCAGATGCTGTCTCCTGTTAAGAGAGTGCAGCTTAACCGCGGCTTCGAAGGTGTAACCGTAAACGAGGTCACTATTGCGGCGTATAAGGCACCTATGGAAGTCGTGACAGACGGCTACTATGTTGTGGATCCGCACACTCTGGACTGTAACCCCAAGACAAATAAATATATCAGCATTAAAGATCAGGTATATGCGATTTCCTGTTACCGCAGATACGGCGCTTTGAAAAACCCCACATTTACATCCGAGCAGGTCATAAAGCACGGCGGTTATGTGGATAATAACGGCGCATCCGTCCTGTCCATACGCATCGGCGGCAGCTTTGGCGAAAATGCGGATAAGACAGCGTTTTTGGCATCTGTTATGGTAGGCGAGATACTGAAATCCATGTTCCCCTATGTGTCAGAGTGTCTTGCAGTTGTGCCTGTGCTTAAAAACAAGGCCCTTGGCGATGAGACGGGCTGCAGCGATATTATAAACCTCTATCCGCAGATCACTCTCACAGGAAAACGTGAGCAGGAAAATGAGATCGAGCTTCTCATAATTGAAGATTGCAGCACAGATCTCGGCGTTATCTCGACGCTCACATCCTCCGGAGACGATCCTCTGCATCAGCTGTTTGCGCCTGTTCTTGAGTATCTTGACTGGTACAATACATTTGATGACTCAAAGATAACTATCAAGAAGAACTACCTCCACTTCGGCGGAGAGGGTGAGCCTGCGTGCTTTGACTTTAAGGCAATGCATGGCCTTGCAAAAGTTCTCGGTGATGATAAGTACGAGCTTAACTATGTTGACCTTGAAGAGCTTGTTGAGTACACAGTTTGTGATTTCTGCGGCAAGAGATTTGTAAAGGGCGAGAATATCGTCCAGCTGGATGACGGCCGCATGATGTGCCGCGAATATGCACAGCAGATAGTGGGCAATAACAAGCGTGCGCTGAAAAACCATCTTAACAACGCAAAGCTGTTCCTTGAAAACACTTACGGCATCACCGTGGAAGAGGATTATGAGATCTGCTTTGAGTCTACCGTAAAGATACTCAATACGATAAAAGCAGACAGCAAGATCTTAAGACGAGGCGGAGATGTGGCGCTTAAGGGCTATATCGATCCCGATAAGAAAAAGGCTCATGTTGAAAGAGATATCCCCGCAGCGGGAATTTCCGAACTTCTTGTAAGACAGCTGACGCATACATGGCAGCTTAAGCATGTGCCGAATCTTCCCGAAGAGCTGGCGGAAGGACATATTGCACTTGTTGCGGTCCAGTACCTGCGATTTTTGGGAATGGACGCCCTTGCTGAAAAGCGCGTCGGTTATTATGAGAGCAATAATCTTGTTTCCGGAACAGGATACAGAAAGCTCGTTCGTGAGCTTCTTAAAAATCCTCAGTTCAGAAATAATCCCTTCCGCTATGTCCTTGAAAACCAGGGCGGCGGCAGCAGCGATGATTTCGACGATACGCCCAGAAAGCTGGATCTCGGTGACGATTATATTCCCGACAAGCCGGACCGAGAGACCGGCGGCGAGACAGTACGGTTCTTCTATGAAAGACTGCCCGAGCCTCAGAAGTCTACATATACACGCATGTGTGAGGCTATCGAAAAGTATGAGGTGTCTTTTGACGCAGGCTTTGCATCTTTTGACGATGTACAGGCTGTGTCCCGTGCTATAAGCTATGACAGACCTGAGCTGTTCCAGTACAAAAACTTCTCCATGCAGGGAAGCAAAGTAAACCTCATCTACTGCATGGACGAGGCGGAAAAACAGCAGCTTATGGCAAAGATAGATGCTGCGCTGCCTCAGTTTACCGAGGGTATCACAGATAGTATGAGCGCATATGATGTGGCTCTTCGCGTTCACACAAATATCATTAAAGTCATCGACTACGATACAATCGCCCTTGAAAGACAGGAGAAAACAGGTATCGGAGAGACGGAACATGACTGGCTCAGAACCATTTGCGGTGTGTTTATCAACAAAAAAGCCGTTTGCGCAGGCTATGCAAAGGCTGTTCAGTTCCTGCTGCAGAAATACGGCATTGAGTGCGGCTACTGTGTAGGCGACATGCTCAAGAAAGATGAAAACGGCGAGGTTACAGCTCACGCATGGAATATCCTGAAGGCTGACGGAGAGTATTACTATCTCGATGCAACATGGGATGATTTCTCCAACACCATTCAGGCTGTCAAGAGAAATGAAATGAGCTATAACTATTTCTGCGTAACAACAGAGGAAATGCTGAGAACAAGAATTTTCAACTGGTGTCCCACAGAAATGCCTGTCTGCACCGCCACAAAGTGCAACTATCACTATCACAACAACGCAGTTATTGACAGCTATGATATCAAGAAAATCAAGGAGATAGCTGTCCTTGCTGCAAAGCGCGGAGCTGAGGAATTCAGCATCAAGTGCACGGGAGATGCGGTTTACCGTGAGGCTTTTGATAAGCTGTGCCGCGACAGTACGGATTGCTATGCCGTTATTAAAGAAGCGGCAAAGGCAAACAAAAAGATAGTCCAGACCAGCTATCGCTATGCTCCCGATGAGACTATGCGCGTTATTACAATTTATTTCAAATTTTAAGTCGGAGGAAATGAAATGAAAAAAGCGGTTTCAATTATACTTGCTGTCCTTATGCTCGTCTGTGTTCTGACATCCTGCGGAGCAGGAAAGCTTGTGGGCACATGGACAAGACAGTATACGGTATTAGGCGTTGTATCAGAGGATAAGTTTGTGTTTAACGAAGACGGAACAGGAACAATGACCACTGTTCTGGGTATTGATGTGGATATGACATATACAGCCGAGGACGGCAAGCTTGTCATCACCGTCAATACACTTGGTCTTGAGACAGAAGTTGAGTACACATACGACTTTGAAAAGGGTAACCTTCTGCTTACAGCCGACGGCGAAACTCTCGTATTTGAAAAACAGAAATAAACAACTAAAAGGCGACCTGCGGTCGCCTTTTAGTGCAGAATTGCAAAGGGTGAGATCATGACATTTATTGAATTCTTTGACGAAACATCAACAGAAAATATCTGCGCATGCCTGACAAATGTGCCCGATCGCGTTGTCCTTTTGGGAAACAAGTACAAGACCATGAGAAAATATGCGGAAATCTATAAAGAGATGCTTAAAAATCGCGGACACGATGTGGAATTTACCTGCAGAACAATTAACAGAAACAGCCTTGGCGATATAGTCGAGGAATTGACAAGAGTTATCGAGATGTATGACGATTGCTTCATCGGCCTTACTGGCGGTGAGGAGCTGAGCCTTGTGGCTGCGGGAATTGTCTATGAGCGCTATAAGGACAAAAAGCTCCAGATGCACAAATTCAACATCAGAAACAATAAGATAATTGATTGTGACATGGACGGCACAACTATCGAAAAGGAAGTTACCGAGCTGTCTGTAGCGGAAAACATACATATTTACGGCGGCTCTGTGCTGTCTGAAGAGGACAAGCCTCAGGGAACCTATTATTGGGATGTTGATAATGAGTTTTATGACGAAATCAACGCTATATGGGAGATCTGCAAAAAGGATGTACGGCTGTGGAACACACAGATAGCTGTTTTTGCTGCTGCAGAGTCTGTGAGAGATCCCCGTGAAGATGTGCTTACCACCATTGCATCTGCTGCGGCAGTTGAAAATATTGTAGAGTCCGGCGGCGGAAAATTTGTGTCTATCGGAGCTATTGTCAGAGGTCTGTATGATGCGGGCATTCTGAGAGAATACAGCTACGACGGACAGACGATCAAGATCCGATACAAGAATATGCAGATGAAGCGCTGTCTTACAAAAGCAGGGCTGGCGCTGGAAATGAAGATTTTTGTGACGGCGCTGGCGGTAAAAGACGGCGAAACGCCCGTATATAACGACGTTATGAACGGTGTTTACATCGATTGGGACGGAGAACTCAATGAAAACCCCAACGAGGCAAACACAGAAAATGAAGTAGACGTAGTTATGATGAAAGGCATGGTTCCTGTTTTCGTCTCATGTAAGAACGGACGAATTGAGATGGAAGAGCTGTACAAGCTTAATACTGTGGCATCACGCTTCGGTGGAAAGTATGTTAAAAAGGTACTTGTTGCAGAGGCTCTGGATCCTGACAGCCCGTTCTCAAAACACTTGAGACAGCGCGCACAGGATATGGGCATCCGTCTTGTTGAGAGCATACACGATAAATCACAGGCAGAGCTTGAAAAGATAGTAAAGAGCCTGTGGAACAATTGAGATTAAACGTTTAAACTCAGAATTACACGATGTAAGGAGACGATGTGATGAGTTGGACAGTACAGTTTATCATTTCCGTAGTAATATTGGCTGCGGCGATTTTTGCGGTTATTTACTGTGAGAAGAACAAGATCAAGCGCCATAAGCTGCTGCGCAGTTTCAATATTTTGTTCATAGGTGTGGCTGTATCTGCATTTTTTCTGTATATGCCATACTATTACAATGCGTCCGCAACGAGCTTTAGAGGACCGCAGGCGGTTTTGGTGTCTCTTTACAGCGTGCTCAGATCATTCACTTTGGACGGAGACTATTCCTTCTTTATGGAGACAGTTGCTGCAGGCGGCAATGTTTTCAACACCGTTTATCTGACATATACGCTGGTAATCATGGTGGCAGCTCCGTTCTTTACCTTTGGTGTTGTTCTGTCCTTCTTTAAGGATGTCAACGCATACATCAGGTATTTTGTTCGCAGAAACAAGGAAACTTACATATTTTCCGAAATCAACGAGAGATCTGTTGCGCTGGCAAAAGATCTGCGTAAGAACAATCCGGATGTGCTGCTTGTGTTTGCAGGTGTAAACGAGGCAGAATCCGAAACCGAAAAAGAGCTTATTGAGCAGGCTGCGGAAATAGACGCAATATGCTTTAAAAAAGATATTCTTTCAATCAGATTCAGATTGGATAAGCTCACAAAAAAGACGTGGTTTTTCGTAGTGGGAGGCAATGAGACGGAAAACCTCCGACAGACACTTAAGCTTATAGCAGAGCATAAAGACAGAGAGAATACCATGCTCTATCTCTTCTCCACCGCTACAGAAAGCGAGCTTGTCCTTGCGTCTACGCCCAGAGGAAAAATGACTGTTCGCCGTATTGACGAGATACACTCCCTTATCAGCCGCCTTCTGTATGACGAAGGTCATCTGCTGTTTGACAGCGCCAAGGCTGACGAAAGCGGCACAAAGTGTATTTCTGCAGTTATCGTAGGCTTGGGACAGTACGGCACAACAATGCTCAGAGCGTTGTCCTGGTACGGTCAGATGGTGGATTATAAGCTGAAGATCACCGCATTTGACAAGGACAAAAATGCAGAATCCCGGGTTGCTTATCTGGCACCTGAGATGATTGAAAAGGAAAATCAGGGAGTTATCGCTGAAGGTCATCCGCACTATGAGATAAAAGTGCATTCGGATATTGATGCAAATACACATGATTTTGCAGAAAAGATAATGGAACTTAAGGATGCGACTTATGTATTTGTCGCATTAGGCACAGATGAGGACAACGTCAGAGTCGCTGCCGATCTGCGTATGCGATTTGAGAGACTTCGAATCAAGCCTGTAATTGTTGCTGTGGTCCACAGCAGCGAGGAGAGAGCTGCACTTGAGGGCATCAAAAACCATAAGAATCAGACGTATGATATCAGATTTATCGGCGATATAGACTCCTCTTACACGGAAAAGGTCATCATTGATTCAGAGGTTGAAGATGCTGCGCTCAAATGCCACATGGCTTGGGACAACGCCAAAGAAGAGGAGTTTTGGGACATTGAGTATAACTACCGCTCCTCTGTGGCAACGGCGCTGCACAAGAAGGCTCGCATCCATTGCAACCTGCAGTTTATAGACAAGCCTGAAGAAGAGATGACCGAGGAAGAGAAAAAGAGAAACAAGGCGATAGAAGACCTTGAGCATTGCCGCTGGTTTGCATATATGAGATCTGAAGGATTTGTATACAGCGGATCCGATGACTCTTCAAGCAGAAACGAACTGGGAAAGATGCATCACAATATGGTGCCGACACATCGCCTGACAGATGAGGATTTGGATAAAGACAGACGAGTCGGAAAAGCGTAACTGAACAGGAGAGCATTTTATGAAAGAAATCGTAAACAGTAATCTGCTGAAAATGATATTGGAAAACGCAGCGTCAGTAGGCGACGGAAGCGATTCTTATGCAACGGCAGAAAAAATAATGGTCGTTACCATTGATCATGTAGAAAAATACGGAGATATGGGACAGGACTCTTCTTTTGTAAAGCTTATCCGCGGAACAGGCATATCTCTTTCTGTTATGCGCAATGTTCTGATGAAACATATCAGAGCACATCCCGTGGCAGGACTTGCAGATAAAATTTACATGCAGAAGATCTTGATGGCAGCCAAAAACAAAGTGGCTGCCCGTAACGGAGATATGATTACGTTGTCTGACGTTGTAGAGTGTATTTTTGCAGATCCTTCCGGGACGATAAAGGTGATCGTCAATAACGGAAATGTGCCGGAAGAAGATCCGATAATGCCGATTGACTATATTTCTGAATACGGCGTAGACATTGACGAAGATTTGTTTGAAGTCGCTTCTCATGCTGAAGAGCCTAAGCCTGAAAACGCAAAAACATGGTTAGAAACGCTGGTTTTGAAAGTGAAAGAGATCAGAACCGGGCTTCTTGGCAGCGTGTTTGGACAGGATAATGCCGTAAGCACTTTTGCTACGGGATTTTTCCAGGCAGAAATGCTGGCGATGACAGATAAGTCCCGAGTGCGTCCGGGCGCAACTTTCCTTTTTGCAGGACCTCCGGGTGTAGGAAAGACATTCCTGGCGGAAAAGGCTGCAGAGGCGCTTGGAAGACCGTTTATGCGGTTTGACATGAGCGAATACGCAGATAAAGAAGCGAATATTGAATTTTGCGGTTCTGATAAAGTATATAAAAACGGAAAAGCAGGCAACGTAACCTCTTTTGTTGAGAAAAATCCCTGCTGTGTTCTGCTTTTTGATGAAATAGAGAAAGCGCATATCAATGTTATCCACCTGTTCCTGCAGCTGCTCGACGCAGGCAGACTGAGGGATAACTATACCGACGCAGAGGTATCCTTCTCTCAGGCAATACTTATTTTTACCACAAACGCAGGCAGACAGCTTTATGAAAACAGCGAGAGCGGAGATTTTTCCGGTGTTTCCAGAAAGGTCATACTTAAAGCGCTGCAGAACGACGTAAATCCAGAGACGGGCGTGCCTTATTTTCCTGCTGCAATTTGCTCGCGCTTTGCATCGGGCAATGTGGTAATGTTCAACAGAATGGCATCTCACAATCTGCGGGATATTGCAAAACGTGAGGTTTTGCGCCATGCTGAGAACTTTGAAAATGAGATAGGCATTGATGTTGATATAGACGAAAAGGTGTTCACCGCGCTGCTGTTTGCAGAGGGCGGTGCAGCAGATGCGAGAACCGTCAGAAGCCGTGCGGAAACATTTTTTGATGATGAATTGTTTGAGCTTTTCAGACTTGTTACCGATAAAAATGGTTTTGGCGGTATAAGCGGTCTGGATAAAATATCCATGACCGTTGAGCTTCCGGAAAATGCCGAGATCCGTGCATTGTTTGAAAACACCGAGACTCATCAGGTCCTTCTGTTTGGAGAAGAGCTTAAGGCAGGAGAGAAACAGCATGTGACCGCTGTGCAGACTGTTGCAGAGGGAAAAGAAGTGCTGTCTAAGTACGATATTCAGATGATCGTTATTGATCCTCTGTTTGGCGAAACGGCAGACAGAGGATACTTAAATCTTGAGGACGTTAATTCTCCTTCAAGAGACTTCTTTAAATTTGTTCGTGAGAACTACCGGGACATCCCCGTTTATCTTGTACAGAACGGAGATACACCCTTTGGCGATGAAGTTTTGCTGTCTTATACAAAGCTGGGTGTGCGCGGTGTTATCAACGCGGAGGACGGCGCAGAGAAGATAGCTCAGGTCTGCGACAATATTCATCAGCAGAGAAGCATGAATATGCTGGCAAAAGCAAATAAGCTTGTGTCCTTTGAGACTGCACAGTATCTGACAGATGAGGGAAAAACTGCTGTTATAAAGCTTTTTGACTTTGAAATGAGCGTTGCAGTAGATCCGGAGGACGGACAGAACGTGCTCAGCGGAGTGTCCAAACCCAATGTGAAGTTCGATGACATCATCGGCGCTGATGATGCAAAAAAGGAACTGCAGTATTTCGTTGAATATCTTAAAAATCCGAAGAAGTTTTTGGGAACAGGTGTAAAAGCACCGAAAGGTGTTCTATTATACGGACCTCCGGGAACCGGTAAGACCATGCTTGCAAAAGCTATGGCAAGCGAGTCTGATGTAACATTCATCGCAGCGGAAGGCAACCAGTTTTTAAAGAAATTTGTGGGCGAGGGCGCAGACAGAGTGCACGAGCTTTTCCGCACAGCCCGCAAGTATGCACCTGCAATCCTGTTTATTGACGAGATAGACGCGATAGCAAAAGAACGCCGCGGCGGCGACCACGGCGCAGGAAGCGAAGAGACGCTGACTGCATTTTTAACAGAGATAGACGGATTTAAAAACGACCCCTCCAAGCCTGTGTTTGTACTTGCTGCCACAAACTTTGATGTAGAGCCGGGAAAGGCCAAGAGTCTGGATCCCGCCCTTATGCGAAGATTTGACAGAAGAGTTCACATTGATCTGCCTGACCGCGACGGCCGCACAAAATATATAAAGATGCAGATGGCGAAAAACGAAGCATTTGCTGTCTCTGAGAGCGAAATCGACAATATCGCCATGCGCTCCACGGGCATGAGCCTTGCAGAGCTGGAGTCCGTAATGGAGCTTGCGCTCAGAACCGCCATAAGAAGCGGAGAGCTTAAAGTGACAGACGAGATTTTAGAGGATGCCTTCGAGACATTTAACAGCGGAGAGGAAAAAGCGTGGGATATTTCGCAGCTGGAGAGAGTTGCGCGCCACGAGGCAGGACATGCCTTTATCTGCTGGCACAGCGGAGAGTGCCCCACTTATCTCACAATCGTTGCAAGAGGTGACCACGGCGGTTATATGCAGCACGCCGACAACGAGGGTAAAGCAATCTATACAAAAGATGAGCTCCTTGCAAAAATCCGCACATCTTTGGGCGGAAGAGCCTCTGAAATAGTCTATTACGGAGAAAAAGAAGGAATATCCACAGGCGCCGGCGGTGATCTGGAGGCTGCCACACGTACAGCCCAGCACATTATCTGTACATACGGCATGGATGAGGCATTTGGTCTTGCTGTAATTGATCCTCAGAACGCGCGCTCAGGCGAGCTTTCTGTTCAGGTTAGAGATGCTGTAAACAAGATGCTGGATGAAGAGATGAAACGCGCCATCGCACTTATATCGGAGAACAAAGCCGTTATAGATGCGCTGGTCAGTGAGCTTATGAAGAAAAACCACTTAAACGGAAAAGAGATAGATGCAGTTTTATCACAAAAGGTATAAGGAGCTGTTTTTGTGAAAAAGTGTTATATAGGAGTCGGCGGTGTTGGATGCCGTGCTCTGAAAGAATTTGTGAGATTTTCAGACAGCGACGGTGTCAGATTTTTATATGTTGACAGCGATAAGCGGGAAAATCACGAGTTTGACGATAGTGATGAGCGGGTTCTGTTTGAAAACTACCCTTACGGAACAGGTTGTTTGCGCGCTCTCGGCAGAGATATGTTCAGACACAGCCTTTACAAGGGAGAATTCCCCGACGTGGTAGATGATTTTTTTGACACAGATGAGGCTGAATTGAGATTTATCACCACGACTTTCGGCGGCTTCGGGTCTGCGGTTGTACTTGAGCTGGCAGATTATATAAGTGCCCGGATAAAAAAGATCGCCGGGGATGAAGTCGTAATACGCACAGAGGTTATTGCGTTTACACAGGAATTTTACAGAAACATGTTTCCTGCGGAGCTTATGAAGATCCATGAGATGAATACAGTTGAATTCATGAATGAATTTAATGTAAAAGCGGCGAAAAAGTCTGTATATTTTCCTGAGGTGTCTCTGTATGCCGTGTATTCCGACAAGCTGAGTATCGGTGATTTTCCAAAAGTCATCGGATATGACAGCGCAGAACTTAAAGTGTTGGACACAAAGTGCAAATACGATGTTCATAACAAAAAGGAAAGCCACGATGTGTTTATCAGCTATTCCACAAAAGATCAGCATGCAGCCGATCTTTTGGCAGATGAGCTTGGCAAAAGAGGCGTTTCCACATGGATAGCCACACGAAATATGACAGAGGGCTCTTTTGCAAAACAGATAGTTGCCGCAATAAGAGCGGCAAAGGTGTTTGTTGTATTGATAAGCCGTGATTCTATTAATTCACCTCATGTTTTGAATGAAATAGACAAGGCTTTTTCCAGACTTCGTGACGGAATAAAAATAATGCCGTTTCTCATTGATGACACAGAGCTCAATGACGAGTGTGACTATTACCTGTGCAGACAGGAGTGGTTTGACGGCAAAAATCCGCCCCTTGAAGAAAAAGTGCGGGTTTTTGCAGAACTTGTAAAGTCTGCGTTTGACGCGTAAGCAGACAGGAGGAACAGAATGTATACACCAAAACCTTTTAACACAGACCATATCGAACTTCCTGAGGAGCTTGTGGCGCTGACGGAGAAAATAGCAGAAAATGTCCATGAGGTATGGGCACAGGGGCGTATTGCAGAGGGCTGGACGTATGGCGAAAAGCAGGACAGCGAGAAAAAGACCACGCCCTGTATGGTGCCATATAATGAGCTTCCGGAGAGTGAAAAGGACTATGACCGCAATACGGCTATGGGAACTCTGAAGCTGATAATGGCATTGGGATACAGAATCGAAAAAGCATGACCAAGGAGACTCAAATGAAAACAATAGCAAGCTTTACCATAAATCATGACGTTTTGGAAAGAGGTATATATGTTTCCAGAATCGACGGAGATGTTGTTACTTACGATCTGAGAATGAAAGTGCCCAACAAGGGAGACTATCTTTCCAACGGAGCGATGCACACCATAGAGCACATTTTTGCCACGTACGCACGAAACGGAAGCTATAGTGACCGTGTGATTTATGTTGGACCTATGGGCTGCAGAACAGGGTTTTATCTCCTTGTGCGCGATACTGTAAGCAAAGCAGAAGTGATAAGTCTTGTTAAAAACGCGTTTTCCTTTATTGCGAAGTTTGAGGGCGAAGTTCCCGGGGCAAAACAGAGAGAGTGCGGCAACTATCTGGAGCACGATCTTGATGCAGCAAAAAGAGAGGCTGCGGAGATGCTGAAAGTTATTGAAAACTGGACACCGGAGAACATGAAATATAAAGAGTGATGGGGTGAAGATATGCAAAGACAGCTGCCATATCAGATTTTTATAAGCTACCGACGAAACGGATCGGATGCACATGCGAGAGTTTTTTATGAGAAGCTGAAAGAAAAGGGATATTCCGTATTTCTTGATTTCGAGTCTCTGTTTTCGGGCGGTTTTAAAAAGAATATTTCAAAAGCCGTAAACGAGTGTGAGGATTTTGTACTGCTCATACCCGACGGCGGTCTTGACAGATGCAGCGATGAAGATGACCTTTTGCGTCATGAAATTAAGCTGGCGCTGGAGAGTAATAAGAATATCATCCCAATCTTTATAAACGGCTTTAAAATGCCTGACGGTAAAAACCTCCCTGAGGACATTGCTGCCCTGTCTGAAGAGAACGGCATAGATTGCTCCATGGAGTATTTCGATGCGGTTTTTGAAAGATTGCTGAAAAACCTTAATTCCCAGCCAAGTGACGACTACATTTATGAGACGCTGGAGAATATCCGCAAAAAACTGCTGGGCGTTGAGCACGATTACTTTAAAAAGTGGGCGTGTATGAAGATAAACGATTTCCTGTCGGAAAATGAAGAGTTTTTTGAGGGCACCAACTGGACAAATCCTCACGCAGAGGACACCTTTGGCGTTTCGGGAATTGAGTTTACCAAAAAGAGCATTAAGGCAATAACTGCGGTAAGTGATTATTGGCAGGACAATTTTACTATTGAATACCTTAAAAAGCAGGCTGCAATAGTGGCAGGCGGCGCAGTAATACAGCGTGTTTTTGTCCTTGAGGACAACGGCCTGGAGAGCGCAGTTGCACAGATGGACTATCAGCACAAGCAGGGTATAGAGGTATATTACATAGAGAAGAGCAATGAATACATTGACCCTGCGTGGCTGGAAGAGGATTATCTTATTCAGGATAATGAGCTTTTGGTGCAGATATACTGCGACACTCATCAGTTTAAGTCTCAAAACAAAAACAATGAGCAGATAACCATGGACTCTGTAAAGGTCAGAAAGAAGATAGAGCGTTTCCAGCGAATTCTTGAGAGAGCGACAAAATATGATCCCGATAATTTTTCTTTGAAGACCGGAGAGAAATAAAAAGAAACGGCCCGCCATAAAGGGTGTACCCGATAAGAAAACATAAGGTTTTGCCTTTATCTATTCGGCTATAAACGAACTAAAAGAATCCGCCAATACATACCAGTATTGGCGGATTTTTGTAAATTGAATATATCATAATTCATTATGATATATTGCCATGTGTCGTCTCTGACGACACGGCGTTATTAGTTAATAGTAAAAAATAAAAATCGACAAGTTTCACGCGAAACTTGTCGATTTTTGGCAGGGGTTGTAAGATTCGAACTCACGGCACGCGGTTTTGGAGACCGCTGCTCTACCAGCTGAGCTAAATCCCTATGTTGGTGGGCCTTCGGGGACTCGAACCCAGGACCATCCGGTTATGAGCCGGGAGCTCTAACCAACTGAGCTAAAGGCCCGCATAGGCGCTGCGCGGCGCTTTAGCCGACAACAGAGAAATTATATCACAAGGAAAGCGCCAATGCAAGACCTTTTTCAGATTTTTTGCCGACGTATTTCGACAAAAAAGAGCCTCAAACATAGTGTTGAGGCTCTTTTGCTTTATGCGGTTACAATTTCGTCTGCTTTCTGGAGGTTCAGTTTTTTAACTGCATCCTCGCGCATTTTGTACTTCAAGATCTTGCCTGCGGCATTCATGGGGAATGAATCGACAAAGTCAAAGTATCTGGGTACTTTGTGCTTTGCAATGCGTGCCATGCTGTATTCCTTCAGCTCAGCTGCAGTAACGGTTTCGCCCTCTTTGGGAATGATGCACGCCATGATCTCTTCTCCGTACTGCTCATCGGGAACACCGATGACCTGAACGTCGGAGACTTTGGGGTGGGTGTACAGGAAGTCTTCTATTTCCTTGGGGTAGATATTTTCACCGCCGCGGATGATCATATCCTTAAGACGGCCTGTGACCTTAAATGTGCCGTCAGGAAGTCTGCGGCAGAGGTCGCCTGTGTGGAGCCAGCCGTCGCGGTCGATCGCCTTTGAGGTTGCCTCGGGCATCTTGTAATAACCCTTCATGATGTTGTAGCCACGGGCGCAGAATTCGCCGTCCATGTTATCGCCCAGCTCTTCACCGGTCTCAGGGTCAACTATCTTACACTCAACACCGAAGATAGCGCCGCCGACCGTGTTGACACGTGTTTCAATAGTGTCGGTGGTTTTACTCATGGTTGTTGCAGGAGATGCCTCTGTCTGACCGTAGGTGATGCAGATCTCCTTCATGTTCATCTTGTCAAGAACGTCTTCCATGACCTTGATGGGACAGGGAGATCCTGCCATGATACCTGTGCGGATGTATGAGAAATCAGTCTTTTCAAAGTCCTCATGCTCGAGCATG
The DNA here is from genome assembly GCA_017461585.1 of Oscillospiraceae bacterium. Taxonomy (GTDB): domain Bacteria; phylum Bacillota; class Clostridia; order Oscillospirales; family Oscillospiraceae; genus Alloscillospira. Next base: position 5,225 of record JAFTYM010000020.1, on the reverse strand, counting down.
GCGATGAACATAGTGGGAACGCCGTGGAATGCGGTTATCTTCTCGCTGTTTACGCAGGCGAGAGAGGATTTTGGCGAGAAATAGGGGATGGGGTACAGGCTTGTTCCGTGGGTCATGGATGCGGTCATAGCCAGAACCATGCCGAAGCAATGGAACATGGGTACCTGAATCATCATGCGGTCTGCGGTGGAGAGATCCATGCAGTCGCCAATCGCTTTGCCGTTATTTACAACGTTGTAATGGGTCAGCATAACGCCTTTGGGAAAGCCTGTTGTACCTGAAGTGTACTGCATGTTGCAGACGTCGTGGATATCAACGGCGGCTGCTCTGCGGTAAACTTCCTCGACAGGAACCTGATGAGCAAGCTGGAGGGAGTCTTCCCATGTGAGACAGCCTTTCTGGCGGAAGCCGACTGTAATTACGTTGCGCAGGAAAGGCAGTCTCTTGGCGTGGAGAGGCTTTCCGGGGGTATGGTTTTCCAACTCGGGGCAGATCTCGGCGACGATCTGAGAGTAGTTGGAGTCTCTGTAGCCGTCTATCATGATGAGCGTGTGTGTATCGGACTGGCGGAACAGATACTCAGCTTCGTGGATCTTGTATGCTGTGTTAACGGTGACGAGGATTGCACCGATTTTTGTGGTTGCCCAGAAGGAGATAAACCATGCAGGGACATTTGTTGCCCAGATCGCAACCTTGTCACGGGGCTTTACACCGAGAGCGATGAGTGTGCGGGCAAATTCATCAACATCGTCGCGGAACTGGGAGTAAGTTCTGGTGTAGTCCAGCGTTGTGAACTTGAAAGCGTACTGGTCAGGGAACTCTTCGACCATTTTGTCAAGAACCTGAGAGAAGGTCTTTTCGATGATGAGTTCCTTTTTCCATGGGTATTTGCCGGTTCCGCGTGCGTTGTCGTAGAGGACGGAGCGGGATTTTGAAGGGTCGCTGTAGCGATTCATATAGTTGACGTAGTGGGGAAGGATGATGTCGATATCACTGATGTCGGGCATCCACATGGGGTCCCACTCAAGGGAGATGAAGCCGTCGTAGTTTACAGAGCGCAGAGCGTTCATCATGTCGGCAATGGGCAGCGTGCCCTCGCCGATGAGGCAATATTCTACACTTCCGTCTATGACCTCAGAGTCTTTTAAATGAACGTGCTTTATATATGCACCCAGGTTTTGGATGGTGACGTCTGCATTTTCGCCTGCGAGACGGTAGGTGTGGTGCATATCCCACAGCGCTGCCAGATTGTCGCAGGCAAAGCTGTTCAGAACATCGCGCAGCTTTGCTGTGTCTGCAAAAATTCCGTAAGTCTCAATAAACAGTGTTACGCCTGCTTCTTCAGCCAACGCAACGGATTTTGCAAGGCACTCCATCATCTTGTCAGAAACCTCGCCTGCGCCTGCATGGATGCGTATATGGGGGATCTTAAAAACCTTTGCGGTTTCAATGCAGGCAGCGATTTCGCTGCAGTTGTAGTCAAAGTTTGAGTCGTCTGCGATGTCGCAGATAGAGTCGATACAGGGGATGGAGAGCTTTTTCTCCTGCAGGCCGCGGATGGTTGCGGCTGCAGCGTGTGCGTGGAAAGGTCCGCCCTTTGCAGTGAAATCTGTATCGTGTATATTGTGGAGCTCTATGCCCTGAAACTCCATTTCAATAGCCAGATCGCAGAAATCTGACCAGGTATGACCGGACCAGCCTTTGATTGAAAATGACAGTTTCATACTCAGTTCTCCTCGTAAACGATTTTGTTAAGTGCGTTGATGTATGCGTGGATGGAAGCGCCGATAATATCGGTGGAAATACCGCGGCCTGAATAGAGCTTGCCGTTTGAGCGAAGCTTTACAACGGCAGTACCTACAGCCTCTCGGCCTTCTGTAACGGCTTGAATCTGGAAGTCGTCCAGCTCGTAGTGTGTGCCGATTATCTGCTCGATAGCAAGGAATGCAGAGTCGATAGAGCCATCGCCTGCGCAAAGACCGCGAAGCTCCTTGCCGTCCTTTTCAAGGACAAGGCTTGCGGTTGCGCTGATTATGTTGCCGCTGTTTATGACATAGCTCACAAGGCGATATGTGGGCGGTACCTGCAGAGCAACGCTTGCGATGATAGCATCAAGCTCTCGCGCGGAGACTTCTTTCTTGTCGGCGACGTTTTTAAAGGATTCAAAAACTTTGTTCAGGTCGTCATCAGACAGCTCGTAACCCAACTGGAGTGCAGCCTTGCTGACGGCATCAATGTTGTCGTAGCTGTTTAAAACAAAGTCGCTGCCTTGTGCTGTGGAGATACCTGTGTCAAAGGGAGAAGAGCCTTTCTTGGAGCGGGTGAGCCACTCTATCTGTGTGGTGAGACGGTTGATTTCCATCATGTTGATGCCGCAGCAAATGCCGAAATCTTCGCCGCGGAGACGGATGATGCGTGCAATATCGGAAACAGTTGCGGTAGAGTCGCCTGTTGCGATTGCTTTTATCTCAACTGCGCCTGAGCCAACTGCAGTAACGGCACATGCAGCTGCCATGTTAAGCTCATTGAGACATTGAGCGGCTACATTTACGTTCTGCAGAGCAGGAATGCTCTCTTCAAGTCCGCGGATAAATGCGCCGAACTCATCGGGCAGCATAGAGCCTGCCGTATCGCTGATGGTGACGGTGGAAGCGCCGCAGGATATGGCGATCTCGATGGCCTGCTTTAAAAAGTCAGGCTCTGCACGGGAAGCGTCATCTGCTGTGAAGTCGATATCGTCGCAGTATGATTTGCAGCGTGTGACCAGTTCCTTTATCATCTCTAAAACTGCTGCAGGTTTTTTGCGGCAGACATATTCCATCTGAACTGTGGAGAGGGGAACGATAACGTGCAGACGGGGCTTTTTTGCCTTGGAAATTGCCGCCCAGGCTGTGTCAACCTCTTCTGCTGTGTATCCTACGGGCATTGAAACACCGCAGTTTTCAACGGTTGTGGATATTGTACGCATAAGAAGCGCGTCGGTCTTGATGTTGACAAGGGGGGCTGCCTCGATATAGTCAACCTTCATCTTGTCAAGCGCTTTGGCTATCTCCAGCTTTTCCTTAAAGCTGAGTGCTGCCTCTGCAGAGTTTGCACACTGTCTGAGTGTCATATCAGTGATCTTTACGTTTCTCATGTTCCTGCTCCTTTTACGATAAAATAAAAAACCCCGAGGTCAAAAGACCTCAGGGACGAAAATCAATTCCGCGGTACCACCCTGGTTGCTGTTTTTACAGCCACTCAAGAAATCCGGCTCATAAAGCCTTAAGCCATGGTAACGGGGCCTCCGGGAACTCTTAACAGCGATTGCTTTAGGAATTCCTGCTCAGAAATGAGACTGCATTCATACCCTCTGCATCGGCTCACACCAGCCGCCGACTCTCTGAAACGTAAGATATGAAGCATAGTTTCTTCAACGCATTAAACAATATTAGTGAATAATAATATATCAAAATGAAAAGCGATTGTCAATCATGGAATTATAATAATTTACTGTTTTAAAGCGGAAAAACCTTTGGCGAAAAGCACAGATAACTGCGCTGTTTTGTGATATAATGAAAAATCAAAAAATTTTGTAATGTTTTTACGTTTACGGCGTCTTATATATGAAGGGAGGTGGTAGGATGACTGAGTTTGAGAAAATATACCGGGATTATTATGGTGCTGTGTATAAGTATATTCTCAGGCTTTCCGGCGATGAGAGCGTTGCAGAAGAGATAACCTGCGAGACTTTTTTTAAATCAATGCAAGCGATAAAGCGCTTTCGCGGGGATTGCGATATACGCGTGTGGCTCTGCCAGATAGCAAAAAACTGCTACTATACATACCTGAGAAAAAGCGGCAAAACGATCAGTACGGAAGATGAGGAATTGACAAGGCTTCCGTCGGATGTGCACCTCGAGGAAAAGACTGTACAGCGGGATGAGGCCATGCGCATAAGGCGTGAGCTTCACAAAATACCCGAACCGTATAAAGAGGTTTTTATGTGGCGTGTATTTGGTGACCTGAGCTTTAAGCAAATCGGAAATATATTCGGCAAAACAGAAAACTGGGCATGCGTTACCTACCACCGTGCAAAGAATATGATAAGGTCGAAGATAGAGGAGAGTGATAGTGATGAATGAGTGTAATATTATTCGTGATGTATTGCCGCTGTACGCGGAAAGTATGGTCAGCGAGGATACAAAAGCGTTTGTTGAGGGGCACCTGAAAGGCTGCGATGAATGCAGAAAAGAGCTTGAAATGATAAACAAACCTGAAATAATACAGACAGCCTGCGATGCTGTGCCTCTTGCGGGTATAAGAAAAAAGCTTGTGATGAAACGAATACAGACGGTGGTTCTGTCGGTTATAATGGTGCTTGCCATAGCGGTTGTTGCCTTTTCGTACATCACAAAGCCCATACATTTTGAGTATACGGATGATTTGATAACGGTAACGGAAACAGGTGATGGCGGTGTTCTGCTCACATTCCGGGAGGATGTTGCGGCATGTAGTTATGAGAGTATGCCGTCTCCGGAAAATGGAGAGGGGAAATATTACTTTGTTGAGGCGTGGACATCACGACTTTTGCAGTGGACCAATGAAGATACGGAAAATAAAACATTAACAGCCTATCCTACAGTAGGAATGCCGCAAATGACCATATACTACACGCAGAATAACGGTGAGGAGGACGTGTGCATTTACGGAGAGCCAATCACAAACGGCGGAGTTATAACCCAGCCGAGGTTGGCGCTGAATTATTATCTGTTTACCGCTTTGGTTCTGTTTGCGGTGCTGGGGGTGCTGTGGCTTGTTTTCAGAAAAAAAGCCCGTGTCAAAATCGGGCTGGAGAGAGCAATTCTGTTTCCTCTTTCTTACATTCTAAGCCACATTGCTATATGCGGTTTAAGTGGCGTGTCATACACAATGACAAGAGATTTTGAGCTTATTCTGCTGGTGACACTTCTTCTTTACTGCGTGCTGCTTCTGGTGTATAACGTGATACGCATACGAAAAGAGATAAAAGAATATATATAAAAAACAGCACCCTTATGGTGTACCCGACAAGAAAACATAAGGTTTGCCTTTATCTATTCGGCTATAATGCAACTTAAAAAATCCGCCAATACATACCAGTATTGGCGGATTTTTGTAAATTGATTCTATCACGAATTTATATTGGCAAAACTGCTTGCACTTAAAAAGATAGATTTTGTTCGTAAACGAGGCAGAAAAGCGCT